>JAYGHB010000008.1:0-112746 GCA_034931985.1 Halotia wernerae UHCC 0503
AAACCCGCAATTCCTCCCAACACCGAATCAGATTACGGTGTGGGACTCCTTGCGGGTCTGGTTGAGTATTGCTTTACTCTAGAATTTCTTTAAATTTTTCACTGTCGGTCCATGCAAAATTTCTCCATTGCAACTAAAACGCGAACCATGACAGGGACAGTCCCAACTTTTCTCGCCACTGTTCCAAGCCACAACACAACCCAAGTGAGGACACACCGCAGAAACAGCGTGTATTTCTCCTGTTTCATCTCGGTAAGCGGCTACCTTCTCACGATCAACAGTGACTATTTGTCCTTCACCGATCGCCACATCTACCAGAGATTTATTTAATCCCTTGAGGCGATCGCCTACCCAACGAGTGCCGACTTCCAAGTTTTGCTTTATACCTTGGGGACTGACAAAAGGAGTGGCGCGGGTTGCATCGTATAAATCAGCCGCGGGATTTTCAATACCTAAAATATTGTCTGCAAGTATCATTCCAGATAGGGTTCCTTTAGTCATTCCCCACAGACTAAACCCGGTTGCTACAAAGGTATGCTTGCTTAAAGGAGTTAATTTTCCTATATAGGGTATCTTATCAAAAGATACAAAGTCTTGAGTAGACCAACGATAGTCGATGGAATCAACACCAAAGCGAGAACGGGCATAATTTTCTAAATCTAGATATTTTTCTTCAGTATTTTCCACCATTCCCACTTTATGACCACCGCCACCAACAAGTAACAATAATCCATCCTGATCAGGAGTAGTACGAATAGAATAGTATTTTTCCCCTGTTCCTATGTACATTCCTTGAGGTGCTTTGTCCTCTGTAATCCGCGCACCAATAATATAAGAACGTTTGGGGTAAGTTTTAGCAAAGAACAATCCCTCATCGGTAATGGGGATATTAGTTGCAACTATGACATCCTGTGCCTGAATAATTCCCTTGTTGGTAATGACTTGGCAAAGATTATTTTCCTCTACCTTCTCTACTCTTGTATTTTCAAATACATAACTTCCATTACCAGGAATTTGTTTGATCAGATGTAACAGGTATTTGCGAGAGTGAAATTGTGCTTGGTTGTCAAATTTAACAGCACCAGCAATAGGGAAAGGTAGAGAAGTTTCACGCACAAATGTTGCGGGTAGTCCTAGTTTTAGTGCTGCTTCTACCTCTTTTTCAATGTCTTTGAGATTATCTTCAGTCTCTGCAAAAGTATAGGCACTTTGACGACTAAAGTCACAGTCAATTTGTTCTTCTGCAACCGTTTTAGCAACGAATTGTAGTGCTGCTTGGTTTGACTGTGCATATATACGTGCCTTTTCTTCACCATGATTTTTAATTAAATCTGCATAAATTAATTGGTGAAGTGAGGTAATTTTGGCTGTAGTATGACCGCTAACACCAGTAGATATTTGTTGCGATTCAATTACCGCAACAGTTTTACCTGCGCGTTTAAGTAATGTTGCAGCAGTGATTCCCGCAATACCTGCGCCAACAATTGCTACATCCACAGATAGATTATTGCTAAGTGGTGAAAAATTAGTTGTGGGTGTCGAATCAATCCAGTAAGAAATGTGTTTTCCTGATAGATTAGGCATATTTTTTCGAGATACTGCTGGATAAATGAAATACTTTGATAACAAAATTAGTCTTTAAGAACAAGACTTAAAAATTTAGTTTTACTGATTTCTAACCTAGCCGCATTTTTGTGTTCAAATCATGATTGATATGAATAATGCTTTTTCTTAAATTAGACGTTACAGCATAGAAAATAAAACTATCTTACGGATAATTTTGACTAATAATTTGACTAATAAATTGGAAGATATATTAGTCTTAAGGTATAGAGCAATAAATAAAAATCAAAAATTAGATCCCCGACTTTGCAGAAGTTGGGGATCTAAACTTAGTTAAATCGCTCATCTTTCACTACGCATCTTCAGGATTTAACTGCCTTAATTCTTCGGTAGTATATGCACCAACGGGACTCCAAACCAGATAAGGGATAAGTAATAGCGCCGCTAGTTTGGAAATTGGTAAAATGCAGATGGCAAGAACAATAGCTGTAATTAATCCCGTTAGCCCAATCATTTCTCCTGCTTTGAGGCTGCGGAACCTCAACATGAGAGGTATGTATGCGACGGTGATTATTTCTACCAATAGGTATAAACCCATCAGTAGCCAAGTAATTACGCCTCCGGGATTTTTTTGCCAGACCATATTAGCTGAAGCAGCACCACAAATAAAGATTACAGTCCAGATCAGCGGGATAATTGGCTCGAAAACTAGCCATTGGGGGCGACTCAACTGAGCAAACCATTTGACATCGCGGGGCGTGATGAAAAAACTAGCGATCGCAACGAAAAAAGTTACAGCCCCAATCATCATCTCAGATGTAATCATACTTGCACCCTTAGTTTTATACTGCAAGTCTGACAATTGAAGGGCGTGGGTTTAATCAGTCGCTGGTTGGAATCTCAGACATCTTCAGGATTGAGACTCATCATCTGCCAAGTGGTATATGTACCAATGGGACTCCACAATAAATAAGGAACTAATAACAGTGCTGCCCAACCAGAAATAGTTAAGACTGCAAGTGTCAGCAAAATACCGATGATCAAACCTGTACCACCGAGAATTGTACCCGCTTTCAGACTGCGAAGCCTGAACATGACAGGGGTGTAAGCAATGGTGACAATTTCTAAAAGCAGATATAAACCCATGATTAACCACGTTGTAGTGCTTCCTGGGTCGTGTTCCCAAACAATATAAGCTGACCAAGCACCACAAATAAAAATTACAGTCCAAATGACGGGAATTGCGGCTTCAAAAGTTAGCCATCTGGGTCTTTGTAAGCGTTTGAACCACTTGCGATCGCTTGGTGTAATCAAGTTAGCTGCCAAAGCAACCAAGAAAGCTACACCCCCAATTACCACCCAAGATTGAATCATGCTGCCCCTTATGCTTTACTGATCGCTACCTATCGCTTAAATATCACTCTTTATAGAGGAATTTTGTCAATTTAATTGCTAAAAGCTCATCATCCCTGAGTTTGATAACTAGGGTCAGTCGGTAATATTTAACTCCAATTGCTAGTATTCGACCAACCCAAAAGTTATCGCAAATGGAGGTAATCTATTCCTCAAGATCAGAAAATTCTTTCTGTAGGTGGGGGCAGACGGCAAGCTAATGGAAATATGATTTTAAGGTAGGGATAAATGTTCAGTCAGATGGAAAATAATATGCAAGCTGAGTCAGAAGCGAAACCACTTGTACCACCATCAGTTCATGGAATTGCTAATACTATTCGCTTTACAGGCTGGATTGTCTTTTGGATGCAATTAGCACTAGCTGTGGTTTCAGGCTTAGTTTTGTTATTTGTTTCTACTGGTCGCGAGTTTTCCAGTCAACCGAATGCAGGGCTGGGAGTTGGTATATTTTGGGCTGTATGTGGAATTTTAGTACTGTTATTCAGTGTATATTTAAATTTTAGTTACACTCGCTTAGGTAAGCGATTAGATAATCCTAACCCTTCTCTGCATCCCAGTAAGGCAGATACGATCGCAGCGATACGACTGGCAATCATGGTGGGTTTAGTAGGAATGTTATTAACTTTATTAGGTGCTGGCTCAACCCTGGGAGTACTAGTAGCAAAATCGATCTCCCAACCCCCAGGTGTAGCGATTACTGACCCTTACAAAATTATTCGAGCGCTAGATGTGTTCGTAGAAGTAGCGAATGTCAATGGTATTGCTGCTCACTTTGTAGGTACTGCTGCTTCTCTATGGTTACTGGAGCGAGTGCATCAACATTAAACCAAACCTGAACGCAGTGCCACAACTGCTGCTTGAACGCGATCGTCTACTGCTAGTTTGTTCATAATTCCTCGGACGTGAGTTTTGACAGTGTTGGGACTGAGGTAGAGTTTTTCGGCAATCTCAGGATTGCTCAATCCATCAACCATGAGTTTCAACACTTCTAACTCGCGTCCAGATAAGTTTCCAGTATTTCCCTTAACTGGAGGGGGTTTGAGATTGTCAATCACTCGCCGCGCAATCTGGGGATCAAGGTAAGCTGCACCATCAACGGCGGCGGCGATCGCACTTAGCAATCGCTCTACACTCGCACCTTTGATACAGTATGCATCTGCACCGCTAGAAAGTGCAGCAATAATTTCTGTCTCCGTTTGGTGAGATGTTAGCATCACTACATGAGTTTCTGGAAGTGCAGCTTTAATCTGCTGGGTCGCCGCAATACCATCAAGTCGCGGTAAGCCAATATCCATCACTACCAAATCAGGTTTTAATTTTAGTGCTGCTTGCACACCCAAATAACCATCTTCTGCTTGTCCTACAATCTCTAACTGCGGGTGAGCCATCAATGACTGTTCTAATCCTAGCTGCATCATTGGATCATCTTCAACAATCAATACCCGCAATGGAGCATCTGTTGGCAGATTTAAAGGATGGCTGGTATCTGGAGACATTTAATAGTATGAAGGATGAAGGATGAAGTCAAAAGTCAAATCCTATGTTCTTGACTTTTGACCCTAAACTAATAAACTAACTTTTTTATTCTTCGACACGATAGCCCAATTCTGCCAACCTGATGCGAGAATGTCGCCATTTTGGTTGCACTTTAACAAATAGTTCTAAGTAGACTTTGCCAGAAATTAGCTTTTGAATTTGTTCACGGGCGGCGCTACCAATGGCTTTAAGCATTGAGCCACCTTTGCCAATTAAAATCCCTTTTTGGGAATCTCTCTCGACGTGGATGGAAGCAAGTACACGGGTAATAGTTGGTGTTTCTTCTACTTGATCAATGGCGATCGCTACTGAATGAGGCACTTCTTCGCGCGTCAATAATAAAATCTGTTCGCGGATCAATTCGCCCATAATAAAGCGTTCTGGTTGGTCGGTTACTAAGTCTGGCGGATAATATAACGGCCCAGTTTCTAAACGTTCAATTAATAAGTCTTGCAGTTGTGGCAGTCCTGCACTAGTTTTGGCAGAAAATTTTATCATTGGCCACTTTAATGGTGTAGCTAAGTGCTGATAACTATCATCAATGAATTGAGAATCTGGTGGTTGTTGATCGATTTTATTCAAACCCAAAATTACTGGTGTTTGGCTACGAATCAGCAAATCGGCAATATAGCGATCGCCTGTTCCACAGGCTACTGTTCCATCTACGACAAACAACACCACATCTACCGATTCAATCGCTATTTTGGCATTTTTCACCAGTACTTCCCCCAATTGATGATGGGGTTTATGAATCCCTGGGGTATCTACAAAAATTAACTGTGCCTCTGGTGTAGTTAAAATTCCTCGCAGACGATTGCGTGTAGTTTGTGCTACTGGTGAGGTAATAGCAATTTTTTGTCCGATTAATTGATTCATTAACGTAGATTTACCGACATTGGGACGACCGATAATGCCGATAAAACCCGATTTAAACTCAGGAGGAGCCTGGGGAATCGATACTTCTCGTGAAAAAGAGAAGGCGTAATTATCAATACTATTCACCTTTGGCTCCACAGTCATATTTTGTAGATTATAGTTGTGACAATTATATAATTCATAACCAAGTATAGCGCATTTTCTTGAAATTGTTGTTTGCTAAAAGCTCCTTACTTAGTATAAGTATTTATTGCTTAACTAGAATAATGTCTGGATTTTAAACTACCAATTGATGCAAATAAACACAGATCATTACTTGGTAGAGCAGGATAATAATAATTTATTTTTTTTCACTTACTAGTTCTGATTAGCTATTTTTATAAGCTGATATGCAGCTAACTAAATTGTATAATACGAAAACATAAAATTATTGTAGTGCGGGCATCTTCTTTGCGTCTCATCTACTAAATAATTCCTAGAACAAACTCACCTTGATTTACTGCTTGATTAGTCGATGTATCATAAACTAATCCACCTTGTTCAGCAAAAATATCTATAACAGTAGGTAATTTACTTTCTTTATTAAAACTCAGAATTTGATATAGTCTATCTCCAGCTTGGACTACACTACCTAGTTCGACTCTAGCCTGAATCATACCACCTGCGATCGCATAATATTTCTTTCTTTTACTACTTGCAGCAAAAGTCATTTTATGGCTACTTTTGTGGTGAATCCAGTCAGGGATTTGCAGTACATCTTTTTGTGCTAAATAATTTTTTATACCCCGTACACCTTTAGCAACAGAATCAGGATTTATCTGCATTCCTGCACCCAGTTCAAGCGTCCAAGCTTCTATATCAAATCTGATGTCTCTGCCTAGCTGTTGAAAATAACTTTCCAAAGCTAACCAAGGTTTGATAAAAGCCTCATCAAAAGCATCTCCATCATATTTATCAAGTAAAATTCCGAAATCTAGTAGAAAGTATTTTGCACTTTCTTCTCGATTTTGGAAGTAATAAAGGTAATCTAAACCTTGATTTGTAGAACTGTGTAAATCTATCAAGTAGTCTGCATCTAAACTAAGGTTTTGTAGTTGGTAGCGAAAATGTTCAGTATAAGGAACGCTACTTGGAGAATTAATTTCCTTTAAAAGTTTGGCAAATTTCTCTTTAATTATAGTTAGATAATTTTGGCGGACGGTCTCCTGATGATCGTGAAGTTGAGATTTAGCAAAAGCTACTAAACTATCAGCTTCTTTCTCGTAGTCCCAAAAAATGCGGTTCCAGTCTTTAGCTTCGTAAGCACAAAATCGTCCCGGTGAAAAATGCTGAGCGCGTTCATTAATTCCCATAGGATTACAAACAGGAACTAACCAAATTTCACCAGCTAAATAAGTGTCATCCAGTGATAGTAAAAACTCGATTAGTTGGTAAATGACAGTATTACCAACAATTTCTGCACCATGCAAATTAGATTGAATATAAACTTTTTTACCAGTTTGAGCGCCAATGAACTTGTAAACTTGCAAAGACAAGCGATCGCCCGAAGCCATTTGACGTAAAGCAATAGTTTCAATAACTGGCAACATGAGATAATTCGGTAATAATTTTGAGTACATTATGGCTAGATATGTACCGAACTCAAGATTATACAAAACAACATGGACTATGTATCAATCTAAATTCATTTTTCAAACTTGTCTGGTTGATAAATAATATCTCAAAATGAGAAGTAACAGATAAAAATTTAATTTCTGACATTTACCCCACCTCTCAATGACTCTCTTGCCTTTCACCGATCTCAGGAAGGTAACCGAACAACCTGCCTTTCCTGCACCTTCTGCTTGCCTAACACTCCTGATTAACCGTTTTCAATTATCTCCAGAAACCGTTGTGCTATTTTTAGCCGTGTTAATTGGCGGTAGTACTGGTATGGGTGTGGTCACGTTTCATTATTTGATTGAGATGATTAACCACTTTATGCTGGAAAATTTAATGGGTGCGATTTATGCCAAAATTTTAGTGTTTTTAGTCCCAGCAATTAGTGAACAAATGGCAGCACCTCCAGCTTATGCAATGGTGGGTATGGCAGCAGTTTTAGCTTCTAGTTTTAGAGCGCCGTTAACGACTATTTTAATGCTGTTTGTTTGAATTAACTCGCAACTACCGCATTATTTTACTATAGACCGCATGGCTTTACGAGGCCTGCATCAGTTACCTGTGGTAGCACGAGACAACCATGAACACATTTTAGGTTTATTAGAACGAGAGCAAATTACATTAACGTGCAACTTGGCAGTAACGCGTAAGACACTTTACCACTATTTACCAGTGCGATCTACCACAAATGTAGTCAATGGTCATTAGTCAATTGTCAGTGGTTAATGGTCAGTGGAAAAAATAACCAACTGACAACCAACAACTGACTCAAGACTAAATGTTAAACAAGCAGTGGAACAGATCAACAGATGACAGATGACAAATAACTAAGCTGTAGCTTCTTCGGCTTCAATACCTTCTTTATCGTCTGCGTCTACTTGCCTTAGACGAATGTGCTTTTTACCCAAAGTGATGAGAAACTCATCTCCTGGTTTAAGATTCATCTGTTTTGTATAAGCTGAACCTATCAATAAATTACCATTCGATTGCACACTAATTCTATAGCTAGCACTGCGTCCACCACGCCCGTTGGCATTGGGTGCGCTGTCTAATTGAATGCCTTCGGCATCAATTAAAGCATTTAAGAATTTCATCATATTGACACGCTCTATACCATTTTTGGTAACGGTATAGTAGCCGCACTTCTTAGCTTTGTCTTCTTTGCTCTCGTTCTCTAGCTCTTTAACTTTTTTGAGCAGTTCTTCCCCGACTAGGGGTTCAATTTTTTTCTGTTTAGGCATCAACTTAGGTCGAAAATGAATGGTTGAAGTCGTTGAATCGATTTTATTTTAACTGACGTTGAGCTATTAGGAACAGAATCCTTTAGTTTTTATCTCCGTCTAGCCAAGTATATTACACTCATAGACGAAATTTTTGCACAATTTACAATATTGCCAATTAATATATTTTTAGAAACTGCTGATAACTATATATAGTTTGTGAATTACTGCTAAACTATATTTGTTTAAGTTTTTTAAAGTAGTAACGCTCAAAAGGTCATTTACAAAAACTAGGGTATAGGGGGTAGGGTGTGGGGTGTAGGGATAGAGTCAGAAATATTTTTTGGAGCGCACCCGACTCTACACCCTTATGGTTTCAAGCCCCTTAATTTTATTAATGGAGAAAACAAAATTTCTTCCTTGCTCAAATCCCCTAAACTCATTTGTGGAGATTCCCCTACACCCTAAACCCCATACCCCACAACCTTTTTATTAATTGGTCAGCTTGATAATCGAAGCACAAAACGATAAACAAACCTGATTTTTAGTAAATAGTCAAGAATTTAAAGGTTTTTGACTGCTGATTATTGATTATTGAGTAAATGAAACTAACTACCAGAGGACACTATAGTGTAAAAGCGTTGTTAGATTTGAGCTTACAGCCCAGTTATGGCCCTGTATCTGTAAGAGCGATCGCACTTCGCCAAAATATTCCAGCTCCTTACCTAGAAAAATTGCTAATAGAAATGCGTCGTGCTGGGTTAGTAAAATCAATTCGCGGTAGCGTTGGCGGATACAAACTAGCACAAGAGCCTGTACAAATTTCTATAGGGCAAATTTTAGAGGCAGTGGGCGAAACCATCACTAACTTACCTCATCACACTCCCACACCAGCACAAACTGAAGATTGGGTGACATTTACCCTTTGGCAAAGACTCAACCAAAAACTTAAAGAAGCTTTGTACAGTATTACTTTGGCAGATCTTTATTACGATGCTCGTAGCTGGCAAGCTTCACTTGGGGAAGAAGCTAGTTTTGTAATTTAAAAATGGTCAGTTGTCAGTTGTTAATTTTCCCACTGACTATTAACTAATGTGAATTCTAGTAATAAAATTATCATAGCCGTTGGTTTCGACTTCGCTCAACCAACTGATTGGTCGAGAGTTGAGCGAAGTCGAAACTCGTCAACATAGGTATTTTTTTCATCAGAAATCACCTAATGACTAACAATATCTATGTTTTGATCGTCGCTGCAATTTTAGATTATTTAATTGGTGATCCTTGGGGTTGGCCTCATCCAGTGCAAGTTATGGGATGGGTAATTTCTCACCTGACAAAATTTTCTCTGCAATTGTGTCAAAATCACTTAACACAACGCCTGGCTGGAATTTTACTAAGTATGATTTTAATTATTGGTAGCAGCTGTGTAGGCTGGTTAATAATTAAAACTGCCAGATGGTTGCATCCGCTGTTGGGAATTGCTTTAGAAAGTATTCTCCTCGCTAGTTGTTTTGCTTTTAGAAGTTTGCGAACAGCAGCAGCAGCTGTTTTACAACCTTTAACAACAGGAGATTTGCAAGAGAGCCGTAATATTTTAAGTAATTACGTAGGTCGAGATACCCAAAACCTCTCAGAACCAGAAATTTTGCGGGCTGTTTTAGAAACAGTCACAGAAAATGCTACCGATGGGGTCATGGCTCCACTTTTTTATGCAATTGTTGGTGCTTGTGTACCAAGTGTAGGAGTTGCTCCTTTAGCTTTGGCATACAAAGCCAGTAGTACTCTTGATTCAATGGTGGGTTATCGAGAAGCACCCTACACTTATTTAGGATGGTTCAGCGCCAAGTTGGAAGATTGCTTGACTTGGCTACCTTGTCGCTTTACGGTCATCACTTTGGCACTTTTATCTGGTAGACCTTGGCATGTTTGGCGAATTTGTAGACGGGATGCAGTCGCTGACCCTAGTCCCAACTCTGGCTGGAGTGAATGTGCTTATGCTGCTATTTTGGACGTGCAGATGGGGGGGACAAATTGGTATCGTGGTGTAGCTAAACAAAAACCACTCTTAGGAGATGCTATTTATCCCATCAAACCAACTCATATTCAAACTGCTTTGCAATTAACTCGATATTGCTTTTGGCTATGGTTGGGAATAGCGATCGCTATATTATTAATACTCTTAAACAGGTAATGATAAATATAAAGTTAGAAGTTAAAACTCCTAACTCATCACTCAGGGATATCTGTCTATAACTATGTCTGCCAAAATAGTTGAAATTCTCTCATCAGAAGACCTCCGTCGCACTGTAACTCGCCTTGCTTCTCAGATTGTGGAAAGAACGCGTGATTTATCCCAACTAGTACTTCTCGGTATTTACACAAGGGGGGCGCTATTAGCCGAATTATTGTCCCGTCAGATAGAGGTACTCGAAGGTGTATCTGTAGCAGTAGGCGCATTAGATATTACATTTTATCGGGATGATCTCGATCAAATAGGGTTGCGGACTCCAGCAAAATCAGATATTCCTTTTGACCTTACAGGCAAAACTGTTGTATTGGTAGATGATGTGATTTTCAAAGGCAGGACGATTCGCGCTGCTTTGAATGCCGTCACAGAGTATGGTAGACCAGAAGTGATTCGTTTAGCTGTGCTAGTTGATAGGGGTCATCGAGAGTTACCAATTCACCCAGATTTTATTGGCAAGCAGCTACCTACTGCTAAAGAAGAGGTTGTAAAAGTTTACTTACAAGATTGGGATGGACGAGATGCAGTAGAGTTGATTGGAGATTAACTCTACTGATAGATACCATTTCTGTATGAAGATGCGTCTAACTAGCCTGGGTCGGCAGGCTTTGTTTGTATAGTCCCAGACTTCCAGTCTGAGGGGGAATAAAGCTTTTGATTCTCATTTGACAGTCTAAATTCCAGTAATAATTATCAGGAACAGAGAAAAAATTCCCTGTTCCTTTGCATATTTGTTATGCGCGATTATTCCACTCTTGCGCCGCATCTTCTACGGCTTGATCTACAGTTTTTTCTCCTAGCATAGCTGCTTGCAAATTTTCATAAATTGCCTTTTGTAATTTATTGAAATCTTTTAAAGTTGGGGTTAGTATTTCTGCTTGTTGTAGTTGTTTGGCAGTAATAACTCGCGCTTTTTCCACTGTTGAAGCATCGGCTGGAACATCTTTAAAGTAGCTGTCAGACAGGGCTTTAACTGTAGATGGTAAGACATTAGCAGCTTTCGCAAAAGCTAGCTGGTTTTCGTCATTAGTCACAAATAAAGCAAATTTCACAGCTGCATCTGGGTGTTTGGTTTCACGGGGAATAACTATGTTCATAACAGCGACATTTTTCTTACCTGTGTCACCTGTAAGTTGAGGTGCGATCGCCGAAGTTTGAGCAATTTTTGGGGCATTATTGGCGATCGTTTTGAGAAACTCTGGCCCTGAAGCTAAAAATGCGGTCTCTCCAGCTTGGTATAAATCAATGGCGTGGCGATGTCCTTGCGTCAACACCTCTTTTGGTAGTAAGCCTTTTTTATACAAATCTACCCAGTACTGAAACGCTGCTTTCCCTTGGGGAGAATTAAAAGCTGCTTTCCCCCCAGTATCCACTAGAGTCACACCCATTTGCACCAACGATTCCATCACCTCACCAGAATCTTGCGGTACAACAGTCACAAAAAATGCATATTTGCCAGTCTTATCTTTAATTTGTTGCGCTGCTTGTGCTAATTCTCCGTAGGTAGCAGGTACTTTTGTGATACCTGCCTGTTTTAATAAATCAGTGTTATAAATGGTTAGCCGTGTGGTCAGGTACCAGGGAATACCAAAACTCTGGCCATTCAGCGTGCTTGCT
Source organism: Halotia wernerae UHCC 0503 (assembly GCA_034931985.1). Lineage (GTDB taxonomy): Bacteria > Cyanobacteriota > Cyanobacteriia > Cyanobacteriales > Nostocaceae > Halotia > Halotia wernerae. The sequence goes on from JAYGHB010000008.1 coordinate 12,130, forward strand.
TTCCAGATATTCGGTAGATAGGAGGAACGGACTTCATTTGGGACTTTGGTATCCAGATTCAACCAGGCATTTCGACCAGCAAGTTGGGAAGCAAAATCGGGATTGAGGTTAACAACATCAGGTGGCGTTTTTGCTGAGACAGCTGTTAAAATTTTGTTCTCCATAGCTGCCCAAGGTATATCGACCCAGTTAACCTTTATACCAGAATTGTGCGACTCAAAATTAGTAATCAGGCTTTGGAAGTAATCGGTAAATTGAGGTTGGAGTTGCATAGTCCAGAACTCAATAGTTGCTGCTCCTGAAGCAGTTTGTTTTGTACCTGTGCCAACGTTTCCGGTGCTACAACTTACCATCCAACTGGTCAATAAGCCAATTAGTACCCAAGCAGCCAGTTGTTTAAATTTTCGCAATTGCATCATCTTCCCAGTATTTTTACGCTTGATGAAAGTAAAAAGCTTATGCAGAATTGTCGAGATTATAGGCTAAATAAATTACCTAGTACCAAGACCATTCTTTAGTGTCGTTTAGATTTTCAATTTAGCAGTCCAGTGGGTACAACTGTGGTGAAAAGCTTCAATAGTCTATTTGGTAAATCTAATAAAGGGGTGGGTATTGAACTTGCACCAGAACGGGTGAATATAGTTCAGCTACGCAAGCAGCGCCAAAGCTTGAAACTAGAATCCTTGACATCGGTAGCAGTTCCAGAAGGCGTTGTGACTGATGGTCAAATTACCGACCCCCCAGCAATGGCGCAATTAATCCAGCAAGGTCTGGCTGAGAGTAAAATCAAGGTCTCTAGTGTGGCGACTGGTGTACCAGGACGAGATGCGATTGTGCGTCTCATACCTGTACCAGCCGAGTTAGATGATAAAGAACTGCGAGAGATGGTGTTAAACCATGAAGCAGGTTTGTATTTACCTTATCCTCGTGAAGAAGCTGATGTAGATTATCAAAAACTTAACTATTTTATAGATGAAGATGGCATCGAAAAAGTACAGGTACTATTAGTTGCCACCCGTAAAGAGGTGACAGATACATATATTAGTACGTTTGAGCAGGCAGGATTGCAAATCGATGTTTTAGAGATTAGCAGTTTTGCGCTGATTCGGACAATTCGCGATCGCCATTTGCGCGAATTGGGGCCAAAAGAAGCAGCAGTGTTAGTTGACATCGAGTTTGACAGCACAGAAATAGCCATCATTGTCAACGGAGTACCGCAATTTTCCCGGACTGTACCTATTGGTACATATCAAATGCAAACAGCCCTGGCTCGAGCTATGAGCTTACCCACATCGAGGGATATGGAACTGTTGCAGGGAATGACGATTCCCTCAACTCCTATAGATAGTGGCAAAACTGGGGTTACTGAAATTAATCCTGGTATGGCAGCTGTGTTGAGAGTGTTAGGAGAACTCACAGATGAACTGCGCCGTTCTATCGATTTTTACTTGAATCAAAGTGAAAACTTGGAAGTAGCACAGATATTATTAGCTGGGCCAGGAGGTGGGCTACAACAACTAGATGAGTTTTTTACTCAACGATTAAGCTTGCCAACTACCCAAATAGATCCAATTGGGTCTTTGTCGTTGGAAGTAGATCAAGAAAAGTACCCCATGTTAGGACGCTCTGGCTTAGCGATCGTACTTGGTCTAGGCATGAGGGAGGTTTAACAGCATGTACAGTCTAGATATTAACTTTCTTAAAGACCGTCCCATTTACCAGAATAATCCTCAAAAACGGGAAGGGATCAAACTTCCAGTTGGGGATTTAACACCAATTTATGTGGGAGCTACTTTAGGTGTGTGTCTACCACTTTTTATGGTAACTGGTTGGTGGTTTTTACAATCGAAAAATGGCGAATTAGAACAGACAATAGCACAACTAGATCAGCAAAACAAGCAGTTAGACACAGAAATAGGAAATATTAACAAAATCCGGGAAGAGACGAATCAAGTTAAAGCAACAACCCAAAGTTTAGTTACCGTATTTGATCAGATTCGTCCTTGGTCAGCCATGTTACAAGACTTGCGCGATCGCATCCCAGCGACAGTGCAAATTGATAACATCAGGCAAATTCCACCTGCTGCCCCAGCGGAAGGTAAACCATCACCCAATCCCGCTGGGGGATTAGAAATTAACGGCTTAGCTCGTTCTTACAATGATGTCAACGATTTCTTGTTGATTCTGCAACAGTCTCAGTTCTTGAAGTCTTCAGAAAGCAAAATTATCTCAGCAAACTTAGTAGATGCACCATTACCACCAAACACCGCCAGAGCTACTAATGCTGTAGCGATCAAACCACCCCAAATAGTTAAATATACTATTCAATCTAGTCTAAGTGATGTTCCAGCTTCTGAACTCATGCGGGAGTTAGAAAAAAAAGGCACAGTGGGTCTAGTGACTCGTATTCGCAGTATGCAACAAATAGGAGTCATTCCAAAATGACACTGAGTGATGATTTAAATTTTGCCGAACAAGCCGGGGATTTCGATTCAGGTACATCAGGCTACCCTGTTCTCTTTGGTCTGACCTTCACACCCAAAATTATTGGAATTTTGGTAGGAGTTGTAGGAATTGCTGGGGCATTTTACATACTTCTAAATATGGTAATGCCAGCTTGGGAAAACTATCAACAACAGCAAGCAAAAAGCAGCGAACTGCAAGGGCAACTTGAGCAAAAGAAAAACACTATCAAACAAGCAGCCAAGGTCAAAGAAGACTTAGACCAAGCAAAGCAACAAAAAATCCAGGTTTTAGGTTTATTTGCTAATGAGAAAACTTTAGATACTTTGCTGCTAGATTTGAATCGTTTAGTCGAATCTGGCAATATTCAAGTTCCTGGTAATGCAGTCACAGCTAAACTGCAAAAGTTTGTGCCAGCTTCACAGCAAGCAGAAATAATTACTGATGGTTCTCTTGGCCCATTGGTCAACGGTCAACTCAAACGCACCAGCGTTAATCTTGAAATTGTCGGAACTTATGAACAAACACAATCAATTATTCGTAATATAGAGCGTTTACAGCCTTTGTTAATCATTAAAGACTATCAATCGACATTGGCTCCAGCAGCGGCTACTAATCAATTAGGCAAAGTGGTACGTAGAATAGGCCCTGCACCGATTACTACCGCCTTTCAAATACAGGCATTGATGCCACTTAATCCAGAAGAAATTGCTGCTGCGAAAGCAGCACCTAAAAAGTAAAAGTATTTTTTCCTATTTGCTTTTCAATCTACTTGAGTAGTGGTTTGTCAAGTTTAAATTGATGAATGAGCAAGTTCGTAGTAAGGACTTAAGTCCTTCTTTTCTAATTTTTCTAAGCACTGAAGTGCCTACTACAAACTCTAAAAAATTGTTGGTTAGTTTTATAAGGTGAGGAATGAACTGTGAAACAGCTTCACGGTAATAGTTTAATATTGGGTACTGCCGCTTTTGTCTATTTGGCAGCTCAACCAGTGTCGGCACAGATAACTCAAATTAATGATGTACAGCTAAGTCCAGTTGATGGTGGAATTAGCGTTATTTTGAAAACTTCTACAGGGTCGCGCCCCCAAGTTTTCACGACAAAAAGAGGCAACACCTTAGTTACAGATATTATTAATACTCAACTGCGTTTACCAAAAGGTAATAATTTCCGCAAAGACAATCCATCTCCCGGAATTGCCTCAGTTGAAGTTGGTCAGCTTGATGCTAATAGCATTCGGGTAACGGTGACTGGTAGCAAAAATGCACCCAGCGCTCAACCTGTAGTGCGAAAACAAAATGGTCTTACCCTCAGCTTTACCTCATCCACAAGTACTACAGCATCAGTACCAACACCCCCAGCGCCAACTCCTTCAACATCGACAAAGCCACCTGCTTCTATCCCAGCTCTACCGGGTCAAAAGCCAGATGTTCTAGTTCCTAACCCACAAGTCACAATTGACGGCAGACCTGCCCAGCCAGCTGGCCCAGGTCAACCTATAAGTCAGGCTCCACCATTCTTGCCTAGAGCCGTCGCCCCACCAGTGGGAGATATTGCCATCTCTACTACCGATGCATCTCCTAGCACAATTGATTTGGGAACTCAAGAACGCGTTCCTCGCTTAGTCTTGCGAGATGCACCAGTGCGCGAGGTTTTGTCATTGCTGGCACGGGCTGCTGGTATGAACTTGGCTTATGCAGGAGGAGGAGAAGACGGCAAGCAAACTTCTGGCTCTCAAATTAATACTGGTGCTACCGAAAGACTAATATATCAAACAATATCTCTAGATATAGAAAACGAGCCAGTGCAAGATGTGTTTAACTACGTTTTGCGCCTGAGTGGTTTAGAAGCTAACCGTAGTGGTCGCACGGTTTTTGTTGGGCCTAGACTGCCTAATTCTACTCGTGATGTAGTAGTACGTAACTTGAGACTTAACCAAGCAACAGTACAAGAAATTTTGAGGGTTTTGGTTAACTTAGGAGCAGAAAGTGCCGTCAACGCTGAACCCAAAACAACTAGGGTCACTACAGATGTAATAGGTACAGAAGAAGGATCGAAAAGAAATGTAGCTGAAGATAGTAATCTGGCGGCTCAACGAATTACTTTTACTGACTCAACTCCCATACTTCGAGGCTTACAAGTATCAGGAGATGTGAGAACCAGTACTCTTACCTTGATTGGCCCACCGAGGTTAGTTGATATAGCAATTGCTCAAATTGTTCCGCTTGATCTGCGTCGTCGTCAAGTAGTAGTCAACGTTAAGATTATTGATGTTAATTTATTGAACACCAAGGATCAAAACACCAGCTTTTCCTTTGGAGTTGGTAACAATTTCTTTACTAATGACGGCGGTGCAGCATCTTTTAATTTTGGTGGTTCCAGACCTGCGACTAGTGCTGAAGCCGCAAATAGCGTGACTAGTACACCAATCGTCAGGAATCCTGTTACAGGAGCGCCTTTCTTTGACCCCAATGGTTCCGTATCTATCCCAGGAACCACCCCAGGTACAGTAGTAATAGACCAAAATGGTAACGCTGTTAGAGTCGCAAACCCAGGAAGTGGCTCTTTTTATCAACCTATTGCGCCTACTGGTAACGGAAACCCCCTACAACCTGGTTTCACCGATATTACTCCAGCAACCGATAATATTATTACTAGGAACGCTGATGGTACATCTACCATCACGCAAGGCACTCTCGGTACAGCTACCGCATCTTTACCAACTTTATTCCAATTCCCTAAACGTTTTCTAGCTAGTTTGCAAGCTCAAGTGACAAATGGCAATGCCAAGATTTTGACTGACCCGACTTTAATTGTCCAAGAAGGTCAGACAGCTGATGTTAAACTGACCCAAGAAGTAGTAGGCAACATTAAGAGGGAAATCACTCGTGGTGATGGCACATCCTCAGAAACAGTTACAGCTGATAAAGAAACTGTGGGTTTAACTCTAGCTGTAAAAGTTGAACGAATTGATGACAATGGTTTTGTCTCTCTCTCTGTAGCCCCAACTGTTTCATCTCCTCAAGCTCCAGCAGACATTAATTTGGGTGGTAATAGCCAACGAATATTTTTGGTTTCTACACGCTCCCTTACTTCTGGCTTGATTCGCCTACGAGATGGTCAGACGCTAATTCTCTCAGGTATCATTCAAGACTCAGATCGGACAAGTGTATCTAAGATTCCCATCTTGGGTGATTTGCCACTAATTGGTTCACTGTTTAGAAGGACAAACAAATCCAATCAGCGTAATGAGGTAATTGTGTTGCTGACACCTCAGATTATGGATGACTCTGAAAATTCCGCTTATGGTTATAACTACACCCCCAGCCCAGAGGTGCGGCAAATCCTTGAGCGTCGCGGGTTAAACACACCTAAGCGATAAACAGTAGCCTTTTCAAGGTGGGTAAAAATATTGGCAAGAAAACTCCTTTTTAACTTCTTACCTCTGTTACCTCAGCGTCTCTGTGGTTAGATAAATTACTTTTAAACCACAGAGACGCTGAGAGCGCAGAGAGGAAAGCAAAGATTTTTCGAGTCACCTTGAAAGGGAGCATCCCTATTTGGCAAGAAGACGAAAGGGGGAAATATTCGCGATGATAGCTCGCGAATTAGATGGGACTATACGAATGCTGTCCATAACTGAGAAAATTATGGTAGTCAGAGAGTATGGTTAAAACAATGACACCAGAAGATAAAAAACTTTTAGAAGCCCATATTAAAGAGATAGCCTCCATCCTTTATAAAAACACTCCCCCTGAAAAAATCGAGACATTCGAGGGCATTGAAATATCTGTACGCGACCAGGTTTTGGAACATATCAGCCCTAAAATAGCTTTTTTTTTGTCGGAGAAAAAACAGGAACAACAAAAGGGAAAACACGGACAATAAGGAGTTGTGTTGGTAAGATTAAACTCACTAATAAACAAGTATCTCGGTTGGGGATAGAACCATATCAACGATTTAGCCCCATGCTATCCAAGTGCTGTTTGCTACTTGCAGCCAACGAGTCATTCCAGGACGCAGAGAATGACCTGAAGGTTCTAACAGGAATAGAAGTTGGTCACAGTACGCACCATCGCCAGGTCAAAAAAGTGGACTTATCGCCCCCGAATGTAAGACAGAAATTAACAGAAGTCTGCTTAGATGGTGGAAAGGTTCGACTTCGTTCCGAAAACAAAGGTCAGCCCGCATATTGGAAGGAGTATAAAACAGGTCGATTGCAGGGGATTTATTACGGAGCATTCTTTCAAGATAATCTGTCTTTAACTAATTGGGTTAACAGTCAAAACATCGGTAAAACTCTTTATTGCCTGGGAGATGGACATGATGGCATTTGGAATTTATTTGCCCAAATAGCTGGCCCAGAATCTAGGCAAGAAATTCTAGATTGGTATCATTTGAAAGAAAATCTCTATAAAATACAGGCTTCTAAAAAATTTCTGGTAGATATTGAAGGCGAACTTTGGTACGGACAAGTAGAACAAGCAATTACCAAACTTAACAACAGTAAATATGTGGGAGTGACTCAATTTACAAACTACCTACGCAAACACAGACATCGTTTGGTGAATTATATGTACTTCCAAGCAGAACAATTAAGCGCCATTGGTTCGGGAGCAGTGGAGTCCGCCGTTAAGCAAATCGATAAGCGACTACAAATAGTTGGAGCGCAGTGGAAGTATGATTTCATACCACATATCCTCTCTTGACGTTGTGCCTACTTAAATGGACAACTAGCCGCCACTTTCTGAAATGTAAAATAAATCGCACAAAAAGGAACCAGATTATTCTTCGCGATTAACCATCGCGAATATATTTGTGTGTCTTTGTATGCCTAGACTAAGAGCCAACAATACTGAACAGGATAAATTAGCTCGATTTGAGCGGATTAAAAAGGCGATTACAGCCTTAGAAAAACAACAAACACTTTTATTAAAGCAGGGTGAGCTAGCTACATCTGGGGCTTGGGTAGCACGTTATCAAGTCCGTCAAAATCTGAAAAAATACTGGTACTACAAATTACAAACTACTACTCCATACTTCCAATGTGCAACATCAGACAAACTGAGTAAATACAAGCATTTGGGCAAAGCTGGTACTCAAGAACATATTGATGCAGTCATGTCCGTTTTTAGACGTTCTGTTTGGGACGAGATACAGAGAATAATTCATACCCTTGATGATTGCCTGCTAGACATTAGTTCTGGGTCTGAGCAAGAAGAGGAAGAAGCACAAGATTGAATCCCCATATTATTCGCGATTAACCATCGCGAATAATATTTCTTTCTTTATTTTTGCCAAATAGGGATGCTCCCCCTTGAAAGGTTGGCGAATACACAAAATTTCCTGCCTAACTACTCGTTAACAAGACTTTGTTGGGTAACGCTTGCGCTTTACCCAATCTACTATTCTTCTTAACCCAAACTTATTGAATTACAACGGACGGTAAACGCGATAGTTGATTTCAGGAAAAATATTGTCCATTAACTCGACTTTTTCTAACCAACCGCTGTCAACTTTGCCAATTTTAACGTCCTCGTACAGCTTATTAAACCGCATCAAGTGCGATCGCGTCCGTCTAACAGCATAGGGAACCATTGTTCCAGTTCGCATAATAAATGCCCAGTCAGAAGATTGTGCTAATAAAACTTCCCGTGCAGCTTGATTCAGTGCTTTCCACTGCAATTCATCCTCTGGTTCCAAGTGAGCGATTTCAATCATGCGCTCGGCTGCTTTGTGTAAATGTGGATAAATCCAGGCATTTGTCTCATTTAACCAATACTCATGGAAACCCTTATAACCCCAACTCGATTGCGAAGGACGGCAGATTTGCTGAGTCGGTTCTGCTCGTAAATAATCTGCTAAATGGGTCATTTGATATGTTCCTTGGTCATACCATGATTTACGGAACAGATAATCAATAAACCAAGGGCCTTCATACCACCAATGCCCAAATAGCTCTGCATCGTAAGGCGAAACGATAATTGGCGGACGCTGCATTATGCCGTGGAGATGCTCGGCTTGTCGCTCACGGTTATACATAAAGTTGGCAGCGTGTTCGGCTGCTTTTTCTCTTGCCCAATAAGGGTCATAGAGTGCCTTATCTGCCAATCCTAAGCCACGTCCAGTAATTTTGTGATACTTAATGCCTGTATTTTTCCGCTGACCATTGGGCATGATGTAGGGCTTGATGTACTCATATTCTGCTTCCCAGCCCAAATCTTTGTAAAATTCCCGATATTCCGCAGCCCCAGGATAGCCCACTTCAGAAGACCATACTTGTTGCGAAGATTCATGATCTCGACCAAAGGCCGCGACACCAGTTTCTGTAAAAATTGGCGCATAAGTGCCAAACCGGGGACGCGGACGGGCATAAAGAATACCATGCCCATCGGTAAGGAAATAACGCAAGCCAGCATCTGCCAGCATTCGATCTACACCTTCATAGTAGGCGCATTCCGGCAACCAAATACCTCTGGGTGCTTTGCCAAAGGTTTGCTCGTAATGTTCACAAGCTACCTGAATTTGCGCCCATACAGCCTGCGGATACATTTTCATCAACGGCAAGTAGCCGTGGGTAGCTCCACAAGTGATAATTTCTAAGTTGTTAGTGTCTTGGAACTCCTTAAAAGCTGTTACCAAGTCACCGTTATAGCGTTCCCATAGCTGACGCGCTTCGTTAAATTCAGTGGCGTAATGTTCAGCTAAGTAACGAATATGCCCATTGTTAACATTGCGATCGCCTTCTAGCTCTATCAGTTCTTCTAGTTGAGCTAAGTGTGCATCATAGCGTTCTTGCAGTAAGGGATCACGGAGCATTGACACTAAAGGCGGTGTCATACTCATCGTAATTTTAAAGTCAATGCCGTCTCGCTTTAAGCCCTCAAATACTTTCAGTAAGGGAATGTATGTTTCGGTGATGGCTTCATAAAGCCATTCTTCCTCCAGCACGTAGTCACTTTCTGGGTGACGAACGAAGGGCAAGTGTGCATGGAGTACAAGCGCGACGTAGCCGATAGCCATAGTGATTGTGGGGTAATACTTGTAAGTTGAAAGTTGAGGGTTTGGCAGAAATTAACAATATTTTAAGACTTTATCGGAATCGTAACAGTATTTACAGATTTTTTTATAATTAATACCAGCTTCTTGGTGAAGCCGAGTTTAAAGAGCGATCGCTAGATTAGCAAAAAAAGCGCTGAACCTGAACGCGAAAATCTGGTAACACTGGTGATGTAATTTCGTCATCAGCTAACAAAGTAGCTATCAGTTTCAATTGAGCATTTTCTCTGCGATAAACTTCTAGCTGCTGTAATTGCCAATTCGCAATCCAATATTCTTGTACTCCTGTTGATGAATATAGCTTCAGCTTGGCTTCTCGGTCTCGACGTTCGTTGGTTGTTCCAGGAAAAAGCACTTCTACGATAAGTTCTGGCGCTCCTCTCAAATGCCCTTAGTCATCTAGCAGTTGTGCTAAACGTTCACGACTGATCCAAACTACATCAGGTATGACATTATCAGTATTTGTATAAATTAGCCCAGGAGTTGTAATAGGTTCACCTAGTTCACTAGAACGAGACCAAATTTTTAATTCTAAATAAATATTACCAACAGTTCCTTGATGTCTCCAATGAGGCGCTCTAGTTACAAATAGTTCTCCGTCAATAATTTCGTAGCGCTTCCATTCATCAGCTGCGAGTAATTCTAAGTCAGAAGTTGTCCAACGGACTTGATCAGAGACTGTTTTGTTCATAGCAGTATTTTCCCACACTTAATTGGAATATTTACTCAGGTTCAATGCCTGCGGCTCTTAGCTTTTGCGCTAATATCTCAACCCGTTGACGTTCCTGTTCTAATTGTTGGTTGGCTTGTTCTAGTTGTTGATTAGCTTCTTCCTCTGGTAACATTACCATTTGCCCATCTGAGGTAAAAAAACGTAATTTACCAGACTCAACTCCCAAATATAGCTCTAACTGCTGACTCCATAACCAACCATCAGCACTGGGTATCAGGTCTTGATACTTACCGTCAACTAAGTGAAATCCTTGTAATTCCCAGCTAACCGGGTCAAACCAGAAATAATCAGGAGTGCGAAATGTGTTTTGGTATATCTGCTTTTTCAGGCCTTTATCAACCGAGGCGGTGGAATCAGATAATAATTCTATAATCACATTTGGGTATTTACCGTCTTCTTGCCACACAACCCAGCTTTTACGGTCTTTTTTTTCTGCGTCTAAAACCACAAAAAAATCAGGCCCTCGAAATTCTTCTGACTTCTTTTGATTAGGACTGAAATAGATAGTCAAGTTGCCAGTAGCATAGAAGTTTTTGCGATCGCGCCACCACCATTTAATCAAGCGGATTAGTAAATCGATTTGTTCGCGGTGTAAATCAGATTCCAAAGGGGGTTCGTCACTGTAAATGTCTCCTGGTGGAAAAATTATACTATCAGTGACACCAGCTTGAGACATGCTAGCAAGAGATTGAGACATAGCGATTGCACTTTTTTATCTCCATCCTATAGCGGTTTTGTTATTGATGAAATACACCACTCTAACCTCTAGCCCCTAGTCCCTAGTCCCTAGCCCCTAGTCCCTAGTCCCTATTCTTCACTTTCTTGATACAAATCTTGCAACGCTTGCAATTGAGTCTTGCGGGAAACTCGACGATATTTTTTACTTTCTAGCTTGGGTTCGTATTGACTTTGACCTTTGCTTTTAGATTTTAATTTCATGTTTGATTCTGGATCAGCTTGTTGGTGCAGCTGAGTTTGACGAGCGATCGCTTCGTCCAAAAATTCTAAATAATGTTGATAGCGTTCCCAATCTCCCCGCACTGCACAATCGGGTTCATCTCGATGCAAACAATCACTAAAGCGACAGCTACCAACCGCTAACCTTTCTTTGACCTCTGGAAAATAATAAACTAATTCTTCTGGGGTACAATCCAAGTCAGGCTGATTAAAACCAGGAGTATCTGCTAGCAAACCACCGTTAGGCAATTCAAATAATTCTACATGGCGGGTGGTATGACGACCACGAGCTAACTTACCAGAAACTTCCCCCACGCGCAGGTTAGCATTGGGAATCAGCGTATTAATTAGACTAGATTTACCCACACCGGAAGGCCCAGCAATTACAGTAATTTTATTGCTCAAATATTTGGCTGCTTGGTCAATATTTATCTCATTTTTGACACTAATAAATAGCGGTCGATAACCCCAAGCAAGCAGGCGATCGCAAATTTGCTGTTGTACTTCTGGCACAACCAAATCGCTTTTATTGAGACACAAAAGCACATCTAACTCAGTAGATTCAGCTTTAATTAAAAACCGACTCAGTTGATAAGGTTCTAAAGGTGGGTCAGCAACAGCAAACACGAGCAGGATTTGGTTAGTATTGGCGATTGGTGGACGATCTAACTGAGTTTGACGCGGTAGCACATCAGCGATCGCCCCTCGTCCTCCAGACCAATCTGGCTCTTCTATGACCACGCGATCGCCCACCATTACTTGTTGGCCAATTTTTTTCAAACGTGTTCTACGGGTACACAAGAGAAAAGGAGAATTTATTTCTTTGTCGCCTACATCCAGTTGGACTTTGTAAAAATTTGCTTGTACAGCTAACACCGTACCTAGCAACTGTCCATGAGGAAAAACTTTCATGAGGCAGTTACAGGATGGCGTACTAACAGAGAAAAATAGCCAACACAATCTGTAATTTGTTCTACTTGATAACCTGCCATTGTCAAGCTATCAGGAACCTGCTCAATTGGTTCTCCAGCATCTAACCATACTTCCAGTAAACCTCCGGGCAACATTTGCTCCAGACGTAGTTTTGTCCGTACAAAGTTAATCGGGCAAGGAGTGCCTCGCAAATCGAGTTGAGCATCGGGAATTGATACGGAAGAAGGTTGCATCACTTAAACAAATTTCCCAAAAATCCTTCTAGACCACCCTTACCGGTACGGTCTCCCTTAATTTTAGCCAGCTTTTCTAGCAACTCTCTTTCCTCTGGGATGATCTTGGTAGGAATATCAATTAACACTGTCAGCATGTGATCGCCCCGACTCACAGGATTCCCTAAGCGAGGTACACCACGACTTTCCAGCTTCATCACCGTATTTGGTTGGGTTCCAGCGGGAATAATTAGCTCTACTGGCCCATCTACTGTATTGACTTCTAAACGGCAGCCTAAAATGGCTTGTAAGTAACTAACTTTGATTTCTGAAAGAACGTTAATTCCATCTCGATGAAATTCTTCATCTTCATTCACAAACAAGTAAACATACAAATCTCCAGGAGGGCCACTGCGTTGACCCGCATCTCCTTCTTGGGAGATCCGCAAACGCGTACCATTATCGACACCAGCCGGAATGGTAATTTTGAGTTTTTTGGTTACTTGATTAGTGCCTTTACCATCACAAGCATCACATTTATCTTCAATTACCATGCCCGTACCATTACAGGTGGGACAAGTGGAAACTTGAGTAAAACTACCAAAAGGCGTTCTGGTGACACGGCGGACTTGACCTGATCCAGTACAAGTTGCACAGGTACGGGGGCGAGTTCCTGGTTTAGCACCAGATCCGTTACAAACTTCACAAGTTTCTAGATGCGAAATCCGAATTTCTTTTTCACCACCAAATACCGCTTCTCGAAAGTCTAACTTCAGGTCTAAGCGCAGGTCATCACCCCGCACGGGGCCACTGCGCCGTCTTTGCGTTTGACCACCTACACCGCCACCAGCAAAGCCACTGAAAATGCTTTCAAAGATATCGGCAAAGCCGCCCATGTCACCCACATCTTGGAAGCCGACACCAGCACCACCTGAGACACCTGCTTCCCCAAAACGGTTATAACGCTCTCTGGTATCCGACTCGGAAAGGATTTCATAAGCGCGGTTAATTTCCTTAAAGCGTTCCTCCGCTCCCGGTTCTTTGTTCACATCTGGGTGATACTTCCGGGCTAAACGGCGATAGGCTTGTTTGATTTCTTCTTTATCGGCGTCACGAGAGACACCTAGAATTTCGTAGTAGTCGCTGGCCATATAGCAAAGGTAAAAGTTAAAAGGAGGAAAGCAAAAGTTAAGTCAGTATGTTGCCGTAGGCGTTCCCCAAGACTGGTAGATACCCAGAAGGCAGCTTAACAAAGACTAGGTAGTCAGGCAAAAGTTAATTTTTATTAATAATTTATTTTACCTTTTACCTTTTACAAAAATCATTAACAAATTTTGGACAACAAGTGCTTTCCTCGTGGGAGACGATAAAAGCTACCGAATTTAAAAGCACAGGAAGCAGACGTTTGGACTTCTCACTGCCGAAACCCGTCTCTTTTACAATTGTGCTACGTAGAATGGGAAAACCCCGCTGATCAAACAGAGGGGCTAGCCGCACCAACAGGTGTGGAAAACCCCCCATACGCATTTGATTGCATTTATATTGGTACACTGTCTAGCCCACAGCAGTTCGCTTTTACAATCTAGCAAACTGCTGGGGTATAAAACCATGTTTGTCATTCTAAAGAGACTGAAAAAGAAGCAAGGGAGCAGGGAGCAGGGAGCAGGGGGCAGGGAGCAGGGAGCAGGGAGCAGGGGAAGCAGGGGGCAGGGAGCAGGGAGCAGGGAGCAGGGAGCAGGGAGCAGGGAGCAGGGGAAGCAGGGGGAGCAGGGAGCAGGGAGCAGGGAGCAGGGAGCAGGGGAAGCAGGGGGAGCAGAGGGAGATGAAGAAAATAATAATCAATTACCAATGCCCCATGCCCCATGCCCCATACCCAATGCCCAATACCCAATTACTAATCTATCGCTTCATAATCAGCCTGTGCTGTACTTTCGTCATCAAAATCAAAGTTAAATTGTGGTATTAGCGTTCCATTCATGGGATGCTCTACATCTGGGGGCAATAGATTATCTGAAGCATCTTCAACTTCATCACCATCTTGCTCGTTAGCTTGGTTGTAAACATCCGCACCAATGGCAAATAAAGTTTGTTGGAAATCATCCAAGCACTGTTGAAATTCTGAAACTAAAATATCAGGGTTAGTCATTAAGGCTTGGAGTTGTGTAACTTTTTCATGTGCCAAAGCTTTCATCTGTTCGCCAATCAAGCTACCGTTATCCTTTATGGTAGATTCGTAGCCAGACAAGAGATTAGTCGCTTGGTTTTTGAGTTCAACTAATTCTTTGCGTCTTCTGTCATCTTCAGCAAATACTTCTGCCTCTTGCCGCATTCGTTCTACTTCATTGGTACTTAAACCACCTGTATTAGTAATCCGAACACTTTGCTCTCTACCTGTACCTTTATCTTGGGCAGAAACTTTTAAGATACCGTTGACATCGATTTCAAAAGATACTTCTATTTGCGGCACACCACGGGGAGCCGGGGGGATTCCTGCGAGTAGAAACTTGCCAAGACTCTTGTTATCCCTGGACATAGCCCGTTCACCTTGGAGGATGTGAATTTCCACTGAGATTTGTCCGTCAACGGCTGTGGAAAAAACTTGGGACTTACTGGTAGGAATTGTGGTATTGCGTTCAATTATTTTAGTAAATACTTCTCCCAAGGTTTCAATTCCCAAGGACAGCGGTGTGACATCCAATAAAAGGAGGTTATCTACTTCACCACCTAGGACTCCAGCTTGAATGGCAGCTCCTAGAGCTACAGCTTCGTCAGGGTTGACAGAGCGATCGGGAGCTTTGCCATTAAAAAACTTGATCAGGGCGTTTTGGACTGCGGGAATACGGGTAGAGCCACCTACTAAAATAATCCGATCTATATTTTGTGGTTTTAGGTCTGCATCTTTGAGCGCCTGGATCATCGGTTCGATGGTAGCTTCAATTAAATGCCCTGCCAACTCTTCAAATTTAGAGCGACTGAGTTCCATTTCCATGTGCTTTGGGCCTGTCTCATCGGCGGTGATGAACGGCAAGTTGATGGAAGTATTCGCCATGTTGGAGAGTTCAACTTTTGCCTTCTCTGCCGCTTCCCGCAGGCGTTGCAGTGCCATTTTATCTTGAGAAAGGTCTAATTTCTCTTGTTGCTGGAAGCATTCAATCATCCAACGGACAATACAGTTATCAAAGTCGTCGCCACCTAATTGGTTGTTACCACAAGTAGCCTTAACTTCAAAAACTCCATCCCCAAGTTGCAAGATTGATACGTCAAAAGTACCGCCTCCCAAGTCGAAGACTAAAATTAGCTGCTCTTGGTCTTGCTTATCTAAACCGAAGGCTAACGCTGCGGCTGTTGGTTCGTTGATGATCCGTAAGACTTCTAGCCCTGCAATTGTACCAGCATCTTTTGTTGCTTGTCTTTGGGCATCCGTGAAATATGCTGGTACGGTAATTACTGCTTGAGTAACGGTTTCACCTAAGAAGTTTTCTGCATCCTGCTTGAGCTTTTGCAGGATCATGGCAGATATTTCTTGCGGTGTATAGTTCCGTCCGCGAATTTGGACATCTACAGTATCGTCTCTACCTTTAACACAGCTATATGGTACGCGATCGCGTTCTGTGTCAGTATCATCCCAGCGCCGACCGATGAATCGCTTGATACTGTAGATTGTGTTTTCAGCATTAGTTACGGCTTGGCGTTTTGCCAGCTGACCGACCAAGCGATCGCCACCCTTGCCAAATCCCACAATACTAGGAGTGGTTCGTCCGCCTTCAGAACTGGCGATCACAATCGGCTGACCACCTTCTAAAACAGCGACGCAACTGTTAGTTGTGCCTAAGTCGATCCCTATAACTTTTCCCATACTTACAGTATTTTTGCTGAGTGCTTCTGCCGTGATGTTTCGCGGACTATCTTTTTTGTATGGGCTAAAGCGTAGGGCAACCACCGTGTAAATACTGTTATCAGCAGTTAAATACATAAAGTTACCCTAAGGTTAGCTGTTGTTTAGAGAACCTGATCTCCAACCAAAAAATAGGCTGCTAAAGTTTGACAAACCTCAACAGCCATCTGCTTGTAGAGATATGCGATGCTCACTTTGGCTAAAACCTAGTACAGTACGGCAGCGTAAATAAAGCTACCCTTCTAAATAGTTAAAAAGTCCAAGTTATAAGTTTTTTGACTTTTGACTTTTGACTTTTGCACAGCGGTACTAGGTACTGTTGGTTAAAAAAAGTGAGCAACTACAGCTTAACTGTCAGCTGGACTCGACTGATTTTCCTGTGCAGGTGGCATATCCTCCTTAGGAGCAGCCACTTTGACCATTGCATGGCGCAGCACGCGATCGCCCAAATAATATCCGCGTACTAACTCTTCTAACACTGTTCCTTCCGGATGTTCATCCGTAGGTTCCCGCATTACTGCTTCATGGAGGTTGGGATCAAATTCTTGACCTTCAGGACGCATTGGTGATACGCCTATACGTTTGAGACAATCTACCAATTGTTTGTAAACACCTTGATAACTTTTGTGCATGGTCATCTCGCCTTCACTTTGAGGCTTAAGATGCGATCGCGCCCGTTCAAAATTATCAACTATTGGCAGTAATTCCATAATAGTGTTCCGCTTTACCTGCGCGTCCAGTTCTTCTTTTTCTTTTTGTGTGCGTTTGCGGTAATTTTCAAAATCTGCCGCAATCCGCATATATTGAGTACTGCGTTCTTCTAGTTGAGTTTTCAAAGACTCAATTTGTTGAGTCAATGCTGCCAAAGCTGCTGTTTCTGCTTCAGCCTTTTGGGTTGCAGCGATGCTATCGTCTTGTGTAACTGCCGTATCTCCCGATACATTATTTTGGGCTGCCACTTGCTCAGTAACCTCGCTGCCAGATTCGTTGGAGTTTATTTGGGCTGGGGAGTCACTCATCATTACTTGCTTTACCTCTGTTGGTTCACCCAATTGCTGGCTTGTATTGTTTACTTGTTTATTTTCATCCATCATGATCTATTCATTCCAGATGCTGTTTATGGCAGTAGTTCACCACAGCTTATAACCGTTGCTATGCAAGGTTTACAAGTGAGGCTAATTTTTTACCGACATTTTCCTGGAAGTGATGTCAACGTCTTCTTATTGTGACAAATGGTGAACGCGTTAGCGTATATGCTTTTGGGGCGGGAACCCGAACGGGTCTAACTGCTCTCAAAGTCAGCCCCCTTTGGAGAATTAAAAATTAAAAATTAATATCCCCATAGATAAATTTAGGAGCCAGTCGCGTAGTGAGATAGCGCGGTCTTCTCCCATGCCCCATGACGGTAGTTGCTCTACTTGGGGAAAACCCCAAGACCCACAAGGGGTGACGCTCCTAACGTCGCTAACGCACTACCTCCCCAATGCCCAATGCCCCACATCGCTTTCTATGAATTTACTAAGTGTAAATGCAAATTTTGTGCTTCAGCCTGGGAATACTTTAACCAGAGGTTTTCCTTATTTATTGCTCATTTATGACTTACTCGTCACCACAACGGCGCAGTACCGCTCTAACTACAAGAACAGAGTTTTCGCCCTTCGGTAACAGGCTAGTACAGTCTGGCTTTGTCAATACCGACCAAATGAGGCAGGCGCTGATTGAAAGTCGCAAGTCTGGCAGACCCCTGACGGAAGTGTTGGAGTCGCTCACTGGACAGCAGCTATCACCTGAGTTCCTCAGGCAGTACAAGAAACAGCAACTATTTGAACTTAAAATACTATACGGCGTTGAATTTCTCGATCCGGAAGTCAATGACGTTGGCAACACGATGGTGGGGAACCTGATTGAAACCCTGATCCCCGTAGATATCTGTCGTCGTCATCGTTTGGTGCCACTATCAAAAAATGAAGACCAAAACCCATCCTACGTTTTAGTAGCAATGGTCGATCCGGATAATCTAGAAGCTTCGGATGATTTGAACCGCATCTTGCGCCCCCAAGGCTTGGCATTGCAGCGCATGGTAATTACGCAAGAAGATTATCAACAGCTCATCAATCAATATTTGGATGATTTAGCTGTGCGGCAAAAGCATCTGGAACAAGAAAAGTTTACAGATATTAATCAAGACTTAGAAAATCTTGGCAGTCTTGATATCCAGGATGCTCCTGAGGAAATGGAAGCTGACCTCGGTTCAGCAATGAAGGGTGCGGAAGATGCCCCAGTCATCAACCTCGTCAATAGAATCCTGGCTAAAGCCTTGCATGAAAAGGTTTCTGATATTCACATCGAACCGCAGGAAGAAAACTTACGCATTCGCTTTCGTAAAGATGGAGTATTACGTGAAGCTTTCGATCCCTTGCCGAAAAAAATCATCCCGGCGGTGACAGCTCGATTTAAAATCATCTCCAACCTAGACATTGCCGAACGGCGTTTACCTCAAGACGGACGTATCCGGCGGATGTTTGAAGGACGTAAGGTGGACTTCCGTGTAAATACCTTACCCAGTCGCTATGGGGAAAAGGTAGTACTGCGGATTTTGGATAACTCCTCCACTCAATTGGGATTGAATAAATTAATTACCGATCCGGAGACTTTACAGATTGTCCAAGATATGGTTGCCAAGCCTTTCGGTTTAATTTTGGTAACTGGGCCAACTGGTTCTGGGAAAACAACTTCGCTGTATTCAGCACTTTCAGAAAAGAATGATCCTGGAATTAATATTAGTACTGTAGAAGACCCGATTGAGTACAGCTTGCCAGGGATTACTCAAGTACAGGTAATTCGGGAAAAAGGACTAGATTTTGCGACGGCGTTACGGGCGTTTTTGCGACAAGATCCAGATGTGTTACTTGTGGGTGAAACGCGGGACAAAGAAACAGCAAAAACAGCAATCGAGGCTGCCTTAACTGGTCACTTAGTATTAACTACCTTACATACTAATGATGCCCCAGGCGCGATCGCCCGTCTAGGAGAAATGGGCATTGAACCGTTCATGGTTTCTAGCTCCCTGATTGGTGTTTTAGCACAACGGTTGGTGCGGCGTGTATGTTCCGATTGCCGCATTCCCTATACCCCTACCGTTGAAGAGCTGGCTCGTTATGGTTTATCTGCTTCCCAAGATGTGGGAGTAACCTTCTACAAAGCTAACATCCTGACATTAGAAGGCATTGCGGAAGCCAAAGCTAAAAATCAGATATGCCCAGCTTGTAATGGCGTTGGTTATAAAGGACGCTGTGGTGTTTACGAAGTTATGCGCGTCACTGAAAACCTGCAAACCCTGATCAACCAAGAAGCACCCACAGAACGCATTAAAGAAGTAGCTGTGGAAGAAGGGATGAAAACCTTATTGTCCTACAGTTTGGACTTAGTGCGTCAAGGTGCTACCACCCTTGAAGAAGTGGAACGGGTGACATTTACCGACACAGGTTTAGAAGCCGAGTTAAAAGCCAAACGCAAGAGTGGTCTAACTTGCCGAACTTGTGATGCCACACTACAACCGGAATGGCTGGATTGTCCTTATTGTATGACATCTCGTTTTCAAGATTAGTCAAGAGTCAATGGTCAGTAGCCACTAACAACTGACAACTAACAAAGGAAATAGAACTATGGAAATGATGATTGAAGACTTGATGGAACAGATGATTGAAATGGGTGGCTCGGATTTACATTTATCCGCAGGTTTACCTCCCTACTTCCGCATCAGTGGCAAACTCACCCCCATAGGCGACCAAGTATTGAGTGCTGACCAGTGCCAAAGACTAATTTTTAGTATGCTCAACAATACTCAGCGTAAAACCTTAGAGCAGACTTGGGAGTTAGATTGTTCTTATGGTGTTAAAGGTTTAGCTCGTTTCCGGGTCAATGTCTATAAAGAACGTGGTGCTTACGCTGCTTGTTTACGGGCGCTAAGTTCTAAAATTCCTAACTTTGAAAAATTAGGTCTGCCAGATGTGGTGCGGGAAATGTCGGATAAACCCAGAGGACTGATTCTGGTGACAGGCCCTACAGGTTCTGGGAAGACTACTACCCTAGCGGCGATGATTGACTTGATTAACCGCACTAAAGCAGAGCATATTTTAACGGTAGAAGACCCGATTGAATTTGTTTATGAACCCATCAAAAGTTTAGTCCACCAGCGGCAGTTGGGTGAAGATACCAAAAGTTTTGCTAATGCCTTGAAAGCAGCCTTGCGGGAAGATCCAGATATTATTCTGGTAGGGGAAATGCGGGATTTGGAAACGATTTCGTTGGCGATTTCGGCGGCAGAAACAGGACACTTAGTATTTGGTACACTGCACACCAGTTCTGCTGCACAGACCGTTGACCGGATTATCGACGTTTTCCCTCATGAAAGACAAACCCAGGTGCGGGTGCAGTTATCTAACTCGTTAGTAGCGGTATTCAGCCAAACCCTGGTATCAAAGAAAAACCCTAAACCAGGCGAGTATGGTCGGGTAATGGCTCAAGAAATTCTGATTGTGACTCCCGCTGTTTCTAACTTGATTCGAGAAGGTAAAACATCTCAAATCTACTCAGCTATTCAAACTGGTGGCAAATTAGGAATGCAAACTCTGGAGAAAGTTTTAGCTGATTTGTATAAAGCCGGAACTATCTCTTTTGAAGCAGCAATGTCTAAAACTTCCAAAGCAGATGAAATCCAACGTCTTATCGGTACTGCTGCACCACAAGCAGGCGCAAAACCCGGTGTAGGGGCAGCTAAAGCTCATTAAACGAAGTGTCCTCCTCTATGCTTCTGTGGTTGAATAAAAGACTTTTGAACCGCACAGACGCAGCGAAAAGTTGTCAGGAGGAGCCACTGCGTTGGGCGGGCAATGCCCGACTTGTTCGCGTAGCGTACTCCCTCTCCCAAAGGGAGAAGTAAGTGGCGTTGGTTTCCCTCCGTAACAAACTTTTCAAGACAGAGGACACAGAGAGAAAAAACAGATATGACAAGTCATATCAAGTTGGCTTAATCACTTACGATATGTCATTGCGAGTGCAACGTAGACGTAAAGCGGCTTCCCAAAGGTAGTAATCGCTTTGGACTCTGCGATTATTTCACTTTGCGATCGCTGCGTACCCTGCAAGAAGGCTGACCTAAAGTAATAACAAGTATTTAGCCGGACATGATATCACCTCTTCAGGGACTAGATGAACGACTTTTGACTCTTAACTATTTTGAATTTTTAAATCCATGCCAACTTACGTTGCTCGTATTCGAGATCCACAAGGAAAATCTAGAACAGAAAAAATTGTTGCCCAATCCTTGACGCAAGCTCGCACTAATCTTAGAGACCGGGGTTTTGTAGTTCAAGATCTTAAACAATCTTTAGGCTTTCAGGCAAGTTTTGACTTGCAAAAAATCCAAAATTCTTTCGTTAAAGTTTCTATTAAGGAAAAAGCGGTTTTCTCTCGTCAACTCGCTACTTTGGTGAATGCAGGAGTGGCAATTGTCAGAAGTTTGGGTGTACTGGCTGATCAGTGTACTAATTCTAAACTAAAACAAGCTTTAGTTGATATTAGCAATGATGTTCAAAGCGGAGTTAATCTTTCTGATTCTATGCGTAAGCATCCTGACTGTTTTGATGGCTTGTATGTCAGCATGATTCAAGCTGGTGAAGTTGGTGGTGTACTCGACGAAGTGTTAAATCGCCTAGCCAAGTTATTAGAAGATGTTGCCCGATTACAAAACCAAATTAAATCAGCCCTAGCTTATCCAACAGTTGTAGGATTTTTAGCTACCGCTATTTTTGTGGGAATGACTGTTTTTCTCATCCCCATTTTTGCTGGTATTTTCAAAGATTTAAACACTGAATTACCTGCCCTCACTGAATTTCTGATGCTTTGTAGCACAATTTTGAGAAGTTGGTGGTCTTTAGCGATTGTAGGCGTTTTGATAGGTGTAAGTATTGCCTATAAGCAGTACTACAAGACCCGTGTTGGTAAGGAAACAATTGACCGTCTTTCTTTGAAACTGCCCTTGTTTGGCGACTTGATTCAAAAATCTTCTGTTGCTCGTTTTAGTCGTACCTTTGGAGCTTTAGCTCGTTCAGGTGTACCAATTCTGACTTCTTTGGAAATTGTGCGAGATACTTCAGGAAACCAAGTAGTTGCAAATGCCATAGATGCAGCGCGTTTAGAAATTCAACAAGGAGGCATGATTAGTATTGCCTTGCAAAAAGATAAAGTTTTTCCTGCTATGGCAATTCAGATGATTAGTATTGGGGAGGAAACTGGAGAAATCGATGCCATGTTGATGAAAATTGCTGACTTCTATGAAGATGAAGTTGAGCAAGCAGTCAAAGCACTAACTAGTATTTTAGAACCAATAATGATCGTAGTTTTAGGAGGCATGGTTGGTACGATTATCCTAGCAATGTATCTGCCTTTATTTAAGGTATTTGAAAAGCTGGGCTAGGTGATGAGCAAATAAAGGATGAAGACAGCAAAATCTCCTAATTCATCCTTTAAACTTCATATTTTATACTTTATAGAACCATGCCTGTACAAAAATCTTATTATGAAGCTAGCTTGGCAGATAAACTTCATATTTTATACTTTATAGAACCATGCCTGTACAAAAATCTTATTATGAAGCTAGCTTGGCAGAGTATAGCAATCATCTAGCTGCGATCGCATTATTAAAACAACACCGACCATACTTGGAAATGATTCCTAGTCTACGTCGTCCAGATGACAGTGTGATCACTATTCCCTTACCAATTGTCCGCTACCGCCAAACTGAGACAACAGTTCCACAAGCAACTTGCTTACCCTGTGATGTAGCAATTTTAATGTGTGACCCAGAATGGAAAATTAAAACTGGTGCTGAAATTTTAGTTTTTATTCATCGTCACCACGAAGACTTTTCTGACTTGTTAGGACGTTGGCGACAAACACAAGTTTTATTAGATCAAGATTATGAGTGGCTGATGCCTCCCCGCCACAGCCATATTTTAAGTGAAGGGGCTAATACTACATATCCTTTATTTGTAGTTTTTGCTGAGACCTCAGAACGCATTCAGCGAGGTCTTATAGGTGCGGAACTGCCATTTTTGATGCAAACACCTTCATTGCTACTTGAGGAGGAGACTAGCCCCTAGTCCCTCTTACTTCACAAACTGGGGCATAATTTCGGCTGCTGTGAATATGCCATAGATGCCGCGCTGGTGCAATTGTCGACCAGCTTTGAGATAACCAAAGGCAGGGCCGCAAACATTAGCTGCCATGCTGGTTTCATCACCTAGGGTAAAGGTATGAGTAGAAATTTTGCCTTCAAAGGTGCGCCCTGTTACCTTAACGTTGGTGCTGAGGGGTTTTTTGGGATTGCGGGTATCGACTACACCACCAACAATAACGCGATCGCGATCGCAAATTCCCGCAAACTCTAGCATCACATCATCGGCGTGTTCCATATTTTCTAGAGTCAATACGCCATTAGTTTTATCTAGTAGGGCTTCTATTTCTGCGTCAGTCATCGCCCTGGCAGTTTCTACTGTATAACCAGGAATATGACCAATGTCTTCTCGAACAGTGGCGCGGTAAGCTTCCCAGTTGGCTATTCCTACCCCAAAGGTAATCTCTACTTGATGAATTTCAGCGTAGCTTTGGGCGGCTAAAGCGGCGGCGGCTGTTAACAGTCCGGGTGTAGCCCCACATCCTGTCATGTAGGTAATCCCGGCTGCTTGCAGTTCTTCTTTCATCGCTAATAGCTGTTCTACAGCACTGGTGCGCTTAATTGCATCTACTAGTACTCCACGCCAACCAGCTTTGATAAACTCTTTAGCAACAGAAGGAATAAAGTCATTTGGCAGGTTGGGTAAAGCCAGAAAATACCCATCCACAGATTGTGCGCTGGCGATTAAATCTTGAATACTATCATTTGTTAATGTACCAGCTGGCTCTAAATAACCCACCGAACCTTGGGACTGGTAAGTTGCAATGCATTCTTGAGTATTTAATCCTTCAGCGGTATAAGCATAGCCTTTTTGATCTGCCGCTGCAACTAAAATCATTTCGTGTTTAGGAGATAGTACTCTGGCGGCTGCTTGTCCTAATCCGCCGAAACCCACTACTCCGACGCTAATTGTTTTGTTGGTTTGTTTTGTATTCATAGTTAATTTGTGGACTTGAGTTAACAGCTTTCAGTATTTACTATTTTGGTTGATAGCTATGAAGATTAATTATGCTGTATTTTTATGGGTGCTGAGTCTTAACGATTGCACTAAATTTAGTTATTTGTTGAGGCAAGCAGGGGGAGCAGGGGTAGCTCTTGGTGCTGGGGGAGACAAATAAGTAAGTATATTAAAGTAGTTTTAAGTAATAAATATTACCGCAAATTCCTCTTGCTCTCCAGATTGTGTTTGTGATATTTGATACATAAATAACTACGGTGAGATATAAACTCTAAATACTCCAAGGTAGCGATCGCATTCTAAACATAGATGTCAAATTACTTCCGATGAACAAAGAGCAGTTCTCAGTACCTTGGCTGAAATGTTTGCCGAGTGAACTATCTTATACCTCAGTGTAGCTATAATAGAGGTCATACAAGATGACTCAAATTAAGACCTTGCTTGATCATCTAGAAGCAGGTGATTGGCTAAATTAGTTTTTAGATCATTTTCCCAGTGTTAGCCGTGAGCAAGCGATCGCAGCATAAAATAAAAATGATATTGAATCTCTATTAAAACTTTATAATATTTCTAAGTATTTATACATAAACTTCATATTTCTTTCATTAAAAAAAGTTAAAAATAGACGGTAGGGCTAAAACCTTACTCCAGAAAAATAATGAATCTGTATCGTAATAAAGATCAGAATAGTTGCAACAACTCCACCCTATCCCTCTATTTGTTTTTCCTAACTTAAGAAATCCAACGGTCTCATAGAATATATCCGATGACTGGATTAACTTTTGAGAACTCCATAGTTTCTTACAAAAGCTTGACTTTAAATCCCGTAGCATCAGCAAAGCGTAGAAGCAAAAGTTTAAGTAGATAAAGATAGTAAGTACTAAATAGTACATCTTTATTAATTGTGATTTGTACTAACGAAAAATAAACAGTTTTTAATCAAGAGACTTTTTATTACCTTGGTAATGATTAGCTTGATTTTGATTATGCATATAAAAATAATTCTCAATTGAGAATTACAAAATTAAATGTACTTATCCTTAGTATATGCAACTATACACAGTTACTGAAATTGAGCAAACCCAGCAAGATCTTCCCTACTTGCTTGAAATCATGGATTGGGTTAAAAGTTTTTTAGCAAGGCATCATCGTAATTTAGGAAGACCAGGCCCAGTTTGTCCTTTTGTACCTCACGCTCTCAAATCAAATAGCATGCAAATGGCGGTTATTCGTGGGAGTAATTTGGATTTTCAGCAATTAGAAGAGATTGTAAGAAGCTACCGAGATATATTCCTTAAAGCAGATACAAAAGACAAAGAATTAGATATACATAGAGCCTTCTTACTTATTTTTCCTGATGTTCACATAAATGAAAATTTTCAAGTAATTGATAATATTCAGCAAAAACTTAAACCATTGTTTGTTGAGTCAGGATTAATGTTAGGGGAATTTCACAGAAATAATCAAAGCTCAGGTCTGCACAATCCAAACTTCCGTCCATTGCATAGCCCCATTCCATTACTGGTAATTCGTTACATGGTTGAATTTGATCTTCCTTTTCTTCATAGTCCAGATGATGATCCTTATTTACGTATTAAGTATCTCGAAGCTTACTTACAGCGTTTTGCTCATACTTCTACAGACCAAACAAAGTTAGATACTGCTTATCAAGCATTAGCTTTAGCTAATAAACAAATTCAAGAAATTCTAGTAAAGTATTAATCATCAAGGCTAGCTGTGAGATATGAGTCTTTTGAACGCCAGTTGCTTCTCCAAAGGAGTACAAGTCGGGCATTGCCCGCCCAACGCACTGGCTCCTTTTGACTTGTGCGCAGCGGTAAGTAGATGAGCAAAAATATTTACAGTCATTGCGAGCAAAGCGTAAAGCCTTTGGCATAGCAACTCTTGGAGACGCTACGCGTAGCTTGCTTCCCCGTAGGGGTACGGGAACGCCAAGGGCGAACGCTACATACCCTACGGGAAGGCTTACGCCAACGCAACGACTTTGTGTAATTAATTATGTTTATCTACTTACTAGTCCCTAGTTCAAGGATACGAATGAGTAACCATTATTTCTGAACCACACCCGTATACTGTCCTGAAATTTGACGAGGAATAGAGAGATTAGACTGTGGCAATTGAGTAGGTTGTTTCCAGATAAAATTGTCAGAATTGCCAGGTAATACTGGGGTTGCAGGTGTGACAACATTGGAATTAGGAGTCTGGATGGAGTAGGGTGTAACGTTAGTAGGTGTGACAGAATTTATAGGTGGTATCCCTGAGGCTGGTTGCGTTTGACTGGGTAATGCCTGACCGCTGTTTAAGTTATTGTAAGGACTTGGTATAGTCGGCTGAAGAATGTAACCAGTTCCAGTAGTTAACCTTGTAGTCGGCGAAAAAGTTTGATTGGGCAATGGCTGACCGCTGTTTAAATTATTGTAAGGACTTGGTATAGTCGGCTGAAGAATGTAACCAGTTCCAGTATTTAACCTTGTAGTCGGCACAAAAGTCTGACTAGACGAACTGTTGGTAGGTGAAGTCTGAATTCCTCCTTGATCAGAAGTTTGCCCTAAGGTATTGGGTGGAGTTGAATTTGTACCATTGAAACTTGATAGCGACTGGTTGGAAGATTGGTTTAGTGGTGCTTGTAGGGGGCTAATTGATCTAGTGTTTTCACTTTTATCAGTTGGAGTAACTAATCCAATCCCCAGCCTAGAAGAGGTTCCTGCTGCACCTGTTAGTTCGGACGATGCATTTAAAGACTTACCACCCGAAAACTGACTACCATTCTCAAGCGTTCCAAACCGCAATAAATTTTCTGTTTGTGATACAAAAGGATTTTGCTCTTGAGGCGCAGCTGCGTTGTTAACTATTCCTAAGTCAGAATTTGATTTGAGGCTGTTAGAAGATTCTTGTTTGCTAATTACATCCTGTAATAAGCTTTTGCTCTTTTTAGCTTGAAATTTTTCTTGGGAAGTATTTGTAATTGCTGGTAAATTAATATCCTCAAAGTCACTATACAGAGCTGGTAAATTATCAATGTCTGCCGCAATAGCTTTGTCTTCTGCTGTCAGGGAAGAATCTTGAGGTTGTATAAAGTTGACTGGATTGTTTTGCTTGTAAGTGAATACATCTGGATTTGACCAGTATTCTCGAATTACCAGCCCAACTACAGATAAAAAAATTGCTGTTCCCCAAAAACTAGGTTTGCCTAAATTCCATAACCTGGCTTTGACATAGCGTAAGTAGGCGGGAGGATAATGGCGATGTGGCATGGCTGGGATTGCAAATTTAATAGAGCAATTGATAAAACTTTACGGAAACTCACAGTGATAGAGAATATATCTCAATCGAAGTTAGATGACAGTTTCACTCTAACAATTTTTGGCTAACTCTTGAAACAATAACCGAGCCGCTTTAGCTGCAATTCTCATTCTCTTCTCTTCCCCTCCTTCTCCTGCTCCCTACCCCCTTTCCTCTTTTTCTTCACCGTTGAGCAACCCGTATTAATAAAAATGCACCTATTGCGAAAAACATAAAGTTGGGTAACCAAGCTCCCATGAAGGGAGAGAGTATACCTGCTTGGCCGATCGCGCCACTAATAAAGAAAATTAGGTAGTAAGAGAAAATTACTATGACGCTAATACCAAAACTTGTTCCTCGCCCTGTCCGCTGGGGTATGGTTCCCATTGCTGCACCGACTAAACCAAAAACTACGCAGACAAACGGTAAGGCGATTTTTTGTTGAATCCGCACTTGAAGTTTACGAATTTTTTGGCGATCGCCACCGAGACGTTCTACAGTTAGTTGTTCTAGTGCTTCACTAATATTCATCTCACCGTAGTCACGGCTTTTTTCTGCCAAACTTAAGGGTGTGCGGGGTAATTGCAGTTGTTGATGTTCAAACCGTAAAATATTGCGATAAGAGCGATCGGGAGCTACTAAATAGATTGTGCCGTTGTAAAAATCCCAGACGTTTTGAGAACCATTCCACTGAGCAGATTCTGATACCACAATTTGACTTACGCCTTCTGTGGAACGATCTATAATCGTCAAACCCTTCATCCGCTTACCATCAAACTGGTCAGCATAAAATAAGCGTGATAGTATTCTGTTCTTACTACCATCTGGCTCTTTAATTTCCCGATACTCAGGATAAAAAATATTTTGCTGCTTAAAAGTTGGCTTATCTGACTTCAAGGCACTCTCTAGGGTAATAGTGGCTTGGTAATTAGCGGCTGGGGCAATTTGTTCATTGAACACAAATGTCATTCCCGTAACCACAAGACTCAACATCACAGCAGTTAGTACCATCCGATAAACACTCACCCCACAGCCACGCAAGGCAATTAATTCGCTATCACTAGAAAGACGACTGTAGGTCATCAAAGTAGCCAGTAGCGTAGACATAGGAAAGGCTAAAACGATGAAATTGGGAAGTTTTAACAAAAAAACTTGAATAGCAATGTCTATGGGTAGCCCGGATTCTACGATTTTCCTTACTAGCTCAAATACAGAATCAATGGTTACGCCAATTGACGAAAAAGCTCCAACACCAAAAAAAAACGTTGGTAGCAATTCGCTAGCAAGGTAGCGATCCATGATCGTAAAAGGCAGCAGTGAACTGAGGCTATAAAAAGACTTGAACTTTGTTGATATCATAAGCAATTTGAAGAATTAAACGCAGGCAACCCAGACAATATAGTAGGGTACAGGGTACGGGATACAGGGAAGAGGGAATAGGCTTGAAAGTCTTTT
Source organism: Halotia wernerae UHCC 0503 (assembly GCA_034931985.1). Taxonomy (GTDB): domain Bacteria; phylum Cyanobacteriota; class Cyanobacteriia; order Cyanobacteriales; family Nostocaceae; genus Halotia; species Halotia wernerae. The sequence continues at coordinate 41,335 of JAYGHB010000008.1, forward strand.
GGTGTCCGGGTTTTATGATCAGTTTATGTCCTCAACTACTGGCGATCGCTATAAATTAATTACAGATCAATGGTAAAAATAAAAACTAAATATAGCGGTTTTCATCTGGATAGAATAAATACACCACTGTAGCCCCTAGTCCCCACCAGAGTGTATTGCACACAACCCAGAAGTACTATCACTATTAATTTAAGCCTGAAAGTTATCCCCTAAGTAGTATTGCCTTACAAGGGGATTGCTGTAAAGTTCTTCTGCAATGCCAAAGGCGAGAATTTGCCCCTCGCGCATAATGTAAGCACGATCAGTAATGGCGAGGGTTTCACGAACATTGTGATCTGTGATTAAGATACCCATGCCGCGATCGCGCAGTCGTGCGACAATTTGCTGAATTTCGGAAACTGCGATCGGATCAACTCCGGCAAATGGTTCATCCAAAAGTAAAAACTTTGGCCCTTCTCTTCCAGCAGCAATAGCCCTTGCTAATTCTGTTCGCCGACGCTCACCACCAGAAAGTTGAATACCTTTACTTTTCGCTAATTTCTCCAAGCGAAACTCCCGCAGTAAAGTTTGTACTCGTTTTGGCCATTCCCATCGGGGTACATTCGTTTGCTCTAGCACTAAAAGGATATTATCCTGTACGGAGAGTTGGCGAAAAACGCTTGGTTCCTGAGCTAAATAGCCAATACCCAATCTTGCCCTTTTGTGCATCGGCATTCCAGTAATTTCCCAACTATCTAGCCAGACTCTCCCTTGATTAGGCTTTTCTAAACCTGTAGCAATATAAAATGTCGTCGTTTTACCAGCTCCATTCGGCCCCAGTAACCCGACGATTTCTCCTTGGGCTATAGAAAGATTGACGCGATTGACAATAAGTCGCTTGCCATAAGATTTATGAATATTCTCTAGGACAATTTTCACGATTCGCGCCTTTTAATTTATGGTAAATGCTAGTTAGAACCCTTGAAACCTGGTGTTTGGGGGGCAGGTGTAGCAGCTTGTCCGCCACTATCTGATTCCTGCACCATATAGATGGATTCTACCTGACGGTTGGATTGTGGTAAGGCGACAAATCGGCCTTCATCAATTAGATAAGTCACTTTCTCTGCCCGCATACTATTGCCACCCTGTTGCAAAATGTAGACATTGCCACTAAAGTCAATCCGGCGTTCCTTACTAAAGTATTGTGCTTGAGCAGCTGTTGCTTGAAGTTGGCGAGCAGGGTATAACATTTGTACGTTGCCACGAGCAGTTACTACTTGAGTTTTGGCATCATATTCTTGCACATCTGAACGGATTGTGAGTGGGCGATTTCCTTGCGGTGTTTGTGCAGTGGCAGTTTGCATTTGGATAGGAAAAGCATTGCGGCTTAACGGATTGTCAATAGACATCGCGCCTAAGAGTGCAGTTGGTAATAGCAAGGCTAATCCAAAACGACGTATCTGTGATATGGGCAATTGATAACAGGGAATCATAGCAATTTGGGATTTAGGATTTTAGCTTGTAAGTAGGACAACGTAAATAATTAAAGGTTTGTAGAGAGGACTAAAGTCCTCACTACGAGACGTTACGCCATAAGCGCAGCTATGCCCGCAGGGCTTTACAGAAAGGGTTAAAGCCCTTACTACGAAAATACTTCAATGTTTTTACGTTACTTAACATAGTTGGATTTATTCCCGCCAACTTACTTATATTAATTATCTCAATTACTTTATCCAGAAATAAAATCTACTATCTGGAGTAAGTTGGGATAACTCCTGTCTAAAATATTGACGCTTTGCTAAACCTAGAGGTTTCACTGTATTTGTGATTAGTCAGGGTAAGCAACCGTGATTGTCACTTAATCAAGTCTAGAAGCACAAGAGGACACTGCCAAAGTCCAGTATTTCTCCTGCCTCCTCTGATAAACAATAAAAAATATTGGGGAATAGAAAAAAGTCTCCCATTCCCCAATCACTTATCCTAAATTATCTGAGTAAACTTTCACTCATCATTAGTTATTGCAATTCTAGGCAAAGGCAATGCTTGATTGACATCAATTTCACCAGTAGTAATTTTGTCTGCTCCAGTTTGTTGTAGGATTTTTAACAAATTCGTACTCTGATCCAGTAATTTGTCTACATCAATGCCGCTATAACTAGATGGGTAACGCCGTAGACGATTGCTGCCTTCTCCCAGTAGAATCACAGCACCTCGCCAGTTACGATTACCCAGATGATAGAGTGCTACGGCAATTTGCAGCACGCCTTGATAAAAGGATTTTTCTGGTTCGCTGGCTTCTATCCACAAAGCTTCTAAAGTGTCATGACAGTCATAGAACTGTCCTAAATTGAACTGTTCTACGCCTTGCCAAAACTGTTGGGGGATAGTTTCGCTCATCCCATAGTGTCTCGTACTTCTTTAATTGTTTCGAGAGAGATTTCTTGTTGTTCTCCAGCAAACTCGTTATCCGGTGTAAGGAACAGCATACAATGACACTCTTTGCGCTCTCTCATCGGTACACAAGGACAGTTCCAATACGTAGCTTTAACTTCTGCTTCTTTGTCTTCGTAGTGGCGACAAGGACACAACGGCGCACCTAAATCGTCTTTATGTTTGGCTAGTCCTTCAATTACAACTGCGGTTACAGAAGGTTCAGAACAAAAGTAAGTTCCAGTCCGCTTGGCATATTGCTCGGAAAAATGCCGCATTGCCTCTAGGCTTTTCTCGGTGGATTTGGCGTTAGCTTCTGATGATATCATGTGGATCGGCAACTCATAATTTAAATATTTCTTTGCATTGTACCTCAGCCTCACTAGGCAATGACTGGGTGGATTTCCCCAACCTGAGTTTTTCAATTGAAAGCGGGGGGAAACCTTGTCCAATCGTGGGCGAGGTTTCCCCCCGCTTGGGGCATAGGGCATAGGGCATAGTTTTTTATGATAAATGTAATGGTTTTTGCAACTGTGATTGCAATGCTTGTTCATTCTTTAGGATGATGCCAGGATAGTCCCAATTGATTAATACTTCTTCTGGTGATGAGATATCCTGCCATAATACCCAACGACTACCCTGTGGTAAGTCAGAAAGTGTCAAGGGGTTTTGAGTTAGCCAAATTACAGGATAGCTCTGAGACTCGTTGATGCTAGTATCTTCTGGGAACATGGTTGCTGCTAGGGTTTCTAAAACAACACGCTCGCCTTTAATTAATCCTGATGATGCTGTCCACAGTTGTACCTGTAACTGTTGCCGATGTGCATAAAAATACAATGAAGTTGCGGCAATTACTGCTTGTTCAAAGTTTTCTGTTTGCCAATTACCAGCACTATCAAGGGCAATGATTATTTCCTGTCCGCCTGTGATGATTTCTAATTCTCGCACTCGCAATTCACCATAGCGGGCGCTAGTACGCCAGTGAATCAGACGGATAGGGTCTCCGATGCGATAAGGACGTAGCGATCGCACTAATCCTGTGGTTGCTGTCTGCAATGGTCTACCACAAGGATCGCCTTTTTTACTTTCTTCTTGTCCCATTTCATCTACTAAAGGACACGTAGCCAGAGGTAAAACAGTAGGATAAACGATCGCGATCGCCGCGCAATTATGCTGGCGGCGAGACCAAAACAATCCCAAAGGCGCACCACTCAGCAGTTCGACTGTACCCCAGCGATAGATACCTCGATGCTGGGTAGGGTGGTAGTATACCCATCGGTAACTGCCTTGGCTAGGTATTGTCTCTATTGCAGTTTGTACTGGTTTACCTAAGACAAAAGGCAGGATATCTTCGACTTGTAGCAAGCTTACAGGTTGATTTTTCTGGTTGTGGATTTCTAACTCCACCCTCAAGTCATCCCCTGCTGAAACAGGTGAGATGGGATGGCGAGTCATGGATAAACCAACAAGCGATCGCGGTGGTAAAACTGCTGCTACACCTAGTAAGGCAAAACTCACGCCGCTAATTGCGTATAGCCATCCAGCCATCGTATTAATAGCAGCCCCGAAAAAACAAATAGCAATGCCTGCTAGTACCCAACCAGTGTATGCAGGGGTGCTAGCTCGGATTTCTAACCAGTTAGTGATGGGTTTGGTGATTTTCATGTTTCTTTTTTAACCCAACGCGGTGATCCTTTATCAAGAATGTAAATATGCTGAAGCCAAAACACTTTTTCAAGAAGTGATGCAAAGTGCAGAAAAAATTAATTGGCATCGGGTGATCAATTCTGCAAGAAATTGGCTAGCTGATATTGCGATTGAACAAGGCGATCGCGATGGCGCTCAACAGCTATTAATTCAAGGCTTCACCGTCGCTGAAATGACTCATAACAAGCGGCGTTTAGCTCGTTATCAACGCTCTCTAGCTCGCTGGGAAAAAAAATGGGGAAGTGCAGAAGAAGCCCATAAATTCGCCGCTAAGGCTATAAATGGTTTCAATCGCTTAGGAATGACGCAGGATGCAGGGGAAATGCAGTTTTTACTTAATTGACAGATGTTACTGTTTATGATTTATGATGCGATCGCGTAACACTTGACGAACAGGGAGCATCCACTTTTGGAAGAAATACCTGGCGATTAGAAATCGCAGCTATACAAACCAAGTCCGCCTGGTATTGTGACGACAAACACGATATCAGATTACGAGTAATTTCACCAAATATTCACTAAATCTGGAATATTACAGAGCAAAGTTGTATAAAATCTCAGTAATAACCTCATACTGACGTGATTATGCCGCCATACGCTGGTAAAAATCTCCAGGGTCGCTCTTTTAAAGGTCAAGACTTGACGGGAGCCAACTTTAGCAAGGCGGATATTAGAGGGGCAAACTTTACCAACACGATTCTTAAAGATGCTGATTTCACAGGCGCTAAAGCTGGACTACAGAGACGTTCAGCAATTAGGTCGCTTATAATCTCATGGATGATGTCGGCAGTATCGAGTTTTTTTTCAATATTCATGATTCTAGTTGTAGTACAGAATTTTGACTCTAAAAACACTCAAAACGTCATCATTGAGGTAGTTTGCCTAGTTGTACTAACAGTTTTTTGTATTACTACTATTTGTAAAGGGTTGATAGCAGGTTTAAAAGCATTACTTATAGCTATAGTGTTGGGTTTTGCTGTCACTATGATCGTCCCTGGAGCCATAGTCTTTGCTTTTTTCATCGCTATTGTTGTTGCTTTCTCCATCACCTTTTTTGTCTTATCTTTCGCCTTCTCTCTTACCGGAGTCAGAATCTTATCCTTTCTCATTGTTGTTGCTGTAGCCGCAGGCGGAGCCTTCACCGGAGCTAAAGCTTTTGCCGTTACCTTTTCCACGACAGTCTTAGCCGATATAATAATCCCCTTAGAGACAAGAGCCTTTGCATTCGTCCTCGTACTGCTGAGCGCTTGTATTGGGTGGGGTATTCTGGCTAAAGATGAAAAAGACACCTGGATTCGCTCAGGCGTTCTTGCTTGTGTAGCTACAGAAGGCACAAGTTTTTGTAGTGCTGATTTAACCGATGCTGATTTTACTGGTGCAATCCTCGAAAACACAAATTTGAGAAAGGCAAACCTGACACGCACTCGTTTTTATGAAACAAAAAAACTTGACTTTGCCAGAGTAGATGACTCAATTTTAGTTAAAAGAGATATTCTTAATTTACTCGTCACTGGCAATGGAAGGGGTAAATCCTATGCTGGTGCTAACCTTAAAGGCGCAAATCTCATCGGTGCAGACTTAACAGGGGCAAATTTCAAAGATACTAATATTACTGGAGCCACATTCCAAAGAGCTTTTTTAGATGGGGCAATTTTGACTCTGGCTCAAGCTGTTGGTACTAATTTCACCAGCGCCCAAATGACTGGTGCTTGCATTGAAGCCTGGAATATTGAAAGCTCAACTCAATTAAATAATGTTGATTGTCGCTTTGTCTATCTTTTAGAAAACCCCAAGCCTGGAACCGATGACCGCGAACGCCGTCCCAGTAGTGGCAAATTTCAACCAGGAGAATTTACTAAGCTCTTTGAAGAGGTTTTAAATACTGTTGATTTGATTTTCCGTAATGGCATTGATTGGAAGGCTTTTGTTACTGCTTTCAAAAAAGTGCAAGTCGAAAATGAAAACACAGAGCTAGCTATCCAGAGTATTGAAAACAAAGATGGCGTATTTGTTATTAGAATCAAAGTGCCTGTTGATGCTGATAAAGAAAAGATTCATAGTGATTGTACAAAAAACTATCAACTAGCACTGCAAGCTGTAGAGAAACAATATAAAGCACAATTAAATATGCAAAAAAAAGAAATAAATTTTCTTCGTCAACAAAATGCTAAAATTCCAGAGATGATTATGTCGTTAGCGAAGCAGTCTATTAATGTTCAAGTTTATAATAAAAATATGAATAACAGCAATGATTACAACCGTAGTTTTAATGTTGGCAATATTGGTGGAGATTTTAATAATAGCTGCACAATTAATTTAGGTGAAATTAGCGGAACAGTAACAAATGCTATTAACCAGTTACCAAGTTTACCTGAATCTGATAAACCAGGAATTAAGGAATTGTTAACGCAATTGCAAGCAGCGATTGAGGCTGATAATGATTTATCTCGAAAGGATAAAGGGAAGGCTTTAACACAAGTAAAATCCTTGGCAGAAGCATCACAAAATCCTCAAAATGAAGATAAGCAGAATTTAGCTGATACGGCAATTACAATGTTACAAGGCATACTTACCAGCTTACCGAGTGCGACTAAATTAGCTGAGGAATGTCGTAAATTGTTGCCGTTGATTTCTCAGTTTTTGGGTTTGGGCTAATTGGAAACTTAGGAACATTACAGGTAATTGAAAAACTCCACCCCGTAAGCAAGGCGATTCAATACTGTTCGTTTAAGGCAAGAGACGCGATAAATTGCCGTCTCTACGAAGGACTGATTCTTGTAAAGACGGCGGTAAACCGCGTCTTTGTGATCTATCAAAAAACCTTAACCGAAACGTACTGCGAGGCAACTGGCGTGAGTAGCCTAATGTAGTTCAGGTTTTTCGACTTTTGTCCACCCAAAGGCAGTAGATTAAATGTTGACAAAATAACTATAAGGGGAGAATAGCTCTGCTTGCCAAATTAAAAAGGAACAGATGGTTATGACATTTGATTACGACCTGTTTGTCATTGGTGCTGGCCCTGGGGGATTGGCAGCAGCTAAAAAAGCAGCTAGCTATGGTGCGCGTGTTGCAGTTGCCGAACAAGAAGCGATTGGTGGTACTTGTGTAAATCGTGGTTGTGTTCCTAAAAAATTGATTGTCTATGCGGCTGATTTTGCTCTGCGCGATCGCATAGTACACAATTACGGGTGGAATGAGTGTCAACGGCATTTTGATTGGACAATATTTATGAAGTCCGTACACCAGCACGTAGAACACATCAACTACTCTTATTGTGAGCAGTTGCAAAAAGCTGGTATTGACTTAATTTGGGAACGTGCAACTTTTGTGGATGCTCACACTCTAGATTTAGATGGTCGTAAAGTTACAGCAGACAAAGTTTTAATTTCAGTGGGAGGAAAACCCAATAAACCCAACATTCCAGGGATAGAATACGCCATTACATCCCGCGAGATGTTTCACTTACCCTATCTGCCGAAGCGTTTGGTAATTATTGGCGGCGGTTACATTGGCACAGAATTTTCGAGCATGATGCACGCTTTAGGCTGCGAGGTCACGGCGATCGAAGTAGATGGGATGATTTTATCAGGGTTTGATGATGATATTCGCTCCCGTGTACAACAGAGTTTAAGCAAACGAGGAGTTCGATTTATTCTCAATAGCACTGCTCAAGAAATTACATTATCCGAAGATAGTTTGCTGTTGACTACTGCTGGTAAGTCTCAAAAAACTATCACCGCAGACACTATTCTAGTTGCCACAGGTTACACTCCAAATACCAAAAATCTCGGTTTAGAAAAAGCTGGAGTGGAACTTGGCGAACGAGGTGCAATCAAAGTAGATGAATATTACTGCACCACCCAAGAAAACATTTTTGCCGTAGGTGACTGCATCGACCGTGTACAATTAACCCCAGTTGCCAAGGCAGAAGGTATTGCCTTTGCGAATACAGTTTTTGGCAACAAGCCGCAAAAACTAAATTATGATTATGTACCCTCTGCTGTTTTTTGCCGCCCGGAAGCAGCTAGTGTAGGAATGACCGAGGCAAAAGCGCGGGAAAAACTGGGTGAATCTGTGGAATGCTATTGCACCAACTTCCAACCGCTGTTGTATGCGTTAACTACAGAGGATCAGCTAACCACAATTAAATTAGTAGTAAATAGCGCTTCTGGGAAAGTTTTGGGCGCTCACATGGTAGGTGATCATGCAGCAGATATCATTCAAAGTCTGGGGGTAGCAATTCGCAAGGGTATTACTAAACAAGAATTGGATGACACTATCGGTATTCATCCCACCACAGCAGAAGAGTTTTTATCGTGAAAAACAGGGCATTGGGCATTGGGAAGAAGAGGCAGAGAGAGGGGCAGGGTGCGGAGCGCAGAAGGGCTGGACTCACCGCGCAACGCAGTGGCTCCCCAACCTACTTTTTGAGTTTGAGTTTGAAAACACGCCCTAGCCCCTAGGCATTATGTAGTGGTTTCTGGATTGGTTCCCGTCCAAGGTGTGGTGGGAGTATCGGAATCTTCTAAAGACAATGTATGCATTGATGGTTCGTCTTTTAGCACAAGATGAGTGTCTTGAGAATCGACTAACTTATTAAGCGCTTCTAAAGGTTCTGATGCAGTTTGATATCGTTGTTTGAAATCGTCCAGCACCATTTGACTAAGAATATCAGCTAAGGAGCGACTTACCAGTGCTTTATCCCGCCATTTCACTTCTCCCTGAATATCTCTATTCAATTCGTGGGGTGGAATACCAGTCAAGGCTTTAATACCAATCATGCCGACTGCATAGATGTCACTATTGTATTGGGGTCGTCCAAAACATTGTTCACTTGGTGCATAACCTTTAGTACCAATGCCAATTGTGAAAGGAGTTTGCTCTTGATTGTCTTGTTGTGGTGTAGAGACTTGTTTAACAGCACCAAAGTCAATTAATACAAGTTTACGATCTGAGTGTCGTCTGATGATGTTGGTTGGTTTAATATCCCGGTGAATCACACCATGTTCATGAACAAATGTTAATGTTTGTAATAAGTCCCGGACAATATTAATAACTGTAATTTCTTCTAAAGCTCTGCCTGACGGTAATTCATGGTTAAGAGGATGACCAATTATGTATTCTTGCACTAAATAGAATTGTTCATCTTGTTCAAAATAAGCCAAAAGCTGAGGGATTTGGTTGTGTGTTCCCAAGTTTTCCAGGGTTTGTGCCTCTGAGTGAAATAAACGTCTGGCAAGTTCTAACCCTTTGGAGTGACTATGAGCTGGTTTTAGTTGCTTAACAACGCATTGTGGGTTTCCAGGACGTTGGGTATCTTCGGCAATATAGGTTTCGCTAAATCCACCTGAACCCAGAACTTTGACAATTTTGTAGCGTCCAGCAAGTATTTTACCTGATACTGCTAAATCTCTTTGCTGGAGCAAGTCCTGGAGGTCATATTGTTGGCTGATAATTTCTTGAACAACGGGGGAAGTTTTATATTTCTGAAATATGCCTATTAATTGGCGTGTTCTCATTTTTTCTCTAGCTACTTCGGTTCCCAGATAAGATAGCCCGCTAAGAGCGATCGCAATCATTGGTATAGTAGTTGGAAAAATCAATTGACTATGTATAAAGCTGCCATAGCTCAACCCTCCCCAAATCACAGCTAAGACAATGCTGTAAGTAAATCTAGTGAGACCTCGTTTGCTCCTAGTAATTAATAATGCTGCAGTACCAACTAATACCAGTACAAATAAACCCCGCAGAGGTAAATTTTTAATTGCTTGAGCGATCGCTTTACCTGTGATTAAAGTTGCGATCGCATTGGCGTGAATTTCCACCCCTGACATGCGTCCAGAGCCTTGGCCAATAGCCACTGCATGATAATCATTACTCAACTTGTCTGTAGCACCAATCAAAACTATCTTGTCTTTAAAAATCTTTCCTTGTTGCAAATAAGTATCCCAATTTTCTTGATCGAGTACATACCACAAGGGAATCGCTTCAAATGTACCCGCAGACCCCCAAAAATTAATGCGATCGCCCTTTGTTGGGGGATAATTGACTTGTGCTGTTCTTAGCACCGCTTCATCAAAAGAGGGGATTTTTACTGATAGCGTATTATCTTCAGCTACTAGCTTAGAAAACTCGCTGGCTAATCTGTGAACTTTACCGTCTACTTCTAAGGGAAAATTCACCGTACCCATCGATACCGAACCAGTGAGAAACATCTGTTGAGGCGGACTCAACTGCATAAATGTTCCTTGGTGGGTGTCAAAATTTTCGTAGAGCGCTCCTAAGGTAACTTTACTACCGTATTTTTTTAATACTGCCTGGAGTTGGCGATCGTCCTCTCTACCATAGCTGCTTGGTGTATCAAAAATCATGTCTAATGCCACAGAACTTGCACCAGCCTTGACCAATTTTTGAATAATTTTAGCGTATGCAGCCCGTTTAAAGGGAAATGATTTCAGTGTTTCTAAGTAGGCGTAATGTTGTGGATCTGCTTGATAGTACTGTTCGGGAACTGAGATTGACTGATCGTCAATTGCTAAAATCACAATCTTTTCTGGAGGAATCATTGGTTCACGCAATTGAAAAAATGCGGAAATTGCCTGATTTTCCATTAATTGAACCAAGTCGAAACCAGAAGCAGTCAGTAATGCGGCTCCAATTACTAAAGTACCAGTGAACAGATGACCTAAGCGCGCCATAAGCTGATATTGGCGTGCTGGTGCTGTCAGAGTTACTTTTGTTGGTTTACTTGACGCTATATGGGCAGTAGAGACATGATTTTTAGTTAATCTAGATGTAGGTTCTTCTGCCATATCATGTTAATAATTGGTTTACACACAACTCTATTTATTTACTTGAGTCCCTTTTGACTGCAAACACATTGAAGTAAGAATTAAATGAGAATCTTATACTTTTGTAATATATCTTCTATTCCTCACAAAACTCGGCTTATCAAACCTCTAATCAATAAATTTTCAACCCAGTTAAGCCCTAATTGGTTCTGTGAGTAATATTTCAGCAGTGATTGTTTCACAGGTCTAAGCCGGAAATCCTCCGACTTAGCATTGAGTTGTACCTGGATTATTGTGGACTACTCAAACCAGCAGGATATCTCCGAAAAGGAGTCTCAGCAGAGCTTGCTTAAGGACAACTTATGCTTCTTGGATAACACTGATATTTTTCATAAAGCTTGTTATTTTATTGACTGCAAAAACTATAGATGGTCATAAATCTATATCCTACCCCAATACTTAGGATTTATCTCTTTAGGAGTAAACTTGACTGTTGTATAGCTAAGAATGCTGTTACTCAGTCAGTTTTATTGGTAGATTTTGATCATGGAGTGTTTCTGATAGTGTTGGGCGTGAAAAGGTGTAACGCTCAACAGCTTAAATCTAATCTTGCAGCCGATTTTATGCTTTGAAAGAGGTAAGATATAGGCTATACCTGAAAAGCTGCTTTAAAGATATTAGCAAAATTATCATTTGAGAGTTGCTATAATCTATTGTTCAATCTAAATTCTTTTATATTATTAGGTGTAATTTTTTATGGGTTCTCCAATGAATCGTCTGTCTATTTTTGTAGACGGAAACAATATGTTCTATGCTCAACAAAAAAATGGCTGGTTTTTTGATCCCCGGCGAGTCTTAGAATACTTCAAACACGAGCAATCAGACACAACGTTAATCAATGCATTCTGGTACACTGGCTTAAAAGACCCACAAGATCAACGAGGTTTCAGAGATGCTCTTATAAGTTTAGGATATACAGTCAGAACTAAAATTCTTAAAGAATATTATGATGATTCATCCGGACGATATTCACAAAAAGCCAATTTAGATATTGAAATTGTTGTAGATATGTTTAATACCGTAGATCAGTACGACAGAGTAGTTTTATTCAGCGGTGATGGAGATTTTGAAAGAGCAATCGAACTTTTAAGATCAAAGAATACACATATTACAGTAGTATCAACAGAAGGCATGATAGCCAGGGAATTACGTAATGCTACGGATAGATATATAGATTTAAACGATATTAGAGACCGGATAGAAAAAGTAGAAGGTTAATTTCCTTAACAATTATTTACAAAAGTAAGAGTAAAAAAAAACTAAGGTTCACGTTATTTTAAGCAAAAAATTACAACTAAACAACGAGCTAAAATGACAAATAAACCAGAACAAATCATCATTTTTGATACTACACTTCGAGATGGAGAGCAGTGTCCGGGAGCAACACTAAATATAGACGAAAAGCTGACGATCGCCAAACAACTAGCACGTTTGGGTGTAGATGTAATTGAGGCAGGTTTTGCCTTTGCCAGTCCGGGAGATTTTGAGGCAGTCAACAAGATTGCTCAAATTGTGGGAACAGAAGATGGCCCGACAATTTGTAGTTTGGCTAGAGCGAAGCACGATGATATCAAAGCAGCCGCCGAAGCGATTAAACCAGCTGCTCATAGGAGGATTCATACCTTTATTGCCACTTCTGATATTCATCTGAAATACAAACTCAAAAAAACAAAGTCAGAAGTAGTGGCGATCGCCGAAGAAATGGTAGCTTATGCTAAAAGTTTTGTTAATGATATAGAATTTTCCCCCGAAGATGCCGGACGTTCTGATCCAGAATTTCTTTACCAAGTATTAGAGCGAGCGATCGCAGCTGGCGCAACAACAGTTAATATTCCTGACACAGTAGGCTACACTACCCCCAGTGAATTTGGGGCAATAATTAAGGGTATTAAAGACAATGTTCCTAATATTGACCAAGCGATCATTTCTGTCCACGGACATAATGATTTAGGTTTAGCAGTTGCTAACTTCTTAGAAGCTGTGAAAAACGGCGCACGGCAATTAGAATGTACCATTAATGGAATTGGTGAACGGGCAGGAAATGCAGCTTTAGAAGAATTGGTGATGGCTTTGCATGTCCGGCGACAATACTTCAATCCCTTCTTAGGAAAACCAGCAGATTCTGAAGAATCCCTGACAAATATCGACACCCGTCAAATTTACAAAACTTCGCGTTTAGTTTCCAATTTGACGGGGATGTTAGTGCAACCCAATAAAGCCATAGTAGGAGCAAACGCCTTTGCTCATGAGTCTGGCATTCACCAAGATGGGGTATTAAAAAATAAGCTCACCTACGAAATTATGGATGCTCAATTGATTGGCTTGACAGACAATCAAATAGTCTTAGGCAAACATTCAGGTAGGAATGCTTTCCGCACTCGCTTAAAAGAATTGGGTTTTGAAATATCGGAAACTGAATTAAACAAAGCATTTGTTAAGTTTAAAGAAGTCGCTGATAAAAAGAAAGAAGTTTCTGATTGGGATTTAGAAGCGATCGTTAATGATGAAATCCAGCAAGCTCCCGATTTGTTCAGAGTAGAGTTGGTACAAGTTTCCTGTGGTAGCAACGCCAAACCTACAGCTACAGTTACCCTGCGTACCCCAGCAGGCGAAGAATTAACCGATGCAGCGATTGGTACGGGGCCAGTGGACGCTGTTTATAAAGCAATCAATCGTGTAGTCAACGTACCAAACCAGTTAATTGAGTTCTCTGTACAGTCAGTAACAGCAGGGATTGATGCCATTGGGGAAGTAACTATCCGTCTACGGCATGAATCTAGAGTATTTTCTGGTCATGCAGCGAACACAGATATCATTGTTGCTTCTGCTCAAGCCTACGTTAATGCACTCAATAGGTTATATGCATCTTTGCAAACAACCGAAAAGCAACAAGAAGTGATTGCAGAGAAAGTCTAAAAGAGGCAGGGGAAGCAGGGGAGCAGCACTTCGGCTTACTTCGGCTACGCTCAGTACAAGACGCTCAGTGACCAGGGAGCAGAGGAGCAGGGGAGAAGAAGAGTTTTTCCCCTCTGCCCCGGTTGTTGAGTTTCGACTACGCGGTAGTTGAGCGTAGTCGAAACTACCGCCTCTTTTTCCCAATGCCCCATGCTCTATGCCCTATGCCCAATTTTTTTAGAGAATATTTTTGTAACTTTATGACAAATTCCCCAAACCAAGTTTATCCGGTGATTTGGCACAACGATTCGGTGTCATTAATTGACCAAACTCGTTTACCTAACGAATATGCTTTTGTGGAAATTCACCGCAGTGAAGACATGGCACGGGCAATTAAAACTATGATTGTGCGTGGTGCGCCAGCAATTGGTGTGGCTGCGGCTTATGGCGTGTATCTAGGAGCCAGAGAAATTGAAACAAGCGATCGCCACGATTTCTTAGAAAATTTAGACAAAGTAGCCCAATTATTACGTTCCACTCGTCCAACGGCGGTGAATCTATTTTGGGCAATTGGCCGGATGCTCAAAACTGCTTACGAAACCCTAGGAACAGTAGAACAAATTAAACAAACTCTCTTCCAAACAGCCCAAGATATCAATACCGAAGACTTGCAAACTTGTCAGGCGATCGGCGATCATGGCTTAGCAGCATTGCCTACTACTCCCCAAAAGCTGACTATACTTACTCACTGTAATGCTGGGGCGTTAGCTACGGCTGGTTATGGCACTGCTTTAGGCGTAGTACGTTCCGCCTGGAGAGAAGGCCGTCTAGAGCGTGTTTTTGCCGATGAAACCCGTCCCCGTTTGCAAGGTGCAAAACTCACAGCCTGGGAATGTGTTCAAGAAGGTATTCCAGTTACAGTAATTACTGATAATATGGCAGCTCATTGCATGAAACAGAATTTAATTCATGCTGTAGTTGTTGGTGCCGATAGAATTGCTGCTAACGGTGATACTGCTAATAAAATCGGTACTTATAGCGTGGCGATCGCAGCTAAAGCACATAATATCCCCTTCTTTGTTGCTGCTCCCCTTTCTACGATTGATTTTGAATTACCTGATGGTAGCCAAATCCCTATTGAAGAGCGCAATCCAGAAGAAATATACCAAATCGGTGATACTATCCTCACACCATCTAGTGTAGATTTTTACAACCCAGCTTTTGATGTTACTCCCGCCGAGTTAATTACAGCCATAGTTACAGAAAATGGGGCATTTACTCCTAGTGAATTAGCACAATCACAAGTCAAACAAATGGTTTAAATTACAGGTCAAAATTAAATAAGAACTATGGACATAATCAAGGTAATTATGCCCATAGTTCTTATTTACATAAAATAATGATTGCCAGGAACTCAGCAGTCAGACTGTTTATCCTTAAGGTTGTTACAGATGACAGCAGGAGAAAGTAAGATTTATAGCCCTAATTTAGTGAACTGGTATTAAACCTGCATAAATAATAATAACCTCAGGCAGAAGAAAGACCAAGTTTTTATGCCTCGTGATCAACTAAAGTTCATGGTGCTTTCTATGAAAATAAGGCGTAGTTTATGGAAAAGATAGAATTTTAAATAAATCAGTCAATATATACTTAACTATAT
Organism: Halotia wernerae UHCC 0503; assembly: GCA_034931985.1. GTDB lineage: Bacteria > Cyanobacteriota > Cyanobacteriia > Cyanobacteriales > Nostocaceae > Halotia > Halotia wernerae. Next base: position 56,857 of record JAYGHB010000008.1, read on the forward strand.
AGCCAAAATTATATTATTTATGTCCAAACAATTAATTTTAAAGACTTGATTTATAAAAATCAAATTGTCACAATTAAAATATAGTTCAATCTTAACTGAATACAGTCAATTGACAAAGTATAAACTCAAATTAAATAGCTAGGAAATTATGAACTTTATAGAACTCACTCTAGAACAGCAGTTTAAACTAAAAGTTTTAGAAATCCATATTCAAGGCTTAAGTCAACAGCAAGCACAAAAATTATTACTTAAATTTGTGCAAATAGGCATGATTAAGGACAATATTATTAATAATTATACACATAGCCAATCAATCCATATTGATATTAAGTCTAATTATCCATAATTTAAACTTTAACTTTTGCATGAAAAATCATAACTGCTTAATCGGTCACAACATGACTTAGTAAAAGGTAAATAACTAATAATAAATTAATAAAAAGTTGATGTTGAAATAGCAAAAGCTAGCTCAAACCACCAATAGAAATGAGCCTAAACCTATCATTTAATTCACTTTTATAAAGAGAAGATGGCAGCGTATTACTACACTAATACTGAGGTAATAGTCTGTCACCAGTTTTAGGATCAAACACAAATAACTGATGTAAATCTAGTTGTAGATAAAGGCGATCGCCTGGATGCGGATGCACATTTCCACCTACCTGCACATTTAGCACCGCTGTTGAACCAGGTAAACCTACACGAATCAAGGTTTCTCGCCCCAAAGGTTCTACCAGTTTGACATCAACTGATAAAATTGCGGCGTTTTGGTCGTTAAGTTCTGAATCGGTGCTGATTGTTATGTGTTCTGGACGAATGCCTAAATCAAAACTATGTCCTTGACGCAGGTGTAATTTCTCTGTTATCTCTGCTGGAATTGCTAATGACTGCCCACTGACATCAAAACTATGATTTTTATAGATAGCAGGCAGAATATTCATTGGTGGACTGCCTAAAAAAGTTGCCACCATCTGATTAGCAGGACGTGCATAAACAGTCTGAGGGTCACCAATTTGTTGAATGCGTCCCCGATTTAATACTACAATCTGATCAGCCAAGGTCATCGCCTCAACTTGATCGTGGGTAACGTAAATAGTTGTAATGCCTAACTGTTGATGTAGCTGTTTCAACTCTGCTCTGGTGTCATCTCGTAATTGGGCATCTAAATTAGATAAAGGTTCATCGAGTAAAAACACTTGTGGTTCACGGGCGATCGCTCGTCCTAATGCTACCCGTTGTTGCTGTCCTCCAGAAAGTTGTTTGGGTTTGCGATCTAAAAGGTGTTCTAAAGCTAGCGATCGCGCTACATTCACTACCCTTTCTTGAATAATCTTTTGGTCTACTTTCCGCATTTGCAACCCAAAAGCAATGTTTTGGGCTACTGTCATGTGAGGATAAAGAGCGTAGTTTTGGAACACCATTGCTACATCTCGTTGTCTTGCGGGAACATTATTCACCAGGGTATCGCCAATAAAAAGTTTGCCAGAGGTGGCACTTTCTAAACCGGCGATCGTTCGCAAAATGGTCGATTTACCGCAACCCGATGGCCCGACTAGTACCCAAAATTCACCATCGGGAATTTCAAAGGTAATATCTTCAATCGCGGTAACGTTGTTAAATCTACGTTTAATGTCTTCTAGATGAACTTTTGCCATTGTCGAAATTAAGATTGGAAACTTTAGGTGAGGAATTGTCTTACCATCCCTGACCTCGGACTTTTAAATTGTACCTAACGGTCTATACCTCATTGCTGGTTGTTTGTGATGATTGACTACATCTCAAATTTGCTCTATCAGTGCAAATGGCGACGTTGTTTAATCCATCAAACCTTTTTTAATCAGACATCCCATCTAATGACTGCGATCACATGATCAAGAAAAGATTGTGAAATTGCATGTAAAAAACTGGTAACTTACTTTTCAACGAAATGGAGCCGCGATCGCCTTTTAGTTAACGTCGTCGAGCTAATGGCATTTACGGCTCCAACGAAGAGTTAAACTGAGGGTCTAGTTTAGCTATTGGCAAGCCAAGCCCGCGCTGCTTCAATTTGAGATCGCTCAAACGCTTTCAACTCAAAAGGAAAGACAGCACCGATGGCTTCAGCAATCGTCCGCATCCATTTGACATCTGCCACAATCGCTACGTGGGTCATGTCTTTCACCATGTGCGCCTGCTGCAAATCTTTCCAAAGTGCCATAGGGTCTGCGCCCTCAAAGCTGCGGATTTCTTCTAATACCTTCAGTTTTCCGTGCTTTGCGAAGTCGGCTTTAATCTGGGGAACGATGCGGTCAAAGTCGGCTGCGGTGATCTTGCCTTCTATGATTATTTCTACAACGTTGTTGAGATCATTGCTTTTGTATTCCATCCCTGGCTCTTGACTCTGCTCTGGCGCGGTCAGTAGCCAAGTACGGGCTTCTTCGAGTTGCGATCGCTCAAAGGCTTTCACCTTGGCAGACAAAATGTTATCCGCCGCAGCAGAGATAGTTCTTACCCATTCAGCGTCTGCGACAACCGCAGCGTGAGTGAAATCGCCTACATGGTTCAGCCCAAACTGAGCATCTTTCCAGAGGGTAATAGGATCTATGCCCTCAAAGCTGCGGATTTCTTCTAGCAGCCTCAGCTTGCCGTGCTTCTCAATATCAGCCTTGATCTGAGCAACGACTCGATCAAAATCTGCTTCGGTAATTTTGCCTTCAACCGTGAGTTCGACAATGTTGTTGTTGGGGTTGTTTCTGTACTCAATCATGAAGTGTCTCCTTTAGTTAAGTTGTGATTATGGTGTTTGTACGCAGTTTATTTCAGGGTACTAAACGGCAACGCCTTCTTTGGATAGAACTTTAGCAGTTGCTTTATTCGGTTGTCTTTCAAGCTGCTCGTCTTTAAAAGTCAGCCCTAATTCATCACGAATATCAGCGATCGCACGTGTCCAATTCTCTTCAAATCGATAAGCCAGCAAACAGCCTGCCTGTTCACCCAGTTCCTTACCTCTGCTGGCACTGGCAAAGATTGCCTTAGTTTGCATCGGCTTAATCATCACAAAAATCAACTTGATTAAGGGATAAACCAGATTCAGTGCTTTGGTGTAGTTCTGACCAACAGTAAACCCGAACACGCCCATTTCACCGGGATAGCTGGTATCAAATCCCAGCAAAATATGAAAGATGTCGTGAGTAACGGTATATCGCAGTGCGAACGGATGACGCTCGGCTTCTGCCCGCAGATCGTCACTGATTTCTAAAGGTTGAATCCCGTTTTTGAGCATGTGCTGGGCGTACTCATAGCCCAATGTACCTTCAGGGAGTTGACTCAGTTGTGCTAAATCAATCTTAGGATAGTAAGCTGCGAGATCTTGCAGTTGTACCAGTACGTCAGGATTTACACCAAATCCGTACAGTTCAGATTCGAGCAGCGCAGCGTCTCCGGTTTCCCCTTTCGTGAAGTAGTCTTTGTATGCTTTGATGAAGCGTTTGAGGTTGGCCATTGTAGTTACCTTTGATTAGATGGAAATGTAAATTGAATGCAAGTGGACTTAAACGGCGATGGTTGCTTGACTTGTAGCTATCTCCCGGCTCGGTTCTTGTTCAAGCTGCTCGTCTTTTAAAACCAGCCCTAATTCAGCACGAATATCAGCGATCGCCCGCGTCCAATTTTGTTCAAACCGATAGCTCAACAAGCATTCTGCCTGTTCACCAAGGGCTTTGCCTCTGCGAATATTGGCGCGCATCTGCTTACTTTGAGCGTGAAAAATCAGTGGGTATAGGGATGTCATCACGGGCTGAAATGCGTTGAGAAGCTTGCTGTAGTCTTGGGCGATCGTGAATGCTGCTACACCCATTTCACCTGCATAACTGGTGTCAAACCCTAGTAGTACGTGAAAGATATCGTGGGTGATGGTGTAGCGCAGCGCAAACTGATGGCGATCGGCTTCTTCGCACAAATCGGGACTGATTTCTAATGGCTGAATCCCGTTTTTGAGCATATGCTGGGCGTACTCATAGCCCAATGTGCCTTCAGGTAGCTGACGAAGTTCTTCAAGATTAATGCTGGGGTAGTAGCCTGCGAGGTCTTGCATTTGAGCCATAACATCGGGATTGGCACTCATCCCAAAGATCTCAAATTTGAGAAACGCGATATCTCCAGTCTGACCTGATGTGTAGTAGTCTTTGATTGCTTTAATGAATCGTTTGATCGTAGCCATGTTATTAAATTCCTCTTAAAACGTAATGTTTGTTTTGTCGTAAAGTCAGTTTGACCGCAGTTGATATAGCGGATTAGATGACCTGAGTTAAAAGTCGTTTGCTAATGTGACTAATTGGCATGTGACTGCATGGTCACATTATAGACAATCTTGTCCCGGTTTGCAAGTCGAGGTTAGTTAACGTGAGCTTCCAACGAATGCCGTTTGTTGGAAGCTCACGTTTAGTTAAGTGGTCTGATTCTAAAAAATGTTTTGTAGAATAGTTAGCTGCGATCGCGAATGCTTTGCCCATCTGTAACCTGTTCCGTAGGATGCAAAATTACCCGTTCCCCTACAGTTAGACCTTGCTCGACTGCTGCTTCCAAATCATTACGCTGACTGATGACAATTTGCCGCCGTTGGGCTTTTCCGTCCTTGTCTACGAAGGTACACCAAGCTTGTTTATTGCACCGGAATAACGCACTCATGGGTACTTTCAAGACATCTTTGCCTTCCCATGTCACGATCCGCGCCTCTACCCGATACCCATCTCCTATAGACTTGGGTGGATTGACAAAATCGGCAATCACATTCACCCGCTGCTCTTCTACACCCAAGGCTGAAACTTCTGTAAATGCAGAAGGTTCAACATAGCGAACTTTAGCCTGTAAAGGTTTCTCTCCTCCCCAATGCTCAATTTGAATCAAAGCTCCCGGTTTTACCTTGACGGCATCTGTCGATAGGATATCAACTACCAGTTCGAGTTGCGCGGCATTACCCACCTCAAGCAGTGGATCACCAGCTTGGACAAAGCGGGCGCTTTTTTGCATCACTCGCAAAACACTTCCGCCAGCAGGAGTCTTGACAGTGGTGCGCTGGGCTTCGTCCACTAGATTGGTCAAGGCAGCTTCAGCACTGGCAATTTGAGCGCGGTAGACATTTAGTAGGTAATCCGGGTCTTGCTGCTCTGCTTGCAATACAGCTAGATTTTTGCGAGTGGCTGCCACGTTAGCGATCGCTGCCTCTACTTCACGCTGGCTCGCTTTTACTTCTTGTTTTCGGCGGGTTTCAGCCAGTTCTGCATCTTCTCGGACTTTGCGAGATTCGGCACCTGCGGCTGCAAGTTGCTGGGCGCGTTGGCGATCGCGGGTTGCCTGGGCTAGATTTGCCTGCGCTTCCTGATATCTGGCCTCTGCCTGCCGTTGGGTGGCGATCGCCACGTTAATTTGAGCCTCAGCCTGTGCCAGAGCTGCGGGTTTAGTCCGTTGGGTTTCCACCCCTGCCAACTGAGCGCGTAGCTCCCGCAAGCGCGCCTGTGCGGCTTGCACCTCGGTATTGAGAGGGAGCGAATCAATTTGAGCGACGACGGTTCCTTTTTGGATCGAATCCCCCGACTCTAGTTTAATCCGTGCCAAACGACCTGACACGGGAGCCGCAACGATAAAGCGATCGCGCACCCTTGTTTTGCCCTCAGCATCCACTGTATTCAATAGAGTTCCCCGCTGAACTTTTCCCAAATCGACAGCGATCGGGGTTGGACGCAGGGCAAAAACCACCAGTCCCAAGACTCCTAACCCCGCTAGCCAATAAGGGAGACGACGGGGGAGACGTTTCCAGATGGGGGGCGGTGCAGGTGAAGCAGGCTCTTGATCGTTATCCTTTGAGGGTGGCGCAGATGAAGCAGGCTCCTGATCATTATCCGTTGAGGGTGGCGTGGAGACTGGGGATGATTTTGAGTTCGGCAGTTGAATACCAAAAATACTAGAGCGATGATGTTTTTGCTGCATCAGAGTTTCCTCCTTATTCACGAGTTTTAAGAACGGCAATTAAATCCAAATGATTGAGTTGACGACGAATCAACCAGCCAGAGCCGAGAGCCGTTAGGGTGATGATGATAAAGGCATAGGCATAGCTTGAGGGTGAAACAACTAAGGGCAGCCGATACAGTTCGCTATCGTAGGCGGCGCTCATGAGGGCTGCGAGGCCATAACCCATGCCGCAGCCCAGCGGGATCGCCAAGGCGGTGACGATCGCCTGCTCACCCAGCAAAATCACCGCAATCTCGCCTTGGGTGAAGCCAATAATCCTCAGGGTGGCTAGTTCGCGACTGCGTTCGGAGAGTGCAATGCGAGCGACGTTGTAGACCACGCCAAAGGCAATCACACCTGCAAATACGATCAGCACTGCTGTGAAAGCTGCAAAAGTCCCGGTAATATTTTTGTTAAATTCGGCGATTAAGCGATCGCGCAACGCCACACTTGCCACCGCCGGAGTCTGTTTAAGTTGGGTATAAAGCTGATCAAGATACTTCGAGTCCACGGCCAAATAGGCTCCCGAAATCGTCTGTCCCTCGCGCATCAACTGATTGAGCGCTTGAATATTCATGTAAGCTCCCAGACCAATCAGTTCGTCCACCACCCCAACAACGGACACTTCGCGGGTGGGGCGATCGCCTTCTAAGACTTCCAAGGTCAGCATATCGCCGACGGTGATGCCGATTTTGTCCGCTAGGCTTGAGGTGAGAATAATGCCCGTCTCTGGCAGTGCTACCGGCTGCAAATTCTGGTCGAGGAGGCGGCGCAACTCTCCTTGGGGTTCTAGTCCAGTGATACCGCTGAGGTAAGTTCTATGTTGAAAGCGCAACCGGGCTGGAACCGAGCGATAGGGTTCACTACGCAAAACACCGGGCAGATTTGTTAGCTCGTAGCGGGCGCGGCTAGACAGCGGTTGATTAAACACCAGGGTGACATCTTCCCGCTGAATTTGGCGGAACTGCAACTCGACGATGTAGTTGGTGGCATCTTCAAAATAGCGACCGATGACCAGAATTGCCACCGCTGCCGAAATCCCCAAAATCGCCAACCCGGTTTGCCAGCCGCGCCGTTCCAGATTGCGTAAAATGATCTGTCCCACTGGCGACAGAAACCGCTGAAACCCCAGCCGTTCTATGAGGGTGGCTCGGAAGGTTGCGGGCGGTTCGGGGCGCATCGCTTCTGCGGGGGGGAGCGAAACCGCCTGACGCACCGCCGTCATCGTACCGAGAATCGCCGCTGCGCCACTGACTCCCACCGCCGTCAAAATCAGCGTCGGCTCAACCCGGTACTGGAGGACGGGAAAATGGAAATATTGGGTATACATTTGCGTCATCAACAATCCCAGCCACATACCCAGCGCCGTCCCCACCGCCGCGCCGCCTAGGGTAATTACCAGCACGAGCTTGAGGTAATGGAATCCGACGGCGAGGTTATCGTAGCCAAAGGCTTTGAGTACGGCAATCTGTTCGCGCTGGGTGCTGACGAGGCGGGCTAAAACCAAATTGAGCAAAAATGCCGCAATGCCCAAAAAGATAGCGGGTACAACCACGGCGGCGGCGGACAATCCCTGAATTTCACTATCGAGGAGTTGATTTGAGACTTGGTTTTTCCGCCCATAGGCTCCTAGTCCGCCGTAGGGTTTGACAAGCAGATCCAGCCGAAAAATCACATCCTCCTGCTTCGCCCCCGGCATCAGCGACAGTGCCACATCGTTAAACGCCCCCTTGAGATCAAATGCCGTGGCGATCGCCTCCCGGTTCATCCAGAGAATACCAAACCGTTGGTTATCGGGGAACAGTTCACCGCTATTACAGCAGTTTTCGACCAAACCCGCTACAAAATAAATCGCAGAATGAATTAATTACTGGCTTTGATTATTTCCGTCTGTGGCACGATTGATTGCAATTTGCTGTAATCTCGTAAATGTATTCGGGCGAGAGGGCAATCCCGACAATACGCAACTGCTGCCAACGCTCGTTAATCACCGCGCCCAGCTTGTCGCCAATGTCCAAGTTATTCGCCTTGGCAAAGGCTTCGCTAATCAAAACTTGGTCGCGGCGACCTGGTTCGATGTACTGACCCCGGCGAATAAATAAATCGTTTAACATCGGCATCTGCTGTTCTGGGATGGAAATCAACCGCCCCGTTGCGGGTTCATCTAATCCCGGCACATCCAAGTTCACATTCACTACCACCCGCGTCTGCACCTGCTGTACGCCTGGAATCTCGGCAATCCTCGCAGCTAGAGAATCTGGGGCGCGTTTTAACGACACAAACACATCGGCAAAGCGATAGCGATCATAGTAAGTCTGTTGCGACAGTTGTAGCGAATCGTAAGCGCTCATCATCGTTACCAGAGAGGCAATGCCACAGGCGACAATTAGGGCGATCGCAATTACCTGTCCCTTGAGACGCAGCAGGTCACGGAGGAGTTTTTGGTCAAGTGCATTCATAAAACATCACCACTCCAACTCTGCAGGCGACACTTTATGTGCATTATGCCGATCGGTTGTAATTGCACCACTCCGCATTGTAATCACCCGATCCGCCATATCTGCGATGCCTGCGTTGTGAGTGATTACGACTATCGTTGTGCCTAATTCCTGATTAACTTGGGCAAGGGTTTCTAAGACCAATTTGCCAGTTTGGAAGTCTAAGGCTCCGGTAGGTTCATCACAAAGCAGCACTTGAGGACGCTTGGCAATCGCACGGGCGATCGCTACACGCTGTTGTTCGCCCCCGGAAAGCTGGGATGGAAAGTGATTGATGCGATCGCCTAAGTGAACCCGTTCTAAAGCTTCACGGGGATGCATTGGATGGGGGGCAATATCAGTCACCAAAGCCACGTTCTCGCGGGCAGTAAGACTGGGGATAAGATTATAGAATTGAAACACAAAACCCACACTCTCGCGACGAAAGCGGGTGAGGATGCGATCATTGGCGGCGGTGAGATCTTGACCGCGAAATATAACCTTCCCACTAGTGGGAACATCCAGACCCCCTAAAATATTCAGCAGCGTCGATTTGCCACTGCCTGAAGGCCCCAGCAAAACCACAAATTCTCCTTCATCCAGGTCTAAATCCACCGATTTCAACGCCTGAACTGTTACTTCACCCATCACGTAGGTTTTTGTCACGCCTCTCATTTGGAAGAGACTCGAACGAGGACTCGTGACGGAATTTCTTTTTCTATGTTGCTCCAACGGTTGTATCATCTGAATCGCCTGAAGTGGGCTTTGATTGAATAGCTAGGGTCAAACTAAGTACAGAATTTCATAAGTTCATAGCGAATTAAAATTGGCAAAACTCAGCGTCCCTCTGTGCTTCCCTCTGCGCTCCTCTGCGTTTAAAAAAGCTACGAATTAATGCAAAGCTGTACTAAGTTAACGCGAGGCACTAACTCATTGAAAGAGTCTAAAAATCAAATATGACTATCTAGTCATATATTACCTTCTGGTTTCTGCTTACTTAGTTAAGATTGATTACACCAACTCAGAGTCTAGATTTTCGGTCTTGGGTGTGAACTGTAAATACAAACAAGGTACGACAATCAGTGCGATTACTGTGGCAGCAAGCAATCCAGAAATAATTGCTACACACAGCGGCATCCAAGTAGGGTCACTGAGAGCAAGGGGAATCAGGCCAATGATTGTAGTGATACTCGTTGTCAGGACAGGTCGCAGACGGTCGGCAACTCCTTTGGCGGCAGCCTCTCGCACTTTCATCCCTTCATTTTGATAAGTATTCATCGTATCAACCATGACAATTGCGTCATTGACAACGATACCAACCAAGGCAATGATGCCGATAAAGGCTGTGAAAGAAAAAGCAATTCCCAGCAGGAGAAAGCCGCCGATAGTGCCAATTAAAGCAAAGGGAATAGCCAGTAGAATAATAAACGGTTGTCTGAAGGAGCCTAGTTGCAGAACCAAGACGGCAAAAACCATAAAGATAGCTAAACCAAGGGCTTGACCTGCTGAACCAAAGGTTTCTGCTTGATCTGCTGTTTCACCTCCCAGGTTATAGCTGTAGCCTTGAGGCCAAGACTGTTGCATTTTTTCTAGCTTCGGTGTCAAATCGGCAGTAATTTCACCAGGAGTTCGGCTTTCAACCTTAGATAAAACAGTTACAGTTCGTTGCCCACCTCTATGAGTAATCAACAGGGGAGCTTGACCTTGTAGGGTTTCCACAACTGCACCTGCTGGAATCACCTTTTGATCTGAATTTGAGCCAAAGAAGCGGATTGTCGCCAGTTCATCTCGACGTGTGGGGCCACCGACTGCTCCATTGCGCGATCGCCAAGCTGTACTGAGACGAATTTCGATATCTTCTTGATTACCACCGATGACAAAATCACCGACATCGCTGGTTGTCATATAATAGCGGGCTTGAGTCGCTAGTTCATCTTCGCTAATTCCGTAAAAATCTAGCGCCTCGCGTTTGGGAATTAGTTTCAAATCTGGCTGCAAAACACCTAAGTTATCGCGGACATCGGTTGTTCCCGGAATTTGCCGCAACGCCAACTGCACCTCACTGGAAATCTGCCGTAGTTGATCGAGTTCAGTCCCAGCGATTTCTACCTGAATTGGATCTCCACTACCTGCTGCTTGTTGGGCATTTAATACTAGTTTTGCCCCCGGATAGACATCTATTGCTTTAGTTAGTTCTTGGCGCAAGCCGTCTAAGTACTTATAGGATATTTGATCGCGTTCTTTTTCGGGAATGAATACGGCAGAAAAGCCCAGCAGGTAACTACCTTGACTTGGTTGCAACTCACCAGAACTGACGAGGTTACTTTGCTGTCCGACATATTTAATCACGCTTTTCAAGTATTTTTTATCACGCAAAATCTGCCCCAGGTCATCTGCAACTTGTTGGGAGACATCAATGGTAGTCGAGGGAGGCATTTCGACGTTAACGCTGAAATTCCGGGCATCTCCTTCGGGAAAAAATATGATCGAGATTTGTGTGAACGCAAACATCGCACAAACAAATAAAGCAACTGTTCCCAACGTCCAAGCACGGGCTGTAGTTTTGTTGCGTACAGTTGTATTCAAACTCCACCGCGCAAACCGTTTGGAAGCAGCTTCACTGAGTCGGTCAATCCGGGATTTCTTTTGACTTTTGACATTAGCCAACAGAAAACGCGATAGGGGAATATCGATGAGAATAGCGATCGTAAAACTCAGCAAAAGACAAATAATTGCTGTAATTGGCAGCAAGCGGATAAATTTACCCAAAGTGCCGCTAATTGCCATTAACGGAGCCATTGCCAAAATAGTTGTTAATTGACCAGCAAAAGCTGGTACAGCATAGGTTTTAACCGTCTTCAGTGCTGCTTGGTTAAAGCTGAGTCTCTCAACAAAAATTGCCTCGTGCATCCCCTCCATCATCAGGATGAATACATCCACCAACAACCCCAGCGATAACACCATGCCGATTAGCACCATGTTATTCAGGGTTTGACCCATTAGCCAAAGAACTGCTAAAGCTCCCAAAAAGGTTAAAGGAATTGAGAGGCCAGCAATCAAAGCCTCGCGCCAGGAAAGGGCAATAAATAAGATGATAAACACAGCTACCATCGACTGCAAAGCATTACTGAACAAATTGCCCAACTGCTCCCAAATGGTTTCTGAATCATCAGCGATAACCCGATACTCCATCCCATAAGGCCAATCATCGGGGTTTTTCTGCGCGGCTTCAATCTCTGCAATGACGTTGCTAATTACCTCAATCGAGTCTTGTCCCGGTATCTTTTTCACGCCAACACTGACAACAGGTTGAAATTCTCCCCGTTCCCAGCTGATGAAAGCACGGGTTTCTTCCTGTTCTAGTTCCCGACGCACAGAAGCAATTTCACTTAATCGGACAACTCGCCCATCAAGACGAGCGATGGGTAAATTCCGTAGTGTCTCCAAATTGCGAAACCGTCCAAAAAAGCGGACTTGAGTGCCAATTGTGTTGCTTTCCACCTCATCCAAGGGTGTATCGAGGTTGGCGGCTCGGATTTGGTTAGCGACTGTAGCTGGTGAAATTCCCAGTTTTACCAAGCGACTGGGATTCATTTGCACCTGCACGACTTCTTCTCTAGCACCCCCAAGGTTGACTTCGGTGACACCAGAAACTCTTTCGAGTCTGTCTTGTAATCTCTCGGCTGCCCGATTTAAAACAGTTGCATCCAAATTGCCAAATATGGCAACAGTCAAAATTGGCGCGTCATTTACCGAAACCGCCTTTACTACAGGCTGTTGAGCATCTCTAGGCAAATTTGGTTCGGCTTGAGAAACGGCATCGCGCAATCGCTGAATTGCTTGAGCGGGGTCGGCATCTGAATTAAATTCCACATTAATCAGTGAAAAACCAGTGAAAGAAGCACTTTTAAGCTGCTTTAACCCTTCTACCGATTTAATTTCTTTTTCAAGTTGATTTGTAACTTGCTGCTCAATGGTTTCTGGATCAGCACCGCCCCAAGTCGTAGTTACACTGGCAACAGCAATGTCAATATCAGGATTGGACTCTTTGGGCATTGACATATAACCCAACAACCCGCCTACTACAAATAGCAAGCTCAAAAGAATCCCAAAAATTGGTTGCAGGAAAAAGAAGCGAGAAATGGGTGAAGTTTTGCGGATTTGAGACGAGGTAGATATATCTTTTTCTTCTGGAGGTGTTTGCAAGTTGCTCATTATTTCACCTCCTTGTTATTGATTACCTTAACTGGTGTGCCATTCACGAGGCGATTTTGTCCCTCGGTTACTAACTTTTCTCCTGCTGACACGCCGCTAAGAATCTCTCGTTGGGTAATGCCTTCAATTCCCGACTCAATCTGACGCTGTTCTACAACCCTCTTTTCGGGGTTAACAACGAAAACATAGGGCTTTTGGTCGCGGAAAACAAAGGCATTGAGGGGGGCGACAACGGCGTTTTCCTTTTGAGCCACCGCAATCCAAGTAGTGACACGTTCGCCGTGTTGTAACTTTGCTGTCCCGGAATTTAGCCGGATGGTGGCTTGAATTGACCGCCCTCCAGGACTTACGGCTGGATTAACTGCAATCACCTGGCCACGGGCGCGGGCGCTTTCAATCAGCGTTTGATTATTATTAGCGTTGATATCTGATTCTGAGGATATCAGCGCAGTTTGATTAGTCTGTACACGCTCTCCACTTTCAGCCGAGAGGTCTACTACGACTTCAAACTGAGTCGGATCGATGATAACGATGGGTATTCTCTCATTAATTCCTTGCAAATCGCCCCCGATTTGGGAAGAGACAGACTGAGGAGTATAATATTGCCCTTCTCTAATGTTGAGATAGGCAATAATCCCACTAAAAGGAGCATAAAGTTTAGTGCCTTCTAAGACGACTTTAGCTTGAGTCAGTTGGGCTTTGGCTGTTGTAATGCTTGATTCGGTGGCTTCTAGTTGTTGTTGGGCGGCTGTCACCTGAGATTGAGCCGATTGAATTTGAGATTTGCCAGATGCAACTTGAGCAGAAGTGGCACGAATGTCAGCCTCAGCATCCCGAACCGCATTTGTCCGAGTGTCGATCTCGCTGGCTGGAACTGCCCCTTCGTTAAATAGGTATTGGTAGCGTTTGAGTTGGGTTTGTGCCAAATTGCGTTGAGACTGGGCTTTTGCTACCTGTGCCTGTAATTGTTGCACCTGCGATCGCGCCTGTGCTACCTGTGATTGTGCAGAGGCTACATCTGCTGCTGCTGCGGCTTTGCGTTTTTGGGCTTCAGCGATCGCAGCTTCAGCTTTACTAACGTTTGCCAGTTCTTCGCGATCGTCAATTTGGGCAAGTAGTTCGCCTTTTATGACTCTATCTCCTTCCCGTAAGGAGCGTGAGCCTCGTTTGGCAATGTTAGTAACATCTCCTGCTACATCAAAGGCCAGATACCTAAACTGTTTTGCCTGGAGTGTTCCCTCTGTCGAAACCCAAGCGCGAATCAATTCGGTTTTGGCTGTGGTAACTCGTACTGGTAATGGCGAATACTCTACGGCAGTGGTAGGCGTCTTCTCTGCATTATCTCCTTGGCGCATGAATAATACGCCACCAATGGCTAAAATTACACCTAAGAGTGGTATGATTAACCAGATTTTTTTGAACTTTTTTTTCTGGCGATCGGATGGTTTGGGAGATTGTTCTACTTCTAAGTTTTCTTGTTGGGGCTGTTCGGGTATATCTGCGAATGAGACAATATCATCCGTGTAATGTTCAGTTACTTCTTTTGTATCTGTGATTACTAAATAAGATGAGCTAGATGTGTTTTTTTCAAGGGACATGTGTGAATACCTGTAAATACCTGGATACGAGCTTATTGGATTTTTTAAATTGGCATTTTTGTGATTAATTTTTGGGGATTTTTATGAATAAAAAATAGATTCAGCTTAGTACGGCTTTGCGAAAATCGTGGCGAATTGAAGGTTGAAATTTAAACGCAAAGGTACGCAGAGAATTTACTACGAGTTAATGAAATATTGTACTTAGTTATTTTCTAGTATTTATTGTACGACTGATTATGTTTGTTACTTGTAGAGTTTCTTTGCCATTTGATGCACTTGATTTACTGCCTATACCCTGTTCCAATACCCAAATCAAGTCATCAAAAATTTTTTCTACTGCCTGCATATCTAGGTCAATTGGGCTTTCGTGAGCTAAATGTTGAGGAGCAATGCCAATTTTTTCGGGGATAAAGTTTCTCAAGCCCTCCGCCAAAGTTAGGATAATAAATGTAGCTAAGTCTGGGTCTATATCACTGTTGATATCTCCTTGAGCAATGCCTTGGCTAACTAGTTGCTGAATGTACTCTACTGAAACTTTTTTAGTTCGTTGCAGCACTTCATCCCGAAATGGTAAGTCGCCATAAACGGCGCGATTAACAATCTGACTGAGGTCAGGATGGGTTAAATCAAAGCGAGCGCTAACGCTAAACAGCCAACGCAGGTATGAGAAAAATCCCATCTGTGGTTCAGGAGGATGGGCATTTTGTAAAAAGGCTATTTTCTGTTGATTCGCTAAGTCAATCAGATATAAATAAAGGTCTTTTTTATCTTCAAAGTATTGATATAGACTGCCTTTAGCAATCTTTGCTTGTTTAACAACGTTGGAAATTGAGGCGCTGGCGTAATCGTGACTGGCAAATTCCGCGATCGCAATGGTAATGAAGGTTTGCCGTTTATCTTCAGGCAGATTGAAAAAGGTTTGGGTAGGCATAGCAAGCAACTTGATTTGATTATCAATATGACCAAATAGTCACATGACTGATTAGTCACATTGTAATGCAACTACTCCCTACCGTCAACCCTTCTTGAGGTAGAGTAACAATTTGTTTGTGCTTGGGTTATTTGTAGGCTTACTGTCTGTGCTGAGGGTTGTAGCATAAGCTCAAAATCAATGGTCTTGCAATATACAAGCCTGGTCAACTGTATTGGCTTTCCGGGCTGTTTGGTAGCTGGCAGACTTTACGATAGGAAACATCCGGTCTAATCAAGTCTATGTTTGTGTAGAGGTTTTATGAGTCTGATTCTTCCCAAGCGCACTTTATCCCGTCGCCGTTTACTGCAATTATCGGGACTTTCGGGTGTGGGTCTACTTTTAAATGGCTGTGGAACAAGTTTGTTCTCAGATAGTGTTAGGCAAATCTCTGAGCCTTTAAATCAAAGTCTGCAAGCACTTCTTTTAAGTCAAAAACCTGTACCTGAATTTTCTATTAGTGACATTGAGCCAGACAAATTACTGGTTAATACTTTTGATTTCACCCCACAAATTGATCCAGCGCAGTTTCAGCTAGCTATTAATGGTGAGGTTAGTAACCCGATGCGATTAAGCATGGCAGATATTCAAAAACTTCCCTTGACTTCAATGGTGATTCGTCATGTTTGTGTTGAAGGCTGGGCGGCGATCGTTCAATGGGGAGGTGTGCGATTACAAGACTTAATTGCATTAGTACAGCCTAAGTCAAGCGTTCGTTATGTCTACTTCAAATCTGCTGATGGCTACTATGAAAGCTGGGACATCATCTCTGCTATGCATCCCCAAACTCTCATGGCTTATCAAAAGAATGGACAACTATTATCGGCTGATAATGGTGCGCCTATACGTCTAGCATCCCCAATTAAATTAGGCTACAAGCAAAGCAAGTGGGTAACTGAGATTGTGTTAGTCAGTAACTTGTTGCCTACTAAAGGTTATTGGGAAGATCAGGGCTACGAGTGGTTTGCAGGGCTATAGTCTGTGAATAGTGCTTTAGATAAGATGAAATTAACCGCCGATATAGACAGACGCTTTTGCGGCTACTCTGGGAGAACGCTAAGAGCGAACCCGCAGAGTACGCCGATAAACGCCGATGATGCAGATTTTATTAATGCAACATTTTAGCGTAAGTAGGTGGATGGGAAAATTTCTAAGTATGTCATTGCGAGTTGAACTAAGTGAAACGCAGCAATCGCAAACATTTCAGTGAATTTACATTTCGTTATATAGTTAGGTTTACTCGTGCATACCTACTTAATGCACCTTAACTTGTTATTGGTGTGTTAGCTTATGATTTACTTATTTATTCCCTAACCCTAGACCTTTGCACAAGTGAATGCTGCTGACAATCACAACGACACACTCCCCAGCAACAGAGTTAGGCTACCTGTTGCATAAACACCCAGACCGCTGTCAGTCTTTTCCTTTAAGTTTTGGACAGGCGCACGTTTTTTACCCAGAAGCTAGTACACAGCGATGTACGGCGGCGTTGTTGTTGGATGTTGACCCGGTGAAGTTGGTGCGGGGACGCGGTGCAAGGCTAGAACAATATGTTAGCGATCGCCCTTATGTTGCTTCTTCGTTTTTAAGTGTCGCGATCGCTCAGGTATTTAGCACAGCTTTAGGAGGTCGCTGCAAAGACCTACCAAAACTGGTACAAACCCCTATTTTTTTGGTGGCAAAACTATCGGTTTTACCTTGTCGCGGTGGTGAAGAGTTTCTGCGACAATTGTTTGAACCATTGGGCTATAGCGTAAGTGCCGAAGGTCACACTTTAGATGAGGATTTCCCTGATTGGGGTCAGAGCCGATACTTTACTGTCGAACTTCAGCACACCATAACTTTGAGAGATTTGTTAAGTCATCTCTACGTTTTGATTCCAGTATTGGATGATGATAAACACTACTGGGTAGGTGATGAAGAAATCGAAAAGTTACTACGTCATGGTGAGGGTTGGTTAACTGACCATCCAGCGCGAGAACAAATTACCAAGCGTTATCTCAAACAACAGCAACGCCTAACTCGTCTAGCTTTAGCCCAACTAGTAGAAGAAGACAATCCTGACCCAGATAGCGCCCAAGAAACTTATGCTCAAGAAGAGGCGACGGTAGAAAAGCCCATTAGCTTGAATCAGCAGCGTTTGGATGCAGTAATTACTGCTTTAAAGCAAAGCGGCGCACGCCGTGTAATTGATTTAGGCTGTGGACAGGGCAATCTGCTGAAAATTATCCTCAAAGACGGCTTTTTTACCCAAATTACGGGTGTTGATGTTTCCTATAGGGCGCTAGAAGTTGCCCAAGAACGATTAGATCGCCTGCACCTTCCCCGCAACCAGTGGGAACGCATACAACTGGTTCAGGGCGCACTCACTTACCAAGATAAACGCTTCAGCGGCTATGATGCTGCTACAGTGATTGAGGTAATTGAGCATCTGGATTTGCCGCGACTGGAAGCATTTGAGCGAGTTTTATTTGAATTTGCCCAACCTAAAACGGTGGTAGTGACAACGCCTAATATTGAATACAACGTTAAATTTGAGAACCTCCCGGCTGGAAAACTGCGACATCAAGACCACCGCTTTGAATGGACGCGATCGCAGTTTCAAAACTGGGCAAACCAAGTAGCAGAAGGCTTTAGCTACACTGTGGAATTTCGACTTATCGGAATAGAAGATCAAGAAGTTGGTTCACCGACACAAATGGGGATATTTAGCCGCAGTTTTTAACCAAAGGAAACTTTTAATGGTCGCAACAGTACCATTCGCAGAAACAAGAATTTTGCTGAAAAATATTACGCAACAACGTCTGACCAAGCAACTGGAGCAGCACAATCTCGACTTCCCGAATTGCAGATATCCTTTAGTAAATAAAACTTTAGCTAATTTTTGTTAAAAATCCGGAGTGGATCTCCTAACCACGACAAGACAGTACAAAAATCTGGAAAAAACGCAGACTCAATTTCCACATCTGACATAATTTCATCAAGTTCTATATCAGTCAGCGGTTCATCCCATAGTCCATACTTAAGAAGGCTATTGGTATGAAAAATAATGCGATCGCGCAAGAAAGTCAATTGCTCATCTCGTGGAGCAGCAGGCACACGAATACTGAGGGGAAAATTTCCAAATAACACCACTACTTTACCAGGTTTATAGTCAGGCATATTTTTTTTGTGATTCTTCAGCAAACTTAAACTTTGCGGTCACTAACTGCTGTAGTGCCTGTGCTGTTTTCATTTTCTGGCTGACCGAACACTTGGTTGGTATAAGCTTGATATAAGACGCTAGTACAGTCTGACAAATCTTACCCGATCTGGCAACTGTTTTCTGCGATTTGTTAACAACAACTTAACTTAAGCTTTATACTTAAACTTAAGTAAGTTGTTGTTTAAGTTTTTTATTTTCTTTTATAAATATCACTAATCGACGACTCGAAGGGTATTCAATGCTACGGAAAACAGCAGTATAAAGCCAACTTAGTACTACCCCCACCATAGCTCATTAAATTTTGCCAAAATTGAAGCATTGACTGAAACAGGGTGTGGGGTGTGGGGTGTAGGGGAAAGACTGTTCGGCCCCATACCCTACAAGATACAAGCCCCTATTTTTAAATATAGAAAAAGAAAAAGATGTGTTTCGAGACAGGTAGTGCGTAGAAATACGGCATCCTTGGCTGAAACCCCTAATTTTAATGGGGTTCCCTGTACCCTATCCCCTATCCCCTACACCCTTTTCATCAATAGCCTAACTGCGGACTACTGACAAAATAAAGTATCACGTGTATCTCGTCCTGTAGTTGGATTAGTACCCTTAGCAACTTTGCACAATTTTTTTTGCTCATCTTGACGCAGCAGTACATCAGTAAAATCTGCTCCATCAATAATCGCACCATCAAATTTAGCATTAGCTGCAAACGCACCCTCTAAGACTGCATTTGTCAAATTCGCTTTGATTAGGCGGGCTGAGTCTAAAGTAGCATAGGTGAGATCTACTCCTGATAAATTTGCCGACTCTAAATTTGCTGCAAAAAAACTAACACCACTCAAGTTGGAATGACTGAAGTTACTCTGACGGAGATTAGCTTTGGTAAAACTAGAGTCTGTTAAATCACGTCCTGAAAAATCAGCTTGTACCAAAATTTCTTTATTATATTCCAGGGCTAAAGCTGCGGGAACACAACCGAAAGTTGCTGTGATGCCAAATACTCCCCAAAGCAATAAACTGAGTAAGCTTGCCCATATCCGATTGCTTAATCTAAAATTCATGCTATTTTTAGCCAATGGCGAATCTTCCTCCATCTCATTATGACGATATTGGACAATTAGGAGAAGACCTAGTTGCACAATGGATGGAATCTATAGGTTGGGTGATTTTACACCGTCGTTTTACTTGCCGATGGGGAGAAATTGATATTATTGCTCAAGATCATGACTGCAACTCTGGTAAAGATATAATTAACCCTATATCTAGTCAGTATCCTACTTTAGCGTTTGTCGAAGTTAAAACCCGCAGTTCTGGCAATTGGGATGCAGGAGGTAGAAGTGCAATTACCCTGCAAAAGCAGGCCAAACTCTCGCGCACCGCTGGAATATTTTTAGCTGAGTACCCCCAGATGGCAGATTACGCCTGTCGCTTTGATGTTGCTATTGTCTACTATCAGCGAATATTAAAACAGCGATCGCATCTCATATCTTCTCACCAAGCCCTTCTTAGCGCATCAGTTGCAGGATACCAATTTTATCTACAAGAATATATTCCAGCAGCTTTTGACTCTTCAATTGATAGCTAATAATAGTTACTGGTAATTGATAATGGAGTGAATATCCCTATTACCAATTACCAATTTTGGGGTAGCAGTGTTCAAACCAAAAGTGATCACGCTAGTGTTTCTGGACAATAACCCAGTCCTCTAACAAACTGTTGCCGGAAAGCTTCAATTTCTTCTCTCTCTGGGCTACCGTGGGAAACTATCGCTACTTGGTAGCGGCGCATCACGTCTACAGGGCATTGTCCCGCTTCCAAACTCCAAAGTGCCATTTGTACGCGCATTGGTGGTTCATAGCTAATTCCCAATTCGTTTAGAAAAGCCCGAAAGTTGCCATCCTCTTGAGGCGAGACTTGACCTTTGAGTTTGATCCTAACCACCCAACCATCAATCTGATGAATCACGGTGACGAATGAAACAGGCGTTTGGGATCTGGCATGTAAATGTTGAACGATTCTTAGAGTTAGACTGGCATTTGCCAGATAATATAAATATTCCATAGTTGGTATTTGGGATCAAAGCCAATCCTACATCTCTATATTCGTCAATAGATCGCTGTTCCCGGTAGGGTAAAAGCCCCCGTTTTTGCATAGGGAGGTTTACCCAATTTTTATCTTGATATTTCAGTGTTACCTAATAGTATCAATCTTAATAGTCTCAAGATGAAATTAAATTAAGTTGTTGAAGACAGTATGAATTTCAATGGAGCCACAAATAGCACACATTAATTTACATCAATCCTCTATCCCAGAGGCACAAGATATAAACTTAGATAGCTCATTAGCTGGGTATGACTATGAACTACCAACCGAACTTATTGCCCAAAATCCGGCATTTCCCAGAGATAGTTCGCGGTTATTAGTAGTAAATTCTCACACTACAGGTAACGAGACAGCACCTCTACACCACATTTTTCATGATTTGCCGACACTACTACGTCCTGGTGATTTACTAATCATGAATAATACAAAAGTTATTCCAGCACGACTGTATGGTCATAAATCAACTGGTGCAGAAATAGAAGTGTTGTTATTGGAAGAACGGCGGTATAACTGCTGGTTAGCCTTAGTCAAGCCAGGAAAACGTTTCAAACAAGGAGCGAAAATTCTTTTTGAACCACGAGGATTAGGGAGGGAAAAGTTTCTTGCTCAGTCCCCAACCCCTCAGCTAACGGCTACAGTTTTAGAAACAGACGCGGCGACTGGCGGGCGTTTGTTGCAATTTGATGTGCCTGAGGGAAAATCTTTGGTACAGCTTTTAGATATATTCGGCGAGATACCCTTACCACCTTATATCACCACCTCGGTAGCGGCTGATGAACAGTATCAAACAGTTTACGCTCAACAACCAGGAGCGATCGCAGCGCCTACGGCAGGGTTACACTTTACACCAGAATTGCTGCAAAAGTTGCGCGATCGCGATATTAATCAAGCTTATATTACGCTACATGTTGGCGTAGGAACATTTCGCCCCGTGGAAGTTGAAGATGTGACTAGCCATCAGATGCATGAAGAATGGATTGAAGTCCCTGCCGCAACAGTAGAGCAAATTCGCGCGACCAAAGCAGCTGGTGGTAGAATTATCGCTGTGGGTACAACAGCAGTACGTGCTTTAGAAGGGGCAGCTAAATCTGGAGATTTTCAAGCATTTTGTGGTAAAACAGACTTGTTTATCTATCCCGGCTATCAATGGCGGGTAGTAGATGGTTTAATTACTAATTTTCACCTGCCACGTTCTAGTTTACTGATGCTGGTGAGCGCCTTAATTGGCAGACAACGTTTGTTAAATATATACCAAGAAGCGATCGCCTCAGGGTATCGTTTTTATTCTTTTGGTGATGCCATGCTCATTTTGCCGTCAGCTGCAATACAGTTTGGTTAACAAACTTATCTGTTGAGGCAAGCAGGGGAGGCAGTGAAGCAGGGGGAGAAGAATCACTAGACAAGTAACTTCCTTTCCTTTTCTACATTCTCTGCCTCAAGAGCTGATCCGAACCCTATTGCCCTCATCTGTAGAAGTTAGGAATTTTTAATTTTTAATTTTTAATTTTTAATTTTGTTGTGGGTACTCTGACTTATAAGGATCTCACAATAAGTACAGAGTTGCATTTTATGTATAAAAAGTATCAATTTTGCCAGTGGTTTAACTGCTTTCCCCCAGTGGTAGATGTGCAGAAGCCGCATCTAGGACTTCTCTGTGCTGCTTCTGCGTTTTTGGTGTTGACTGCACCGACAATCACGAGTTTGCCAGGAAGCAAAGTACTGGCACAAACTCCCATCTCTCAGGATTTGTCAGCAGCTAGCCTTTATCAACAAGCAGTCACCCGTTATAACCGCAACGATTTACAGGGTGCAGAATATGCTTTTCGTCAAGCATTGCAGCGAGACTCTACCCTAGCAATGGCACGGAATTACTTGGGCAATATTATGCTGATGCAAAATCGCCTGGATGTAGCCGTGCAGGAATATGGAGAAGCAGTTAGAATTAACCCTAATTTCGGTGAAGCTTATTACAATTTGGGATTAGCATTGCACCGACAAGGACAAAAAGAAGCCGCAATTACTGCTTATCGCCAAGCTTTAGTGATAGATCCGACAAGAGCCGCAGCCCAGTATAATTTGGGATTAGCTCTGTATGAACTAGCACAGCCACAAGCAGCGATCGCCGCATACGAGCAAGCAATTAATTTAGATAGCAGCAATAGTAATGCTTATTTTAACTTAGCGATCGCCCTACAAGAACAAGGTCAATTAGAGCTTGCGATCGCTGCTTATCGGCAAACTTTACAATTAGATCCTAAAAATGCCATAGCCTATAACAATATGGGAAGTTTAATGGCAATTCAAGGTCAATCCACTGGGGCTATTTCCGTTTATCAGCAAGCTATTCGCCAAAATCCTAAGAACGCCTCAGCTTATTACAACTTAGGAGTCACTTTATATAATCAAGGCGATTTCAAGAAAGCCAACGGCGTATTGAAACGCGCCCGCAACGAGTATCGTGAGCAAGGTAATACTGAGCAAGCAAAGAAAATTGAGCAACTAATGCAGCAAATTGCCCAAAAAACACAACAGCCTCAAGCCCAGACTTCAAACCCTACAGATAATGTAGTCGCACCTGAGCAACAGATGCCAAATCAACCAGAAATACCTGTTATAGCAGGGGATAGGTAATAGAGGACAGGGGACAGGAGGGAAGTGCGGTGTTAGCGTAGCGGTAGCGACGTAGGAACGTCGGCAGTCCGCTTCTGCCTTCTGCCTCCTTTAAATCGGCAACCGATTAATATCTTTGTTGCAGCCAATAACTACCATTGCAGAACCACGTTCTAGCCGCTTGGTTGGTTCAGGATTAATTTTAAATTTGCCATCCTGACTCACAGCTAGCAAATTCAAACCATAGCGGTTACGAATTTGCAGTTCAGCAACTGTTTTGCCATGAAATTCATCCGGCACAATTAACTCCACAATACTGTGATCTGGGTCGAGGTCAAATCGGTCTAGAATGGATGGTTTGGTGAGTGTTCGCGCTAAGGCACAACCTGCCTCGTACTCAGGAAAAACAACATGGTCTGCTCCCACTCGTTTCAACAACTTTCGGTGAACTTCGCTAGAAGCTTTAGCAACTACATGGGGTACACCACCTTCTTTAACATTCAAAGTAGTGATGATACTTTCTTGAATATAATTGCCAATCGCTATAATTACCGTATCAAATTCAAAAACTCCAGCTTCTTTGAGCGCACCTGGTTCAGTTGAGTCTAGTTGTAAAGCATGACCAACTATCTCATCATTCAAAGCTTCAGATACGCGCTTTTCTTCAATATCTGTTGCTAGCACTTGATAACCCAATTGGTGCAGTGTTGAACAGACGGATCTCCCAAAACGACCTAACCCAATTACAGCAAATTGGTGGTTATCTTTACGTAAACTGCGAAAAAAACCTAACGATGACAGATTCACAGTTATTATCCTTAATTATTACTCCCTGTATTTAGGGCAAAAAACAATGAGATCGGATTATTAAAAGTTTTATTTTTTGCCTGCTCATTTATATTTTATCAGTTTAAGTAATAGTCATTAGTAATTATTCATTGGTTATTAATGATTATTTATTCTCTTTATTATCTAATTCCCTATTTACTAAAGACTATCCCACAAGTAGATTTTCCTCAGGGTAGTGAATTCTAGTGGGGCGTGGATCTCCTAGTACAGCTGCCATCAGCAATAACACACCTACTCGTCCCACATACATTGTGATAATTAAAATAAGTTTTGCTGCTATAGAAACACTTCCTGTGATGCCTGTAGAAAGACCTACTGTTGCAAAGGCTGAGACCACTTCAAACAAAATTTGAATAAAATCTAATTTTGGATCTGTGAGAGCAATTAAAATTGTCGAAAAAATTACCAGAGCTACGGAACCTACTACAACACCAACAGCTTTTAAAATTAGAGATACTGCGATTTTTCGTTCATATAATAAAACTTCTTCTTTACCTTGGAGAATTGTTTTAGTACAACTAGTAAGAACTCTTAGTGTTGTAGTTTTCATACCGCCTCCAGTACCACCTGGACTTGCACCGATAAACATCATGGCAATTGTGATAAATAGACCAGCAGTGGTCATTTTGCCAATATCAATGGTGTTAAAGCCAGCAGTTCTAGGAGTTACTGATTGAAACCAAGCTAATAATAACTGTCCACGCAAATTGAGTGCGCCCAATGTTTCAGGATTTCTTAGCTCTATAAAGAAAAAGGCAATTGTACCCAAAAATAAAAGTATTAAAGTTGTGCTAGTGGCAACTTTAAAATCCAGGGAAAACACCAAAACTTTATTTCTATTGAGCAAGCGATCGCGCAACCAAATATATATTTCTAAAATTACCTGATAACCGATTCCTCCAAAAATGACTAAAAATGTAATAGTTAAGACCACTAAAATAGATGTCTGATACCCAACTAGACTATCTTTGAATAAACTAAAACCAGCATTATTCCAAGCAGAAATGCTATGAAAAATCGCTAGCCATAGGCCTTGATTCCATCCATGATCAGGAACAAATGCAGGTAGAAGTAAAAATATGCCTGTGATTTCAAAAATCAAAGTTGTGGCAATAATTGAACGCAGGACTTGGGTGCTGTTACTCATTCCCGGTCGGTCTAAAGCTTGTTGAATCGCTATTTTTTGTCGCAGGTTAAACTTACGCCCGACGAGGGTAATTAGAAAGGTGGTGGTTGTCATATAGCCCAATCCGCCAATTTGAGCCAACAGCAAAATAAATAACTGACCCCAAAAAGAAAAATCCGTACCAGTATCAACTACAGCTAAACCTGTGACGCAAACTGCGGAAGTTGAAGTGAACAGCGCCACAATTGGGTCGTTCCAAGTACCATTGCTAGTCGAAAAAGGCATCATCAGTAGGATGGTTCCTACAGTGATGACAGCCAGAAATCCCAGACAAATTGTGCGAGAAACAGTCATATCAAAGTAAAACTGATAAATTATTCCAGGGAGGATCAATGAGGTTAACCCTCTCTGAAAATAAAAACATCCTTATTTAATTAAAAACACACATGGTAGCCTACCAGTATGTTTATTTAAATTCTGCTTTGTCTTAACACTGCTTTCTTCATGAGTGCAACACTTTACCAGCAAATACAGCAATTTTACGATGCTTCCTCTGGTCTATGGGAGGAGGTTTGGGGCGAACACATGCATCACGGCTACTACGGGACAGATGGGAGCCAAAAAAAAGACCGCCGTCAGGCTCAAATTGATTTAATCGAAGAATTGCTCAATTGGGCAGGGGTACAAACAGCAGAGAATATTTTAGATGTAGGTTGTGGCATTGGAGGGAGTTCTCTGTATCTAGCAAACAAATTTAATGCTAGGGCTACGGGGATTACTTTGAGTCCAGTGCAAGCTGCTAGAGCTACACAACGTTCCCAAGACAATGGTTTGAGTGCTAGAAGTCAGTTTCAAGTCGCGGACGCTCAAGCAATGCCCTTTGCTGATAATTCTTTTGACTTGGTTTGGTCTTTAGAAAGTGGTGAACACATGCCAGATAAAACCAAGTTTTTACAAGAATGCTATCGGGTATTAAAACCTAGTGGAACTTTGATTATGGTGACTTGGTGTCATCGGCCTACTGATAATTCACCACTAACGGCAGATGAGCAACAACACTTAGAAAATATTTATCGAGTGTATTGTTTGCCTTATGTAATTTCGTTGCCAGCTTATGAAGCGATCGCTCGTCAACTACCATTAAATAATCTCCGCACTGCTGATTGGTCAACCGCTGTCGCCCCATTTTGGAACGTGGTAATTGATTCAGCGTTCACTCCCCAAGCGCTTTGGGGCTTACTAAATGCGGGCTGGACTACCATTCAAGGGGCATTATCACTAGGATTGATGCGCCGGGGTTATGAGCGCGGGTTAGTTCGGTTTGGGTTGCTGTGCGGCAATAAGTCAACTTAATGTTTTATTCTAGAGGGGTAAGACCTCTCACCTTTTTTGCCAGCAGTCTCATCTAATTCGCCCAATACTTTTAAAACATCCTTTAAGGTTAGACTCTACATAAATATAGGAAAAAATTTAATTTTTTCTTAATTATTGTAAAATTCAATTAATAAACCAGAGGTGTTTAATTATGAGCATTAGCAGCAATGGCCAAGCAGTTAGTCCTCGCCAAAGACGTGCCAAGCTCAAAGGAGAAACAAAAGTGGAAGTTAAAAATAACGAGGATAATAGCTTGAATAAAGATCAAAAAGAGCCAGGTACTGATCTACCAACTCAGGAAAATAGTGGGACGCTCGCCATTGCTGGAGTACGTCCAATTGCTAGCAGTGACTTACAAGTTGCTGAAACAGTCTCAATTGCTGGAATACGTCCTATTAGCACCAGTACTATAGAAGTAGTGGAAACGTTTAATGCTATGGGAATTCGTCCAATCGGCGCCAACACAATTCAAGTTGTTGAAGAAATGAATATTTCTGGGATTCGTCCAATTGGCTCAAGTTCACTAGTAATTTCTGAAAGCTATTCAGTGTTTGGGAACCGTCCAATGGCATCAAATACTATTGACGACTCTGAAAGTCTCATGGGTTTTCTAGATTAGAACACAAATTAATTACCATAAATATACCAACCCAGTTTCTTGAAGAAATTGGGTTTTTTAGTTCAATAGTAAAGAAGCTTTAATTTAAAATACTGTTTTTTTTACCAGAATATAGCAATCCTATTTGATTTTTGAAAATGAGAGGCTCAGATCCCCGACTTCTTTAAGAAGTCGGGGATCTTGGTTAGGTAGTCACAGAACTTGCTGATATTCTCTCTCCTTGTATATAGACCATTAATATATCCTGTGACGGAAGACTTGAACAAAAACTTTCAGCTATCTTAGAAAAGTAATAACACAAGATTTCAAGGTTAATTTCCACCTTTGAAATTGGTTTAGATAAAATTTAGGAGCGTAATATGAGTATAGAAGATAGAGCAAAAGCCACTGCTAAAAATGTTGAAGGTAAGGCTCAAGAAGCATTAGGAAACGTAACTGGAGATCCAGAAGATAAATCCGAAGGTAAAGCAAAACAAGCTGAAAGTGAAGTACGTCACGGAATTGAAGACGTAAAAGATAACGTCAAGAAAAAACTTGACTAGAACTTTTACCTGTTTATCAAAAGTATAGGAATAGAAGTGAGTGATATCCCCTTTTGTCAAAATAACAGGTAATTCTGGATTTGAGGTTGTATCCATTCCATAGCCTCCTTAGCAATGAAGCAAAAATAGAAGAATGAGGACTTTATTGCTAAGGTTAGTTTAGAGACATGATTAATCATGTCTCTATGTCTCTAGAGAGTGTAAATATAAATTCAATTAATTAGACCAGACAAAATAATTTGTCTAGTTCTAATAATGTCTAAATGGGGAGGTAAAAAAATGATTCTGCTTCAGCAGAGTCGCAAAATCTTGACAACTTTTGTCTTGGTTTTAGTGCTAATGATCACTACCGCTTGTGGAGGTAACACCTTAACACAAGCTGACCGCACAACTACTCCGCCTATAATTGGCCGAGATGTAACTTACTCGGAATTACAGCGAGGCAATACCCCGACAAGCCAAAGTTTTGGCAACTGGGTTGTGCAAACATCTAAGGGATTAGTTCAGGATGCTTATGTACGTGATAACAATAAGCTAGGCGTTGTTATTTCACCACAAGTTCGCCCTAATGAGGTGCGACCTTTAGCAAAATCTTTAGTACAGGGTTTTAAGAAAAACTTTCCCAATCAAAATTTAACTGTTTTGATTTACAGCCCTGACAAAAAATTGATTTTGACTACCAAGTATGACGTTCAGACTAATCAAGTTCAGTACACTTAATTCCTGAACTTGCAGCAAGTTTGATAATAGTCAGCCCTGAATTGGAGCATAGTAGCGACTGTCAGGTTATTGAAAAATCTGACGTGAGTAAGGAGATAAGTAAAGTGACAAGCAGCGAAGAGTACAAACGTCAAATCATGAAAGATTTGGCTGGAGGAAATGTTGAATCCCTAGACGATGGGACGTTCGATTCAACTACTGAATATGAAAACTTTGACGATTTTGCTCAGCGGACAACTACTGATCAGCGTCGTCAGTTATTTGGGCGATCTGTACATCCAGACCGAATTCCTACCAGCCAAATGGAGCCTGAGTTACAGAAAGCGATCGCTCAAATTAAACCCAATGAACGGGATGATGTAGCACGCGCCTTTTTTAAACACTTGAAATCTAGAGGTTTGGACGACCGCCATTTAGAGCAACAACTGGGTCTTTCCACCCACCATGCTAGCCGCATGAATGCTGATGATGTCAGTAAACTTGCATCCTTCGCCTATCATAACCATCCCGACATTTTCCGCGAAGTGCTAGCAGAGCAACCAGGAATTATTAAATTCCTCAGCAATCCCGTTGTAGCCGGCATTATCGGAATTGCCGCAGCTAAGTGGTTGGGTAGTCGCAAGTAAGTTTTGAGTTTTAAGTCCTGAGTTTTAACCAAAATAAAGGAGGTGAGCAATGCCCATCTCCTTTTTATTAGACAGGTGCAAAACCTTATTAACCATTAACCTTGGCTTGCAGACTGAAAAGGTTTCCCGATTTAGGCGATTGTGTTAGCGAGTCTTCCTTAGAGGAAGCTACGTGAATAAGCTAATACTTTTGCTGACTGAAAGCCGAAAATCATCCAGTCATGTACTCACACTATGAGACAAAATTTTGACCCTATTAGAATGGGAACACGCCTAGCTCGGAATTGGTGGACAGTGGCGTTGCGGGGAGTGTTGGCCATCATCTTTGGTTTAGTTGCTTTATTCTGGCCAAAGATTACTCTGACAGCGTTCGTATTTATCTTTGCTGCCTTTGTATTGGTGAGTGGCATCTTATTAGCGATCGCAGCATTCAGAGATCGTCTAACCAATACCCACGGATGGTTGATGTTACTCGAAGGAGCAATCGGTATGGGAGTGGGAGTTTTGGCTTTTATGAGGCCAGGTATTGCTACTTTAGTGTTGTTGAACCTGATTGCAGCTTGGGCGATCGTGACTGGCATCTTCGAGATTATTGCAGCTATACAAATACGAAAAGAAATTGAAAATGAGTGGCTGCTAGCATTAGCTGGTATTACCTCATTACTCTTCGGCGTACTGCTGATCATCTGGCCTGTAGCTGGGGCATTAGCAATTCTGTGGATTATTGCTGCCTACACCATAATTTTCGGTATCCTTCTTTTGGTTCTTGCCTTTCGGCTTCGGAGTTGGGGGACTGAACGCAGGCTATTTTAAGTGCTATGGCCACTTTCTTGCATTTTTTGATGGCAGTCTAGGACGAACCCTATTTGCACCTATTAAACTTCCTTGTGGGGTGTTTACTGCTGCTGTCGGCGCTCCTTATTTTCTGTATTTGTTAATTCGTAACCGCAAAAAATAAATTGTTTGCTGTTCTATCAAATTAATCCTGTTAAGTTACTCAGCAGGTGTAGTTTACACATGAATGCTGTATTAAAGATTGTGGCTTAACAGGAGTATAAACACATTGCGAAAGCTTTCTCCCGAATCTCCTCTATTTATTTTTTTGATTTTTATCAGTTTTTTTGTAGTAAGTTTGTTAGCGTGGTTATCACCTCAACCATTTATTATCAAGACTTTTGATCTGAATGATATTATACAACTACTCACATTACCACTTTTTATTTCTCTGTTATTAGAACGCTCTTTAGAAATTTTTATCACTACTTGGCGAGGGACAAAGGCAGAAAAACTAGATATTGCAGTCCAGCAACAAAATACTCTCATTTCTGAAAAAAGAAAATTTATAGAAATACAACAAGAACAAAGACAATCAGCTGCTTTAGAATTTAATCAAGTTAATGGTTTGCCGCCTGAAGGGATGAGTTTAGAACAGCAAATTATTCAAGATTTTACACAAAATCAAGAAGAATTACTTAAGACAATGAAACCACACTTCGATGATTTAAATACCAGAATAAATGAGCTAAATAAAAAAGAAGTTGAAAGGATAGCATATAAATCTGATACACGAATAATTGCTTTATGGACATCTCTTTTATTCGGTCTTTTAGTAAGTACAATAGGTATTCGCTCAATCGAGCCACTTGTAATTATTGAGTCAAATAATTCAATACAAATAATCCTCTTCCGTTGTTTGGATACATTTTTGACAGGAGGTTTAATTGCCGGAGGTAGTGAGGGTATTCATAAATTAATACAGGTTTTTGTCAGTTTTATGGAAGCAACTTCTAAACAAATTAGAAATAGAAGTTTATCTTGATAAGACAAAATCCTATAATCATATTTTTTATATGCTGAAAATAGGCATCAAAATTAACAGTCTAATTTCTCACTTTTAATTGATTAGCTCGCACTTTCAAAATTAGCATTGTGCCTGCTGTAAATAATATTCCTAGTAAGAGATTTTTCAGATTCAGACTTTTACCATTTTCACTGACTAAAATAAATTCAAGTATCAGAGACGGTAATAATATTCCAGTAACAACCAATAACCTAGAAATTATCAAACTTCTACTAGCTAGCGTCAGTAGTGCTAAGCTTACTCCGAGAGGGATAAAAGTGAGGGCATAATAAACAATTTTTTGATTTTTGGGAATTAAATCTAGAAGATTGAAAGAATAATAATTCTGTAATTTGTCTACATAAAATTGGATAGTAGCTCTGGAGTAAGTAATAATAATTTGATGAGGTTTAGTGTCTACAAAAATATTCGGAATAAGCAATTTTAGATCTGATCCATTTTCTCCAGTCAATGGTGTTCGTAATCGAAAATCTAGAGCATTTCCCTGCTGTGATAGTGTCAAATTACGACGTAAAGAACTGCCAGAAATTGAGATAATACGGGCAGGCCCAATTTGTTCTGTGTTAGCAGTAGCAACAGTAATACTCAGCATAAATTCAGATTTTTTACTGATGCTTTTGCTTAGAGATGTTACAGGATTAGCTGTTTGTAGCCACTGGTTAGAACTCACAAAAACACCTTTATCGTCATGGCTATCTGAAGGTTGACCTTGCCACAACAATTCAGGAATTTTACCAGACTTTTCTTGATAGCAACATTTCCCTTGTAATTGATAATTAACTAATAGAGAATCACCTAGATTATCAAAGTAATCTGGATTTGCTAATCCTTGGGTAACTTCATTTGGCGATATAGCTCTATTAGCAATATAAATTTCGGACACATAACCTTTCCAAGGTCTATCTCCTGTAAGTTCGTTACCAATGATTAGTGGGTAATTAAAATTCCAATTACCTAAATTAGTCGTACTCTGCCAAAAAAATGCAATTAAAAATGTGAGAAATATATATCCTAAAGAAAATGCTATTATTTGTTTTTGGGAATGTCTATATCTGCTATTTGCTATTGTTGTGGTTGTAATAGTAAAGCTTTGATAATTCCATATATAAAAGCAGAACCAACCAAAAAAACCACCCAAGCTATTATTCATAATATCTGCTGGAGTAGGTATTCTTGAAGGTAGAAATACTTGCAAAAGTTCAACTGTCAGTGATAAACTGGCACTAATTAATACAACTATCAAAATTTGCAATATAGTTGTTATTTTTAATTTTTGCAAACAACTACTCAAGCAGAAGCCTAAAGGCATAAATAACAAAACGTTATTGACTTGATCTTCAAAACTACTAGCATTATTGAAACTGGCAAAAAGTTCAGCTAAAGAAAAATTATCTGTAAATGAAAAATTAAATGGGTAAAGTGTACCTAATAATATTAATAAAGCACTGATTAATATCATCAACACAATTCTTGGAGTTACTTTTCTATCTGTGGATACTTGCGAACCATGCTGATGTCGATTCATGAATTTATTTGGTAATTGATATAACTGTGAATGCAAATCGGCAAAAATTAATTTGCAGACCTTTTTAGTTACTGTTTTGTTGTTTAGCTAACAAAAATAGATACTGATTTTGTCTGTTTAAGTACAAGCAATATCAATGCTATTTTTATATTATTTGTTTGTAAATAATTGAAATAAAGAAATAGTCAAGAATTAATAAATTTATTATGAAGCTGATACTTTATACTTAGTTAAGTAGCTATCATAAAATACTTATCACTAAGAGGCATGAAAAATTCCTTTTTCTACTACTCCAGCCTTTTTCAAACTAGGTAGGCAAAAATATTTCCAACTATATTTAAAAAGGGTGTTTTAACGCTTTAGT
Organism: Halotia wernerae UHCC 0503; assembly: GCA_034931985.1. Classification (GTDB taxonomy): domain Bacteria; phylum Cyanobacteriota; class Cyanobacteriia; order Cyanobacteriales; family Nostocaceae; genus Halotia; species Halotia wernerae. The sequence goes on from JAYGHB010000008.1 coordinate 89,623, forward strand.
ATATTTTCTATACCTTAGTTAGGTGAGAATTGCTGTAACTAATTTATCTTAATTAATTTTACTGGCAATTTAGTTATAAAAAATAACAGTAATTAATAATTATTTCATTAAATTGTTTAAACGACTATTAAAAGATATTTTTTTGATTAAAATGAAAATTACTTGAGATAGTTTGCTGCTAGCTGGAGTATTTGCTTTTTGCACTCAGAGAATCTTTAACGTATTAGCATTGAAGGTAATAACAGCGATCGCGCCAGGGATATGTAATATTGTTTGGGGCAAATTTCAATAATACAAGTAATGTGACTAAGCGATTACAGACGGTTTTTAGCAAACATCGCATACTCTGGGCTATTTTGCTGATAGTGACAGCATTGGTAGTAACCCTAGCACTTTCTTTGGCTCAAGGAGCAGTACCCTTGAGTATCCCGCAATTGTGGCAAGCAATACTCCATAAAGGCGATCCCATTAAACAGACAATTCTCTGGGATTTGCGTCTCCCACGCATTACCGCTGCGATGATTGTTGGCGCGGCGTTGGGAATGTCAGGGGCGCTACTGCAAGGAATGTTACGTAATAGTCTTGCCGATCCTTTTATTTTGGGCATTTCCGCTGGCGCAGGACTCGTTGTGATTTTGATGATAGTTTGGCAAATATTCCCCATAGCGATTCCTTTAGCGGCGTGGATGGGAGCAATGTTGACTTCAGCTATTGTGATTTTGCTCGGTCGTGCGGGGTCGGGAATCTCTATTGAAAGGTTAATTTTAGGCGGAGTCGCAGTAAGTTCTCTATTAGGCTCAATCCAAAGTACATTGCTGCTATTAGCCGAAGACGGTCAAATTCAAATTGCTCTGAGTTGGTTGGTTGGTAGCTTAAATGGACGAGGTTGGAAAGAAATTTCCACGGCTGGCCCTTATATTATTGTTGCTTTACTGGGGGGATGCTTGCTGGCACGATCGGTAAATGTGTTGGCTTTGGGAGATGATTTAGCTGTGGGTTTGGGAGTTTCGTTAACGCGATCGCGTCTTTTAATTGGTGGTGTCGCCACTTTATTAGCCGCAGGTGCAGTTAGCATCAGCGGCTTAATTGGATTTGTCGGTCTTGTCGTTCCTCACGGTGTCCGGATGATTGTGGGTACAGATCACCGCTTTGTTTTGCCACTTTCAGCCCTTGCAGGTGCGTGGTTACTTACTTTTGCAGATTTGCTTTCTAGACTAGGAGCAGTAGAACTACCAGTAGGTTCTGTTACTGCTTTATTAGGTTCGCCTTTGTTTATCTGGTTACTTTATCGTCGTTCTGCTGGAGTGAGTAAGTTGTAGAATGCCACTCGAATTACAAAATCTCACTGGTGGTTACACCAAAGTTCCAATTGTCCAAGATATTAACCTCACCCTACAAACAGGAGAATGGCTGAGTTTAGTCGGTGCTAATGGTTCTGGTAAATCAACATTACTCAAATTAATTAGTCGCATTCTTTCTCCTCAACAGGGAATAGTGTTACTTGATGGTAAAGCCATTCATTCTCAACCCCCGAATTTAGTTGCCCAAAAATTGGCATTGTTACCGCAACAACAAACAATTCCTGTTGGTTTAACAGTACGACAATTAGTCAGTTTAGGACGTACACCCCACCAACCTTGGTGGGAATGGGAATTAACCACAGAAGATTGGCACAAAGTTACAGATGCAATCAAAAAAACGCAACTAGAAAAAATGAGCGATCGCTTAGTTGAACAACTTTCAGGTGGTGAAAGACAACGGGCTTTTTTAGCTTTAGCACTAGCGCAAGAACCAAAAGTATTACTATTAGATGAGCCTACAACTTTCTTGGATATCAACTATCAACTGCAATTATTAGAACTACTGCAAAATTTGAATCAGCAGCAAAAATTAACAATTGTCACAGTTTTACACGAATTAAATTTAGCAGCGCGGTATAGTTCCCGTATTGCCTTATTAAAACAAGGCCAGCTTTGGGAAGTTGGTACACCAGAGGAAGTTCTGACACCAAACTCCATAGCACAAGTGTTTGGAGTAGAATCTGTAATTATTCACACGCCTGTCGGCTTACAAGTTTGTGCAATTTCTGCTGTCTGAATTAAGCCAGTGAACAATCAGGGTGATACCGTTGTACTCAACCTGAAACAAATCAAAGAAGGTAAACGTTTATATTTCGGTATTAGGAGTATTCAGTTGTGCCTTTGTCTTAATTTCTCCTCACTGTTTGGACTAAAAAAAATAAAATACCTATGCCCAGAAGAATTGCCAATGCTGTCACAATCATCCCCAAGTCAGTATTTCTACTCTGTGTAGGTGGGTTGTTGACATCTTGCACAAGTTGTGAGTTTTCTGTTGCTCCAGATGCTACGGTGACTTCAAACTTGAATTTAAACGGTTTGAAACTAGCTTTATTTGCTGGACTACCACTCAGTTGTAGTTGATAAGCCCCTGGCTTAGGGAAGATAATATCTGCACCAGGAATGCCTTGATAACGTTCAGCTGTTACAGGTGTTAAGGATGGCTCTAGTAGTGCTGGCTCTTTAGGGCTATGAGGTTCGGCATAAATAGCCAACCGACAATTACATTGTGTTAGAGGAATTACCTTTCCGCCTTTGCGAGTCAGCGCGAACCAAGCTTGTGTGGGTTCCCCAGCACGCGGATTATCATTCGGTTCAATGTGGAGAGTCGCACCGACATCTGATGCTATTTCTACTTTATGGGCAGAGACCGGGTGAACATTGGTTATGGATATAACTAAGCAACTCAAAAATAATAAATACTTGATGCTTTTTAGTCTCTGTCTAGGAATATTGTTGGTTAGGTAATGCCTTTGTTTGAGATTCGTGGGGTGTTCACTGATGGAACCAGAGAACAGGCTTGGTTTACCGCGATTTGGTTGGGGGGACATAAAACTTTTCTACGCTTAACTTTGACCAAAAAAAACGCGAACGCACTAGCAACACACTGAGAGTAACAATTACCATCAGCACTACTGCTAATTTATTCCCCCAAGTTGATTGCCCAGAACCCAGATAATGGGAACCAATCAACACAGCATGAATGGCACTCAAGAGCAAAGCTGGCACACTCAATAAATGAATCTGTCGCCAACGCTTGCCCAAGGATTTCTGCAATGATTCCCAACTTGTAAAAGCAGCGGGGGTCATTAATATCAATGCTACAGCACCCGCAGCCATACCCCACTGAAACTCTAACGGCAAGAAAAAGAAGGCAGCAAAATTCCATTGCAGTGAGTGTTCAATCATGTGGGTGGTGTGAACCACAGAAAGCACAAAGGCTCCCACTCCTAAGGCGCGGCGGTAACGTAGGGGTGAAGCCCATAAGCTGCTAATAGGACGAGCAATTAGCGCCAAGATCAAACAGATTAAGGCCGCGTGTCCGGTGTAATCTACCATTGTGTCACCAGTCCGCAGCAATGTGATCGCGCCGATGGTGAGTGTAACCCAACCGCCTAATCGAAATAACTGACTACGCCTGTCTTTACTGATCAAGGAAGTGGAGACACCCACACCAAGCATAGTGGGTAAGGTTCCCAAACCAAAAGCCAGCATGGTTGCTGTACCCATCCATAAATTGCCAGTCTCGGCGGCTTTAATTTGAGCAGCATACAAAAAACCACAAGGCATCAAACCCCAAGTTATCCCCAAAAGCATTGGTGTCCACCATTTGGTTTTTAAAGAAAGTTTAATCATGCCTGCACTCAGGCGATCGTGTAAACTTTTTTGTAACAAAGGATGTAATACAGGAATCCGAGGCAACCAGTCGGGTTTTACTTGTCCTAACCCAAACCAAATCAGCATCACACCAGTAATAATAGCCATAACGCGGCGGAAGTCGCTGCCAATGCCTACTAGCTGTCCACTTTTTACCAAAGCTAAACCCAGCGCACCAATGCCAGCGCCAACCAAAGCATAGCTTAACATCCGCCCCAGATTTAGTAGGATATGAAATTTTAATTGCTGTTGCCAAGAGACAGAATCGTCTAAGGAAGCTTTTTGTGGAGTTTGCTGCTGATGAGATAAAGAAAACGCCACTGTTAGAGGGCCACACATCCCAAAGCAATGCCCAAAACTGCCCAAGAACCCTAGGATTGTGATCAGCAACAAATCTAACATAAGTAAATTATCTGAAGGGGTTAGGGATTAAAAGTTTTAAATAAACAACTCAGTACTCTTCTGGTGTGGAACTTTAAGTGAAATTACGATCGCTGTCAAAAGACAAACCGTCAAACTTCATGTTTAGGTTACCCTAAGTTCGGAACCAAGGATAAATTTGCATGAAAAAATGGATTTGGCTAGTGCTGTTTGTATGGGTGGCAGTTGCCGTGGTGGGTAGTAGGGGTAATGTCAAGAGCGGGTTTTTTGAGCAGCGTCCCTCGCCAGAAATTGTCGAGAGTATTCCAGCAACAAGACCTCAAGCAAAGACACAAGAAGTAAAGCGTACACCACAAGTATCCGCTGAGCAGCTATTAGCTCACATCCAAAAATTGAATTTTCAGCGTTACACGACAACACAGCGATCGCTTACTCGCACTTATATCACAACTGAACTCCAAAAATTAGGTTGGAAACCTCAATTAGAAAAGTTTACTGGCGGTGTTAATATTTTTGCCGAACGACAGGGAACCGACAAAGCAGCCGGAGCAATTCTCGTAGCTGCACATTACGATACTGTAGCTTTTTCTCCAGGTGCGGATGACAATGCTAGCGGTGTAGCCGTAGTGCTAGAAATTGCCCGACTTCTGGGTTCTTTCTCAACACCAAGGACTTTACAGTTAGCTTTTTTTGATCAAGAAGAAATAGGACTTTTAGGTAGTAAGGCTTTTGTGACCAAGACAGCACGCTTGCAAAATTTGCGCGGCGTCATAGTTATGGATATGGTGGGCTTTGCTTGTTATACTGCTGGATGTCAGCAGTATCCCCCTGGATTACCCATTACTCCACCTAGCGACAAGGGCGATTTTTTGGCAGTAATTGGTGATATAGAACATTTACCTTTACTGAATACCTTTCAAAACTCACAGACGTTACCACCAGTCCTAACAGTGCCTATTCCTCTCAAAGGTTTGCTGACACCCGACACCCTACGCAGTGATCATGCCCCATTTTGGTATCAAGGGGTGGGTGCAGTGCTGGTAACAGATACAGCTAATCTGCGTACTCCTCATTATCATCAACCTAGTGACGTGCCAGCAACTATCGAGCGATCGTTTTTCACGGGAGCAGCGCAGATTGTAGTAAATGCTACTACTCAGTTGTTAGAAGGAAACGTTATCTTGAAAACTCAACCACCAAACTGACCAGAAGAGTTAGAAGTTTTACTCATCCATTTCTTTTAGTGTGGCTAGTGCTGAAGGAGATAATCGGCTGAGATAGCGGAATATCCAATATTTAAATATAGTATCTAAAATCACTGGAAATGTAGCAATAAACATAAAAATTATACTTCTATTTGCTTCAAGACCTAAATGTTGCGCTAATCCTTCTAAAATTATCTCCCATCCATGTGGTGAGTGAAACCCTACAAATATATCTGTGAATAAAATAATTAAAAAAGCTTTGGCGCTGTCACTTAAACCATAGACGATATTATCAATAAAAGACTTCACAATCACAATTTCTCTTTTACTATTAGCAATTACTATGCCAAAAGCAACTAACGAGAGCAAATCAGCAAAAATATTGCTAATAGCATCACTGCTTTTTTTACGAAATACTTCGGCTATTTCAATTGCTTTTTCTTTGATACTTTCTCCTATAGCCTCTGAAGAAATTGTTGGATATTGATAAAGTAAACTTTCTAGTCTTAGCTTTTCTTGAAAAAGATTTAACTCATCTAGAGCCTTATCTTCCATTTCCGAATTGAGGAAAATTTGACTTATGCTATCACCTCTAATACTTTCTACTATAGGATTGATCAAAATTCTTTTAGATAATTGATGTGTTAAAAGCGGGACAATAATTAAAATTATTAGGAATTTCAAAGCAGTTCTAGTACGATTTCTGGAAATTCGATAATTTTTAATAAAGTCTTCTTCTGCTTCAGGCGTAAAATCTGCTTTAATTTTATTAATTGTTCTGCCAATAGACCTAGGCAATACTCCTGTTTTTTGAGAAATAGGTTGAGTCTTATCATTCAGGTTAGAAGAATCGGACTGTTTATTAGCATTGCTACTGTTAATTTTTAAAGTTTTTGTAATAGGCACTAATGTACTATTAGTAATTAGCTCATATCTTAAAGTATATTTTTCTATCACTTCATCAATAAACTTCAGCTTTTCTAACAAAGTTGGGTCAGAAATATTGAGTATTGAACGGCTCAATCGAAATTCTGCCAGTCTCACTTTAATAATAGTTAAATTTTGCTCAAGATACCCTTGCCAGTAAGACATGACATTTTTAGTATAATTTGCTGATTCAGCAGATATTTTTTGATTACCAAAATGTTGTATTTCGATATTTTTAATGACCTGAGCAGCATTGTATGCTTCTAAAAGCGCTCTTTCTGGTGTCTGCAAAAACCATTGATTCATTGTTCACAAATATGTCAGTATTTTTTAGGTAAAGAACCTGATTTTTTGAGCAAAAATTAACCTGTGTAATCATGTTTTGCTCAATTGCTTTTTTAAAGCTTATCATTTGCACTATAAAAATTAGTAATGTATGCAAATAAAAATTTAAATGATTTGCATACATGTTTGATAAACCTTGACAGCACGATCAATACCCTTGAAACGATAATCTCCCATTTCTTGGAAGCTCGATGACTCTGAAAGCATTGTATAAGTAGCTTCACTGATCACGCATTCACTAGGAGGACAAACTGCTTCCATGCGAGCAGCAAGATTAATCGTAGCCCCTAATGCTGTATAGTCTACCCTTTGAGAACTACCAACATCTCCGACAACAGCTTTACCACTATTAATCGCAATGCGTAATTGTAAGGGTTCTTGCCAAAAACCATTAGCATTGAGACGTTCAAGACGAGTGAGCATTCCTTTAGCAGCGGCGGTTGCGCGATCGGCGTGATCTAGTTGTAGTTCCGGAGCGCCAAAAAATGCCATAATACAATCGCCAATATACTTATCCAAAGTGCCGCCGCAGCCAAACACTTCTTGCAACATCTCTTCAAATAAATTATTCAACAATTGAGCGATCGCAGTTGGTGTTAACCGTTCAGAAATTGCCGTAAAGCCAACCAAATCCGCGAACAAAATGCTGATTTCGCTTTCTGTAGGAGCCAAACGACCATCTGGCAATCCCCCCACAGCTATTAACTGCTGTACAACAGATGGTGAATGATAGCGCTCTAATCGGTGACGAATCACCTCTTCAGTTTTGAGCTTTTCTGCCAGCAGCCAACGTTGTACACTAGAAGCCACAAGATTTGCTAAAGCCGAAAAAAAGCTGAGTTCTTCCTCTCCTTCACTTGCCCAATGGTAAGAAGAAAGATGGGCATCGGCGTAAAGAACACCAACAACTTTATTTTCATCCCATAAAGGCACGGCCATAGCACTGCGAATGCCTTTAACCAAAATACTATGTTCTCCAGAAAACCGTTCATCCTTACGGGTATCAGCGGTTTGAATGGCTATTTTTTCCTCAAATACTTTTTGACAGATACTCCGACTAATCCAATCACCATCAGCTGCCAAATATTCCTGCTGAGAAGTATCTCTAGTACCAGCATTCACTAACTCTAAGTGACCGCACCCACCAACATCAATTAATAATGCCAAGCGGTCAATACTATCGAGGTAACGAAAAACGACTTGTTGCACCTGGGAGAAAATCTCTTCTATAGATGCTGCTGCACAGAGATTTTTGGCTATATCTACCAAGTCTTTAAGACGGGCAATAGTTCTGTCTTTATTGCTGGTTTCACCATCCTTGCTATCAGCTTCTATCCATTGCTGTTGCAGTTGTTTGACATTACGAAAAATTGTTCTCGGTTCACAAGCTTCTGATACTACCAGATCCTTCGTCATCAACTGTATGGCAGGATTGGCAAATAATATTACCAAATTCACATTTCCCAACCAAACAATATCACCATGATGTAACTCTTGAGCATGATTAACAAGACATTGATTCACTTGCGTCCCATTTTTGCTCCCCAAATCCTCAATATTCCAAACACCGTTAGCCGTTTTGACTAGGCGGGCGTGCTTACGAGAAACTCCTCCAAAAGGTAAGTACAAGTCACATTCCGGCAAACGACCAATTATAAATTCATTTTGATTCACTGTTACCGTTGTTTCCGTATCTCCCTGTTGTAGGCGCAATGTGAGTTCAGTCATGAGTGTGGTATGTCTATCCTAAAAACTGAGGGCGCAAGCATCTTCAAAGTAAGGGATACGCAGGGTAAACCCTTTACCTCTTCTTTATGGCACTGTTAATGGCATTACGACAACTGCATGTAGTAAATGTTACAGAGTGTGTCTTTTGTTTTGTAATAGGTTTATTACGCTACGCGGTTAAAAAGCAAAAAGTAAAAAGATAATCCCCATAAATAAATTGAGGAGCCAGTCGCCTACAGCGCTGGTTCACTGCGCGTCTCGAAACAAATGTTTTCATTTCATTCCATAAATAAATTTAGGGGCTTGGGACCACTGCTCTTTTTCTTTATGAGTGCCTTTTTACTTTTTACTTTTGCCTTGTTTGGTCAGTTGTCAAATGACAAAGTGGTTTTATATTCAAGGAATGCTTGAATATAAAACCACTTTTCTCTTTAGTTCGGGTAAGAGCTACTTAATCTCAGTGTTGACTTATTTTAGGCTTCAGGAGAAAGGTAAAAATATACAGCGATTACTTAAGCTGGTATATCTTTTATCCCTATCCACCCTGTTACGCTTTGGCGCTTTTTGGTGTAAGTTTTGGTATTGGTTTTTTCTCGGTTCCGAATCGTTGTGAGTGATTTACCAACGATTGCTTCTTCTAAAGAAATAGGATTATCCCATTCTGCTGGCATGTATTGCCAACAGTGGCGGCAAAACCAGGAAATTTCGGAACCATGTACATGTCTTAAAAGTAACCCAGAACAGTAAGGACAGTAGTTCATATTTTTCTGAATTCCTGATCATAAAAAAGTATGTTTTTAAATAAAATTGGAGCTGTTCAGTTGACAAACCCATGTTTGTTGAAAAACTGCTTATATTTCAAGGATAGTTGTGAAATATGAGAAACTTGTGAAGAAAATCATATTATTCAAATATTTGTAATATTTATACATAAAAAACAAATAATAACCTCATATCCATTTTCTAAATATTTACAACCACTTGTAGTAAAAGTGTTTTTTGTCGCTTAACGTATACTTGACAACTAGTTGCTAAGTAGATGGACAAAAATATTTACAGTCATTGCGAGCGAAGCGTAAAGCCTTTGGCATAGCTTCGCTTAACGCGTAGCGTCTCGTAGAGAAGCAATGACGCTGTGTAATTAATTATGTCCGATTACTTACACTACAGAAAAACCTGTGTACCATATATCTAGTTATTAAAAGCAAGGCTGTACAAACGTTATAGATTTTTTTCAGATCCCAAAATTTGTAGAAAATTTGGTATAAACCACATCCTCACAAGAACCTCAAAATAATTCCTTATAAATATAAGTGTGAACGTTAACTGTAGATTGATTAACTACATATTTCCCATGTATCTTACTTTTAATGGCAACTTCAGACACGTAAGAAATACTCATAGATTTAGGTGTTGATAGGCAAAGCTGGGATTGCAGACATGCTTAGAGTAGTTGTTAAAAAAGCTTTTCTGAGATAAATGATTTGGCAACTGCGGTAAAAAAAGGACTTGGAATTATGTTTAACAAAATTTTGGCAGCAGTCACTAATACTGAAATTGGTCAGCAGGTTTTTGAGGAAGCCCTAACTTTAGCTGGTGCAAGTAATGCCGAATTGGTATTACTACATGTGATCTCGCCTTTCGATGATGACTACCTCGATGCTTCTAGGATGCAACCAGATGAAGCTTATGCAAATTTTCACACTCATGGAGTAGAATATTATATGAAGCAATGGGAAGTCTTGAAGCAAGAGGGAATTGAATTTTTGACATTGCTCACCAATCGAGCGATCGCCAAAAATATAAATGCTGAATTTACTCAAGAACTTGGCGATCCAAGTCGCCTAATTTGTGAAACGGCTCGGACTTGGAAAGCTGACTTAATTGTTATGGGTCGTCGCGGGCGGAGTGGGCTGAGTGAGCTTTTCTTAGGTAGTGTCAGCAACTACGTACTGCACCATGCTCCCTGTTCAGTACTGACACTACAAGGAGTAATTCCTACCACCAAGAATACACCAATAACAGCATCAACAGTTTCATCTACTTGAGTGGTTGATTGTGGTAACGCAGATAAAAAACTCCACGCCACTTGCGGGATGAAGTTTTTGGGCATGGGGAATAGAGGATGGGGTATGGGAAGAGTCACCAATGCCCAATGCGGCGGGGCGGCTATCCCTCTCCACCCACAAAGGGATGGAGTTTACCGTCGCTTTCAATGAATCCCTAAAGTCAGCACTGTATGCTTAGTATACAGTGCTAACTATTTTGCTAACAAGTTAAGATTTTTCTCTTAAAAAGGTTTGATCATGCAATAAGTTCAGTTAAGGATTCAATCCTTCGTAGGGAAAGTATGGTGGAGGTGTGTTTGTTTTAAAGATGACATCAATCCAGTAATTACTGGCTTTGTAACTTTCTGTGGGGAAGCCACCACTTAGTCCATATTTGTATACACTATTACGCTCACAATTACTGTCTGTGACTTGGGTACATTGTCTTAAATAAATACCATTGCTGTCGTACACACCTTGACGCAATATGTGCAGTGGCCCATTCTCCACACTAGTATTAGTCCAGAAGTCTGTTTCTGCTACATAAGATCCCTCGCTTGCATAGTAGGAAGCAATGTAAATTTCTCCGGCTTTGATGGGGGCTGGTGGGTACACTATAACTGTCTGCCAGCCTGGAGTCGGCCCTTGTCCCTCGATGGCCACTCCTGTACCTATTAACTGGCTTGTTGAGGCCTTCCATACGTGAACCGCATAGCCACTATCAATCGGTACACTTCGGTAAAACCGGACAGCACTAACTACACCGTCTACATTACTACGGAACTTCACCCCTAGTTCTACTGAACCAGTCTCTGGGTCAACTGGACTACTCACTTCGGGTGAATCAGGCCAGAATGAGTAAGAGTAGGTTGGCGTATTTGCTGATACTGGCTGGACATGGAGATAGGTAGGCGACGAGCCAGCTAGTGCAAGAATACTAACAATTTGCCAGATATTGCAGTGTTTCTGCCATTTGGTATATTGCATCTTAAATTCTCCTCACGCATGATGATTCGATAATTCTGTCACTTGGCATATTGCGCCTTAATTTTCTTTGTGGTAACAACTTGTTACTTTAAGTACTTCTACCAGAATTTTGCTTATTTTTGCAAGAAAATTCCCAATCATGACTTACTTAACCGCTTATTTGCTAGTTTTTGCCCAAGTATTGAAGTTTGAGTAATCAATATGGCTCAAAAAGACTTATGGATTAAAAGGCGATCGCTATATTCAGCTATATTCATCAGACTACAAAATATGGGATTCACGTATTGATACTAATACCAAAATAGCGCTAAGTTGATAATTTAATTGAAACGTATATACAAAATATTTGAATATTTCGTAGTAAATACTTTAGTACTTTATTCAAACTTTCCAGCCTAACAGCTACAAAATTCCAATGGGATTACACTTATGTATCAACATAGCTATCTGTAATTCGGTAGCGGGTTTTTATTTTTTCATTTGTTAAAACTAAATTCTTGTTACCAGAGAGAAGAATTAGCCCCGAATATGGGTCAAAAGCCCACGTCAGTGACGCTCGCAGGCTCGCTACCGCTTCGCTAACGCTCAAGTCGGGGAACCCGCCCACGCGACTGGCTCCCTACTTTTAAGTATGAGGATTTCCCTGTTGCCTGTTGCCCGTTAAGAGTTCCCTTTTAAAGTTGCTAAAGCTATACCTGAGGAGTACTCTATTTTTAGTTAGTTCCAACCTGAGTTGGATTTATTAAAAACAAAGCAAATATTCAGAAATATTTTCTTGCCCTTTGATAAAATGAATACATATCAGGATGAATAAAATAGTTGAAACTCATAGATTATCGTCGGCTGCTGGCATCTGCCAAACTTTTGTAAAAATGAGTGGTTAGTACCGCTACGCGAAAGTCAAAAGACTTGTATTATCAGCTTTTTTACCATTTTTAATGGTAGCTTTATTTCCGCCGTGCTGTACTAGTCTTAGCTGCAAATTAAAATATCTTTATGGACTAGAAATCACATCTGTTTTGTGGTTAATAACTTGCTGTATCTAATTAACAAAACAGACTAAACATTTGTCCCTAATACTTCATGTTTTACCCAATTCTTAATTGACATTGGGTGAAAAATGTACAGATGGGGTCAGAGCCGCTGAGTGTTTTGGAATATCTATAAATAAAACAGCAGCAAATAATATCGCTGAAATTTAAGAGAAAACAAGATTGCCAGGAGAAAATAAGATGGAAATCTTCGATTATGTAATTCTAGGAGCGGGACTAGGTGGACTTTCAGCCGCAGCGTGCTTAACTCAACAAGGATATCGGGTAGTAGTTTTAGAAAAACATTATTTACCTGGTGGTTGTTGTCACACCTTTGATTATGGTGAATATAGTTTCTGTGCCGACGTACATTATATTTCTCAATGCGGCTTTGGTAAGACTATAACCCAATTTCTCAACTACATTGAGCGAGATGTACCCTTTAACAGCCTTGACCCAGATTGTATAGACCGAGTGATTACACCAGAAGCAGATTTTAAAATTCCCTTGGGATGGGAAAATCTGCGATCGCGTTTACTATCCACCTTTCCAGAAGAAACCGATGCTATCAACGGCTACTGCAATGAAATTCAGCAAATCCATCAAGAGATTCGTAACTTAGTTCAGGAAGTATGCTGGTTTGATCAAAAGTGGTCTGACTGGTTGAAGTTGCCAAAATATTGGAATTTATTTTGGAAGCGCAATTGGACTTTGCAAAATTTATATGATCATGTGAAGTTATCGCCGAAACTGCAAGCAGTGCTAGCGGGACAAAGTGGCGACTATGCGCTACCACCTCAAGAAATTGCCCTACTTACTCATACTTCTCTGGTTGGGGACTATTCAGAAGGTGCTTACTATCCCAAACATCACTTTAAACACTTTGTTGATACCATTACAGAGGTGATTACCGCAGGTGGAGGAGTAATTGCATATTCAACCCCAGTTAATCATATTCAAGTTAGCAACCATCAAATCCACAGCGTGCTTGCCAATGGTAAAACCTATCGGGCGACCAAAGCTTATATCAGCGACCTTGACCCTAAACTAACAGTGCATTTGATGCATGATCACGAAGCTCTCAGCCGCAGAGAACGTCAACGTCTTACTAGCTACGAATATTCAACTAGTGCTTTTAACATTTACTTAGGTTTAGATAATCGCTTTAACCCGCAACAATACGGCATCGGTAATTGGAATCTTTGGTACTACCCTACAGGCGACCTAAATAGAGAATATCAACGACAACTACATGGTAACTTAAGTCGTCCGTGGATTTTTCTTTCTTGTCCGACAATGAAATCTAGCGAACCGGGTATGGGGCCAGAAGGACATCATGTTTTGGAAATTGCTACAGTTTGCCCTTATGAACCTTTTGAAGACTTGCACAAAAATAATCAAAAAGCCTATAAAGCCAAAAAGCGGGAAGTTTACCAACAGATTATGACCAGTGTACGAGATTTGATACCAGATGTAGATCACTATGCCCGAATGAAAGTTTACGGTACACCCACCACTAGCGAATTTTATTTGGGACAACCGCAAGGAAATATTTACGGTGCGAAGCTAGTTCCCAAACAAGTAGGTTTAAATCGTCTGGGATATATCACAGAACTACCTAACCTCTTTTTGGTAGGGGCGAGTGCAGGGTATCCTAGCGTACCGGGTGTAATTGGTAATGGTATAGATGTAGTGGAATTAATTACAGGGCAATCAGTGCGGCGGAAAATTGCAGTACCCAAGTCTTTGGTTGAAGTTAGTTAATAAATTTGAAGAATCCCCATGATTTTTACCCCTAAAGAATTAATCAAACAGACCACTAATGGCTCATTGCCTTTGAGCGCAACCTTTAATGATTAAATGAACAATATTAATCACGCAAACATTTGATCGCGGTTATGAGGTACATCGAAATCAATCACAGGCCCTTTCGGTATAATGCGTGTGGGATTCACCTGAGGATGACTTTTATAATAATGTCGTTTAATGTGGTCAAGATTACAAGTGTCTTTCACTCCCGGAAATTGGTAGAGGTCTTTGAGATAATTCCATAGATTGGGATACTCTACAATTCGGTGTACATTACATTTGAAATGCACATAGTAAACGGCATCAAAACGAAACAGAGTAGTAAACATACACCAATCCGCCTCGGTAATTTGATCTCCACAAAGATAACGTTGTTTTGCTAATATTTTTTCCCAATAACCTAAAGCCCTAAATAATTCTGTTACCGCCTCATCATAAGCTGATTGACTAGTAGCAAATCCAGCCCGATACACACCATTATTTATGGGTTGATAAATTGCATCAATTGTTTCATCAATTACTTTTTGCAGAGGTGCTGGATAAAAATCTATATCTTTCTGAGCAAAGGCATTAAATTCTGTATCCAACATGCGGATGATTTCACGGGACTCGTTATTGACAATTGTCCCGGTTTGTTTATCCCATAAAACTGGGACTGTTACTCTTCCAGTGTAGTTAGGTTCAGCCTTAAGATAAATTTGCCAGAGATATTGTGTACCGTTAACAGTATCAGGAATACTCCCCGGTTCCTCGGTAAATTCCCAACTATTTTGATCAATTTCTGCTGCAACTACCGATAAGCCAATCACATTTTCTAATCCCTTTAACTGGCGCACAATTGCAGTGCGACAAGCCCAAGGACAAGCCCAAGAAATATACAAATGATAACGCCCTGGCTCAGCTTTAAACCCACTAGAGCCATCGGCTGTGATTTGATCGCGGAAAGTAGTTGATGGACGAACAAATCTACCTTGAGAATCTTCTTGATCCCGCTTTGATATCCATTTACCATCTTTGAGGATTCCCAAACCCATATTTATCTCCTGAGTAACAGTCAACCAATTGAGATTATTGACTAATCAGCATTGAGGATTTTTGGTACTTTGAAAAATTCGCCTTCTTGTTCAGGCGCACTGTTGAGGATGGCTTCGCGATCAGGATAGGGCTGCAATTCATCCTCTCGTGTCACATTGCTGACATCAATTGCCCGTGTTGTGGGAAGTACATCACTCACATCTAGTTCATTTAGCTGTTCGATATAACCTAAAATACTTCCTAGCTGAGTGGTGAATTGTTCTTCTTCTTCTGGTGTTAATTCTAAACGAGCGAGAAGGGCTACTTTACGAACTTGTTCACGATCAATCATTTTTAAGTCAAGAGTCAATGGTTAACACTCAAGAGTCATTAGTCAATAGCTCATGACTAATGACTCTTGACTAAAAGAATACGTCAACTTGCGATCGCTTGGTGGTCTTCAGCCAGTTTTGGGCTTCAATGTAGTTATTGGGAGCCATGCGAATAGCTCTAATCCAATAATCGGCTGCTTGGTCAAACAGTGCTTCGCCAGCATCGTTATCCCCGTCTTCTTTGGCTTTTTCGCCTTGGTAATGGTAAATTACGGCGATGTTGTTCAAGGCTTGAGGTAAACGTGGGTTTAACTCAATTGCTTGATGATACAGTTCTAAAGCTTTGGTATGGTCGCCATTACTAGCATAGATTAGCCCCATATTGTAGAGAATATAACCGCGATCGTTCTGGTCTTCCTCTAGTGATAGGGCTTCTTCATAGTAGTCCAATGCTTCGGCATATTCCCCTTCTGCTTGAGCTGACATGCCATCTCGATAGTACACAAACGCTTCTTTAGCTTTTTTGTTAGCTGGCAAGAGCTTGAGGATCAGATCCGCCATGACTGTAAAAGATTTATCAACAAAGTTATCGTTTTTTTGTGTTCTTGGCATATTTATCTATTAATTAGTTGGACATTAGGCATGGGGTATGGGGCATGGGGCATGGGGCATGGGGCATGGGACATAAAGTTTTAACTTCTTTTTCTCCTTGTCCCCTTGTCTCCCTGCTTCTTTTTCCTAGTACACTCAATAGCTAATTTAACTGATTTGAGGGGTCATTCTTCTGGCTGAGGGGCATGATACATTCTGGACTGTTGTGTTGAGCCTTGTTAACCAAGGTGCTGACTGGGTATGCAGTCATTACTGTTTCTGGATAAGGCTGCAATAGCTGCTGTAGTGGTTCAGGTGTTTGTATTTGGGGGTCTAGCCACAAATCGTAATCTTTTGGAGCAATAATTACTGGCATGCGATCGTGGATTGGTTGCAGTAGTTCATTGGCTGCCGTTGTCAAAATTGTACAAGAAATGATTTCTTCTTTTTCAGGCGTTTCCCATCTTTCCCACAATCCTGCAAAGCCGAAGGGTTGCCCATCTTGCAACCGAAAATAAAATGGTTGCTTCTTGCTTTTTTGCCGTTGCCACTCATAAAAGCCGTCAGCTACGACTAAACAGCGTCGGCGTTTGAAAGCCGAACGGAAAGCAGGTTTTTCGGCAACGGTTTCGGCTCTAGCGTTGATTAGCTTTGTCCCTATGCTGGGATCTTTTGCCCATGAAGGAATTAATCCCCAGCGTAACTGTTGGAATTCACGCTGATCTTTTTCAGCGTTATGTAGCACTGTTGCCACCATTTGCGTAGGTGCAATGTTATATTGAGCCGCCAAATCTGGGATTTGCTCTACATGGAAAACTTGGGCTAATGCTGCTGCTGACTGGTTTAAAGTGAATCTTCCACACATACATTTTTTTCCGCTTACTGAATAAAAATAAACCTTCAAATATAGAGCTAAATAATACTATTATTTTTTATTTTCTCAGATAATTCTGTCTTTTAGGTAGATACATAAAATAAATGAAAATATCCTGTTATGAAAGAATAGTTTTGTAAGATATTGTATTTTAGTCCCTCAATATTCAATACCTTCTTCAACATATTGTGAACATGGAAACGCTGCGCTTGTACGATTTTTTACCCTCTGGGAATGGTTATAAGATACGTCTTTTATTGACACAAATGGGTATGCCCTTTGAAAGGATAGAGATTAACATCTTGAAGGGAGAGACTCGAACACCGGAATTTTTAAGTAAAAATCCCAACGGTAAGATACCAGTTTTAGAAGTGGCATCTGGCAAGTATTTAGCAGAATCAAATGCCATATTGGTGTATTTGAGTGAATACACAGAATTTTTACCTTACGATCGCTTTTTAAGAGCGCAAGTGTTCCAATGGTTATTTTTTGAACAATATAGTCATGAACCTTTTATTGCGACATCAAGATTTTTGACTTCTATTTTAGGTAAAGCTCAGGAGTATCATGTAGCAATAGAGCAAAAGCGTGAACCAGGCTACGCAGCACTAAAAGTGATGGAAAACCATTTAATCTCTCGTACCTTCTTGGTCGATGAACGTTATACTATTGCCGATATTGCCTTATTTGCTTATACTCACGTTGCCCATGAAGGTGGGTTTAATTTGGCGAAATTTCCTGCTATTCAAGCTTGGATAGAACGAATTAAAACTCAACCTAATTATATAAGTATTACGCAAGATAAATAAGCTGATATGCATTTAGCTTGTATGAATCGGGAGAGGGTATTATTAATCCAGAAGTTAGAACTTAATATACTCCTGAATCCTGAATTTCGGCTCCTATAGTTAAACATCTGTATCAATTTCAATCAGCTTTTGCCGAGAGGATAAACCTAACTTAATCCTGATGTGAGATTTAGGCACATCAAATTTTTCAGATAGTAGTTTAATAGACACGTCCGGAATATGATTTGGGTACAAAAAAATGGTAGAAAGTAAAATTGACCCTCTACCAACATCTAATTAAATGATTAGTATCTTTGATTATATACAAAAGTATCCCTCGCGTGCAAAGCAACTTTTGGGGATTAGTTATGACCAATTTACTGACCTTGTAAACTATGCTAAAAAAAGTCATGAAGAAGAACAACTCAAACTTGAACAGAGGAAAGTTAGAATACATCGTCGTGGAGGTGGACGCAAAGAATTATTATCCATCCCAGAACAAGTATGTTTGTGCTTGTTTTATCTGAGACAAATACCCACATTTGAAGTTTTAGGAATAATGTTTGGTATATCAAAAACTTTATCTAATGATACTTTTCATGACTGGAGAAAAATATTACGTAAGATTATACCTTCTAGTTTAATAGAACAAGTCGAAGATAAAGAAGGAGATTTAATGATTGTACAAGAAATATTAACGAGTTTTAAGTTACTGGTCGATAGTCTAGAACAGCCGATTGATAGACCATCTGACAACGAAGAGCAAAAAAAGTTCTTTTCTGGGAAGAAAAAACAGCATACTGTAAAAAACCAGATAGTTTCCTTGCCAGAAGGGAAAGATATAATTGATATTAAAGTAGGTTATCCTGGACCAACGGCAGACATAAAATTATTTCGAGAGCAACAAACAAAATTTGATGAAAAACAAGAATTTGAGGGAGATAAAGCGTATCAAGGTGGGAATAATATTACTACCCCTCATAAGAAAAAAAGAAAACAACAATTAAATGAACAACAAAAAGAAGAAAATAAAGCTCTATCAAGTAAGCGTATATTTGTTGAGCATTTAATACGTGTTGTAAAAATTTTCCAAGTTGCATCACAAAGATTTAGATTAAATGCTGATGTTTATAATGAAATAGTTTTGTTAGTTTGTGGTCTGGTAAGACTGCGAATTGGAACTTTTGTCTTACCGAATACCGAAATAACTTAGTATTAATTAAAAATTGTGTTTGCGTTGGGCAAGAGTATGTATTTTTCTGCTCTAAACTATCAGTAACTATATCAAACACTGATTTCTTCGTTGAAACAGAATCTGCAAGGACTGGTCTCAAAGCCTTGTAAATATTGGCTTGCGAGTTTTCGGATGGGTCTAATTAACTCTTCATTCGCTTTACCATCTACTGGTGGAGATTTTAAATGTACAATCAGGCTACCATCAGGTTGTTCTGTAATCTTTTGCTGTTTTGAGTTAGGTTTAACTTTAACTTTTTTTTGCATAACCTATTCTCTGTAACTGTCGCAGCCACAACCAACCTAAAATACAACCCAATACATAATGAGGAAAATCCCACCAAGCAAAGGTAGTACCCAGCAACCATTTACCTATTAATATAGCGCGAATCTCTTGCAATAGTGGCGGATGCCAAAGTTGCAAAAATTCCAGGATACAGGTAGTGATAAAAACCCATAGAGGAATTTGCTTTACAGCTACTCGACTTCTGAAAAACCAAAATGCGAATAAGCACCAAAATATTTCATAAAATACAGCTGCTCCATAGTTATTAAACCATTGATGGGCAAGACCAGTGTAGTACTTAAAGAAAAAGCCCATCACTACGACGATTAGTAGAGACAGGATAATCAATATTGCTTGCTGACGGTTTCGGAGCATTATTTCAAGATTTGAGACTAAGGAAAATTTTAGTCTCTGCACTAACCTCTCTCAATAATTCGTAATCTAGAATCTTAATTACGAATTGCGTTAGCGAGTCCACGTATCACTAAAGCGAAAGCTCCGCTAAAGCGGAGCGTCTTCACCAGAGCGTCATTACGAATTACGAATTACGAATTATTTAATTATGGATATCGTCTGCTACCAGCACCTACTACACCGATTTTGTGGCGATAGGAAAGTTCAGCACCAAACCAGCCGGAAAGGCTAGTTAGTGTACCAACAATTAGCGAAAGTACTAATCCCCAAGGTAGTATACGCGCTTCAGCATCGCCTACACGAAGAAGAAAGTTGACAAGTGTTAAAACGAGTATAGAAACGTTAAGAATCAAATGCGTCCAACCAGCGCTGCGCTTGCGGACTCGTTCAATTTTCAAAAAGTCGGTGATGCCGATTAGCGATGCTAAAACACCTCCAGCTAATCCCAGTCCGATTAACCATAAAGAAGCCCTAGCCCAGAAGAAATCACGAGTTAACCAATAACCGAAGTCGCTTCCCAAGGCGGCGGCTAAAAAGGCTATGGGAAAAATCACACTCAGGGGGTGTAGAGGATGTCCAGCGATCGCTACTGTACTCGGTACGCCAGTATCACGATACTCACTGTCGTTACTTTCAATAATTGGTGGAATATTTGGGAAAGGCGTAGAACTTGTTTGTGCTTGTGTATCTGTAGTTTCCATGATTTAGTATCCTATATTTAAGTAAAGAGAATTTTATGATTTAATCTCCTGTTTTAATATCCTTGAGTCAATGTAAGAAACTAACATTAAAATTTTATCTATCTGGCGATGGAGTACAGATGAAATAGTTATCTATCTAAAAGAATAAGTATAAACTTTGATGATAAAAATAGTCGTTTTTATATCTAGAGTTATGAAGTAATCGTTCAAAAGAAAGAGGAAACTTTCATGAAACTTATGGCAACCTGAGATAAGCAATGATCTGAACACTTTTCCGAGGAGAACTCAAAATGGTATCTACTTTAGATGATACAAAGCGCAATGCTATTGCTGAGAAATTAGCAGATGTGAAATTAATTCAGCAGTTAATCATTGAAAATGAACAACTGTTTTTGAGAGAATCAACTGATAGCGAAATCTCGGATCGTATCCGGAAGATGCTTAATGATGATCAGAAGAATCTGGGCGTTCTGGAAACTGTAATCGTTCAGTACGGCATTCAAAAACAGCCGAGAAATACAGTTCAAGAAATGGTGGAAAAAATCCGCCAGTTAATGAAAGGCTCCCAATTGAATTTCTATGAAAAAGTATTTCAGCACGAATTGTTGAAACACCAACAAGTAATGAGTGGATTAACCGTCCATAAAGCAGCACAAAAAGTTGGTGCTGATGTGATGGCAGCAATTGGGCCTTTAAATACCGTTAACTTTGAAAGCCGCGCTCACCAAGAACAACTCAAAGGTATTCTAGAGGTTTTGGGTGTTCGTGAACTGACTGGACAAGATGTAGATCAAGGAATTTGGGGACGAGTCCAAGATGCGATCGCTGCGTTTAGTGGTGCAGTAGGTAGCGCTGTTACCCAAGGCTCTGACAAAGAGGATATGAATATCCAAGATGTCATCCGCATGGATCATAACAAGGTTAATATTCTGTTTACCGAACTGTTGCAAAGCAACGATTCCCAAAAAATCCAAGAATACTTCGGTCAAATCTATAAGGATTTAACTGCTCACGCTGAGGCTGAAGAAGAAGTAGTATATCCAAGAGTACGTTCTTTCTATGGTGAACATGACACCCAAGAGCTGTACGATGAACAAGCCGAAATGAAGCGTATGTTAGAGGAAATTAAGGCTCTTAATCCCTCTACATCTCAATTTAAAGATAAAGTCAAACAGTTGATGGACGCTGTTGGCGATCATATTCGTCAAGAAGAAAGCACAATGTTTGCTGCTATTCGCAACAATTTAAGCTCTGACCAAACCGAGCAATTGGCTACACAATTTAAAGCTGCTAAGAGCAAAATTCAAGAGAGATTAGGCAAACAGGCAGTCAAGTAAGATTAGACTTATCTTGAATTACATCGTTAGCGTTTGTGTAAAAAATAGCTAATTGTGGGAGTGAGCGAAATGCTTACTCCCACAAGAGTTTAACAGTAGGAATTGAGGGCTGTAAAGCAATACGGTTTAGTGAAGGATAATTGTAGCGACTGTCTTAAAAATCAAGCGATCGCGATGAAAAAAAATCAAACAGGAGTTATATATCACTTTCCACAACTATCTACATAGGTATAAATAAAAAAGCTAATTTTTAGAGAATTCTATCTCTAGATTCACGTAATTGTCATTGAAAAACGCTAACACTAAAAAAGAGTTGTATCAGCTTTTAAAACTGGCTGTAATCAAAAACTCCCAGTCTAAAAAAACAAAATAGAAAAGAGTACACTAAATGACAACTTCTACAGACCGCGATCAACAAATTCAAAAACTGTGTGAACTAATAGCAGATATTGACTGTGGCATGTTGACCACAGTAGAAGAAGATGGCAGCTTGCATAGTTGCCCAATGTCAAAAAATGGCGAGATTAACTCTGATGGTACACTTTGGTTCTTCATTTATCGCAGTTCCCATAAAGTGGCTGAAATTGAACACAATCAACAGGTAAATGTCAGCTTTTCATCACCTAATCAACAGCGATATATTTCTCTGTCCGGTACAGCACAACTGGTGCAAGACCGCGACAAAATGCAAGAGAAATGGCAACCAAAACTACAAACTTGGTTCCCTAAAGGATTAGATGAACCCGATATTGCCCTGCTCAAGGTTAATATTAACAAAGCTGATTACTGGGATAGTCGATCAAGCTTTAAGCCAGAAACAATTAGTTTATCTACACTATCACGCCACTAAGGCACTGGATTTTGAAACTTAATTGACAAAAATTAAGTAGGGAGCATCTCAGTTTTTGAAGTGGCTCAAACCGACAATAATCCATTGAGGTAAGCAGAGCGATGAGCCAGGACTTGAGGGACATTTTCTCGTTTCCATTGTGCCCCAGAAATCTTTGTTCGACGGTCAATCTGTTTAACAGCAGATTCAACTGACCCAGAACCAATTGAACAAACTTCTTCAGCTTGGTGATATTCGTAGTTAATGATACGATGGCGATGTTTATCGAGATAACGGCAAAAATTTTGTACTTGTTTACCCCGACAGCCAGTAAATAAGGCTTTGGTTTCTTCTACTTGACCTTTCCATAGTAAGGCTTGTGCTTGTTTCAACCTTTTTTGTGAACCCCCAATTTTGTGAAGGTTTTCTATCAAGTGAAACCAATCAAGTATTTCTCGGCGCTGTACATCAGGGGCTAGTTGGTCAACGATATTCCAAATACCATCATGTCCATCACCAACACAAGTAAC
>JAYGHB010000009.1:0-98901 GCA_034931985.1 Halotia wernerae UHCC 0503
TTCAAGCTCTGTCCCTTATGAAACAAGCTGTTTAGCCATGTTGTCACCCGTTAAGTTATTTTTTAGAGCATTTAAACAACAAAAAATTATTATTATTCTTTGGTTAGGTTATCCTCGAAAGGAAGGTGATAAAAAAGATTGTTATCAAGTTTTTACAAGAAAAGTTGAAAATGGAGAGTTTCCTGCAAGTATTGATGATCTGCTTGCAGAATGTGATTTAGAAGGATCTGATAGCGAATAGAGTAATCTGTTCGGCTTGATAATACTTATAGTTAACAATGCGATCACTATAATCATGATGTTGTATATTTTATGAGCTTGAAGAAGCCCCCCCTGTAAAGATACTGAACGATTGACTAGCTCTTGACTCCTACTTTTTGTCTTTTCTCATGTTCCTGGCAAATTTCGCAACTGTTCATCCAAGTGAGTACGGTCTGCCAAAACTTTTAACAATGGGCCATGCGGAGTAAATTCTACGATACTTACAGAGGCTACCGGGCATCCCAAACGAAAACGGAAACGTCCTACATCAATTCCTAACATACTACACAGAATAATTCTGATAGTGGCTTTATGGGAGACGACTAACACATTACCACTATCGTAGAGGTGTTTGATTTCTTCAATTACCCCCATAGCACGAGAAGCAATGGTAATTGCCATTTCTCCACCAGTCGGGCCATTCCAAGCTGGATCGGCTGACCAGCGAATATAATCATCATGATATTCTTGGCTGACTGTCTCTGGAGTTTTACCCTCCCACTTACCATAGTTAATTTCTTTTAAGCCATCCCGCAGTTCTGGTTGCATCCCTATTGCAGCACATAGAGGTTTTGCTGTCGCCATAGTTCGCTGCATGGGACTACAAAAAATTGCTTTCCAGGGTGTGGAACTGTACGCAGATGCAAAAGCCTTTGCCATATCTAGACCTTCTGAAGTCAGTTCAGAGTCTATCGAACCGCAAAAAGCATTATTCCGACTGCATTCTGTCTGTCCGTGACGGAGTAAATAAAGATTTAGGCTCAAGGTTTTTTCTCACTGAGTTTGAACTTGAGATGTTGTCAGAGTATCAATCAATCAGAAATTGCTAAGGTTCGTTAATGCCTGTGGTATATTACTATAATTTTTTCAAATTATTTAATAATGATGTGGCGAACAAGAATCAAGCAATTTGCGATCGCCATATTGCCAAACAAAAGCCATGATGAAAGCTAGACTAGTTTAGAGTCTAGCGATCGCTACGCTAATGCTTGCTGCAATCTCTCGATTGCACTTGAAGTTTTTAGCACCAGCATCAAAAATCTAGAATGTCTGGGGTGTAGGGCTGGTTATGAATAGAAATACCTAATGTTATGCCATTTCACGAAATTATTGATACAAATTACTTTTCTTACTCCCCCTGCCTCCCCTGCTACCCCTGCTTGCCCAAATGTATCAACTTTAAAGTGAAACGGTATTAGGGCGTGATAGGTAATATCTAAAAATAAAAATTGTATTGCGAAGAACCATAAAGGCGATCACTAATTATTATTGAAAAAGTGCCACTATCAGATTCACTCGCTCTCACAATTAACACAATGACAATAACTGCGACCAATCCATATCTTAAAGGAAATTTTGCCCCTGTCCGTAAAGAAATTACCAGTGACACCCTAGAAGTAATAGGTCATCTCCCTCCTGAACTATCGGGTATGTTTGTGCGTAATGGTCCTAATCCTCAGCATTCACCTATTGGCCAGTATCACTGGTTTGATGGAGATGGGATGTTACATGGTGTGCGAATTGGCGACGGCAAAGCAACTTATTGCAATCGCTATGTGCGGACAACCGGATGGAAAATCGAGAAACAAGCAGGTAAAGCTATCTGGACTGGACTTTTGGAACCACAGCAGACAAAAGTTCCCCACGGTATTAGCAAAAATACTGCCAATACTGCTCTTGTGTGGCACGCAGGTCAACTGTTGGCGCTGTGGGAAGGAGGTGCGCCTTATGTGATCAAGCTTCCTGATTTAAAGACAGTTGGTGAGTACACCTATCATGGTCAACTAATTTCTGCTTTTACTGCTCATCCCAAGATAGACCCAATTATCGGTGAGATGATGTTCTTTGGCTACTCCTTCGAGCCACCATATTTGCAATACAGCATAGTTTCCACAGAAGGTAAGTTAGTACGGACAGTACCGATTGACCTACCGATGAGCGTGATGATGCACGATTTTGCCATCACTGAAAACTACACGATTTTTATGGATCTACCGTTGACTTTTAGCGCGAAACGAGCGCAACGGGGAAAACCTCCAATCATGTTTGAGCGCGATCGCCCCAGTCGCTTTGGCATTGTTCCACGTTACGGCGATAATAGTAGCATCTGCTGGTTTGAGACTCCCTCTTGCTACGTTTTCCATACCCTCAACGCCTATGAAGAAGAAGACGAAGTAGTCCTGATCGCCTGTCGTATGAGTTCTACTAATGTCTTAATTAATAAAGACACTCAAATCGATCCAGAAGGAGATATTCCCCGCCTGCATCGCTGGCGATTTAACCTGAATAACGGGACAGTACGTGAAGAAATGCTGGATGATGTCCCTGCGGAATTTCCCCGCGTCAACGAAAACTTTTTAGGACAAAAAAACCGATATGGCTATGCTGCTAGGATGGCAAACAGTACTGAGCCTCTGTTAAATGGTATAATTAAGTATGATCTCAGTAAGGGCAAGTCCCAAACCCATGAATTTGGAGAGGGACGTTATGGCGGTGAGGCTGTATTTGCTCCGCGTCCTGGTGCCACAGTTGAAGATGACGGCTGGCTGATCACTTTTGTCCATGATCAAAGTTCAAAAACTTCTGAAATGGTAGTAGTGAATGCCCAAGATATGACTGCTGAACCGGTGGCGCGGGTGCTAATTCCCCAGCGAGTACCCTATGGATTCCACGGTACTTGGATTTCGGAGGAACAGTTGAGTTTTTCTAGTTAAATTACCAGCATGAGAGTAGGGACAAAAAAATACTGCGTCCCTACTAGCATTTAAGTACTACAAAGCAAAAGTATAAAATTGGGAAAGATGTAGGTTTTTCAGCATAATCATTACTAGCTAGTGTATTTCCGTTAATAATGCATCGTTGTAAACAATAATGTCTGCTTCCTTAACACTTGACCCCATTGTGACAGATACAAACTGCCGAATACGTTTTGCATCATAACCATATACCAAAACCAGTTTCAGAAATGTTTTTATCTGAACTTTTTATTCTGGGTTATTACAATTTCTTCTTTTATTTTGATGAATATAGGTAATATATTTTTGCTCATCATCAAACTTGATTAAGCCTTTTTCTATTCCTGATTGTATCAGCGACATTCGGTTTTTATGCTTTACAGTTTATTTAAATGAGGTATACACAATCATTTGACTAAAAAGATTTTAATAGGTTCAAATGCAAACCATACTTTTTTAACACTCAGTATTTTTTAAGAGACTTGCAACAAATAGGTCATACAGTGACCCATCAAAAAGTAAACTACTAGCATGGCAGCAGCAGCTAAAGCTACCAACGTACCAGCCAGCATCAGAGAAAATTCTTTGTTCTCAACGGCTTTCTCCATTAGGTGCAGTGACCATGCCACCAGCGCCACATCAAATAGTAAAATAGGAATCAACATATTTCTTAATATTTCTTAATACTTTTACATCAATGTTAACACCCTTTCAGAGAACTGTATCTAACTTACGATAGATGTGGTTAGTTTTCGATGATGTTTTTGGAGTCAAGGGCATAACCGTACAGGTAGGTGGCGATCGCGTAAGTAATTCTTAATTTCTGCCACGCTTAATTGCCCGTAATGCAGTAATGATGCTAATAGTGCAGCTTCGGCTTTGCCTTCTGTTAGTGCCGTGTAAATATGTTCACACTTGCCTGCACCACCAGAGGCAATTACAGGAACTTGTACAGATTCGGCGATCGCTCTTGTCAAGCCAAGGTCATAGCCAGCTTGAGTACCGTCAGCATCCATACTTGTAACTAGCAGTTCTCCTGCTCCTCGTTTTTCAACTTCTTGTGCCCAAAGCAAGGCATCTAAGCCCGTGTTTTCTCTACCACCTCGCACATACACATCCCAGCCTGGGTTATTGGGGTCAATTCTGCGTCTGGCATCAATAGCAACAACTATGCATTGATTACCAAAGCGATCGCTTGCCCGATTAATCAAGTCTGGTTCACGTACTGCCGCAGAATTAATACTAACCTTGTCCGCTCCAGCCCGTAATAAAAGTTTAACATTTTCTAAGGATTGAATACCACCACCTACAGTCAGTGGAATAAAGACCTGTTCAGCAGTGCGGTAAACTACATCAATAATTGTATCTCGATCTTCATGAGTCGCTGTAATATCCAGAAATACTAACTCATCTGCACCGGCTTCGTTGTAAACCTTTGCCAATTCAACCGGATCGCCTGCATCCTTAAGGTCAACAAAGTTAACTCCCTTTACAACTCGTCCCGCCTTCACATCTAAGCACGGTAAGATTCTTTTAGACAACATAAATAACTTTTGCACTCCTGGGTAATTGTCCGGAATTTAAATTTTAAATTGGCGTGCGTATTCCCAAACAAAAATCTTCGCATCCCTTGTTTAGTAGCAAGCATGGCGGCAGATATAGCGCTCAAACAGTCCTAAAGTCAAAGTTGATAGCTGAATTATGGTGATAATCTCCTCGAAAAAACAGCCTCAAGAACCCAACGGACAACCAAAGCAGCCTCAAAAGTCGGCGAAAGCGTCTCCCGATGAAAACGTTTTGCAACCTGAAGCTGCTATTGATGAACAAGGTAAGCAAGAAGAGAGTATCCGACCACAGCGATTTGCTGATTACATTGGGCAAAAAGACCTAAAAGATGTCCTGGACATTGCCATTAAAGCAGCCAAGTCGAGAGGTGAGGTGCTGGATCACTTGCTGCTATATGGGCCTCCAGGATTAGGTAAAACGACAATGGCAATGATTTTAGCATCAGAAATGGGGGTAAATTACAAAATTACCAGTGCGCCAGCGCTAGAACGTCCAAGGGATATTGTAGGGCTACTAGTGAATCTCAAAGCTGGAGATGTTTTATTTATAGATGAAATTCATCGTCTTTCGCGGATGACAGAGGAAATTCTCTATCCCGCTATGGAGGATTACCGCTTAGATATCACCATTGGCAAGGGTTCTAGCGCTCGCATCAGGAGTTTACCATTATCAAAATTTACCCTAGTGGGAGCTACAACTCGTGTAGGTGCGCTGACTTCACCATTACGTGATCGCTTTGGCTTAGTGCAGAAACTGCGATTTTACGAAGTTGATGAACTGAGCAAAATTGTTTTACGCAGCGCTCAATTTCTCCAAACTCCCATTACAGAAGATGGTGCTATGGAAATTGCCAGGCGATCGCGTGGTACACCACGTATTGCTAATCGGTTACTCAAGCGGGTACGTGATTATGCAGAGGTTAAATCATCTGGAGAAATTACCGAAAGGATCGCAGCCGAAGCACTGCAACTATTTCAAGTAGATCCTCTTGGTTTAGATTGGACAGATCGCCAAATGTTGAATGTGATTATTGAACAATTCAACGGTGGCCCAGTGGGGTTGGAAACAATTGCCGCCGCTACAGGCGAAGATACCCAAACCATTGAAGAAGTGTACGAACCTTACCTAATGCAAATTGGTTATTTAAGCCGGACTTCCCGTGGTAGGGTGGCGACAAAGGCAGCATATAAGCATTTGGGCTTTAAGCCACCCAATAATGAACAGTTATCGCTGCTGTAATTAGGAGCTAGGGGCTAGTACCGCTCGCTCTGCCTTGGAAGTCAAAAGGAGCCAGTGCGTTGGGGAGACAGCGCCGTGGGCGGACAATGCCCCACTTCTACTCCTTTGGAGAAGCAAGCTACGCGCAGTGTCTCCCCTTCTCCTTTTGGGCTACCGTGTACACACAAGTATAGGCCGCAAAGGTTTCAACTCTTTTAGCCCCATAAATACCCAAACTTTAGGCAACTGGAAACTCCATTTATCCCGCTAATTTTAGGGCTAGGGCAACGAAACTAAGTTTTAGGTGGGATTTCAAGACTTGTGTGTACACCGTAGCTCCCAAAGGGAGAAGCTAGAGCAAATATTTTTGTTCATCTACTTACACTTTCGGCATTAAAACCAGAGTATGAGAAAATCAATTTTGTTATCTTTTTAGGGAAATAACTTCAAACTCGAAAGAAGTAATAAGACGTTTACCAATGTAAACTTGTATTTTATATTTACCACCTGGATCGCCAGGGGTGATTGTCCAAAAATTTTCAATTACACCATCATCAGCCATTTGTTTACGCTTCGTTACAGATTCAATACCATCTACTGAGACTGAGAAGTTTTCTCCATCATCTGTAGCCCAAGTTTCCGGGCGTTTTGGCAATCGCAGAACTTCTCGCCATGTCACTTTACCCTCATAGTCTTTCAGTTGAATACGCCAGCCATATTTACCGCCTTGGCTCAGTAAGATTCTGTTAGTAGGAGTAAAGTTACTTTTACCATTGGAGTCAATTCTCAGCACTCCAAATTCAGCTTTACTAACAGTAATAGGTTTAGAATTACTTGACTGAGAAATTGACCCAGAAGATGTTATAGTATCATTTGCTACAGCTACAGTAGCATCGATTGGTTGAGAAACTATGACTCCAGATATCAACCAAGAAGAAGTTAGTAAAATTGTCGCAGCCAAAGTTCTCATTAGTCAAATTTTTTGGTCAGTTACTGGTACTTATTCAAGCACTTTGACTTACCTTCCGGGTTGATGTTTACCAATCAGAACGTTGAGGAAACAATAGTTCATCTAGCCAATTTTCCAGTTGTAAACGTAAACGATAACCAGGAACATCCTTTCTGTTAAACGTAGGTAGTTGAGTCAGGGCGCGACGATAATCAGCGATCGCACAATTCCAATCACCCCAAAGATGATAAGTTCTGCCGCGTTCAGCCCAAATATGACCTTCTAGTTGACCAAAAATCAACGCTACCTCAAAATTATCAATTGCTTCTTCGTATTGTCCTAAGTCACGCAAGGTAATACCTCGGTTAATCCACGCTCTAACATAGCTGGGATTTAAGTCAATGGCTCGATCATAGTCGCTAAGTGCAGCTGTTAATTCCCCACAGGCTGCATAATAATTAGCTCTGTTGTTATAAGCACTAGCTAAATCAGGATTAAGTTGTAAGGCGATGTTATAGTCGCGCCATGCTTTGTGCGCTTCACCACTTTGAAAATAAATCAAGCCTCGATTGTTGTAATCAATGGCATTTTGCGGATGGCGATGAATCAATTGGCTTAACAATGCGATCGCCTCAGTGTAATCTCCTTGTTGAGCTAACTTTAAAGCGTCAGAGCGTAAGTAACTATCTTTTAAAGTAGATTCCCCGCGATCGTTAGTCCCATGCTCTTGAGCTTCTGATGTAGTATTTACAACAAACTTATAACAGTTATTTTGCTGGTCGCCAGAAGCTAAAAATGAGTGACTATTCATGTTTTTTACCTGAGCTACTTGCTCTTTGCAATCAAATTAGAGTTTGCCCCAGTAACGGTGATTTGTACGTGTATTATTTTTTGAAGTGCCTATAGTTACTTAAATTTCAACTTCAAAACTGTATTTAAGACACTGCAACAACCAGAAAATTTCACCTTACACCAACAATTTATGTTCCAATCTGATCATAGATACGTCATCCCCAAGTTAAATTCCAGAAACAGTTAATCTCAATCTCCAAGACTAATTACCTAGGGGGAGCGACAACTTGGTAAAATATTTAAGTTCTGATAAATTTTTCTTATGACAATAGCAACTTCTTATCAAAACGCTCCCGATTTAGTAGCTGATGATTATATAGTTGTAGGCTTGGCAACCTGCTTCGTTAAAGAAGATGGAGAAGTTCATCAAGTAGAAGTAGTAGAGCCGATTCCCTCTGCGGCTTTGGAAGCACTATTGAAAGGTATTCCTACTTCCTATAAGCTAGCTTGTGCAATCACTCTGGGAGATTTGCTGGACGGCGATACACCGCTTTTACCAGATGGCTTCCCAGAATCGGCTCAGTTGGGAGAGGAATTTGTATCACGGGTGTTTGCAGCTGCTCGTACCTACAAACGTCGTGAAACGGCAAAATCCCTAATTCCCTTAGGGACAACTTATGCCGATTTGAATTTTTCCATTGAGCGCAAACGGGTGTTAAATGCCGCTAGAGTTGTCACTAAAGAAGACAACATTAAACAACATTCCCACACTCACAAAGTTCTTTAATCTCAAGTAATTATGCTAAAACTTTACGGTGGCGCTCGTAGTCGTGCGTCAATCATCGAGTGGTATCTAGAAGAATTGGGAATTTCTTACGAATTTGTGATGCTGGATATGCAGGCAGGTGAGCATCTCCAGCCTGAGTATCTGAAGATTAACCCAATAGGTAAAGTCCCGGCAATTGTGGATGGGGACTTCCAAGTTTGGGAATCAGGGGCAATTTTGTTGTATCTTGCCGATAAATACAGTAAAGTACCACTTTCGCCAGAAGAGCGTGCTGTATTTTCTCAGTGGACGTTGTTTGCCAATGCTACACTCGGCCCAGGAGTTTTTGTAGAAGCGAATCGAGAACGAGAAATGCCTCGCTTGTTAACTCCTTTGAATAAGATTTTTGAGAAGCAACCTTTTTTACTGGGTAACGAATTTAGCGTTGCTGATGTGGCAGTGGGGTCTATTCTGAGTTACATTCCCATCATGCTGAAGCTAGATCTCAGTTCTTATCCAGCCGTATTGGACTATATCAAACGTATGTCTGAACGTCCGGCATTTCAAAAAAGTATTGGTAAACGAGCTTAACTAATAAGGGTGGGCAATGCCCACCCTAAAGTTGTTTTAGGAATACCAAAAAATAAATCTTCCAATCTGAAAGTTGGATATTTTTTGACTTGGAAGTCCCTTAACGGTAATTTGTAAATTGCAAAGCCACAGGATAGTCTTCTTGCTTTAGACGCTGGATCACAGTTTGTAAGTCATCTTTATCTTTAGCAGAAACCCGTACAGCATCGCCTTGAATCGAAGCTTGGATCTTTTTGAACTCGTCACGAATCAATTTGGAAATTTGTTTAGCAATTTCCTGGCTGATACCTTTTTTGAGTGTAACTTCTTGACGTACACGATTGCCGCTAGCTGATTCAACTTTGCCAAAATCAAAGATTTTCTGAGAAAGGTTACGTTTAGCGGCTTTTTCTCGCAAAATGTTATGTACAGAATCTAAGGTAAATTCACTGTCGGTGTTAATAGTAATAGCTTGTTCACCTAACTCAACAGTAGTCTGAGTGTCTTTGAGGTCATAACGACCTTTAATGTCTCGTACAACTTGATCGACAGTATTAACCAATTCTTGTCGATCAAAGTCACTCACGATGTCAAACGAATAAGTAGAAGCCATAAACAATGTTGGATTTTAGTTGTTGGATTTTGGATTAGTTATTGGCATAGAAGAAGTTGGGGGTAAAAGGTAAGGGAGAACGATTTATTCTGTTGCCTTTTCCCCTCCGTCTTTTTTCCTAGTCCCTAGTCCCTAGTCCCACATTAACTATTAGCTTGGATGATGCTCAAGAGAATGAGAGTAGCACTGCCAAGGGAGCCAATGGCAAACATCAATGATCGTAAAAGCGGTATATTCACAATATAAAAAATCGAGTGTAGCAACCGAGCCACCACAAAAGCGATCGCTGCGACTGCTGCTGTAGCAGAATCGACTCCAGTTACATAAGCCATCAATGCTGCACTGGCAAACACTATGAATGTTTCAAACGAGTTCTGGTGCGCCCAGGTAGCTCGTTGGGCGTATGCAGGCAATTTATCAAACATAGCGCGAGGTGCAGCAAATGCCTCATACCCAATTTGCATACGAGCATAAGCTACCAATAAAAACGGCAAATAAATTAGCACGGTAGCAGCCGCAATAGAGTACAAAAAAATAGTAGACACAGACAGTTGCGATAGCGTCATTAAGCCAATCAATAGTAATAGTTTTTAGTTGGTGATCATTAATCAGTAACAGGTAATTTGGCAAACCCAAATACCCATTACCAATTTGCATTTTCCTATATCTATCATTACCTGGCCGAGGACTAGACTAACTTTAGTCAAAATAGAAAAGTGTCACCACTTTTCTTTGCTCTTCAGCATCTTGGCAAGTTTGTAGCAGAGTACGACTGTCATGAAACGCAAAGCAAATTAGTTGCTGGCAACGGGAGACAATCTCCTTATTACACAGGTAACTAGCTTCAGCGAGGGACAGATTATCATTACCGGGATTTTCCACCAGATGCATTACCTGCTCTAGTTGCTGGCGTGATTCGTTGGGTTGGCGTTCCAAACTTTGGGGTAGAATCACCGTCAACAAGTTGGAATCAGCCCGCATTGCTCCCTTAATAGCAGCAGAATTAGTACCTGTAGCGCCAGAGGTGATGACCCGATTGCCTGATAAAACCAGGGCATAAGTCATCATTTCAATCAGATTCTGATGCGTAATGGGCACATGACGCGAACCCAGCAGGGCGATTCGTTTAGAACCTGTTTGCTGGATTGTCGCCAGTTCCTGCGCTAATGTATCGAGGTTGATGAGGTCTATTGACTGGCTCAAAGATGGACGTAATCAGATTAAACGACCCAGCTATTTTACCAAACAGAGTGTAAGTGCGAAGCCAACCTGAGTTAGATCTTGCTACATTTTTGATTATTTGGTCAGTAGTTTGGATGGCTTCAATGAAAAAAAAGGGACAAAAAGCAAGTAGTAGAGGAGATAACCCCATACCTGGAGGCAGGGGCTTGTATCTCCATCATGCTCTTAGAGAAAGCTAGGGTAAGGCTTTGGCTGGAGTTAAGCCTAGTTTAGATAACAAGCGGTCAATGTCAAAATGCTCTGTCATTAACTGGCGAATGCACTGAACTTTAATTGGCTCATGAACGCGTACTTGACCAAAAGTGCGGTCAACAATCTCTACGGTTGTGAGAGTATCCAAGTCAACAGACAAAATGGGTATTTCTAGTTCTTCAGCGCGACTGAGGATGAACGGGGGAGGTGGTAGCTGGCCGGTGAGGATGAGGCACTGGGTAGAAGTTTCTAAAGCAGCTTGCTGAATCTCCACGCGATCGCCTCCTGTCACCACTGCCATATTCCGGCGTTTGCGGAAATACTTCACAGCAGAGTTGACATTCATTGCCCCAATTGCCAAACTTTCCACCATCAAATCCAAGCGATCGCTACGACAGAGAACTTCGGCGTTTAATTGGTTTACTAGTTCGCCAACGCTGACACTGCGTAGCAAGTCACTTTTAGGCAGCATTGCCAGCACGGCAATACCTTGCTGTTCCAAATATGGGCGTAAAAGACTGTTAACTGTTTCTATTTGTTCGGCAGGAATATCATTGATTACAACTCCCACCAAGCGATCGCCCACGCGCTGCTTTGCAGACAGTAATGCCTCAACGGAAAGCAGCGAGCTGTAACGAGCTACCAACAACACAGCAGCATCTAACACTTCAGCTATTTGCAGCAAAGACAAATCAAACAGATTGCCTTCCGCTAAATCACCAGATCCCTCTAGCAACACTAAATCTCCTCGCGGAATTTGCAAATATTGCTCTACTAGGGACTGACGATAATCGGTTTTATCTTCACCGCGTAAGCGTTTTTGCACACTAATTTCATTCAAAGCCAGCAAAGTGGGAGCAACGCGGTTTGCCGACAGGTTGAGACTAAGAGTAACGAACTGGACATCTTCGTCAACCACGGTACCGCCAGATGCACTAAAACAAGTGCCTAGTGGTTTGCCATAGCCAATATCCAGTCCTTTTTGCTGTAGTTGGTGATACAAACCCAGAACAGTTGCAGATTTACCACTGTACGTCTCGGTTGAGCCAATCAGCAAATGTTTAGCAGATTTTGGCACACATGCACTCCTAATTTCAAAAGGAAGTAAAACCCAGCTAGGTGTTTCCTAATTCTAGTTTGTTCCGGCAGAAGCCTTACGCTCTCACGAAGTGGGTTTTTCCAAGGATGTACTTTTTTGAGGTAATATATTTATCTTAAATACTAAGTATTTATCTCGCTATACAAGTATTTGCTTGGTATCTAAAATATTGAAAGCAATATTTTTATTTACGCTACGCGGGTCAGTTGTCAATAGTCAGTACAGTCTTCTCTCAAAGGGAGCCACTGCGTTGCGGAGGTTCCCTCCGTTGTAGCAAGTGGCGTGGAGTTTTTATTCATCTATACGCAGCAGTTTACGATAAAAAGCTTGTGAAAAATCGGTGGCACGATGGCGCTTATAGTTTTCCATAAGTTCAATTAAAAAACTCATAAATTCAAAACTTGCCATCATCATTTCATAACTAAGGTCAGCATTGCCGTCAAACTGCATCCGGCAACGCGTTAAATCGGAAGGTAAGGTTGCAACATTCCAAGAGGCGACAAAAGGAATATTGTCACTTGCTTCTATTTTACGGTGTCCCTCTAAAACGCCTTTTTGATAGAGACTAATGGCAAAGGGTAAGAAATTGCGCTTCGCTCCCTGAATGTAAGGTAGGTAAACGCTTGCTTGTTGTTGAGTGGCAGGTTGCAGTTGCTCAATAGACATCGTTGAATATTCCTCAAGTTACTTGAAAACTGGGGATATTAGTTGACATCAATAGTATTCCCAAAAAATATACGTTACACACAGCATGGGAGTGGGGGAAGCAGGGGAGACAAAGAGGCAGGGAGGGAGAAAAGGAGAAAACCGCACTTCTCTTCTACACCCTGCCCTAATTCCTCTTATAGCAGGGGACAGGGGACAGGTTTGAAAGTCTTTTGGTGTCCGGGTTTTATGATCAGTTTATGTCCTAAACTAACTGGCTATCGCTATAAATGCCCCATACCCCATTTTCAATAGCTTATCCGAACCTTATTGAGAGCAGGCAGAGTAATTTTTAGTCGTAATTTAAGGTAATTGGCATCAGCCAAAGGTAAGATAAAAATAAGACAAATATAAATAAATGTAAAGACTTTATAAGTTGTGATTTTGGCTTTCACAGCCAGTTTCAGCCCAAGAATAATCATGTCAATAGAAGTTACTGCTAAGAAATATTAAAATGTCGGTTACAATGAGGCTGCATTGGCTTTTATCGAAGCTGGGGCAATAACATCAAAAATTTCCGTTATTAGGCTGTGATTGTTGTTATTGTGATTTATCCCAACCACTAGCTGCCGTTACCTTGTTATAACTTTGTCCAACCCAAAGAAGGACTTGACGAGCTTTATCGTAAGTTTACAAGGATCGGTTGGAAGTGTATCAAGGTTTCACAATTTAGTGTTACCTAATTCTCAGCTTCTTTAGGGTGTATAACAATAATGGTTTTTAAATCAAGTACCTATGCCAGCGAATTCCTGGCCCGAAAATGATTATTACGACGAGCTTGACCCACTTAACTCCCTGTTATCCGACCTATCGGTAGATGAGGAGTCAGTGGTAGAGACGCAGGATATGTCTCTACCATCCCGGTTTCAAGGACGTAGACGCAAAGCTGCTCTAGTTTTAACCATAGTTTGGAGTGGCACGATCGCCCTGCATTTAGTTTCATGGGGTTCGATATTCGTACTAGGATTGACCACAATTTTAGGACTTCACGCCTTCGTGGTTGTGTTTACTAGACCCCGCCACTATTCTAAAGAAATGCAGGGAAATTTACCCTCTGTATCTATTTTGGTAGCAGCCAAAAATGAAGAAGCAGTTATTGGCAAATTAGTCAATAATCTTTGTAGCCTGGAATATCCCAATGGGCAGTACGAAGTCTGGATCATTGACGATCACAGCACTGATAAAACACCACAGTTACTAGCAGAACTAGCGCAAAAATACAACCAATTGAAGGTTTTGAGGCGTTCTGCACAAGCTACTGGTGGTAAATCTGGGGCATTGAACCAGGTTTTGTCACTGACCAAAGGCGAAGTTGTGGCAGTGTTTGATGCTGATGCTCAGGTAGCACCAGACTTGCTGCTACAGGTAATACCTTTATTTCAGCACGAAAAAGTGGGAGCAGTACAAGTACGAAAAGCGATCGCCAACGCCAAAGAAAATTTTTGGACTAAAGGTCAGATGGCAGAAATGGCTCTGGATACTTGGTTCCAGCAACAACGTACTGCCATTGGTGGAATTGGTGAACTGCGGGGTAACGGTCAATTTGTCCGGCGGACGGCTTTAGAAAGTTGTGGTGGATGGAATGAAGAAACCATCACCGATGATTTGGATATGACTTTGCGCCTCCATCTAGATAACTGGGATATTGAGTGTATATCCTACCCAGCGGTGCAGGAAGAAGGCGTGACAAATGCGATTGCCCTTTGGCATCAGCGCAACCGTTGGGCAGAAGGCGGCTATCAGCGTTATTTAGATTATTGGCATCTTATTCTCAAAAACCGCATGGGTACGCGGAAAACTTGGGATTTGCTGATGTTTATGGTGACTATGTATATCTTGCCAACAGCAGCCATCCCAGATTTATTAATGGCGATCGCTCGGCATCGTTTACCAATTCTCAGTCCAGTCACTAGTTTATCTGTAACTATGTCCGTGGTGGGCATGTTTGCCGGTCTAAAACGGATACGTCAAGATCAAAAATTTAATATTTCTACAACTTTTCTGTTACTACTTCAGACAATGCGTGGCACTTTATATATGTTGCACTGGTTAGTAGTCATGAGTAGCACTACTGCTCGTGTCTCCGTCAGACCAAAGCGCCTAAAGTGGATAAAAACAGTGCATTCAGGAAATGGAGAGTAGCACCTACGGGTAATTAAAAATGCAAAATTCAAATTTATTGTTTTGAATTTTGCATTTTTTTGTTCCAGTCCTATAAGATTTTGATTCGTTATCCTGACAGCTATGTTGTTGTTCTCGTAAGCGCACAAGGAGATACATGAAGCGATCAATTAACTAGTCGCCGAGGTAGTGACAGTCAGTAAGCGATCGCCGCATAACAACGCCCATTGCTCGTATCATAACCTGTTCTCCACCATGAACCTCTATGACCAGTTTTAATTAAAGATTAAAAATGGAAAGAAATAATAATTTTTAATTAATTAATCCTTCGCGTCAAAGCCCCCACTAAACCTTTGATTTAGTGGTCTACAAGACGCTCGTTCGCATAGCGTGTCGTAGACAAGACTCGCTACCGCTACGCAATCAGTGGCGGGTACAAGCCCCCACTGATTGCAATTTTTAATTTTACATTATTAATTTTTAATTGAGTTGACGCACAACGATTACCTTTTTGAGGACGAAGGGTTGCCAGCATCGTTAAATACCGCAGCATCATTGCGCTGATGCAAGACTTCTTTTCTGATATGTGGGAAAATAACAAAAAGGACACGAAACTTCGTCATGCAGAACTACGATTGTTGCTCAAAGAGACGGGGTTTGTTCGTGGTGCTAAAACCCACGATAGCTCGTGCAACGCTTTCACGGTAAGCTTTTTATCTTTTGTGGACAAGTCTAATGGCAGAAAGGTCTACAGCAACAAAAACTCAACGAATACAAATAAATTTGGATTTGTCACTCGAATTTTATGAGACATTAAATAATCTAGCGCAAAAGATTAATGGAGACAATACTGAGGTGCTATTAAAGGCGATCGCACTCATGGAAGTAGCAGTAGAAGCCAAGCAGCAAGGCAAACATCTTTGGATTGCCGACGATCACCAGAATCTTGAAACTGAAATTGTTGGCATCTAAAAACATGATGAAGGTAACAGATTTATCGAAAATAGTTGCCTGCAAAGGTGATAAACCAATCGTTATATCAACGGTAAACTTACAGTCACAAGCAGATGCAGAACTTGAGCGCAAGTTACGAGAACTCAAGTTTAAACAAGAACTAAGGAAAGATTGGATTTTATTTATTGTTAGAGATGTAGTAATTTTTTCTGCTGCTATTCTTTTTATTTTTGGTATCAGCGGCTATTCCCTATTCACCCAAATTAAGGCGTATTTACAAATTGGTTAAGTAGGTATGCACGAACTGAATTGCATCAGCTATTGATAATCCTGGACTGTGCTAACCATTGGTAAGAAGTTCTGTGCTAGATTTCTTAACTTTCGGGTTTTTGAAAGCATTTTGATTTCCTTACTAAACCTCGTCCACTTTGAAACCTAGAGTTTTTGAAGAGAGTATATTATTAGGTTGTAGCTAGAGTTCTAAGCTTTAGTCTCATGAGGAAAAACTACGATTTTCAAGGTAGATGTGGTTGATCTTTCATGTGTGCAAAATGTGTAATAAAAGGGCGATCGCATTGTTCTAGTTGCCTAAGTCTTGTTTCTTCTCTACCTCCCCCGATCCCTCATTTCCTCTTGCCATAGTCTACAATTATTAGAAGTAACTTAACATTTCTTTATATTATGCAGGCAACTACGGTCTCTTCTACAACTCCAATTCCTGGTCAATACTGGCAGTGGCGAGGGCATAAGATTTACTATGTCCATGCAGGAGAGAAGCAACTGCAACGTCCACCCTTGTTATTAGTACATGGGTTTGGTGCTTCCACTAACCACTGGCGCAAGAATATCACAGGACTATGCCCAGATTTTGAAGTATTTGCGATCGACCTTTTGGGATTTGGGCGTTCAGCAAAACCGAAATTGCAGTATGGTGGTGATTTATGGTGCGACCAACTGAATAATTTTATCAGTGAAGTGATTGGTCAAAAAGCAGTATTAGCAGGTAACTCTCTTGGTGGTTATGCTTGCTTGTGTGTTGCTGCACAATATCCTGATAATGCCGCTGGTTTAGTATTGCTCAATAGTGCAGGTCCTTTTAACAAAATCCAGGCTACATCTGAACCGGAAGCTTTACAAACCCAAATTCAGCCACCCAAACAATCTTCCTCTTTAGAGAAACTATTAGGTGAATCGGTTAAGTGGATGTTTCAACAACCTTTAGCTCAATTTCTCCTATTTCAATACGTGCGACAACGTTGGGTAATTCGCCAAACCCTAGAGAAAGTTTATCTAGATAAGAGTGCAATTACAGACCAATTAATAGAAGAAATTTATCGCCCTGCTTATGATACTGGTGCGCTAGATGTGTTTGTTTCAGTATTTAGCACTCCCCAAGGAGAAAAAGTGGATGTGCTATTGAAGCAGTTAACTTGTTCTTTGTTGCTGTTGTGGGGAGAAGCTGACCCCTGGATGAATGCTAGAGAACGTTCCCAAAAGTTTCGTCAATATTATCCTGAACTTACAGAATATTTTCTCAAAGCGGGTCATTGTCCTCATGACGAAGTACCCGATCAAATAAACCCACTTTTACGCGATTGGGTGTTGTCTATTGCCCATTCAGGGACTTCCAATTAAAACAATATTTCATTTTGTAGTGGACTGACACAGCTAAATTTGTGCATTAGAACCAACCGATTCCTCCTCCTCAAAAACTGGATAAAGATGTTGCAGTTTGATTGCATCATTTTAGTCGTGTCAGTCCAGTAGCCAGATAAGGCTATCTTGGTGCATAACAAAATTCCATCTCATCGGCGGTTTATTTCATCTAAACATTGTGTTTAAGTGGCATCTTGCAAAGTTACTGCTAATTCATGCTGCAACAAATTCTTTCCTTTCTTTTTGGCAAAATACATGAGATTATCTGCCCTTTCTATCATTTCAGTCACAGAATCTGGAGGATCGCTAAAAGTAATAGCACCAATACTAAAAGTTACCGAAAAACCTTGTTGCTTCATTGAAGCTACCAGAACTTTTTGGACTCTATAAAGCACTACTTCCGCTGATTCATAGCTAGTCCGTGGTAGTAAAATAGCAAACTCATCACCCCCAATTCTGGCAACTATGTCGATTTTTCGGAGAGTATTCTTAGCAACATCAGCTACTAAACACAAAAGGCGATCGCCTACACCATGTCCAAACTGATCGTTTACTTTTTTAAAGTCATCAATATCTATATAAGCAAGTGTTAAACTTTCTTGATACCTTAAGGCTTGGTTAATTTCACGTTTGGCTAGCTCTAGGAAAAACATCCTGTTTATTAATCCCGTTAAAGCGTCAGTTCTAGCTAATTTTTCTAGATTTTTTAATGTAGATTTAAGTTCTGATAATAAATAATTAGTAAACAAGAAAAAGGCTAAATTTACAATTGTATTCCAGTAAGGTACAAAAAAGGCTGAAGAGCAATTTAATGGTCTAGGATTGGCTATTAACCATGTAATCGAACTTATAATAGATATTAATAGTCCAGTACAATTACCACCAATCCATGTAGCAATACCAACAGGAAATAAATATAAAATTGATACGGACATGTCTGATGGTATGTAATAGTCAATTAAGCCCATAATGCCAATCAAACAGATACTTAGTAATATTGAGAACGATTTAGGTTTGGCGTCTAATTTTTTGATTAAATACATATATATTCCGTCGCTTTAACTGCACTATTACGTGCAATCCCTTATGGGTATTGACTACAGTCTGTTGGGGCTGTTTTCCTTGAATTATATATTTTATACTTTATCAATGTTCAAATAAACTGAAAAAATTTTTTGAGTACGGTTTATATACTTATGACATTGCTGAATCAAAATGTGAATTATGCATAAGCTTAGCCCATTTTAGACATCGCCTCAAGGTTATAGATGCGTAATACCTACATCGATACAGAAGTATTCACACATATTTTTAAACACTCGCTTTTAAAAATGCTGGAATTATCCTTAGGGTTTGTAATAATCCAGCAATGTTGTAATTTTATTTACTATTTTGTTAGTCATTATCACACAAGCAAGTTGATGCATATATGCTACATTTCGCAGGTGTAATCGCTCTCGTTGATATTTCGATTTTGTAACACCCAGATGCTAGTACTTTATTTCTAGAGGGGATTTTATGATTTTAGGAACCCAAAGCGATCGCTTGCTCGGCAAACATAACTACCCAGTAGCAAAAGTTAAAAAAACTGATTTTAAAACTTTCTGGTTCTACCTGCTTGTATTAGCAACTTGGGTTAGTAAAGATTCACTATATCTGAACTTGTACACTAATCATGCACTGAAGAGTCTGGCATGATTGTCTCCTGAAGATTCACATCAGTGAGGTTAGCTCCCTTCAGGTTAGCTCCCCTAAGGTTAGCTCCTCCAAGATCAGCTCTTGCCAAATTAGCTTTGCTAAGGTTAGTCCAACTCAAATTAGCACCTCTCAAATTGGCTTGACTCAGGTTAGCCCGCAACAAGTATGCACCACTGAGGTGAGCTTTGCTGAGATTAGATTTGTAAAGGTTAGTTTTGTAAAGGTAAGCCCCCATCAATTCTGCTTCGTATAAGTTTGCTTCGCTGAGGTCAGC
Source organism: Halotia wernerae UHCC 0503 (assembly GCA_034931985.1). Taxonomy (GTDB): domain Bacteria; phylum Cyanobacteriota; class Cyanobacteriia; order Cyanobacteriales; family Nostocaceae; genus Halotia; species Halotia wernerae. The sequence continues at coordinate 19,412 of JAYGHB010000009.1, forward strand.
TGCAATCAAGTTAGCTTCAATCAGGTTGGCAAAACAGAGGTTAGTCCGGATCAGCTTTGCTGTACCTAAATCAGCACCTCTCAAGTTAGCATCTCTCAAGTCAGTTCCAATCAAATTAGCATCAGCGATCGCAGCACCAATCAAATTCGCTTCACTCAAATCAGCACCAATCAGATTACTATGACTCAAATCTACCTGTGTCAGGATTGCACCACTCAAGTTCGCAACACTCAGGTTAGCAGCGCTGAGATTAGCTTCAACGAGCTTGGCTTTATAAAGGTTAGCGCCACCAAAGTCAGCACCACTGAGGTTTGCTTGCACTAGTAAAGCATGACTTAGATCCACTCTGCTCAAGTTTACCCCTTGGAGGTTGGCGGTGCTGAGGTCTGGTTCAACATGGGGATTTTTCTTTCTCCACTCAATCCATTTGACTGCACCTGCTTTTAGTAAAGCCAGATGCTCTCGATTTGCCATTTTCTCTTTTTTACTCCTGACGACCAATCTGGGTATTTACCCGACCAGCTACACTTTCAATTGCCGTTAACGCTCCCGCCGCACCGGCAAGAATATCCTGTTCTTGTCCACCCAAGTAAAGTCGTCCAAAGCTACCTACAGCTTGAACCTCAAGGATATTAATTAGAGCTGCTTTCTCTGCTTCGTTGGCAGCCAGTGCAGCGTAAGCAGCAGGCTCAACTTCCAATACATATAGGGTTTGTCCTGCTAATAGTAGCTGTCCCCGACGCGTGCGATTAATCAGTTGTGTTTGGTAAGCATCAATGTTGCGGATAATTTGGCTAGAAACCACACGGGGTTTGAGACCTTCGTCTTTGCGGACTCCTAATGTCGCTAATATAGCTTGACCAGCAGATCGTGTTTCACCTTGAGAGCTAGAATGTACTTCTAATAGACCATACAGCCGTTCTACTACCTGTACTCCCGGACGAACAGAAGCAGCTTTGAGCGCTACATCAGTAATTCGATTAATTTCGATACCAGGAGAGATTTCAATCCACAGCGATGTATCTCCTGGTAATGGTAAAAAACCTTGGGCTACTGTTCCCATATATGCTGCGTGTTGAGGTTGCAGATTGTCGAGAAATACAAAACTGCGTAATTCTATGCCCAAGATTTTGTTCTCCAGTCATCAGGGTAAAAATATCTGTTGCAATATATGAGTTTACCCTTAAACTACCATCAGCCTAAATGTGGGACTTAATGAAGTGACCTTGGAAATCGAGACTTGTTTTTATTCTGCCTTCAAAGCAGCGATCGCCTTACAGTATCAAAAACTATGGCAAAAGCCTACTTATAGGTAAACTTATGTAAAGTTGTGATTCTCATCTTTACATGATTTTTCGCCGCAATTTTTTGAGCATATTATTTGCCATCTGTTTTGCTATCATCAGTTGGTTGAATTTTGTCCCTGCTGCTGATGCTCTTGGTGGCAAACTACCTGTAATTAATCAACCTGCACCAGAGTTTACTTTGCCAACCAACACAGGCAATGGTAAGATTTCTTTGTCTGACTTGCAAAGTAAGTGGGTAGTTCTCTACTTTTATCCCAAAGACTTCACCTCTGGTTGCACCATCGAAGCTCGTCGCTTTCAACAAGATTTACCCAAATATATTGAAAAAAACACTCAAATAATCGGCGTTAGTGCTGATGACATTGATTCCCACACCGAATTTTGTGATTCAGAAGGTTTGAAATTTCCCCTATTGGCTGATACTAATGGCGCAGTAAGTAAAGCTTACGGTTCTTGGATTGGTTTTGTTTCTATGCGTCACAGTTTTATTATCGATCCCAAAGGTATCTTGCGCGAGACTTTTGTTAAGGTCAACCCATCTGTTCACAGCATGGAGGTTTTGGCACAACTCGAAAAATTGCAATCCTCCAACTCTTATAGTAGGGAACAGGGAACAGGGGACAGGAGAGAAGTGCGGTCTTGGGGTTTCCCCAAGTGGAGCAACTTCTCCCAAGGGGAGACGCTACGCGAACGGGAGACAGGCTTGAAAGTCTCTTAGTGTAACGGTTTTATGATTGGTTTATGTCCTAATCTATCCGGCAACTACTATAAATAAAAAAAGATCAAGGTTAAAGGAATTTAAGTCTCCTTTAAACCTGATCTTTTTTCCAAGATTGAAAATTTTAAAAGCCTTGACTAACGACACCCTAGGCTATCTCGTGTAGAAACACCTGTAATAGAATTGATCCCGTCTGCTCTTTCACAAAGTAGTGATACTTGATAGCGATCAATTAAAGCATCGCTAAAGTCTGCACCCGTAATCACAGCATCGTAAAAACGACTGCGGGTCAAAGTTGCTTCTGTAAAAATGGCATTTTTTAAATTTGCACCATCTAAAGTCACGCGATCAACCAAAGCGCCCGTTAGGTTCGCATCTTCCAAGTTGGCTTTTAATAAAACTCCTTTAGTGAGAATTGCATTGCTTAAATTTGCTCTTTGGAAATTTGTACCTCGCATTTGGGCAGCAACAAAAGTTCCACCTGCAAGATCAGCGCCTTCAAAGTCACGATTTGCTAGATTTATGTTGCTGTAGTTAATTGTGTTTAGTTGAGCAAAGGCTGGCTTAGGATTGATAATTATCCATAACCAAGCCAAAATCAAAATTACAATCAAACTAAACAATCGAATTAAAATCTTTTTCATAACTTTAAAATTTTGTCAGTGGTCAGTTGTCAGTTGTATCAGAGTTTATAACTACTGACAACTAGCCACTGAATCTATTGACTATTTCCAATCTTTACCAATACGAATTGTCAGGTCAGATTCCAAATCGCCAGTTGCTGACACGTCAATTTGACCTAAGCCGATAATTTTTCGTAGGTCAACTCCTGGTCTACGATTCCCTTTTTGGACAACAATTTGAGTCTGGCGTTGGGTATCTGGCCAATCCGGCACTGTGTAAACATTCTTAAAGCCTTTCTGTTTTAGATAGGCCATAACTTTTTCAGTTAGCTGAGGTTGATTAGAAGCATTTTGAATAGCAATTTTGAGGTTAGGAACAGGACGCAAGTCTGGTTTAAGACCAGGTACATTTACCCCAACATAATTATTCAGTAGGCTCTGTTGTCCAGTCATATTCAGCCAATAACTATCGGGGTCTTTGCTGAATTTGCTGAACGTACCAGGCAACATGGTCATTTGGAAATTATCCCGTTCTAAGTTGGCGGAAAAATTCACCAAAGCCATCATTTCTTCTATTTTCAGATTTGTATCAAAATATTTCCGCATAATGCGGGTTAATTGAGGCAATCTCGGTAAAACAGTAGGACTATTAAGCCGTCGCAGTAATGCTGCCACTAGTGCTTGTTGTCGTTGTACTCTTGGTAGATCTCCCAAACCGGATTCGCGGAAACGCGCAAATAGTTCTGCTTGTTCGCCGTTAATAGTTTGCCATCCACTAACTAAATTCACCGATGACCGACTGCTGGAGTCTTGATATTCCATTGCTTTGGGAACGAATACTTCTACTCCACCGAGTTGATCAACTAATTCCCTTAAGCCACTAGTAGATATACGGATGTAGCGATCAATGGGCGCATTGTTGAGGGTACGGCTAACTACCCGCGCTGCCAAGACGGGGCCGCCTTGGGCATTGGCATCGGATACCTTAGTTAATCCCTTTTCTTCTGGAATTGCGATCATTGTATCTCTGGGAATCGATAGTACCCGCATTGATTTATCATTGGGGTTGAGTCTTGCGAGCAGCATACTATCACTTTTGCCTGCAAAACTTTCTGGTGAGCCATCAACTGTACCCCTGACTGGTTCGATCCCCATGATGAGAATATTCATTGGACGTGATAGCTTGTACTGAGAAATTTTGCTCCATAATTCCCCAGGCAATGGCATTTTTTGCTCATTTTTGCCAGCAAATCCTAATTCTTCATCTGTTCGATCTAGATTGCTCCATAAGGGAGTCCACAGTGCCAGAGTCGATACCAGCAATCCAGATAAAACAATACCTACAACAACTGTTAAAATCCACAGTAGCCATCGAGGCATGGTCAAACCCAACCTCTCATAGAGTTCGTTGGGGATTGCGCCCACAGACTCTACAACACTACGGGAAGTATTTGCTGGTTGCTGCGGTGCTTCTAAATCTGAAACTGTTACTGGTTGAATTGTTCCCTGAGTTTCTGCTAGTTGTATTTGTTGAGGTCTGACCTCCAAATCCAATTCTGGTATTTGTTGAGGCGTAAACTGATTTTCCGACCATTGAACTTGTTTAATCACAATTATTTCCCCACTCAACCACTCCCTAAAAGTATGTTAATGCAAGCTACAAATCTCGCCAGAGTAAAAGCTCACTGTACACTATGTATTGATCTTCAGTATGTGTGTATGACAACATGAATAGTTCTTTGTTCCCAGTAATCCTTGCCGGAGGCAAAGGTGAGCGTTTTTGGCCCCTCAGTCGCCAAGACAGACCCAAGCAATTTTTAAGTCTCGATGGTAGCTCTAGAAGTCTATTGCAAGCAACTGCCGATCGACTACTAGAAATCGTAGGCAGTTGGAAGTCCTTGTGGGTGATCACCTCTAGTCAGATAGCTGAAGGAGTAGGGCAACAGTTACCCGAACTGCCATCTCAAAATTTGCTGATTGAGTCACAGGGTAGGGATACTGCTGCTGCCGTTGCTTGGGCAAGTTTGGAAATTAAGAAGCGTTACGGAGAAGACGCTATTATCGGCTTTTTTCCCTCTGACCACTGGATAGCTGACCAAAAGGCGTTTGCAAACACCTTAAACGCTGCTACTCAGCTTGCGGCAAGCACAGAAGCGATTGTCACTCTGGGGATCAAGCCTACTTTCCCATCAACTGGTTATGGCTACATTGAGCAAGGCGAAAAAATTGGTAGCTTTAATGAGTTGCCAGCTTACCACGTCAACCGTTTTACTGAAAAGCCTAACCGGGAAACGGCAGAAACTTTTTTATCTACGGAACGTTTTAGCTGGAATAGTGGCATGTTCGTGTTTCGGGCTGAGGTGGTTCTCAAGGAACTACATACCCATGCACCAGAAATCATTGAACCTTTAGAGCAACATGGGCCTGATATTTATCCTCAGTTGCCTAAGAAAAGTATAGACTATGCGCTCATGGAAAAGACAACCTTAGCACATGTATTGCCAGTGGAATTTGGTTGGGATGATTTAGGAGATTGGAATGCGATCGAGCGCTTACTTAAACAAGAAAATAATCCTAATGTAGAACTTGCTACCCATGTGGGGCTAGACACGCGGGGGGCTATTGTTTATGCTACAAATCCAGAAGATGTAATTGTTACTATTGGTTTAGAGGATGTGGTGATTGTGCGCGATCGCAACGTCACCCTCATCGTTAACAAAGACCGCACCCAAGAAATCAAGCTAGTTCTCAAGACCCTCCAAAATGATCCCCGATTCACCGACCTGCTATAACTTTAAATTGTAAAAGTTAAAACCCCTGGCAGAGGCTCAAATTGAGCTTTTTCTATTATAACTTGACTGTCTGTTGTTATTCGCTGACAGTTATGCCAATCCTCAGCTTTGAGTCTCTAGCTAAAACGATCGCCATTAACTCTATTGACGTTTATCAACAATATATTTCTCCTGCTAAAGGATTTTCTTGCCCCCATCGCCTATCACACGGTGGGGATTCCTGCTCTAATTTTGTTAAAAAAATGTTGAGTGAGCAGAGCCTTATAGAAACAGTCAAATTATCTAGACAAAGATTTCAAGACTGCACTCAAGCCAGCAAAACTTTAGCTAGTTCTAACTGCGGTTTTATAGTCATTCCCTGTTGTCTACCTCTTTAATCACCCTGCGTCTTTGCAGTTCGTTACAAAAATGTTCCTGACCCAAACTGTTCCCCGTCAACGAGAAATTATCGAAGTAGTCCTTCGCAATGGCTGGGATTATATGCGAAGGTTACTGACTGGCGGTAAAGCTGATGAACCCCAGTTACCCACACCTGCGGTTTTAAAAAATATCCTAGTGGATTTAGGGCCTGTTTATGTCAAACTCGGTCAACTACTTTCCACCCGTCCAGATTTACTCAGTGCTGCCTATATTGAGGAACTTTCAACGCTGCAAGATGAAGTACCCCCCGTTCCCTGGACAGATGTCGAGGTAGTCATTCGCAAACAACTAAAACGCCCTTTAGAAGAGACATTCAGTATAGTTAATCCCGTACCAGTAGCAGCGGGGTCAATTGCCCAGACACACCGAGCTACATTAATAGACGGTCGAGAAGTTGCTCTAAAGGTGCAACGTCCTGGTATTGATGTCACTGTAGCTCAAGATATTGCCTTAATTCAAGGTATTGCTGATTTAGTAGCGCGTACCGATTTTGGGCAAACCTATGAAATCAAATCTATTGCCGGAGAATTTACCAAAGCCCTGGAAGACGAGTTAGATTTTACACGGGAAGCTGGTTTTACAGATCAACTGCGACGGAATCTATCTCAAGGTCGCTGGTTTGATCCTACACAAATAGTAGTTGCGGAAATTTACTGGGATTTGACGACAGAAAAATTACTGGTAATGGAGTGGCTGGATGGAGTGCCGTTTCTCTCAGCAGATTTGAGCAGCAACACCGACGGTAAAGATCCAATTGCCGAGCGTCAAGCTATAACTACTTTATTATTTCGAGCCTTTTTTCAGCAACTATATATTGATGGGTTTTTTCACGCTGATCCCCATCCGGGAAATTTATTTTATCTGAGGGATGGGCGTGTTGCGCTCCTAGACTGTGGCATGGTGGGAAGACTTGATCCCCGTACTCAGCAGATATTGACAGAAATGCTGTTAGCGATCGTTGATTTAGATGCGGGGAGATGCGCTCAGTTAACTTTGCAGTTAGCAGATTCTCCTCAGCCTGTAATTTTATCACGGTTAGAAAATGATTATGATCGCATGTTGCGAAAGTATCACAATGTCAGTTTGACAGACGTCAATTTTAGTCAGATAATTTACGAAATTTTACAAGTTGCTCGCAACAATAAAATTAGATTACCTAGCAACATGGGCTTGTATGCCAAAACCCTAGCTAACTTAGAAGGGGTAGCGCGTACCTTCAACCCAGAGGTAAATCTTTTTGATGAAATCAAGCCATTAATTACAGACTTGTTTCGTAAGCAAATAATAGGCGATAATCCTGTGCGATCGCTTTTAAGAACAGCCCTAGATATTAAAAGTCTGTCGTTGCAATCTCCTCGTCAAATTGAACTGTTATTAGATCGAGTTACCTCAGAAACATTACAGTGGAATCTGTCGCTGGGGGGTTTAGATGGTGTGCGGCGGACAATGGATGATGCTGCTAATCGCTTGTCCTTCAGTATATTGGTAGGTTCGCTGATTATGGGAGCAGCAATTATTTCTAACAAAGCGCAGACATCTCAAGTATCTTTTTTAAGCAGTGTGCTTTTTGCAGCCGCGAGTTTGTTGGGATTGTGGTTGATTGTGAGTATTTTGCGATCGGGACGCTTACGATAAATGTATAGAGGAAGGGAACAGGGAACAGGGAAGAGTAAAGAAAAAAGGTAGAAGTGTACTGATTTTTGAAAAAATCAAATACTAATTATCTAATTTACAAAAATCGTTTTTGAGTCTTTGTAACCATCGATCAACACATATAAACGATGATTTATTTGTATTTATATAGCTATCACCAGGTAGCTTAAGACATAAACTGAACATAAAACCCTTACACCAAAGGGTTTTTAAACCTGTCCCCTGTTCCTTGTCCCCTGTCCCCTGTCCCCTGCTATATCTTGTGGTCGTAATCTAAAAATTTATGTCAATCATCATTGTTGAAAATTTAAGTAAATTTTATCCAGTGGCAGTTAAAGAGCCGGGGATTAAAGGCACAATTACCCACTTTTTTCGCCGTACCTACCGTTCAATTAAAGCAGTTCAAGACGTTTATTTTGAAATCGATCCAGGCGAGGTAGTGGGTTTTTTGGGGCCTAATGGTGCTGGTAAAACCACCACACTCAAAATGCTCACAGGGCTGATTCATCCTTCTAACGGTACAGTCAGAGTCGCTGGGCATATTCCGTTTCTTCGCCAAGAGGCGTTTTTGCAAAAAATTACCTTAGTAATGGGGCAAAAGCAGCAACTCCTGTGGGACTTACCAGCGCTAGATTCTTTGAAAATTAACGCAGCTGTGTATGATATCTCCGATAAAGAGTTTCAGCGGCGAGTAGGGGAATTAACTGAAATGCTGGCTTTAGAAGGTAAGCTTACCCAACCTGTACGCAAGTTATCTTTGGGTGAGCGAATGAAAGCAGAATTATTGGCAGCACTTTTACATCGTCCTCACGTATTGTTTTTGGATGAACCGACTTTAGGACTCGATGTAAATGCTCAAGTGGCAGTGCGCGATTTTCTGCGTGAGTACAATCAGCGTTATCAGGCGACAGTTTTATTGACTAGCCACTATATGGCCGATATCACAGCTTTGTGTCAACGGGTACTCTTAATTCACCAAGGCAAACTCATGTACGATGGTAGCTTAGATGGGCTACTAGAAAGTTTTGCCCCTTATCGTGAAGTTCATATAGAGTTAGCCCAACCTCTACCGATAGAAAAATTAAAGTCTTATGGAGATGTGCAACTCTTAGAAGGGCGAGCAGTACGTTTTATAGTGCAGCAAGAAGCCCTTACCCTAACAGTCTCTCGAATTTTGGCAGATTTAGAAGTAATTGATTTAACTGTAACCGAGCCGCCTGTAGAAGAAGTGATTGGACGAGTTTTTCAGGCGGGGATTACGTAGGAAGTGTTAATGAAAAAGATGATTAGAAAAGCCCTGACTTTGCTTTCGGTCTACTATGCCTACATGGTTGAATATCGAGCAGAATTAATTTTATGGGTTTTATCTGGATCTTTGCCGATTATTCTCATGGGTGTCTGGATAAAGGCAGCCCAAGGTGGACGATTTAGTTTGACATCGGTAGACTTTGCCCGTTACTTTTTGACAGTTTTTATTGTTAGACAAATCACCGTTGCCTGGGTAATTTACGAATTTGAAAGGGAAGTGGTGGAAGGCAAATTGTCGCCTCGATTGTTACAACCTTTAGACCCAGTATGGCATCATGTTGCATCCCATCTTTCTGAAAGAATTGCTCGTATACCGTTTGCTTTGTTATTAATTGTGTTGTTTTTTTTACTCTATCCCCAGGCTTTTTGGGTGCCAAGTTTAGGACAAATTTTATTATTTACAGTGGCGGTAGCTTTAGCTTTTATTTTACGATTTATAATTCAGTACACCTTTGCTATGTTCGCTTTTTGGACAGAAAGGGCTACATCTTTAGAAAATTTATGGTTGTTGTTTTATTTATTTTTATCTGGTTTAATTGCACCTTTAGATGTATTTCCAGAACCTATCCGAACAGTAGTGCTATTTACGCCATTTCCCTATTTGATTGATTTTCCTGCCAGTCTTTTGGTAGGGCTACCTGTAGATATTGGGCGAGGATTTGTATCCATAATAGGCTGGATATTAATATTTTTAGGTGCAAATCGTTTATTGTGGCGTGCGGGATTGAAACGGTATTCTGGGATGGGAGCATGAAAACTTCAACGACAGTGTTCCCATCCGATGATTTGACTAAGTTGCAGAAGTTTGAATACTCTGAATTATTTCTTGCAATTCATCTAGACTATTCGCACTTTTAATTCCCTGCTGAATTGCTTTTAATTTGTTGAAATCTGAAATTTGAGAAATTTCCGGCATCAGTTGCAATCCCTCAGTCTTGAATTTTATCTCCAAAGCATGTAGCGTAATTGTAACTCATTAGGTACAAGAAATTCGCCGTATCGGGGACTTGTGGAACGGACTAAAACATCGCTTTCACGGCTAATCCATTGAAATTCAGAGTTGATGATTTCTCCAGATACAATATCGGGAATTTGTGAGCTAGCGCGTTGCGGGGGTTCCCCCCGTTGTAGCGACTGGCGAACCCTTTAGGGCGTTACCCATTTTACCCAGTTTTTGGGTGCTAGGCTGATTAATCTTTTGGTGCTGATATCTGCTGCTTTAGCCATCAGGAAGTAAATTGACCATTGTAGTAGTTTATGGCATAGCTACTTTTTCGACAAATTACTGATGATAGTTCTAAATTTATCTACTGAACCCAAAGAATAATCCTCTAATTTAAAATCAGCAAAAGGCTTCTTATCTAACCTATCTCTTAAGGCTTCATCTAGAATTACATTTGCTGATTGTTTTTTAACACCAATCAAGATTACACTTCTTTGATATGCGGTTATTTCCCGATTTGTCTGACAATTACTTCGCTGAAATCTGCCTAGATTTAATAAGCGATAACCTTTTACACTGGGTGTATTATTAAATAACTTTTTTGCTAAAATTTGAATTTGTTTGGAGCGCTCAAAGGCTCTGCGTTGTTCAACTTCTACGCTACCTTCACAAGAAGCTGTACCTACAGAAATAATCTCACTAGGATTTTTCATAATCTTCTGTATCCCTTCTTGTTCTAAATTTAGTTTTAAAACTTCAAGACTAATAACTTGATCGTTATATTTTATTTGAAAATTGCTGCCTAAAAGCCATTTATATTCTACTGACAAAACAGCTATATTAAATTTAGCAATTCTGCCTTGACTGTCTCTACCTTCTTCATAAGGAAAATAATCAATTTTACCTTTTCTTTGCGGAAATTGTCCCTGGTTTGGTAATGCCACAAATTTAGGATAACCCGTTGTTAATGCGATCGCATTTAATAATGCCAATGATACTAGCATTGCTGCAAACAAGGCTGGTAGAGGTACTTTTGTTGACTGCTTTGCTGGTGGTAAAGATATATGAAGTTTTGCCTGGGGTATCTGTTTAGTTTGAGAAATTCCCACTGCTTTGATTCGAGACTGTTGCTGTTCAATTTCTTGAGCAATAGGGTAATTATGCTGTTTTTGTAGCCACTTTTCTGAGTCGAAGCCATCAATTTTTTCCATTGCAATGCAATGTAACACTAAGCCATTTCTAGTTTGATATTGGAAATAACTATAGATTTTAGGAATACCAGTATGCTTCAATACAGCTGCTTCTTGTCGAAATAGTTCTACTGCTTTAGCGTCATTTGATAAATCCTCGTGAAGTACCTTGAGGATTTTCGGTATGTCTTGTTCGTATATCTCATAGATTTTACCAAAGCCAGTTTTGTCACTCAACAAACGTATTACCCGATAGCGGTCTAGCAATTCCAGTTGAGAACCACAACTTTTACAGAAGCGGTCTTTGTCATTTTCAGGATTATAAGGTTGAGGACAAGCTGGATTGATACAAAGGCTCATAACTGGCTGATCTGTGGTAAAACTTAGCAAAGGCTCATTTCATTCTTGTATTTGCGTCGAATGAGAATAAGATAGATTCACCTATACTCTTCTGCTAAGAAAGCTGCCACAGTCCGGTTAAATGCCTCAGGATTGCTCAAAAAAGGCCAATGATTGCCGGGAACTTGGCACAAACGTAAGTTTTTCAAATAGGTTTTGTAAGGTTTGAGTTGCCAATCTTGACGGTTAACACCTTTTTCTGGCTGGATGAAGAGAGCAGGAGTATCAAGAGGAATTGTAAAACCTGGTACTTGCATTACTTCCTCAAAAATCTGATCGCGGGCTGCTAAAGTAAACTTGCTACCCCAGCTACCATCAGCTTTTTGTTCAATTCCGGCTTGAAAGACTTGCTGCTGTAGAGTAGTCCATCCTTGATATTGGCTTAACTGACGTACTTGTTGTTCTGCTTCCTTGTAACTAGCAAATGGCCCCATACCTTTGAGAAAAGGTAAGACGCGGTACAAAATGGGAAATGTTAACTTGAGGAAACTGGGCATTTTCCAGATGAAAATCGGATCGACCAAAACCATACTCCGCAAACTTTCTGGATTCTGTCTAGCCCAAATAGCAGCTAATTTACCCGTCCAAGAGTGACTTACAATATGAGCAGAAGCCCATCCTAGATGATCCATGAGTGCTTCTAAATCTGCGATCGCACTATCAAAACTATAATCCTGATCTGGCTTGCTGCTTTCACCATGACCGCGCATATCTGGTGCAATTATGTGATAATCTGCTGCCAAATAATCTCCCAAGCTAGACCAAACAAGGGCGTTATCGGCTAAGCCATGTAACAGCATTAAGGGGGCTTGACCTTGGTTCCACTCTAAATAAGAAAGTTGAATATCAGGCTTTGATAAAATTTGACGTAAAGGCATCTCAGTACATCCATCTGTGGATAGGTAGTTTAGCGCTTATATGGTACTGTGAAAGCCTTTGTCTACCAAGAGTGAAGATAAAAGAATGAAGGTAAAGTCAGTAACTATTTATTTGTTAATCATAAACTTTTCAATAAATAAGCCTCAAAATCATTGCAATTTTGAGGCTTATTTATTGTTGATTAGTGACACTCCTAATAGTTGATTACTCCGTTGTTAGGCTTCAGAACCGGACAAACAAGTTGCCAAGCATCCGGCTTTAGAAAAGCCTAACGCTTACCAAATACTCAATACATCTTCAGTTTCAGAATTATTTTTTTTCCTTGAATTATCTGAACTTTACTAATTGCTAGGGCAGGTACGATATTTAATGTGATAAACTAAACCTCGATGTGCAAGATCGAAGGAGTCAACAGTAGCCATCCCTTTACCTTTAGCAGTCATCGCAGCATTCACCCGCATATTCAAACTGTCGCCACAGCGCGACCAGACATCAGCTACGGTCGCTAAACTATCTCGAACGTTATAGTTAGTCTCGCCATCGAATTGTCGAGAAAAGACAGGTCCACGCTGACCAGCAAAAAAGTACTCTGCTCTTAGTCCCCCGGTGGTTTGAGGAGCAACATAGCCCCGATAATCCGCATCGTAGAGGGAAATTTGGAAGCCTTGGGGTACTTTAATCGGAATGGTTAAATTACAGCTTTTGCGGCTTTCTCTGGTGTTGTTTCCAAGAGCTATAAACTTATCAAATAGAATGCTTAACTCTTGACCATCTGGGCTAACATTCACACTAGCAGTCCCTCCAGGGCAACCACTACCACCGTAACCTGCGCCTGTAATTTCCACTTTTTGTTCAGCAAATGCAGGGCTAACTAAAGCAGTCATTAGTGTAGCCGCAGCGAGAAAAGCTTGTACAACTGTAATAGATGTTATCTTGAAAAATTTCTTATTCATACTCACCTTCCTTCCTTAGAAGATAGTGTTTTGTTTCTAAGGTAAATATTTGAAAAAGAGGATAAAATTTATAGATTTGGGAAATACTGACTTAAATAAATATTTTGAGATCAAATACAGCAATCTAAAATTATGTGGCAGATTAAGATAATCTACCCAATTTATCCTCTTATGTGTCAATCTGCTTCTGCCTGAATCTAGGCTTATTGAAGTAAGATATAACAAGACAATTGAATATTTATAACAGTGCTAAGGGAAGTTTATAACCTTAATTCTGCACGTCAATGTTCCTTTTTTTCATACTTCTATTTTAAGACCTGTATTAGTGTAAATTCAATTTTTAGTAAATAAACTTAGCATTTTTAGTTTTATCGCTCCCTTTATAGAGAATTAATACTAAAATGCCAGGATTAGATGCATTCTACTGATGATTACTTTTATTAGCACAGCAGTAGCGTACTATATAAAACCTTTTGCAAACGTCAGCTTCGCTGAACTTCCCCCTACTTAGAAAACCACGCCTCATATTCACTCTTTTCTGTTATCTGTCATGAAGCGCAGTTCCCAGATTTATCACAATTGATAAATCTGGGAACTGCCTATTTTATTAGTGCCATTCGCTTCTGCTTGAGTTAGCTAAACTCGTGTTTTAGTTCGCACTAAATACAACATCCACCCAGTAGTTGCTTGACTGGTAAGTGGAGTTGGGGAAGGCAGGGTTCGAGTTATAGTTATAAACGCCGTTGCCTCCACTTGCTCCATTACTAAGAGCGTGCAGCGGTGGATTATCCACACCAGCATTAGTAAAGTATCCTTCGTCTACAGAGTAGTGTCCAACATTAGTATGGTAGGACGCTATATATATAGTGTTGGCGGTAATCGCTACTGGAGTAGTAAAGTTAACCTGCTGCCAACCTGAAGCAGTTTCGTTGCTGAAAGTTACTCTCGCTAACTGTGTGCCACTATTACTCCACAAGGTGGCGACGTGAGTACCCGTATTGATTGTACTCTTGTAAAAGCGGATGCCAGTGATTGAACCGTTGACATCTGAACGGAACTTAACGCCAACCTCGATAGCAGTATTATCAGGGTCTGCGGCTAAGGCAGGAGTCACTGTATTATTCCAGATACTGCATGATGAACAGGCAGATGATGCTGCTGTGGTGAAAGACCAAATGTAGTTTGCTGCCAAGGCATTACCTGCTTGGTCTTTTACTCCAGTGGTTCCACCTTTAACAGTAGCGGTATAAGTAGTTGAAGCTGCTAGTGAGCTACTCGGTGTTAGTGTAACCGTGCGATTAGCAGCATTGTAGGTGACATTGGCTGATACTAAAGTATTGTTCGTTCCTCGCAACTCAAATGTACTGCCATTAATTGTTGCCGAGTCCATTGCTTCGCTGAAAGTAGCTGTGACATTTGTCCCATTACTCACCCCTGTAGCTCCGGTACTGGGAGTTGTCGAACTCACAGTTGGTGGCGTTGTGTCAGAGGTCGGGTTAGTAGTGAATACTACGTCAACCCAATAGTTGCTTGAGTTATATGTATCTGTGGGAAATGCAGGGGTTGCAGTATACCTATAAATACCATTGCTTCCACTAACTCCATTACGTAGAGCGTGTAACGGTACAGTATCTACACCAGAATTGGCAAAGTACCCCTCATCTACAGAATAACGTCCAACATTAGTGTGATAAGACGCTACATATGTAGTGTTAGCGGTAATTGCTACTGGAGTACCAAAGTTGACCTGTTGCCAACCTGAAGCAGTTTCGCTACTAAAAGTTGCTGTAGCTAGTTGTGTACCACTGCTGCTCCACAAGCTGCCTACATGAGTACCTGTGTTGCTATTAGCTTTATAAAACCGAATACCAGTAATTGAGCCGTTAACATCCGAACGGAACTTGACACCGACCTCAATAGCACTGGTATCAGGATCTGCGACTACGGCAGGAGTTGCTGTAGCATCCCAGATACTGCACGAAGCTGGAGCTGGAGGACATGTGCGTACCCCCACTGTAACGCTAACGCCTGCTCCTGGAGCCTCAATATTACCGCTATCATCGCTTGCACGGCTCTTGATGGTTACTGTTCCAGCAGTCTCAGGTGTCCAACTGTAGCTCCAGCTAGCACGACCCACAGCCGGATGCCATGTTGTCCCGCCGTCTACAGATACCTCAACACCACCAACGACACCACCACCTATGTCAGTTGCAGTACCACTGATTGTCACCTGGCTATTGGTTTGCACAGTTGCACCGGCAGTTGGCGAAGTAATTGTTGAGCTAGGAGTGGTTGTATCAGTTGAGGCTGTGGCAGAAAGCAAACCAGACTGCAAAGTGGCTGGCTGCACACCCATGTCAGCGAATAGGTTAACGGTTGCCTGCCGCATCCGCGCATCTGGTGTTGAATCACCTCGGTCTGGATTGTCGTGATTAACATCTAAACCCCAAGACCACTGTATTGTTCCAGAACCGAACACTAGCGCCCCACTACTGTGTTTATATAAAGTCAGGTGGTGAGTTGCTGTACCTGAGGCGTAGGTAGACCCGAAATCTTGTAGAACTTCGACACCATTGGCGGTAGTCGTTGACAGGCGAACCAAACCAGGGGGGCGGAAGCCGTTATCAGAGTCTTCATCCCATTCGTAACCTAAGGTTCCACCAGCTAGTGTGGCAGTCTGTCCTGGCGATTGGGTGGCAATGTTGGTGTTGCGCCAAAAGCGCATCTTGCCATCGGCCGCAGGTACCTGAATAGCTCTAGTCCCCCCGTTGACTTTGAATATTGTTCCAGTCAGGGCGTTCTCAGGACGACCACCGTCAGCAGGTGGGCTAAAGCGCGGGTCGCGCCAAGTGCCTGTCCATGTAGGTGGGTCTTGCGGATCGATGACTGCATTAGCCTTCGTCTCCTTATAAGTAACCAAGGTACGATAGGGTGTCACCGAAGTATCAATACTGTTTTCCCATCGGGTTTTCCAGAAGATTTCGTTACCGCTAAAGAAGGCTAGATCAGTACCAGCATTTCTAGCTGCTTCGACATTGGCGCGCTGGTTGTTAGACCAGTACTCATCATGGCCGACTGACAGAAAAATTTTATGATTGCGAATCAAGTTACCACGGCGATCGCTATCTACACCAGTAAAATAGCTGACGTTATAGCCATTGGACTCCAGCCAGCGAACCATTGGATATTCACCGTTGAAAAGCCAATCTTGACCATTGTCAACTATGCGGGTGTTAAACGGACGGTTGTAGCTGACCTTGTATGCCCTACCAGCAGGCGATCCTTTATATAGACTATTGCCACCGTAGTCGTTATAGGCCTGCCAAGTGGTATCAGAGGTCTGAAAGAGCATATCAGAAGTACTAGCATCGTCCCGAACAATAAAGACGATATGGCTGGCTCCTCCAGTATCTGAGCGCACGACTTTTGCGAAGTATATCCCAGAAGTTGCATTGGAGGGGACAGTCCACGAAGCAGATACTGCCCAGTTACCACAATCAAACAGTCCAGTTGCTGCATCGGGGATGCAGTCCAGTTGGTTCTGCGGCTGTGGTAACGAACGCTGAACAGTTGCTACTTTACGTGCACCTCTACCACCGTAGTAGCCCATGCGATAAATATCTAGGCGGTAGTTAGTGGCGTTAGTTTTGATTTTGAAGGAAACAGCATTTCCTCGATTGACGCTGATATCAGTAGCGAAACCTTGGATACTTGCGTCACCTATACCAGTAATATCCCACTCAGTAGAGGGATTTCCAACTAGACAGTTCTCAGCAACTATCGGGTTGGTTGGAGAAGTACAAGGATCAGCAGCAAGTACCCTCTGCATCTGCGGTTGAGAACCTAGATTCAGCCCTAATACTAGAAGTGTTGTTAGCATCATCAGGATCATCATACGAGTCAGCTTGTTCATTTAACCTCCTGCAAAGAATAGTAGTAAGTGATAAATAATGGCAGTGATATAGATGCCTATAACCTTGATTCACGATTAAAAATTAGGGTTATGTAAATGCTGTTTATATCTGCTGTCAAACTGGGATTTAGTTGTTAAAACCTCAATACATCTTGAAAAAATTTTCCAAACCTCTCATTTTTTCCTAAATTTTATGAGTTGAACTTCCTTCCTATTAGGGGCTACGGTGTAAATACAAATTGGAAAAACTGATCCACATTTGCTTTAAGTTGGTAGCGTGTGTTACGCCGCAGGCTAACGCACCATTCTAGATTTTCGGTGCGTTAGGACTAATGTCCATAACGCACGCTACAAAACAACAAAACCGGATTTGGGATGATTTAGATCATTTGAGTGTAGATAGCAGCCTACTAGAGTGGAGAAGAGTTTGGTTCTTTTTCCAGTTTTTTAGTTCTCTCTTTTTTAAGGAGAATGTCAAAATCAGGAAAAAAGAAACCGGGAGATGAAGTTTTAAACTAGTGAATCAAAGCTCTAGTTTGTAGTAAATACAACATCAACCCAGTAGTTACTCGAACCGAAAGTAGAATTGGGGAAGGCAGGAGTCGCACTGTAGTTATAGACACCATTACCCCCACTCGACCCATTGCTGAGAGCGTGCAGTGGTGGATTATCGACAGCAGTACTGGCAAAATACCCTTGGTCTACGGAGTAGCGCCCAACATTAGTGTGGTAGGAAGCCACATAGGTAGTGTTAGCGGTAATTGCTATCGGCGTACTAAAGTTGACCTGCTGCCAACCTGAGGCAGTCTCATTAGTGAAAGTCGCTCTAGCTAGCTGTGTACCAGTGCTGCTCCATAAAGTGCCAACGTGAGTTCCGGTATTAGTTGTACTTTTGTAGAATCGGATGCCAGTGATGAAACCACTGACATCTGAACGGAATTTAACGCCCAACTCAATCGGCACGTTGTCAGGATCTGCTAACACAGTAGGAGTTGTTGTAGGACTCCAGATAGTGAATGATGATGCTGTTGTTGCTGCTGCTGTGGTAAATGACCAAGTTAAATTCGCTGTTAAGGCGTTACCCGCTAAGTCTTTTACCCCAGTACTACCACCTTTGACAGTGGCGGTATAAGTCGTTGAATTTGCTAGTGAGCTACTCGGTGTTAGCGTTGCTGTACGGTTAGCGGTGTTATAGCTGACAGGGGCTGATACCAAGGCATTGCTAGAGTTACGTAACTCAAATGTATTGGTATTAATCGTTGCCGAGTCCATCGCTTCACTAAAAGTAGCTGTGACGCTCGTTCCGGTACTTACCCCTGTCGCGCCGCTGTTGGGAGATTTTGTAGTTACTGTTGGTGGGGTTGTGTCAGGGCCTGTACTGCTTGCAAAGACCACATCTACCCAGTAATTACTCGACTGAAAAGTGTTATTGGGGAAGCTAGTAGCACCATATTTATAGACACCGTTACCTCCACTAACTCCATCACGTAGAGCGTGCAGTGGTGGATTATCGACACCAGAACTAGCAAAGAAACCACCATCAGCAGCGTAGTTTCCAGTCTCAGTGTGGTAGGAAGCAACATAAGTCGTGTTGGCGGTAATTGCCACTGGCGTATTAAAGCTGACCTGTTGCCAACCCAAGGCAGTTTCGTTGCTAAAAGTCGCTGTAGCTAACTTTGTACCATTAATACTCCACAAGTTACCAATGTGGGTTCCTGTGTTACCGCTTCCTTTATAGAATCGGATGCCAGTAATGAAACCATTAATATCAGATTGGAACTTAACGCCTAATTCGACCGCACCGGGATCATTAATTGATGGGTTGGCTGGAGTTGTCGAACTATTCCAAATGCTCTGAGCAGGCGGTGTACTTGTAGTAGTAAATGACCAAGTAGAGTTCGCAGCCAAGGCATTGCCCGCCATGTCTTTCACCCTTGGATCAGTTACTCCACCTTTAACTGTGGCATTGTAAGTCGTTGAAGTTGCCAACGGGCTACTCGGTGTTAGCGTTGCTGTGAGGCTAGCTTGATCGTATGTAACAGTGGCAGCAATCAGCGTGTTTCCTTGGCTTCGCAACTCAAATGTACTGCTGTTAATAGTTGCTGGGTCTATTGGCTCACTGAACGTCGCTGTAACACTGGTTACAGTATTAACATTTGTGTCTGCGTTGGCAGGAGTCTTGGAAGTAACCGTTGGGGGTGTTGTATCTGGGGTGTATATAGCAACGTAAGAACCAGCATTACCTGGGAAGAAGGCGTACTCAATACCCTTGATTACCTGTTTTGTGAAAGTAACATTACTACTATTACGGCTAATGCTGCTCAAGACTAGGTTGCCAGAACGATTTGGTAGCATCGCCTGTAAGTTATTTGCACCTGTACCCTTGCTAAGAGTGAAGTTGAGGGTGTTGTTACTCCATGCGAGGGAACCAAAAGATGAGCTGTTGCGACCGTCGAGCCATGTCAACAGTTGTTTAGCAGAAATAATCGGTACATTACGGGCTTGGGCGGAAGCGACCACCGCGTTGGAAACTATTGAACCTTGTAAACGAAGCTCATTTGAAGACGTATCAGGGTTGTCTTCTTGATAGTCAGTATGAGCATTGACATTAAAAACACCATAATACCCCTCTGATCCAACTGCCCGATCAAGCAGAGTATCGACTGTTGAAGGGTATGTTTGTCCTGACTCATCGGTCATTTGTGTAACCGAATGATAGACATCAATCAATGTCCCGTCTTGGTTAGCCAAACGCATCGGCATACCAGAACCGGAGAAGAATCCTGAACGGTCATTAACCCAATCAGGCGGCCAGTAGTAGTAAGTAGTATCAAGCCGTATGCCTTTACTAAGCTCAACTTGTGGAGTAGTGAACCAGTCACTCCAAACGAGGCAGTGATGTCGTTCGGTAACAGGAGCAGGGATGCTTGGGTAATTGCTTGCAAAAGTATTTAGTTGCTGTGTGTAGAAAGTCTCCAATGAAGTAGGTGTAAAATCTGCACAGTTGGTAGTGACGTGCAATGATATCTCAAAGCCATCAGTATTAAACGCGGCCGCCTGAGCGTTAGTTATTTTTGTCTGTGGTGTATCGGCATATATATACGATGTACCCCGAATACATTCCCAGTCATCAACTAAACAACCGGGTTCACTGAGGGCTTTAAATTGGTTAAACCGACCTACAGTTCCACCATTGGCATGGTCGTCACCAGTCATAAGTACAATCGCTTTGACGATCGCATTTTTGACCTTGGGGAAATACCAGAAGCGCGGTAGCGGTTTCTTATCCAGGTTCATTTTGAGAACCAAGTTGGCTAGCAGACGTTGTTGCTCATCAGCCTGGGGAATTGCCACCTTATTGAGGTTGACCCAATCCGCACTCGTATTACCAAAAAATAAGTCGTCGGAGCGGATGGGTGGGTAACTATCACGCTCTTGTGTAGCCCAAGCCGGATTACCTTGGCGAGTGTAAATAATTGAACGCGCTAAATCGTAGGTAAATGCAGCAGCCTGACCACCATTACTACCAACACTACGTAATGTGACGGCTGGATTGGCTGTTGTGGTTGTAGCATCTGTGTACAGTGTAGCGATGCTAGCAGCACCATTAAGTGTATAGCGGTCAGCAGTTCCGTGGAATTGGATGGTCTGATCGACAATCCCATTGCCAGCTTCTGTCGAGGTATCTACAAGCAAATAGGCATTGGGGAGCGTAGATGCTGCATCGGTTAATCCCAGCAAGTTAGCCAACTGCTTATCAGGACGCATGGCGATTAAATTGCCACCACCTGTAACCCAATTGGTGAAAATTGTCACCTGAGCAGAAGTGAGGGTCATCTCACCAAGAATCACAACATCGTAGTTGGTAAGTGTCGCTGCTGTAACTGACGAGATATCGCTTTCGTTGAAGGTGTTAAGTCCTTCATTTCGCAAAATTTCTGGGTAGTATTTGCTAAAGGGGTTAGCAGCTTTGGTGATGACTAAGATTGGCCCACCTGGTGCTGGTGGGATAGCAGCAATAACTGTTTCTCTACTGGGACTGACAGTGGCTTTTTTCACTGAACTAGCAGATTTTAGACTTTTATTTTCCTTTAAGTTAGTGGGTGATACGTCAGTGGTTGAGTCTAATAAGCTAGGAGTTAATTGAATGGTTTCCTTCAGTACATTGCTTTTTGAGTCCCGCAAGCTAAGATCGCCATCGGATGCACTAGCGAAGTTAAGACCGTCTGGACTAACAGCAATAGCTTTGATAGGAGCATTTCCTGCGCTTCGCAGGTTTGAAAGCAGGACACCACTATTCACGTTCCATTGGTAGATATTGTTGTCATCACCCCCAGCGATCAAGATCGCACCACCGCGATTGAAAGCAACTGTCCTTAAAGCTTTAGTGGCTTGACTGAAAACTTTTAGCTGTGTACCTTGGGTTACATCCCAAAGTCTAGCTGTGGCATCTTTGCTCACACTGGCTAGCTGATTTGCATTTTTGGGGTTGGGATTAAAGGCGATCGCTGTTATTCCGTCGGCGTGACCAAGCAGGACTCGCAGCAATTTGTTTTCTTTTAGATTCCATACATAGATCCGGCCTTGTTCATCAGCGCTAGCTAAGAGGGTGCTATCGCTGTTAAAGGCGACACTATTAACGAAGCGCTGGTGTCCTTCAAAAAAAGCGATCAGTTTGTTGGTTGTTGAATCCCATACCGCCACCTTGGGGTCTTCCCCTGCACTAGCTATCAATTTGCCATCTGGACTGACAGCAAGTGCCCTCGGCGGGTTCTCAGATGCTTGGAGAATAGCCTGTTGTTTGCCGCTAGCTAAGTCCCACCGCCGCACTTTGGTGTCTCTGCTGACGCTAGCCAGTTTGCCATCTGAGGTGTAAGCAAGTCCAGCGATCGCCGCATCTGTATCGCTTTTAAGAGTTCGGACTACTTTTCCACTCTTGACATCCAGCAAGGCGATTTGGCCTTTTTCGGTACCGCTGGCTAGGGTATCTCCTTTGGGGCTAAAAGTGACCGCAGTGAGCTTACTAGAAGTTTTTGAAGTCACCTGAGCCGGCGTGTACCCTTCTATTTGACCCAAGAAGAGTATGAGTAATATAGTGCAGCAAAATAAAGTTAGGTATTTAAAACTTCGATTCATTGCTTCATAATCCTTGGTTCATAATCCTTAATAAACTCGTGATTTTTCAAAATACAACCTTCCATGTCTAGATAAACATGTTTAAAATCATTCATTCCGCAGGTTAACTCGATAATCTTGGAATTTTTCATCAATTATGTAAAATCATATTTTTAGTCATTCCAAGATGATAAAAACGCTAAACATTTGTCTTAATTGGGTTTAAGACACTTAGCATGATTTCGATTTTGATGATATAACTCGCGGAATGATTTAGGATCTTGAATTTTTCACCACTCAACAACTATTTTGGAGAATCCTTGTTTTCAAGTTGTTCTCAAATAGTCCTTTGTCAGAGGTAAAAATTCAGTTAGATTCAAGGGCATATCTATCATTTAATGGAATAAAACCTTAATTAATCAAGGTTTTAACTATTTGACCTACTTCCAGATGACTACTTATTGATAAATTTATTGACAATCTAAATCCCTGATCAATCAAATAAAATTGACCCAGCACAGCAGGGTATTTCTGAGAGTGAAAGGTAGCGTAGACGCTTGATGCCAGGCATTGCTATGAACAATAACTAGGAAATTTATTATCAATAAGATTTCATCCTTTAAGAGGTCAAAGGGTGTACAAGCCTCTGTTAATAGGAGTTAAGAGGTTTGACTAACCCTTGAGGTTGTGAGGGTAAATAGTGCGTAAGTTGTAATAGGGAACTATAGCAAAGAGGTAATCTAGCCGACAGAATTTTATCTTCGCTATTTACACTGTAGAAAATATTTTATACCCTAGATTTGAGTATATTTCTTTTCTAGTTAAATACACTTAAAGATTTGATAAATTTTTTAAAAAGCCATTAAATTAGGAGTTATTAGACAAATATCAATTAAGCTGACTAGTTAGTATGCAGTTATTAATATAGCTGTATCATTAACATTGCATTATAATATCAAAATTTTAATACTTTGTTCTTGAAAATATTACTTACTACACCTAATTGTTAAAAAAGTTCAGAAATTGTAAAACATAAATTTTATAAGCTCATACATCAACAGAAACTACCTGAGTTCTATCTAAAGATATAAATTTAACAGGTAACAGGGAAAGCGGCTAATTTTAAAATTAGCCGCTTTCTCTTTTAACTTGGTATTCAGTTTTTATGCCACCCTTGATCGCTTGTCAGCAATTACGGGTATTTCCACGCTATAAAAATAATAATGAAGATTAAAAAGAAACGAAATGCCCTGCGCCAGTCACTGGCAGTTTTCCGTTATAGCGGACGGGCTATAGGCTTGGTGTGGAATACTAGCCGCTTGTTGACACTTATTTTGGCTACTTTAACTTTAGCGGCTGGTCTTTTACCGGCAGCGATCGCCTACCTTGGTAAGTTAATCGTTGATGCGGTAGTCTTGACCTCTCAATCAGATGGCAGTAGTTTTGTCAATATTTCTCGCCCATTATTATATGTAGGATTAGAAGCGATCGCTGTTGCTTTATTAGCAGGTTGTCAGCGGGGACTCACTATCTGTCAGTCGCTATTGCGGGTACTACTAGGTCAAAGAGTAAATGTACTCATCTTAGAAAAGGCGCTGACACTTGATCTTAGACAATTTGAAGACTCAGAATTTTATGACAAATTGACCAATGCTCGGCGAGAAGCATCAGTTCGTCCCCTTTCTTTGGTAACTCGTACCTTTGGGTTGGTGCAAAGTGCGCTTTCCCTTGTAACCTACGGCGTTTTGCTAGTGAACTTTTCAATTTGGGCAGTAATCGTGTTGATTTTAGCAGCTATGCCTGCATTCATTGCAGAAACAAAGTTTGCCGGACAAGCCTTTCGCCTATTTAGTTGGCGTGCGCCCGAAACTCGTCAACAGCACTATATAGAAAATCTCTTAGCCAGAGAAGACTTTGCAACAGAAGTCAAACTCTACCAGTTAGGGGAAATGTTATTAAGCCGTTACCACAATCTTTTTAATCAACTTTATGGTGAAGACCGTGACTTAACTCTCCGGCGGGGATTGTGGGGATATCTCTTGAGTTTAGTGAGTACCGCTGCTTTTTACATAGCTTACGCTTGGATAGTTGTAGAAACTGTAGTAGGTAGAATTTCTTTAGGGGACATGACAATGTATCTCATAGTCTTTCGCCAAGGACAGTCTACTTTCTCCAGCGCCCTGACTTCGATTGGGGGGATGTATGAAGACAACTTGTATTTATCAAACCTCTACGATTTTTTAGAAGAAGAAGTCCCACAGCCTTGGGGTAAAGCAATTATTGGCATAAATCCTCAAGATGGTATCCGCTTTGAGAATGTGTCTTTTACCTATCCAGGAAGTTCTAGACCCGCATTGAGAAACATTTCCCTACATTTAAAACCGGGAGAAAAACTGGCGATTGTGGGTGAAAATGGTTCCGGTAAGACTACCTTAATCAAACTACTTACCCGACTTTACACCCCAGACTCTGGACGGATTTTTTTAGATGGTTTGGACTTGCAAGAATGGGATGTGGATGTACTGCGCCGTCGGATTGGTGTAATTTTTCAGAACTTTGTCCGCTATCAATTTACCGTGGGGGAGAATATCGGCATAGGCGATGTAGAACACTTAGAAGACAAAATCCGTTGGCAAAATGCTGCTCAAAAAGGCATGGCTCAACCTTTTATTGAACAATTACCCCAAGACTTCCGCACACAACTTGGTCGTTGGTTCAAGGGAGGACAGGAACTTTCTGGGGGACAGTGGCAAAAAATTGCCTTAGCTCGTGCTTTTATGCGAAATCGGGCAGATATTCTGGTTTTGGATGAACCAACATCAGCAATGGATGCTCAAGCTGAGTTTGATATTTTCAATCATTTTCGCTCCCTGACTCAAGAACAGATGGTGTTCTTGATTTCTCATCGCTTCTCAACAGTACGGATGGCTGACAAAATCGCAGTGATAGAAAACGGAGAAGTTGTAGAACAAGGAACTCATGAGGAGTTGTTAAAAAATCAGGGACGTTATGCCAAGCTGTTTTTATTACAAGCGGCGGGTTATAAATAGTTGGGAATGGGGCATCCCTTTGGGAATTAAAAATTAAAAATTAAAAATTAAAACTTGATTCGATTTCATTTTTAATTCTTAATTGAGCGTGGGGTGTGGGGCTTTGAGGTTGGAAGTTGAGGCTTTGAACTTGGAAGTTGAACCTTTGAACTTGGAAGTTAAACCTCTGAACTCGAAAGTTAAACCTCTGAACTCGAAAGTTGAAGCTTTGAACTTGGAAGTTGAACCTTTGAACTTGGAAGTTAAACCTCTGAACTTGGAAGTTGAACCTTTGAGGTTGACTGTTGACTAAAATTTGGGAGTATGTTGTATGAAATTGATTTCTGAACCATCAATTCCTGTAAAAATCCAAAGGATGAAAGAGAGGGTGCGGTGGAAACATCCGAGTTTTGGACAACGGGGAATTGATCAAACCAGTATGGTTATCGATGATGGTAAGGATGATAATCCCGATTTTTCGTTTATGGTTATCGGTGACAGCGGTACAAAATCTCATTACGGACATCATCCCCAACGACAAGTCGCTGAACTGATGCTTCCCCACAAAGATGACTGCCGTTTTGTGCTGCATACTGGTGATGTAATTTATGTGGTGGGTTCCCGTGAATATTACCCAACCAATTTTATCGAACCTTACCGAGAGTTTCTAGTGGGTGGCGAAAACCCCAAGAATATCTCTTATGACCGTATGGTGTTTAATTTGCCGTTTCTGCCAGTACTAGGAAATCATGATTATTATGATGTGCCTTTCATGTATCGTCTAGTAACAGGAAGCACACTGCGGTTACGTCGGATGTTACGTTATAAAGATTTTGAGATTGGTTGGCATGGTTCTAATCAAGGTGATGCATACTCACGAGCATTTCTTGATTATCTAGCAGCGATCGCTTCACCAGAAGATTTACAACATCATTTAGATCAACATTACATTGCGAAAAATGACACTGGGCGCTGTTTGCGTTATCAACCGGGAGAGTTTACCCATTTACCCAACCGCTATTACACTTTTCGTTACGGTGGTATTGACTTTTTCGCTTTAGATTCCAATACATTTAATACACCATCTCCTTTACCTGCAACTCAAGCAGGAGAAATTTACCGTCAAGAATTGCAAAAGCGTCGCCACGAAATAGATCAAGAGGAATTACAGATTTTAGCATTGAGCGATCGCCTTAATCCCGATAACCCTGCCGAAGCTGAACAACTCGATGAACTCAGCGCCAAATTAGATCAAATCAACGAAATCAAAATCGACATTGAAAAACAACTAACGTCCGATACTACAACCGCGATTGATTTTGAACAACTTGATTGGCTGCGAACGAGACTAATCGAATCTTGGAACACAACAGAAGTTCGCGGTAGAATCATTTATTTTCATCATCCTCCCTATGTCACAGAAGCAACGAAGTGGAGACAAGCCCAAACTTTAGCAGTTCGTCACCGTCTGCGTTGGGTTTTAGAACAGGTGGCGGAAACTCTGGGTTCTTTGATTAAAGAACGTCCCATAGTTGATTTAATTTTCAATGGTCACGCCCACTGCTTAGAATATCTGCATACAGTTGATACAGGATATGCTGACTCTCACATTAACTGGATTATCTCTGGTGGTAGCGGTCGCCGTCCCCGTCGTCAGCGTCCAGAAGGAACTGAATTGATGGAGACTTTTGCTGATATTCCCGGTAGTCCTACTCGCAAAGTTGCGGATTCGCTGTTGTATGTAGGACGCAATGGCTACGCAACTCAAAAGCAATTACCTTACTCCTGCGTGCGGATTGATGTTCAAGATGGTTCCCCACCCAAGTTTATCGTTAGACCGTTGGTAACTGAACGTGTTGGTGAACAGTGGTGCGATCGCTCATTGGAACCGTTTGTAATTTAAATAATATGCGATCGCTGCTGTCTATCCGTATAATTTACTTTCTAGCGCGAACAAAGAACTTTGTGGTATCTTCCCAAACTCCTTGATCAGTTGTCAATTTTTCAATTTCTGCACTGTACTCAACTTGCAACTGATTTAATTGTGCTTGTGATAATTTTGCCAACAGCGGATTACCTTTAAAACTCATATTAATTGCTGTCCAAGATAATCTGTTATTCCTAAAATGGCGATAACTTCCTGATGGTTCAACCTTAATTTCTATATCTTTAAAACCTGCCTGATTGAGCAAATTGTGACATTTTTCTGGAGTTCCAAGTGGTTCAAGGATATGCGGTAACGATATGCCCAAAACTCTAGCGCAAATAATTTGATGAACATCTGCCAGATAAGCAGTTTCTGGAGGACAAGTAAATGCCACAAATCCTCCTGTTTTTAAGAAGCTATACCACTTTTGCAAAATAGCAAAGATATCAGGAAAAAGTACAATTGCTTCACAACAAAAGACAACATCAAAACTACTATCATTAAAGTTGAAGTATTCTGCATCTGCTTCAATCAACTCGATGTTTTGTAATCTTGCTGCTGCAATTTTTTGTCTTGCTTGGTACAACATTCCAGGGGTCATGTCAATCCCAATCACATAGCCCTCTGAACCAACTTTTTCAGCTGCGGGAATTGCAACTAAACCTGTTCCAGTCGCCACATCCAAGATTTTTTGTCCTTGCTGAAGTGGAACAAATTCCAGTAGAATTTTGGCATCTAAAGGATGGCGAGTACCTTCCTCATAGTCATAAGTAGTTCTATTCCCATAAAATTCTCTTAGTTGTTGCTTATAAGCATTTACATCATTCATAACCAAATGTCAAATTTTCTACACTTTATAGTAACTTTTCTAGTGATATTGAGTTGCTCGTTATTGAACCCAACTCAACCAGCACAAGCAGCCTCTTCACTAAATACTGTATATGAACAGCGATCGCTCCACAATCCAGATGGTATTGGTAAATACTACATGGGTCGAGAAATTGCCCAAGTTATGGGACATACAGGCGCTGGTTGGTTAGAAAGATCCAGGCGGGAGACAGAAGAACAACCCAGTCAGGTGATAACTGCGATCAATTTACAACCGAATGACGTAGTCGCAGATATTGGCGCTGGTACAGGTTACTTTAGTTTTCGCATTGCACCATTATTAACAGCAGGAAAGGTATTTGCTGTAGATATTCAGCCAGAAATGCTAGATATCATTGAGTTTTTTAAAAAAGAGAAAAATATCTCCAACATTGAACCTGTTTTAGCTACTCGCACTAACCCCAACCTGCCAAATGAAAGTGTGGATTTAGCGTTGATGGTAGATGCTTATCATGAATTTGAGTATCCCCAAGAAGTGATGCAAGGAATTGTCAAAGCCCTAAAACCAGGTGGTAGAGTGGTGCTGGTTGAATACCGGGGCGAAAATCCCTTGATTACAATCAAACGTCTGCACAAAATGACTCAAAAGCAAGTACGTAAAGAAATGCAAGCCGTTGGTTTAGTTTGGCGTGAAACCAAAAATTTGTTACCCCAACAGCATTTAATGGTGTTTGAAAAACTAACTTAAGATGGTGGCGGAACCAGACTAGCATTTTTAGTTGTGCTATCCCAAACTATCCAACCACAAGTATTGTCTACATCAGTTGCATTATTGGTGACTTTAAAATATAACTTCTCTCCACCCTTGGGTTCGATCGCAAAGTCAGCATTTTGGGCATAAACGACTTTAAAACCTTTGTCTCGCAAGCAATACATTGCCCACGCTTTCAATGATTGCTTATATGGTTCGTGGGGAATTGGTGGTTTTGTGATTGTTTCTTCGATAACCTTATATATCTGCATTGATTCTTCAATTCCAGTAAATATTTTTCATTTTCACTATTTATTTTATACAAACTTAGAGGTCGTTTATAAAGTATAAATAAGATTATTGTAGTGGACTGACAAGAGTAAAAGGTTAAAAGGTTGCATTAACATCTCCTCTGCCTCTTCTGTGACTATCTAGACTACCAACTACAAGTCTTCATGCCCATACCAGGCATCGCTGAATCTATCGCAGCGTTACCCAGTTGCGTCAATTTTTCCAGCCCTAGTTTTTTATTGACGATCGCTTGACTTTCAAAACAGTCGCTACATTTGGTTTATATTTATATAAATTGAATTTTTATCGCCAACTTAACTTAATGAATAATTCGATTAGTTTGCCCCAAAAGTTGATGTTACTAGGTTCAGGAGAACTAGGCAAAGAATTTGTCATTGCTGCTCAACGCTTGGGGAATTATGTGATTGCTGTTGACCGCTACGCTAATGCTCCAGCTATGCAAGTAGCTGACTGTTCTGAAGTGATTTTTATGCTGAGTGCTGATGCTCTAGAAGCTGTAGTAACTAAATACAAACCTAATTTTATTGTACCAGAAATTGAAGCTATTAGAACAGAAAAACTTCTGGAATTTGAAAAAAGAGGAATTACAGTTATCCCCACTGCGGCAGCAACTAACTATACAATGAATCGTGACAGAATTAGGGAACTGGCACATCAAGAGTTAGGCATTAGAACTGCTAAATATGGTTATGCAGAAACTTTAGAAGAATTGATTGCTATCTCTGATGAAATTGGGTTCCCTAATGTAGTTAAACCTGTGATGTCATCCTCTGGGAAAGGTCAGTCTGTAGTATCATCTAGTAGTGAAGTAGAGAAAGCTTGGAATGATGCGATCGCTAATTCTAGAGGTGATAGCCAAAAGGTAATTGTTGAAGAATTTATCAACTTTGAAATTGAGATCACTTTACTGACAATTAAACAGTGGAATGCACCAACAATCTTTTGCTCTCCGATTGGTCATCGTCAAGAAAGAGGAGATTATCAAGAGTCGTGGCAACCAGCAGGTATTTCTGAAGATAACATATTAAAATCTCAACAAATAGCTGAAAAAGTCACTGATGCCTTGGGAGGAGCCGGAATTTTTGGTGTTGAATTTTTCATCACTAAAGATGAAGTCATTTTTTCCGAACTTTCTCCCCGACCCCATGATACGGGAATGGTGACATTAATCTCACAAAATCTCAATGAATTTGAACTACATTTAAGAGCTATTCTAGGATTGCCCATTCCCCATATAGAACAGCTAGGAGCATCAGCCAGCGCCGTTATTTTAGCTGCTGAAAAATCAGACTCTGTGGCATTTACAGGTATCGCTGAAGCTTTATCCGAAAAAAACGTCGATATTAGACTTTTTGGTAAACCTAGCGCTCATCCTTATCGCCGTATGGGGGTAGCTTTAGCTAAAGGTGTTGATATACAAGAGGCAAGAGCAAAGGCTACAAAAGCAGCCAGTAAAGTTAAAATTATTTAATCAATGCTCTGCATTCTGTAGCGCTAAATTACGCTTTTAAAAGCAGGCGATCGCCCATCAAAAGAGATTTTGCCACCAACTTCTACATTGGCTATATATCTGGTTTATGAAAGAGTACTTGACAATACATCATTGAATACTATAGTATTCAATGATGACACACAAGATTATTGATTTATTTGCTGGTGCGGGTGGTTTGACTACAGGATTTCACATGGCGGGTTTTGAATCTCTATGTGCAATTGATATAGATGCAAAAGCCTTGACAACATATAAGCACAATTACCCAAATGCTCAAATCATTCATCAGGATATACGTCAGGTTAGTCCTGGTGATTTACGATTAGCATTGGGATTGGAACAAGAAGAACTAACAGCGTTGGTTGGCGGCCCTCCGTGTCAGGGATTTTCTAGAAATGTTCCTGCTGGTTATCGCTACCTTAATGATTCTCGTAACCAGCTATATCAAACGTTTTTGGAATTTGTAGAGGAATTTAGACCCTTTTATGTCGTAATGGAGAACGTACCTGAAATATTGAAAGCTTACAATGGCGTGGTTAGGGAAGAAATCACAAAACAACTTGAATCATTAGGCTATAAAGTTATCTCTTCATCACTAAATGCTGCACATTATGGAATACCACAAACGAGAGCCAGAGCTTTTTTTCTAGCTAGTCTGAATCACTCCCTTCATTTTCCTGAACCAAAAAATTTTGGTGACATTAAGACTGACTATAGAGCTACAAAATCTTGTAATCAGCTTAATTTATTAGACACAAATATTTCTCCACTGATCACAGTTAGAGATGCGATTGGAGATTTACCACCACTAGATGCAGGGCAAAACTATAACGCTGAAGTGTATCCCCATGCTCCACAAACTACATATCAAGCTTTTATTCGTTATAAAAGCTTGAGAATTGTTAATCATGTCGCTCGCGCTTTGACTCCAATTCAATTGTCGAGAGCGCGCGCTCTTCGTGAAGGACAAGATGCTAGGGATTTACCTTCGGAATTAGCTCCCAAAAAACATTATAGCGGTGCATACGGAAGACTTTACTGGGATAAGCCAGCAAGAACTATCACGAGGTGGCTATTCCATCCTGGGTCGGGTAGGTTTTTCCACCCTACTCAAGATAGAACAATTACAATACGCGAAGCTGCAAGATTACACTCTTATCCAGATAACTTTCACTTTTTGGGAACGTATACTGATATGGCTTCTCAAATTGGTCAATCTGTACCCCCACTCTTAGGCAAAGTAATAGCTTCATCTATTATTCAACATCATCCCCAGAAAGCTGAGTATTGATTTGATCTTCCAAAGCAGAGAGAACTGTCTCTACATATCGCTCAAGTGTAAGACGAGTGCGTTTAACTGTAATATTAACGGCTTGTGCAGGAATAGTTCTAGCTCTGAAAAGTTGTTTTTGATTTTTGTACCAAATTAATTCTATTGTGCCTGCAACGCTTCCCTGTAGTCCTGCTCCTGATCTCCCAGTAATTTTATCTATTGTCCAAGCCCAAGAAAACGTATTGGGATCAAAAGGATAAAGTGGAAACTCACAATAAATATATTCATAGCCTTTAATGGTTTTCAGTAATATGCTTTCATAACTCTTAATAACACCTTGTGCCGCTTGGCTGGAAATAATCTTCTCGTTCCAATGTTGAACAATGGCTGCTCCGAGTTCATGAGGCGATGATTGCTCAGTTAGACCAGGAAACCCTAATTGTTCAGCCTTTTTGATAATATCTGCTCTCTGAATGACAAACAAAAATGGACTTCCAAGATCAATACCTTCGCCAATTTACGAGGGTGAGATGATGATGCTTTAACCATTAACTCCCATTTCTTTGAGGGTTGGCAAAAACAATCAGTCCTAAAAATTCCTTTAAGGTTTCCTACAAGGGTTTTTTAACGTATTGACAGCAGGATAAGGGTTTCAGATGAAAAACCACCTTTTCATCGAAACGCTTATGTATGCTTAATTTTGCCACTTTTGCCAAAATTTATCTAGGCTCTTATTTTGGCAAAGGTATTGAAGATTGAACCGATTTAATTGTAGGGATTTAAGTGACCAACCAGTTTTAGTCACCAAATCAACAGCATCATAGAGAAGCTTGCTACGTCCCAGAGCAGGATCTGATAGAGGTATATCTTTAACATAATGAAAAATTGCTTCCCACGTATAATCTTCTATCGAGCCTATAACTGGAGATGCAATAGTTGCAATAATGGCTTGCCTTAATCTTTTAATTTCGTTGTCCGTCAACACTCAGGGATTCCTCTACGGCTTGTAAAAATTCACTCATTTTTATACCCAAAGCATTGGTAATGTGGTTGAGAACTCTAACAGATGGACTTTTTAGCCCTCGCTCAAGCTGACTGATGTAAGTCCTGTGGAGACCTGTTACTTCTGCAAGATACTCCTGTGACCAACTTTTCTTTGTGCGATGACGTTGTAGTTCTAGTCCTAAAATTTGATCTAGTTTACTGGCTTGCATGAAGAAAAAGCTTAGAGTTTTGAACACAAAAGTTCTACAGACTAAAGTATTCAAAATTGCTCTATAAAGGCTTTTTAATAATCATAGGACTTACGCAAAAACATCTCAAACTCTTATTTCTCTGTGTCCTACTCTGCGGGTACTCCTTCGGAGAACTCGTAAAAGTAGCCGCTAACGCGTCTATGCGTCCTCTGTGGTTTACTTTTCCGTTACTTGTGCGTAGGTACTGAATCAGCAAAATGCGACGAATTAATCCAGAGGGTACTTAAAATCCCAAATCAACAGCAATGCGATGGGCGCAGGCAAACCCAGAAAATGCCACTGCATTCAACCCCTGACCAGGAAAAGTACTATCCCCAACACAATACAGTCCGGGGATAGCTGTGCGATTAAATGGCATTCTCAATAACCCCCGCAGCTTACGCCGAGGAATCGGCCCGTAAGTGCCATCTTCTCGCCCCAAAAAACGGCGATGAGTACGAGGTGTACCCACTTCCAGGTAATCTAAGCCAGCATCTAAACCAGGAAAAATTTTCTCTAGTCGGTCAATTATTTGCCAAGCTGCCTCTTCTTTCTTGGCTTCATAATCACTTGCAGACAAACCTTGCCAATCATCAATCCAATGAGGAGTAAAAGCATGAATGATGTGATATCCCGCTGGTGCTAAATCTGGGTCAAGCAATGTGGGAATCGAAACAAAGATTGTACCTGCCGATACTGCCATTTTTTCCCAATCTTCTAGGACTATATGATGGCACTCTGTTCCAGTAGGCAACACTGACTTTTTCACCCCAATATGCAAACTCAAAAAACTGGGTGATTTTTGATATAACTGTTGCCACTTTTTCTCATTATTAGGTATTTTCTCTACAGGTAGTAATTTTTCAAATGTATCCCAGCGTGTAGCATTAGAGACTATGCGTTTCCCTCGATAGACTTGACCATTAGCTAGTTGTACAGCTACAGCCCGTCCCTGCTCCGTAATAATTTTCGTAACCCTAGCTTGGTATTGAATCTTACCTCCAGCCTTTTCTAAGCCCTCTACTAATTTTTGGGCAATTTGTCCTACCCCTCCTTTGGGATAATTGACTCCGCCATAGTGTCTGTCAGAAAAGACCATCCCAGCATTAATCATTGGTGTCATGTCAGCGGTCACCACAGACCAGCAGTAACATTCCATATCGATAAATTTCAATAATTGGGGATCTTTAATGTAGCGGCGTGCCACATCTCCAACATTTTGGGGCAAATACTTAGCTAAACCGAGACACGCTAAAGGATGCTGAAAAAACACCCGCATTAAATACCGAGGTTCTTCTAACGACAGCAAATCTATAGTGTTAAGGCAATTGAAAACTTTCCAGCATTCGTCATAAAAGCGACGAATCCCCTTTTCTTCATGGCGAAAATAAGCAATAAGATTTTGCAAAAAATTATCATAAACTCGGTCAACTTTGATGTCTAATCCGTTGGGCAGATGATAGTGAATCTGCACTGGATCAGTAATTGTCTGCTGATTAACATTTACAGCTTCAAGGGCGCGGGTGAGTAAGTTGGTTGTGCCATTGTGTCCTAACCCAAAAATCATTGATGCACCCACATCAAATCGATAGCCTTGACGTTCAAAGTAGCCAGCACTACCGCCTGGAATTAAATAGCGTTCTAGTACCAGCACTTTTGCTTTCTTCGCTGCTAGCTGGGTTGCTGTCACCAAGCCGCCAATACCAGAACCAATAACAATCACATCAAATAAAGAATTTGGGGAGGGGGTAGTAGTACTGGAGTTTGGACACATAAGATCAGCTATTACATAAAAAATCAACCAAGAAAATAGTACTGTATATTACTTTTAATTGTACAAATAATACGCAGTAAATTATTTCTTTTCTCCAACTGGCTTTTGCATACTGAATATTAAGCCAGAGAAACTCTTATATCATCACTCTTGGCTACTGAATCCCCAGCTATAACTGATTAAAAACAATTAAAAACTGTTATATTTTGTTCTTTATTCCATAAAAAAGAGGGACAAGCCTGCTACCGCTGGCTAATCCCGTCTGCCGATCCTTAAAGAGAGGAGAACACTGAATAATAATATAGCCTTGATTGAGAATAGATGTCAACTATTAATGAAAAAGATTTTCAATAAAATTTGGCGGTGTTGATTTTAGCGCTCAGCAGTACGCAGGAAAGAGTATGATTAAGGTTTAAGTTTCAGTACAACAAAAGTGCCGATTTCTGGCTATGATGCCCCAATTGCGTGTTTATGTTCCACCCCATCCCTTAATTAAGCACTGGCTGGCAGTTGCCCGCGATGCTGCTACACCTTCAGTATTATTTCGCAGTGCGATGACTGAGTTAGGTCGATGGCTAACTTATGAAGCTGCACGAGAATGGTTGCCGACTTTAGAAACGATGGTGCAGAGTCCATTAGATTCCTGTCCAGCAACTTTGATTAATCCTGAGATCCCTGTGGCAGTCGTGCCGATTTTAAGAGCAGGGCTAGGATTATTGGAAGGAGCGCAAACGTTACTGCCTTTGGCTTCGATTTACCATCTGGGCTTAGTGCGAGATGAAGAGACTCTGGAACCAATGTGTTATTTGAATAAGTTGCCAGAAAAATTTGACCCCCAAACACGAGTGCTAATTACCGATCCAATGTTAGCAACGGGAGGATCGATTATGACTGCAATGGCAGAATTGACACAACGGGGTATTGATCCAACCTTGGCGCGAATTGTTTGTGTAGTAGCGGCTCCCCCAGCATTGCAAAAGTTGAGTGCCACATATCCTGGTTTGATAGTTTACACGGCAACTATTGACGAAACAGTGAACAACAAAGGGTATATTGTACCTGGATTAGGAGATGCAGGCGATCGCATCTTTGGGACTTAAGCTAGTATGCAGCTAGAGAAAGTTGCAAGGTTTCTTCAAGGGGGTAAAGTATGAGTCAGCATGATGGTTTTGCCAGTGGGTTTTTAGTAGGGGCTTTTGTTGGTGGCGTTGTAGGTGGTATTGTGGGGGCGGCGATCGCTTCAGGGCGCAATGGAGAATTTGTAACTGAGGAAGAGTCAGAACTGACTAATAGCCCCGCCGGAACTAAGAAAGTGTCAACAAAACGCCGTCAGATTTTAGCCTCAGATAGCGAGGGGGTAGAAATGGAAACGGCAAGGCGATCGCTAGAAGATAAAATTGCCCAACTTAATGCCACAATTGACGAAGTGCGGAAGCATCTGGGTAACGTCAATGGCAATTCATCTGCATCTGTGAATGATCCCTCCCTCACCACAGATTCCTAAAATATTTCATGTTAAGTAAAGGTGTTGATGTGGTTAATACGGCAATAATCTACAAACATCATGGTGTAGACTAAATTAAAATCAATAATAAGACCATTTTGAGACTTAGCAAGAAAACAAGCCATCCATGAATTTACTGATTACCACACTCGTTACCTTCTTAACGATTTATAGCTACTTACTAATTATTCGGGTTTTATTGACCTGGTTCCCCAGCGTCAACTGGTATAACCAACCATTCACCGCTTTGAGCCAAATTACCGATCCTTATTTGAATCTGTTTCGCTCAATTATTCCCCCATTGGGTGGTATGGATTTCTCTCCGATCTTAGCTTTCTTGGCGCTAAGTTTCGCAGGTAGCTTACTCAGAAGCTTGACTACTTTGTCATTTGTGCAAGGATTTTAAGTACTGTTCATTTGTAGAGACGTTAAGTTCAAAAGCGTCTCTACAATTTTTAATCGCTCTAAACTATAGCCATGGCCGCCACCGTCAGCATTTGTAGACCTACAAGTAGCCTATGTCCCACGTCATCGCTATCAAAGCGGTTGGCGTGATAATGTAGCGCCAATCCATGACCACCAAACTGGTATAAAAAGAACTATAAAACCAAACAACCCTGAAAACGAAATATCCTCTTTAAGATTCAATACCTTCGCCAATTTACGAGGGTGAGATGATGATGCTTTAACCATTAACTCCCATTTCTTTGAGGGTTGGCAAAAACAATCAGTCCTAAAAATTCCTTTAAGGTTTCCTACAAGGGTTTTTTAACGTATTGACAGCAGGATAAGGGTTTCAGATGAAAAACCACCTTTTCATCGAAACGCTTATGTATGCTTAATTTTGCCACTTTTGCCAAAATTTATCTAGGCTCTTATTTTGGCAAAGGTATTGAGATTGTGGGCTAATTGAGAGATTGCAACCACAAATACCAAATCATAAAAAACTTCTAGCCAAGTGGCGCGTCGTTCTTCTTCGCTATCTTCACCAATACGTAATCTTTGTAAGCACATCCGCAGAACAAATCGTCATAAGTCTAGATTCCAATCCAAAAACTGTGGACATCGGACTCACGCGGATCTCAATGCTGCTAAAAATGTTCGGGACGACTATATTCTCTCTTCTACCCAAGGGACGGAAGAGCAGGTGTCAGTCAATACACCACACGTTTCGACCGATTCCCTCGGTCAGTTACAAGCCCCATCCCCTCGTGGGTGGGGCGGTTGACCGAAACATGAATATTGTGAACAGACTGATTGTGGAGTAGCAGTTATCCTCATAGCATCAATGAAATTCTCACACTGTTACCCATTTTTTGAAAACCCATGACACCTCAAGAATTTTTAGAAAATTTGGCAACAGCCGAAACAGACCCCGAAAAACTAGTGGTTTTTGCGCGATATTTAGATACAACCGCGCTGGACAATGCAACATCGCCAAAATGGAGAAGCATTTCTTACAGTGGGGAAATTCAGCTAGCACTCAATAATCTTGCCTTTCATTTAGAGGCACTTGCCGAGGCAGGAAATTAGCTACTATTGACATTCACGCTCTCAAAATGTCCTAATCTATATGCTTTTTGTTATATCAGTATTTTCGGCTATTTTTCTTTGGCAGAATTGTAGCTGACAATACGATAATTTACAAATAAGATGGCACTTTCACAAAATCATGACAGTCAACTTTCTTGAAATAGTTGAAATTTGACAAACTTCGTTATGAAAAATTTGGCACGAATCATCACCCTTGGTGGAATTTTATGCCCCCTATTTGTTACAGCACCTATAATCGCATTTGCTGAAATCCAAAAGCCAAAGCTACCAACAACTGTGCCAAATACTCTGCTCAGCGTAGAAATTCAAAAGGGCAATTGTCCAAAAACAATAGGTGTTTGGACAAATTTTCGTTACTACGAAGGTGGTGGGGAACATATTGTGATTGCCGACACCTACCCAATTGCAGGTACTACCAAGTTGAAATCAGCTGGTAAAAAGTTTGTAGAATACACAGCACCTTTAAAGCCAGCTTATACTTCCTGCGTTGGTCGAGCTATTCATAAAGAACTGCCATATCGTCTGCGGTTCCAAAATGGTCAGGTTTTATTCCGCGTGGATTTACCTAAGGATACTCCTAGCAACCCTTCAGAATTTAGTACTCGCGCCGTATTAGGTTCTCGTCCTTATGTAAAGTGGGCGATCGCAGACTAGTACCGCTGCGCGAAGCGCGAGTCCGCGAGCGTCTGGGGTTTCCCCCGCAGTCGCCACAACGTGGCGGCACGTTTTGGGAGGAAGTTTCCCCCCAAAAGCTGCCTTGGGAACCCGCGCAAGGCGCTGCTCTTCAAGTGGAGCAACTTCGGGGAGCAGGGGGAAAGCGACTTTCAATTACCCAAAATATTTCTCTAGTTAGAGAGC
Source organism: Halotia wernerae UHCC 0503 (assembly GCA_034931985.1). GTDB lineage: Bacteria > Cyanobacteriota > Cyanobacteriia > Cyanobacteriales > Nostocaceae > Halotia > Halotia wernerae. Next base: position 58,162 of record JAYGHB010000009.1, read on the forward strand.
CTAGTCTTGGTAACATGAGATGGTTAGCTGAAAGAGGAAATATGCGTCAGCTAATTATCCAGGTGTCCAAAGGACACGGAAAAGCAGTTCTAGATCTTGCCAAATCTCACGGTGGACGGAATTTAGCACAAATTGAACGTAGCCAGATTTCAGCAATAGCAGTATTATTACCACTAGCAGCAGGAGCAGCAGGAGCGCTTAACTTAGTGCAATCTGAGCGCAGTAGTCTAGTATCTGGAGCCGCAACAGGAATGTTAGTGGCTGCTTCTCTAGCACCTCCATCAGGGATTGTAGGTATGGCAAGTGCGATCGGTCGCTGGGACATGGTGACATCTGGACTGTTCCTGCTATTACTGCAACTATGTGGCATCAACTTATCAGCTGCTTTCTTGTTCCGAATATATGGATTATCTACTCAAGGAACCCGCTATCAGCGGGGGAAAAAATGGGTATTTTTCTCTGCCTTGACGACTACTATCATTACACTTTGCGGTCTTTTAACATGGCAGTTTGCCAATTCTCCCAACTTGGAACGTTCTAGCATTGCTCAACGTGCCAATTCTGAAGTTCAAAAAGTTGTTAAGCAAGAGGGTTTAGCACAATTAGTCGAGTCGAATGTCCGCTTCACTCGTTCTGATATCAAAAGGCAAAATACCCTATTGTGTGTTGTTTACGTCCAACGTAACCAGGGAGTTGCAAAATCAGATCAGGAAATTAGCGATCGCCTCACAAGAGCAATTCAAAATCGATTAATTAAGCAAGGCTTTAACCTCACACCCTTGATAGATATTAAAGTTCTGGAAACTCCTGTCCAGAATTAAAGCAATTTATAGTATAAAATGACACTCTTAGATTTTGTCTTGGAAGGCGATCGCTTTTAATTAGGACTTACGCAAAATATCTCTCTAACTCTTATTCCTCCGTGTCCTCTGTCTTGAAAAGTTTGTTACCGAAGGAAACCCTCCTGACAACTTTTCGCTGTGTCTCTGTGGTAGCCTCCGGCAAGCCGCTTGAGCGTCTACGATTCTTCCGTAACTAGTGCGTAAGTCCTATTGATGCTATTAAAAAGCGGGCTATTAAGCATCTATGTTTAGGTTTATTGAAAAATTTTTCACTAAGTAGTTAGACAAGATTTATTTTTGGGATTGCTAGATATAGTCCTATTCTAAAACCATGATGACAAATCAAGAGTCTGATCAAAATGAAAAGACGATGATTATTTGGGGTCTTTTGGTTGCCTCCACGATCTTACTGGCTCCTTTTAGAATTAGTTTAATTGTTGGGGGATTCTCCAATAATTCCAGCAGTAGCAATTGTTATGAACAGGTAGCCCAGGAAATTGCGAAAAGTGAAGGCAACAAGTCAGTGAATCGTTCGGATATTGAGCGATATCACAGTGAACTGACTAGTCGTTGTAAATGAGAAAGAAAGCATCCTGAAGATTTTTTTAGGATGCTTTCTACTATCTTTGACCTTGGTTGACCCTCTTCTCTAATTCAGCCTCTGCTTCCTCGATTGACATTAGCTGTGGATTTGGATTGGCTGCGTGCAAGCGATCAACGTATGCGTGAAACGCTTCAGTATTATCGGGATTCTGTAATACGTAAGCTCGTAACTCAGCATCGGTCATATCCACAAAGTTGGGTTGTGTCATTTTGTAACTACCTCTCCATTGGGATAAATTTCTATTTCTATTGTCTCTCCCACCAACATAACTACACGCTTTGTCCTTTCGTCCATCCGCACTAAGTTAATTGGTCGAAGTAAATTGCTCATCCTCACCGACATTCGGTAAAAGCTTTGCAATTGTTCTACTGTTGGTTCCAATTTTACCTCTGATAAATCTAAATGACAGAAACAGCAGGTTTACCAAGGGCTACATACAAATTTTGCAGTCCCTTAACCAACAACCCACCCCCAGATAGATAAAACTTTGTATCCTGAGTTTATGAGGTCTTGATAGTTATTTAAAAAGCTTGTGCAAGAAGATTTTAGACTAATTGTTGATTTAGTTGTAGTTCTCGCCGTCGCTGCCTGTGGTGGGCTGTTGGCATCGCTGTTACGCCAACCTGTGCTACTGGGATATCTCATCGGCGGGATGATTGTCGGCCCAGCCGGACTGGGGCTAATTAAAGAAGTTATTCAAGTAGAAACTCTGGCTCAGTTTGGGGTCGCCTTTTTATTGTTTGCTTTGGGAGTGGAATTTTCCTTTGCAGAACTGAAAAAAGTCAAAGCGATCGCTTTAGGAGGAGGTGGGCTACAAATTGCCCTGACGATTTCGATCACGGTTTTAGTATGTGGGTTGACAGGAGCCTGGGGAACCTTACCAGCCAAGGGTGTATTTTTAGGGTCAATTTTGTCTTTGTCTTCGACAGCAGTTGTCCTCAAATGCTTGATAGAACGCAACGAAACCGAAACCCCCCACGGGCAAGTCATGTTGGGCATTTTGGTAGTACAGGACTTGGCCTTGGGACTGATGATCGCAGTCTTACCAGCCCTCAATCAACCAGCAGAAACCATTGGTATAACAGTACTGACAGCGCTGCTGCGGATTGGTTTATTTGCCGCAGGTGCAGTAGCAGCGGGAATTTGGCTGATACCCCCTTTATTACGACTATTAGCCCGTACCGAAAGCCGAGAACTCTTTTTACTGGGTGTGGTAACGCTGTGTTTAGGCATTGCCCTTTTGACTGAGTATTTGGGGCTGTCGATTGAAATGGGGGCGTTTGTTGCCGGTTTGATGATTTCAGAAGTGGAGTATGCCGACCAAACCTTAACTTATGTAGAGCCACTGCGAGATATTTTTGCTAGTTTATTTTTTGCTGCCATTGGCATGTTAATTGATCCAGGCTTTTTGTGGAACAACCTGGAATTGATTTTAGGGCTAGTGGCAATAGTTTTCGTGGGTAAATTTTTGATCATCACGCCCTTGGTGATGCTGTTTCGCTATCCTTTGAAAACAGCCTTAATCGCTGGATTGGGACTAGCTCAAATTGGGGAATTTTCCTTTGTTCTTGCCAGTGAGGGGCAAGTCCTGGGGTTAGTGTCCCGAAGAATATATTTATTAATTTTGGGAACCACGGCAGTCACACTGATAATTACCCCCTTTATACTGCGGTTAGTACCATTTTTATTTAACTGTGCTGAATCCATGCCTTGGCTAAAACCATATTTAGCTGGAGAAGGTCAAGCACGGGATGTATCGGAAGATTTACCCTCGAAAGATCATATAGTAGTCTGCGGCTATGGGCGAGTAGGCAGAAATTTGGTGCGGTTATTGCAGCAACATGACTTACCTGTAGTGGTGATCGACCAATCAGAAAGGAGAATTCAGCAGTTGCGTGAGGCTAGTGTGCCTTATGTTTATGGCAACGGTGTGAGTTTCCACGTTCTCGAAACCGCTGGGGTAAATTACGCCAGAGGAATGGCCATTGCCCTTCCTGATCCCATGAGTATCCGTCTTTGTTTGAAACGGGCTTTAGAATTGCACCCAGAATTAGATTTGGTTGTCCGTGCAACCCAAGATAAAAATATTGAAGTGCTTTATCAGCTGGGAGCTAGGGAAGTTGTACAACCAGAATTTGAAGCCAGTATAGAAATGGCAACTTATCTCTTAACTGGCTTAGGTTTATCGCCAGTAGTAGTGCAGCAAGAAATGCAGCAAATTCGCAACGATCATTATTTAGATTTGCGGCCGGAGCGTTCTGCATCAGAGGTTTCCCGTGATTTACGACAAGCAACCCGCGATCTTAATCGCCGTTGGTATTCCCTACCATCGGCTTCTCCCCTGATTGGCATGAGCTTAGAAGAAGCGGATATACGCTACTTAACAGGGGTAAGTTTGATGGCAATTCGTCGTGCTAGCGACGAGGAAATAGATTATCCTAACGCTCAAACTAAATTAGAAGAAGGCGATCGCCTGCTGGTGGTAGGAGCAACCGAGGAAATAGCTGCTTTGGAAGTATTCACAAAAGGACAGGTAGCTGTTCCTGGAGAAAATAGCGCTTGTCAGTGGATTACAGTCAATCCTGATTCGCCAGTCCTCGGTCAAACCCTTGCAGCTTTAAATATCCACGAAAACTCTGAGGTAAAGGTGCAGGCGATGCGGCGAGATGGTAAGTTTATCCGCTTTCCTGATAGTAAAATGGATATACGAACTAATGACCAATTGCTGTTATGCGGTAACTTGCCAAGTTTAAATCAACTACAACCATTGTTTGCTGCCGATAACAAAGTGCCTCTATTTATGCCAAAGGTGAAAGCTGGTGAGCCACAATCCCTTAAAGAGATTATGCCTACAGATAAATACTAACTTTTAGGCTGGAAGTAAGCGATTGCTTGTTTCCAAATTGTGGTTTGCTGATTTTTGTCATCTACAATACACACACAATTTGGATCTTGCCATGCAACCTTACCTGTCAGCAGATCGCCTGTTAGCAGTTTTAACTCTATCACTGCTGCTTGTTTAATCAAGTTTTGCAATTGCCGGATACTAGGTAGCGTCGGATCAAATTCAGTTGTATGCATTTTTAATAATGATGGAATAATTGAGGAACTGGGGATTGGGGACAAATCAATTCAAAATTCAAGATGAAAGAAATTTTTTGACTTTTGACCCTTCGACTGCGCTCAGGGTCAAGGCTGAGCGAAGCCGAAGCCTTGATTTTTAAATTTTGACTTCCCCAAAGGGGATTGCCCCATGCCCTAATCATTGATAATTCATCATAGAGAAAATGGCAATCGAATTTACTAAGTATCACGGTTTAGGAAACGACTTCATTTTAATTGACAATCGTTTGTCATCCATGCCAGTACTGACTCCAGAGCAAGCAGTTAAGTTGTGCGATCGCCACTTTGGTATCGGTGCTGATGGTGTGATTTTTGCCTTACCAGGAGAAAATGGCACTGACTACACTATGCGGATTTTTAACTCCGATGGCTCAGAACCGGAAATGTGTGGTAACGGTATTCGCTGTTTAGCTGGGTTTTTGGCAGATTTAGAGGGTGAATCCCGAAATAAAGATTTATATCGCATTCATACTCTAGCTGGTACGATTACGCCCCAGTTGATGCCTAATGGTCAAGTAAAGGTAAATATGGGTTTACCCAGGCTCCTAGCTGAGGAAATTCCCACTACCATTGCACCCGCTGAAGAAAAAGTAATTAATCAGCCTCTAGAAGTGGCAGGACAAACTTGGGAGGTGACCTGTGTGAGTATGGGCAATCCCCACTGTATTACCTTTGTGTCAGATGTAGCAGCAATTCCTTTGGAAAGCATCGGCCCTAAGTTTGAGCATCACTTAGCTTTTCCCCAACGCACAAATACTGAATTTATTCAAGTGGTGGGTCGCGATTATCTGAAAATGCGGGTGTGGGAACGGGGCGCTGGAATTACATTAGCTTGTGGAACTGGTGCTTGTGCTTCTTTGGTAGCTGGTGTATTGACCGGAAAATGCGATCGCACAGCGACTGTAGAATTACCTGGCGGTTCCTTACAAATTGAATGGTCAGAAGTAGACCAAAGGATTTACATGACTGGCCCAGCCGAGCAAGTATTCATTGGTAATATCGCGCCCATTTGAATTAAGGAAGCAGGGGAAGCAAATAATCGCTGCTACAAAACTTAAGACAAACTGGACAAAAATTACAGATGTCTTCTATCCGCGAATTAACAATAATTTGCTACATTGATCATGCTTTGCGAAAGAGAGAATCAACTGTGACTGTTAGAGTCCGTATTGCACCCAGCCCGACTGGGAATTTACATATTGGTACAGCCAGAACTGCTGTATTTAACTGGTTATTTGCCCGCCACCACGGTGGGACATTTATTCTGCGAATTGAAGACACAGACTTAGAGCGATCGCGTCCCGAATATACTGAAAATATCCTTACAGGTTTGCGCTGGCTAGGTTTGAACTGGGATGAAGGGCCATTTTTCCAATCTCAACGCTTAGATTTATATAAAGCAGCAGTCGAAAAACTCCTAGAGCAAAAATTAGCCTATCGCTGCTACACCACTTCCGAAGAACTAGAAGCGCTGCGAGAAACCCAAAAAGCTAAAGGAGAAGCTCCCCGTTATGATAACCGTCACCGCAATTTGACACCAGAACAAGAAGCAGCTTATCAAGCCGCAGGACGTAGCTTCGTAATTCGCTTCAAAATTGCCGATGACCGGGAAATCGTCTGGAATGATTTAGTGCGGGGTAGTATGAGTTGGCGAGGTAGTGATTTGGGTGGTGATATGGTCATCGCTCGCGCCTCAGAGGATAGTATTGGTCAACCACTGTACAACTTTGTGGTTGTGGTGGATGACATAGATATGCAAATCACCCATATCATCCGAGGAGAAGACCACATAGCTAATACTGCCAAGCAAATTTTGCTATATGAAGCTTTAGGGGCAAAAATACCAGAGTTTGCCCATACGCCGTTGATTTTAAACATGGAGGGACGCAAACTTTCTAAGCGGGATGGAGTGACTTCTATTTCTGACTTTCAGCAAATGGGCTTTACTGCTGAAGGTTTGGTAAATTATATGACTCTACTGGGTTGGTCGCCTCCAGACTCCACTCAAGAAATATTTACTTTAGAAACAGCAGCTAAAGAGTTTACCTTTGAGCGTGTTAATAAAGCAGGCGCAAAATTTGACTGGGCAAAGCTGGATTGGTTAAATAGTCAATATCTCCACAATCTACCGACGGATCAACTGACAGATTTACTCATACCCTATTGGCAAGCAGCTGGATATGAATTTGACAAAGGACGAGAGCGTCCTTGGTTAGAAGAGTTAGTAACTTTAATTAGCCAAAGTTTAACTCGTTTGGTAGATGCTGTAGCTATGAGTCAACTATTTTTCACCGATACAGTGGAATTTAGCGAGGAAGCCAGCCAACAACTGAAACAGGAAGGTTCTAGTGTTGTTTTGCAAGCAATCCTCACAGCTTTAGAAAACCAGCCGCAACTCTCGGAAGCGATCGCTCAGGACATAATTAAACAAGTGGTCAAAGAGCAAAAAGTTAAAAAGGGCTTAGTCATGCGATCGCTGAGAGCCGCCTTAACTGGAGATGTTCATGGCCCAGACCTGATCCAATCTTGGTTACTCCTGAATCAGATTAATTTAGACAAGTTGCGTTTAACTAAGGCGATAACATTTATCGGCGAGGTTTGAACAAGAGGCAAGGGGGGTAAGAGGGTAGGGAGCAGGGAGCAGGGAGCAGGGGGGTTTTAAAGCGAGCATTTTACTCAGGCGATCGCGTCGGAAAAAAGGATAGTGTGACTGAGTATAGTTATTTAGAGAGATGTCAAAAGTTCTGATTGTAATCTAGCTTGGGAAAGTCGAACAATTAAATTATACTTACCATGATTGATCCCACTGCTATTGCTATCCCCGAACCACAGATTCCCAATCCTGAACCGAATCCCTTACCCACTCCTCAACCTACACCGGGGCCAACAATTCCCCAACCCATACCAGGGCCTGTACCAGAACCAATACCTACCCCCATTCCCCAGCCGGTTCCAGGGCCAATTCCTCAACCGATACCTGAACCTGTTTGAATTATCTTTGTAGTCTAGTCTAAATCTAAAATCCAAAATGCTAAGAGCCGGAATTGTCGGACTTCCCAACGTCGGAAAATCTACTTTATTTAATGCTGTAGTGGCTAACGCTAAAGCTGAAGCTGCTAACTTTCCTTTTTGCACGATTGAACCGAATGTCGGCGTTGTCGCAGTACCGGATGAGCGATTAAATGTTCTCTCTGAAATTGCCGGTTCGGCACAAGTTATCCCGGCGCGCGTCGAGTTTGTGGATATCGCTGGTTTAGTTAAAGGTGCAAGTCAAGGTGAGGGATTAGGAAATCAATTCCTGTCCCACATCCGGGAAGTTGATGCGATTATCCATGTGGTGCGTTGTTTTGAGAATGACGATATTATCCATGTTGCCGGTTCTGTTGACCCAGCGCGAGATATTGAAATCATTAATTTGGAACTGGGTTTATCAGATTTAGCACAAGTTGAGCGCCGAATTGACCGCACTCGTAAACAAGCTCGCACCAACAAAGATGCACAGTTTGAAATCACAGTACTAGAAAAATTAGCTGCGGCTTTAAATGAAGGTAAATCGGTGCGTCAGATGAGTTTGGCTGACGAAGAAGCAGAGATTATTAAAGGATTAGAACTACTCACTAATAAACCGATTATCTACGCCGCCAATGTGTCTGAAGATGACTTGGCCATGGGCAATGATTTTGTCGAAAAAGTTAGACAAGTTGCAGTTCAAGAGAATGCTCAAGTAGTGATAGTTTCTGCTCAGGTAGAAGCTGAATTGGTGGAATTACCAGAAGCAGATAAAGCTGATTTTTTAGAATCTTTGGGCGTAAAAGAAGGTGGTTTGAAATCTTTGATTCGTGCTACTTATACCCTTTTAGGTTTGCGGACATATTTCACCTGTGGCCCCAAAGAAACCCGTGCTTGGACAATTAATGCCGGAATGTCTGCACCTCAAGCAGCGGGTGTGATTCACTCTGATTTTGAACGGGGATTCATTCGTGCAGAAACCGTTGCTTACAACGATTTAGTAGTTCATGGTTCTATGAATGGGGCAAAGGAAAAAGGATTAGTTCGTAGTGAAGGTAAAGAATATGTTGTGCAAGAAGGGGATGTTATGTTATTCCGGTTTAATGTTTAAATTCCCAAGGGCATAGGGCATGGTGAGACAGCGCTGCGTTCGCGTAGCGTCTCGTAGAGAGCGTCATCCGTTCGCGCAGCGTCTCCGATAGGAGAAGGGGGCATGGGGCATAAAGTGTCACAATTAATTAATGACTAATGATCCGTTTGCACCGCTTGTTGGACAACAGCAAGCTATAGAATTACTGACTCAGGCTGTGAGGCAAAATCGAGTTGCTCCAGCTTATCTGTTTGTGGGGTCAGATGGTATAGGTCGGAGTTTAGCGGCACGGTGCTTTGTAGAATTGCTCTTTTCTGCACAGACACGTAACTTGGCTTCTTTACCAAGCCGTTTGCGTCAAGGCAATCACCCAGATTTGTTGTGGGTGCAACCGACGTATCAATACCAAGGACAACGATTGACGGCAACAGAAGCAGCAGAGAAAAAACTCAAGCGTAAAGCACCACCTGTAATTCGGCTAGAGCAAATTCGTGAAATTACTGAGTTTCTCAGCCGTCCCCCCTTGGAAGCACCAAGAAACATGGTGGTGCTAGAAGAATCCCAAACAATGGCCGAAGCCGCAGCGAACGCTTTACTTAAAACACTCGAAGAACCAGGACAGGCAACTTTGATTTTAATTGCACCTTCCCATGAAACTGTATTACCAACATTGGTGTCACGCTGCCAACGTATTCCTTTTTATCCCTTAGATATATCGTCTTTAACTCAAGTACTTAAGCACACAGGCTATGAGGAAATTTTGCAGCATCAGCCAGTTTTGAATATAGCAGCTGGCAGTCCTGGAAGTGCGATCGCATCTTATGAACAATTACAAGCAATTCCCCTTCAATTACTCGAAGACCTCAAAAAAGCGCCTGCATCTTACCGTAACGCTTTAGAGTTAGCCAAGCAAATTGATCAAGATTTAGACACAGAAGCACAACTTTGGTTAGTTGATTATCTCCAGCAATCTTATTGGGAGCAGTGGCATCAACCAGGAATTATCAATCAGCTAGAAAAGGCGCGTAAATCTTTACTTGTTTACGCCCAACCGCGCCTTGTTTGGGAATGTACATTGTTATTTATGTATCAACTCATCCATTTATCTAGTTGAGCGCATGTATCTTAAAGGTAGAGAGTAGGCAATTGGAATAGGCAAAACTTACAACCAAGCTAGCCTGATCGATAATAAAGACAGGTGTTATATTTACTTTGGTTATGTACTTAACTTGGTTAGACAGCAATAGTTGGCTACTTGAAATCGGCAATCAACGGGTACTGATTGACCCTTGGCTGGTTGGTTCGTTAACTTTCAGTAACTTGGATTGGTTGTTCAAAGGCTCTAAATCTCAAGAACGCCCCATACCAGAAAATATTGATTTGATTTTGCTGTCTCAGGGTTTAGAAGACCATGCTCACCCACCGACGCTGAAGCAGCTTGACCACGAAATTCAGGTGGTGGCTTCTCCTAATGCTGCAAAAGTAGTGCAAGAATTAGGTTATACCTCTGTGATATCCTTGGCTCACGGGGAAAGTTTCACGTTGAATAATCAACTAGGAATTACAGCTTTTCCTGGCTCTCCAATTGGCCCTACTCTCGTAGAAAATGGTTATCTCCTCAAAGAATTAGCAAGTGGTTTAACGCTCTACTACGAGCCGCACGGCTATCATTCTTTGCAAGTTAAACAAGCTGCACCAGTTGATGTCATCATTACACCAATAGTTGACTTGGCACTGCCTTTGCTGGGGCCGATTATTAAAGGAACAAACAGTGCATTAGAAGTGGCAAAATCTCTACAACCACAAATAATGCTCCCTACAGCAGCTGGAGGAGATGTGATGTTTGAGGGATTGCTCGTGAAAATATTGCAAGCTACGGGTAGTGTAGAGGAATTTCGTTCGCTACTAGAAAAGAACAATCTGAAAACGCAGGTGATTGATCCTACTCCAGGCGATCGCTTTGAATTATGCTTAGAAAAGCGTGCATTAGCTATATAAAAACTCAACGTATGTTATCTTTTCCCACCCCAGCTTGTTTTAGTTCGTACTGGAATAATAGCTTTCAGCTAGAGCCTCATTTACAAACATTTTTGAATTTAGATCCAGACATCTTAAAAGTTCAGCTGATCGCAGGCCAAAAAAAGATGTCTGATTTAGGGCAAAACGATTTCCAATGGGAAACAGCAACAGAATTTTATCATAATCAAGTAGGTACTAACTATTTATTTGATTTAGCATCCTTTCATTTACAAAGCCAAGACTATATTCGAGATACTCTATGCTTGATTGCAGACCAAACTTATGGCAAAGTACTAGATTTTGGTGGAGGTCTTGGTACTCATGCGATCGCAGCTGCTTTCTGCCCTGACGTAACGCAGGTAATCTATTGTGATATTAATCCTATCCATTGTGAATTTGTCAAGTATCGGACAAAAAAACTAGGGTTGGAGGATAAACTCAGTTGTTATTTACAATTACCTACTACGGAAACTTTTGACACCATTTTATGTTTTGATGTTTTGGAACATTTGCCAGATCCCAGTCAACAATTGTTAGATTTTTATCATGCTCTATCATCTAACGGCAAGTTAATTGTCAATTGGTACTTTTCTCAAGGGTTAAATAATGAGTTTCCTTTTCATATAGAAGATACACAAGTAGTAGAAAAGTTTTTTTGGACAATTCAACGGTACTATTTAGAAGTTTTTCACCCTTATTTAATTACATCTCGTTGCTATAAGAAGTTGCTAAATACGATTATTTAGACATATCCACAAGGGGCATTGGGCATTGGGCATTGGGTAGGGGGAAGAGTTACTAATGCGCCAAAAAAAGGATGAGGTGATTCACGTTAAGAAGTCCGCAGACTAGAAGTCTGGGGCCTATACAAACGAACTCCGTCTACGCGGACTCCTTGAAACCCGCGCAGGCGGGTTTAGGCTGACAATCACTGATCTCTTCACGCTATTCCTCTGCCCCAGCTTTTTTTAAACTCTTTACGACATCCCGATACCCGTTAAATTCCGCAATTATTAAAGCAGTATAACCACCCCGGTTTTTCAAATTCAAATTTGCCCCAGCTTCGAGCAATATCTGCACAATTTCAAGATAACCAGCAGAGGCAGCCCACATCAATGCTGTCGCCCCTGCCGAATCTCGAAAATTAACATCTGCTCCCCTCGCCAGCAACAGTTTGATAATCTCTGGATATTTACGTTCGGCTGCTTTGATCAAAGCAGTTTTGCCATCATCTCCTGGAATATTGGCATCAGCGCCATAATCTAGCAATATCTTTACTGTTTCGGTGTGTCCCTGTGATACCGCCAGCAACAACGGTCTTTCACCCAGGTTGTCGCCATTAATATCTGCCCCAAAGCGCAGCAGTGCTTCCACTATTTGGCTGTGTCCTTGCAATGCTGCTACCAGCATTGGTGTATCACCCAGATGATTTTTAATTTGCACATCTGCACCCCGGTTTAATAACATTTGCACTACATCTATGTAGCCTTCCACAACAGCGAGGTGTAGAGCTGTTTCACCATCTTGATCTTGCAGATTAATCTGGGCATCTTGATTTAATAAAGCAGATGCGATCGCACTATGTCCTGCTGCTGCTGCTGCCAAGAGTGCAGTTCCACCATCCCCATTTTTCAAATTGACATCGGCTCCTGCATCTAACAATGCCTGCAACCCATTTAAATTTCCCAAGTCTGCTGCTATGGTCAAGGGCGTTTCGCCTTCTTCATCTTGGGCATTGACATCTACACCACTTTGTAACAAGAGTTTTACAACTGCTGTATGCCCATGTTTCACAGCCAGTTTCAAAGCAGTGTCATCATCTTTATCTGTGAAGTTTGCTTTAGCCCCAGCAGCCAATAAAACTCGCACTACTTCGACATAACCTTTGAGTGCGGCTGCCATTAAGGCTGTACTACCATCTTCATTGGTAGCATCAACACTAGCTCCTTTAGATACTAAAAGCTGCACAATATCAAGCCGATTAGCACTAGCAGCCAACATCAAAGCCGTCAAACCATAGCGTTTTCTAGGTAAATTAATATTTGCCTCAGCATCCAACAGCGATCGCACAATTTCGGTGTAGCCTAAATTGGCAGCAAACATTAATGCTGTGGTACCATCGCGATCGCCCGCGTCAACTCTAGCACCAGCATTCAGTAGCGCACATAGTTGCTTGATATCGCCAATTTTAGCAGCCTTTAGCAGCAAGACATCGTTATTTTCTGTCATGAATAAGTCCCGCATCAGCAGGTTTTGTTCGTCTAGTCTCAAACTAAATTCTGAGATCGTTTAACCACTTTTGCAAGAGGTTTAGGGCAGAGGAGGCAGGAAGCAGGGAGAAGGATTAGGTACAACAAATTCAATTCAAGGTATTCTCTTCAATGCCCCATGCCCCGTTCCCCTATTTGTTTTAATGTCAGCAACTTTAAGCACAGAACTTAAAGTTATACTAATTTTTATGAAGATTTAAGACTTTGGTGGGAACACAATGACTCTGGAACTATCCCCTTCGATTAAATTTGGACTGAACTTTTTTCACCCGCTGCTCATGTGGGTACTTTTAGCATTATCACTTTATGCTGGTTACCTGGGGCTGCAAGTACAGCGTACTAGAAACGCTCAAGGAGAAGAGAAGAAAGAACTGATTAAAGGTAGATATAACATCAAACACTACCAAATTGGGTCTATACTTTTAGCTTTGATGGTAACAGGTGCAATTGGAGGTATGGCTGTCACTTACATCAATAACGGTAAGTTATTTGTTCAACCTCACTTGTTAGCAGGACTTGGGATGACGGGTCTGATTGCATCTTCTGCTGCTTTGTCTCCTTTTATGCAAAAAGGGGCAAATTGGGCAAGAATGACTCACATTTTGTTAAATTTTGTGCTTTTGGGACTTTTTACTTGGCAAGCTATTACTGGCGTGCAGATTATCCAAAGGATTCTCACAAAAGCATAGGCAACCCCTTCGGGAAATTAAAAATTAAAAATTAAAAATTAAGAACAATAATAATTTTTAATTAATTAATTTTTAATTCAAAAAAGGGCATTGGGCATGGGTAAAAATCATTCTCCTCTGCCCCTCTGCCTCTTCGTTGATTCATCACTTTTTTTTATAATTACCAGGAAAGCATATACCTAAAGATTGGTGAAAATCTTCTTGGACTTTACGAGTTAAGCGACGAGAGACTTGACGGACGATTTGGTTGAGTAGGCGATCGCCTGTAGACTGTATCAAAGACTGAGGTAATCGCTGAATAAATCGAGGAAAGTGAAGATCAACTACTAAATCCAATTCCCACTCAACTAACGTCATCTCAGTCAAATTTTCTTTTAACTGTAGTGATGCTTGATAGTCTACGTCGTAACCAGGCGGATGATAATCAGGAATAGTAATTGTCCGAATGCGGTAGATCCCTTGATCTTGAGGTAACAATTCTAAGCCAATTTTCGGCTCTACTTCATAACCAAAAGAGCCAAAACGACCGATGATTAGAACATAACCATTTTCACCCAAAGGTTGCACCTTCATCGGTTCCGCACAACGCGAGAACCATGAAGGGTGAGCATCAAGATACTCAGCAACTGTATATTTTGGGGCATACATTGCCATTGAGTCGCTATAATGACCGTAAAACTTGGTTAGTGTCCCCACAGTTGCCTGTGTGGGTGTTTCTTCGGCTGATGCTGGGTTTGACGCTACGGGCAAAACTGTTTCTGTTATATCGAGAGATTGATATTCGCCGTTTGTTAAAAGCATGAATGCATTCCCGTATACTTTGGCGTTTGTCTATATTAATAATTCCCAGTTCGTTTGGGTCGTTTAGCAACGAAGTACCCTTTTTTACTAAAACTCAATAATTTATCATAAACTTCATAGAATCACTAAAATTAAAGAACTAAACAACCACATATTAGTTTCCTAGGATAGGGTTAATCATGAAAGCATTTGTAGCAGGTGCAACAGGTGAAACAGGTCGTCGGATTGTCAAAGAACTGATAGCTCGGAATATTCCTGTTCGGGCTTTGGTGCGGGATGTCGAGCAAGCTAGAGCTATTTTGCCTGTTGAGGCTGAATTGGTAATAGGCGATATATTAAAGCCAGAAAGCCTGAATGCTGCTTTAGGAGACAGTACAGTTTTGCTGTGCGCTACTGGGGCAAAACCTAGTTTCGACCCTACCGGCCCTTATAAAGTAGATTTTGAAGGGACTAAAAATTTAGTGGATATCTCTAAATCCAAAGGAATTGAGCATTTTGTCATGGTTTCTTCTTTGTGTACTTCCCAGCTATTTCATCCGTTAAATTTGTTTTGGCTGATTTTGGTTTGGAAAAAACAAGCAGAGGAGTACATCCAAAAAAGTGGTCTGACCTATACGATTGTGCGTCCTGGTGGTTTAAAAAATGAAGATAACACTGATGCGATCGTGATGCAGAGTGCTGATACATTATTCGATGGTAGTATACCTCGGCAAAAAGTTGCCCAAGTTTGCGTCGAGTCTCTACTTGAGCCAGCTGCACGCAATAAAGTTGTTGAGATTATTGCTAAACCAGAAGCTACCTCTAAAAGTTTTGAGGAGTTATTTCAACAGTGTTAAAGAATGTAGATTATTGAAACTCCCCCACCTAAACAAGTTTCGCTTGTCTGAGGTCTTTATACTCCGCACAATATTCATCTATGATTGCCACTGTTGGGTGGACGTCTCTTGGCAAATGCTTCAGAATTTGTAATTCTACATCCATTGCTCTACCTGCTTTGTAGAGTTTTATCTTTCAATGTGCGAATACGTTGATATAAATCTTCATTACTTAACCCCGTCCATTCACCAGTATCCCAAGCAGCATCCTCGGTTTCTGCGATCGCTAATCTCTGGTCTTGAGAGTGTTTCAGGCAGAGCATTCACACACCAGCATCATAAATACTTCCTTGCCCGCGCGATCGCTGTTTTTAGCTTTTCTGTGTCTGTTCTCTAGTAGTTATACCAATTCTTTATAAAGCTGCGCTAAATAAAGCTTCAAGAATAAAGTCGTAAGAAATCAGAGAAGCAATCTGTTGAGGTATTCTAGACTCACCGCACTGCCTCGTCTATCTGTGTAGCCTGCGGCTACTCCCAATGCCTTGCGGTTAAGGTTTTTGGAGTTACTTTTACTTATGAAGTTTCAGGGGTTTCAGCCCTATGTTTGAAGGTTGGTAGTGCTTATCTGAAAAGTATTGCGGCTCTCCTTACGAAGAACTCGTAGAGTAGCCGCGTAGCGGCTACATCTATTTATTTTCATCTGCGGTTAATTCTTTTTTTCTATACCTCATGAATGTGGGAATCGCTATAAGAACAGGATGTCAACAAATATAAAGTTTGTGTTGTCTTGCGTAAAACTGAAAAACTGCACTGATTTATATCAGAGGGTTCAATGAGCAACATTTGTTGCAATTAAGAACTTCAACAACAAAACTGATTGCAATATTTTTAGGAGATTAAAAGTAATGATTATCGTTATGAAAGCAGGGACACCATTAGTAGAAATTGAGCGCGTCACTGAAGAAGTTTGCCGCTATGGAATCATACCAGAAATATGTCAAGGTCAGCATAAAGCAGTAATTGGTTTAGTGGGCGAAACCGCAGAAACTGACCCCAGACAAATTCAAAATATCAGTCCTTTCATTGAGCAGGTTATACGAGTGAAAAAGCCTTTTAAACGTGCTTCTTTAGAATTTCGCTATGGAGAACATAGCGAAGTGGCTGTACCAACACCCAACGGAGTAATAACTTTCGGACAGAACCATCCTTTAGTGGTAGTAGCTGGGCCATGTTCTGTAGAGAACGAAGAAATGATTGTGGAAACAGCCCATGTAGTCAAAGCAGCGGGCGCACAGTTTCTCCGGGGTGGGGCATACAAACCCCGGACTTCACCTTATGCTTTTCAAGGTCATGGTGAGAGTGCTTTAGGCTTGTTGGCAAAAGCTAAAGAAGCCACTGGTTTAGGGATTATCACAGAAGTTATGGATGCTGCTGATTTAGACAAGATTATGGAAGTAGCAGATGTGATTCAAATTGGTACCCGCAATATGCAGAATTTTTCCTTACTGAAGAAAGTAGGCACTGCTGGTAAGCCGGTGCTGCTGAAGCGAGGATTGTCAGCCACGATTGAAGATTGGTTGATGTCAGCGGAGTATATTCTAGCAGCAGGCAATCCGAATGTAATTTTGTGTGAGCGAGGTATTCGCACCTTTGACAAACAATATACACGTAATACTTTAGATATCTCTGCAATCCCAGTCTTGCGATCGCTGACTCACTTACCGATTATGATTGATCCCAGCCATGCCACTGGTAAATCAGAGTTTGTCCAACCTATGGTCATGGCTTCGATTGCAGCTGGTGCAGATTCTTTAATGATTGAAGTTCACCCCAACCCCGCAAAGGCACTCTCAGATGGGCCTCAATCTTTGACACTCGAAAAATTTGAGGAACTGATGCAAGAAATGGCTCCTTTAAGCAAATTCTTTAGTCGTTGGTCTGTTAACAACAGCACAAAAATCTCCCAGTTTGCTTCCCCAATTTCCGCTACAGCTAGAGTCTAAACAGATGGTACTGTCTACTACAAATGAAAATTTTTCTATAGCTGCATAAAACCCTAAATTATCTCCGATAAGTAGACAAAGATTCAAACCAGGGTCAGCTAATTTCACACTATTCAAGCTGCAACGCCTAACAAGTATCCAAATCACTTACTCATCTCTGCAATCAAGACAATATTTCCCCATGAATACAACATCTCTCAACAAAAATAAGACCTCTTATTCTGCGACTACTTTTCAGGAAAATTCACAAAAAACAGTAGCTGTGGGCAACCGCGACCTGACTATAGACGAAGTAGTAAGTGTGGCATCTTATGGTGCAAAAGTACGCTTAAGCAACGAACAAGAAGTTTTGCAAGGTGTTCAAGCTTCCTGTGACTATATTAAAAATGCTGTGGAATCTGGTCAGCCTATTTACGGCGTTACAAGTGGCTTTGGCGGTATGGCAAATGTCGTCATTTCTCCAGAATCAGCAGAACTACTCCAGAACAACCTGATTTGGTATCACAAAACCGGATCAGGACAAAGATTACCACTAGCTGATGTCCGCGCTGCTATGCTGTTGCGTGCTAATTCTCACTTACATGGTGCATCTGGTATCCGTCTAGAAATCATCCAGCGCATGGAGATATTTTTGAATGCTGCTGTCACACCGCATGTATATGAATTTGGTTCTATTGGCGCTAGTGGTGATTTAGTACCACTATCTTACATTACTGGGGCGTTGGTTGGTCTAGATCCTTGTTATACCGTTGACTTTAACGGTGAAGAAATGGATGCGCCAACAGCGTTAAATCTGTTGGGTTTAGAGCCTTTGCAATTACTTCCTAAAGAAGGGTTAGCAATGATGAATGGCACTTCAGTAATGACGGGTATTGCTGCCAACTGCGTCTATGACACCAAAGTCTTATTAGCATTAGCAATGGGTACACATGCCTTAGCTATTCAGGGTTTGAATGGTACAAATCAATCATTCCACCCATTTATTCATCAGCTCAAACCACATTCAGGGCAAAAATGGGCTGCCAATCAAATGCTGAATTTATTAGCAGGTTCACGCCTAGTCCGGGAAGAGTTAGATGGTTCTCACGACTATCGAGGTGAACATCCCATTCAAGATCGTTATTCACTGCGCTGTTTACCTCAATATATGGGGCCGATTGTCGATGGAATTGAGCAGATTAAAAAACAAATGGAGGTAGAAATTAACTCTGTCACCGATAACCCGCTAATTGATGTTGAAAACCAAGCTAGCTATCATGGCGGCAATTTCTTAGGACAATATATTGGTGTAGGTATGGATCAACTCCGCTATTACATTGGATTATTGGCCAAACATTTGGATGTGCAAATTGCTTACCTTGTAGCGCCTGAATTCAATAATGGATTACCAGCATCTTTAGTTGGCAACCGAGAACGTAGTGTGAATATGGGGTTAAAGGGTCTGCAAATAGCCGGTAACTCGATTATGCCGTTGCTGACCTTTTATGGAAACTCCATTGCTGATAGATTTCCTACCCACGCTGAACAATATAACCAGAATATCAATAGCCAAGGTTTTGCTTCTGCAAACTTAGCACGCCGTTCAGTAGATATTTTCCAACAATATATGGCGATCGCTTTGATGTTTGCGGTGCAATCGGTTGATTTACGAACTTATTTAGTTGCCGACCATTATGATGCCCGCGCTACTCTATCACCTGCTACTAGAGATTTATATATGGCAGTACGCGATGTCGTCGGACAACCAGTGTCACCGGACAGACCCTATATCTGGAATGACCACGAACAAGCCCTAGACATACACATTGCCCAGATTGCTGCTGATATTGCATCTGGTGGGCAAATCGTTGCCGCAGTTAACAATCTTGTATCTGAGTAGTAGTTATGAACATTACACATCATCTAGAGCGTGGTCAACTGTTATTTCCTGATCAAACCGCCCTGATTTTTGAGGATAAATCTTTTACCTACAAACAGCTAAATCAATTAGTAGGGCGAGTGGCCAATGGCTTAAAGGAATTGGGAATCAAAAGAGGCGATCGCGTAGCCTTGTTCTTACCAAATATTCCAGAATTCATTATTTCTTATCTTGGCATTCTCAAAATTGGTGCTGTTGTCGTCTCTATTAATGTCATGTTAAAAAGTGCTGAAGTCAGCTACATTCTTCACGATTGTGCTGCTAAAGCAATCATCACAACAGAGTCCCAAAGTGAGCATGTATTAGAAGCTGATCTACCCGAATTGCAACATATTTTGATTGCTGAAGGGAGAGCTAATAAAGGAAGGAGTTTAGCACAACTAATTGCAAATTCTTCCCCAAATAAACATGCTGTCGAAATGGATCGTCATGCTCCGGCTTGCATCGTTTACACATCAGGAACAACAGGTTTTCCTAAAGGAGCTACTCTTTCCCACGGCAACGTAATTTCTAATATGTATTCTCAAAATCGTTGTTGTGGAATGCAACCAGATGACCGTTTATTACTTTATTTACCACTATTTCATTGCTTTGGTCAAAATGCCATTTTGAATGCGGCGCTGAATGTGTGTGCCACTATTGTTTTGCAACGCCGGTTTGATATTGAACAATTACTTAAAGCCATCATTACTCATCAAGTCACAATGTTTTTTGGTGTGCCGACAGTATTTATCAAACTGCTGAATACAAACATCCCTAATCAGCATTTTGAAAGTGTGCGTTATTACTTTTCAGCAGCAGCACCTTTACCAATTGAAATTGCTCAAAGTTGGCAAGATAAATATGGCAAAGTCATTCATGAAGGGTATGGACTAACTGAAACTTCACCATGTGCATGTTATAACCATGACTTGAAATATAAACTAGGTTCAATTGGCGCTCCCATTGAAAATGTCGAAATGAAAATTATCGATGCTGAAGGTCATCAAGTACAACCTGGTGAATTGGGTGAAATAGTAATTCGAGGGCCTAATGTCATGCTTGGTTATTGGAATCGTCCATTTGAAACTGCTAATGTGATTAAAAATGGTTGGTTTCATACTGGAGATATTGGTCAGATGGATGAAGATGGTTTTTTCTACATCATTGACCGCTTAAAAGACATGATTAACGTATCTGGATTTAAAGTGTATCCAACTGAAGTTGAAAATGTCATTTATCAACATTTAGCTGTGGCTGAAGTCGCTGTCTATGGTGTTCCTGATGCTTTTAAAGGTGAGATAGTCAAAGCAAGTATTGTCCTCAAACCTGGTAGCACAATTACAGCAGAAAAAATCATTGACTTTTGCTCTGAAAGAATGGCTACATATAAACTTCCTCGTGCGATTAATTTTGTCGATTCTCTGCCTAAAAACCAAACTGGCAAAATTCTCAAGCGAGTTTTACGGCAGCATTCAATGTCTCCAGTAACTACAGCTATCTACTAATTATCTAAAAAATTCAACTGAGGTTTAATTATGAATTCTCGTAGTGTTAAATCCCATAAAATTACTACGGAAAATTTAGCAGGACATTCTATTTTTTCCCAACCTAATACTTCTTTATTATCTAATCACAACCAAGTAAACTTTTCAGAACCAACACAAACAACAGTTGCAGACGCTGTAGTTAAGATGTTGGAAGATTTGGGAATTAGTCATGCATTTGGTGTATCTGGTGGTGCGATCGCCTCCCTTTGGTCTAGTCTAGAACACAGTTCCTTAGATGTACTGCATTTTCGCCACGAAGCAGGAGCTGCCTTTGCTGCCATTGAGTCATACTTTATCAATCAACGTCCAGTGGTTTTATTTACGACCACAGGGCCAGGTCTAACAAATGTGCTGACTGGGATGTTTGCTGCCCGTTGGGAGGGAGCTAAGGTAATTTTGCTATCGGCTGCTACTTCGGCAGTGCAACGCGGGCGCTGGGCTTTTCAAGAAACCAGTGCTTACACCATGCCTAGTGAAGTTGTATCTCACTCTGGTTCTCTATTTCACTATGCCACCACGATTGAATCTGGTGATGAACTGCCAGAAATTGCCCGTCGTCTCGCTATTGGTCTAGCTCAACCAGGTGGATTTGTTGCTCATTTGAGTATCCCTACTACTATGCAATCTAGTGTCATAAAAGCACCAGTACCACGAGCCAATTTCTTACAAACTTTGGCAACAGCTGGGGAAGATGCGATCGCTAAATCTGTACAATTGTTATCTGAAAGTCCTTTTGCTATCTGGGTCGGCTTTGGTGCTAGAGGCGCAGGTGATGAAATCCGCCAACTGGCTGAAAGAACTGGAGCCGCCGTCATGTGTTCTCCTCGTGCTAAGGGCATATTCCCTGAAGATCATCCCCAATTTTTAGGTGTGACAGGCTTCGGTGGACATAAATCAGTTATCCAATACATGCAAGAACAGCGTCCCGGACGGATACTAGTGTTAGGAACTAGATTGGGTGAATTTACTTCCTTTTGGAGTCCGATAATGGTTCCGACACGGGGATTCATTCATGTGGATATTGACCCACAAGTTCCAGGAACAGCCTACCCATCCGTCGAAACTTTCGCCATTCAATCTGATGTCCAAGTTTTCGTCAATGCTTTACTGCGATACTTTCCCCAATCTGCTACCCAACTTAATGGGTCACTACCCCACCCCAAACGCCAAGTTAATCAAATCTGTGTTGAAGGTTTGGTACGCCCTAGTACTTTAATGGATGCAATTCAAAGGGTCATAGTTGACAGCAGTGATGCCGTAGTCATGGCCGAAGCCGGCAACTCATTTGCTTGGGGAACCCATACACTGCAATTTACTAAAGCAGGTCGTTATCGAGTCAGCACAGGATTTGGTTCGATGGGTCATGCGGCTACTGGTGTTGTGGGTGCAGCCCTAGCACGTAACGGTAAAGCTGTAGCTATCCTGGGTGATGGTTCCATGCTGATGAATAGTGAAGTGAATACCGCCGCCAAATACAAGATTGCAGCTGTTTGGATTATCCTCAATGACTCACGATACAATATGTGCGCTCAAGGAATGAATCTACTGGGCTTTAAAGGTGTAGACACGCAGATTTTATCAACAGATTTCGTGGCTATTGCTCGTGGTATGGGTGCTGACGGCATCCGCGTAGAAAAAGAGTCTGACCTCCAGGCTGCTCTAGAGCAAGCTTTGACTGCTAAAGTACCGTTTGTTGTTGACGTAGTAATTGACCCTAACGAAACTGCTCCTTTCGGTAGTCGGATTCAGAGCTTAATTGAACAAGGTGCGAAAGAATCTAGTTAAACCATCACAGCAACTCTCATCACTCTTAATATCTCTTGTTTAGGTGTCTTTGCATCTGTGCATAAATATAACGCCAAACTAGATGAAACCTTCTATAAGAGTGTTTAACAATCAACTAACGCACAAATTTGACAAAATTACAAGGAGATTAATCATGTCTAATCAATCAGTCGGTATTCGCTCTGTTGCAGTTAACTTTCCTAGTATTGTACGTACTAACGACTATTGGCAAAACAAGTATCCAGAGTTAGTTACTCAAGCTGAGCAAAAAGCATTATCGAAACTTTTTTCCGCCACTCAAACCAACAATAGTACTAGCGAGTTCGATGAAGAGATGACACCATATTTGTCAGATCCCTTTCGTGGCTCTGTTGAAAGACGGATACTAGCACCAGATGAGTCCTCGCTGACATTGGAGAAAAAAGCGGCATTGGATGCTTTAGCAGCAGCTGAGATTGCGGTTGAAGATTTAGATCTGATGATTGTCACTACCTTATTCCCAGAACGAATTGCCCCTGGTAATGCTGCCTTCTTAGTAGCTGAGTTGGGTTTACGTTGCCCCGCTTGGAACTTAGAGTCTACTTGTTCTAGTGCTTTAGTTGCTCTTCAAACTGCCAGCGCCTTAGTGCAATCAGGACAATACCGCAATGTGCTGGTGGTAATTTCTTGTGTTTACTCACACTTTGTCGATGAGAGTGATACCTTATCTTGGTTTATGGGTGATGGTGCAGGGGCTTTTGTAGTAGGCGCGCTTAAGCCTCATCAAGGTGTATTATCAACAAAAATCATTCACACCGCGGCTACCTGTGGAGCCTTCTTTAATGAACTAGTCCTAGATCCCCAAGGTAATCCCAAGATGCGGATCACTACCGGCAAGAATGCCAGCCAGCAGATTCGGGGTACAGGCGTAGAGTTTGTACGTGCTTGTAGTGAAGGAGCGATCGCTGCTGCCGGCGTAAGTATTGATGATATCAAATTCTTTGGCTTTAATACCCCAACCGCCTGGTATGCAAATCTCTGTACAAGAGCTTTAGGTATCGATCCAGAACGGACAATTAACCTCTATCCCCAATACGCCAATATCGGGCCAGTACTTCCTATTGCCAATCTTTATTATGGTGTCCAATCAGGTAAAATTCAGGAAAATGACTTAGTTCTTGTCTATACCATCGGTTCCGCATCTACCGCTGCCGCTACTGTCATGCGCTGGGGTGATGTCAGATTAGGATCAGTCCCTGCTCCTGCAATCAGTCGAAATCTACCAGAGCAGAAAATTCTGACTACTGTCTAACATTGAATCTCTAAGTACTAAGTAAGTCGGCGAAAAAAAACCAAACTATGTAACGAAAAGTAAAATCTCTGTGTTTGGTTTGTAGTAGCGCTACTACAAACCAATGATGAATATTTACACCAACTTATTTATAGCGGTAATGAATAAAGTAGAATATACGCCGTTTATAGGCTGAGGTTGCCATTGATGGCTGTATGTCACATATTTAAAAACCGCTATAAAAATTTAACAGCAACTGGCATTCACTAGTAAACATTTCTACAATCTTCAAGCTAGATATTGTGAATTTTTTTCGCATAAAGACTTAGCAACTGGGAAAGAATGATATTAAACGTATGGTTAGTTTAATCCTTGTGCTGTACCAGTGTTGAAAGTGTGATTTTTCTATAATGCCAATATTTCTGAAACTTTCAAAAATTCAAACAAGGAATAGCATCAATGAAAAAATCTCCCCTAGTACAGAAACCTTACCTAGCTCAAACTTCTGTCCGAAGTCCCTTCTTCGGTACACCTAGCAATGATATTGTTTTCGGCACTGTGGAAAATGACACAATCTTTAGTGCTTCTGGCAACGATGTGCTTTTGCTTCTGCCAGGCAATGACTTTGCTAGTGGGGGTGATGGCAACGATCTAATTGTTGGTGGAGCCGGCGATAACATCCTCTTTAATCCACCCGCAGACAGTGGTCATATTGATGACATTATATTGGGGGGTAAAGGAAATGACTTCATCAGTGGTGAGTCTGGTAATGACTATATTGATGGAGAAAAAGGGAACGATATCATGCTGGGTTCTCTAGGCAAAGATTCTATCCGAGGTGGAGAAGGGGATGACAAAATTTTTGGTGGTCTTGAGGATGATATATTATTTGGGAATGAGGGTAACGACTTTCTCACTGGCGATGAAGCTAATGATTTGCTAAGTGGCGGTTCCGGGAATGATCAACTCTTTGGTGGCATAGGAAATGATACCCTCCTGGGTCAGGAAGGCCAAGATACAATCATTGGTGGTCAAGGCAACGACGTTGTAGATGGTGGTAGTGGAAACGATACCCTAATTGGTGTTGACCCATTTGACCCCACATATGAGTTTGGTAATGGTGATATTGATACCCTCACTGGTGGTCAAGGCAGAGATACCTTTGTACTTGGGGATGCAGCCCATGTCTATTACGATGGTGGTGGGTCTGAGTTGGTTGGCGGTGCAGCCATCATCACTGACTTCAACCGTAACCAAGACTTCATCCAACTCAAAACTGTAGCAGATGGTGAATATGTTTTGAGCGAAGGGGCAAGCCCTGTGTCAGGGGTATTATCCACTCAGATTTTTTTACAACGACCAAATAAGCCTCTAGAATTGATTGCTATTGTCCAAGGTATCACTAACTTAAATCTCAGCGATCGCTACTTTAAATATGCTGAGCAAAATGATGGGCCACTCTTAGCCAAGCCTAATGATAGTTTCATCCTTGGCGGTAGCAATAATCAGCAAATTTTTGGCTCAGACCAAGATGACTTTTTAGGAGGCACAGCAACCACTTACTTCAACGGTGGACTAGGGAATGACTTAATTGTTGCTACGCTCTCAAACAGTATCCTTGTTGGTGGTGTTGGTGATGATATTCTTTACGGCGGGCCAGGTGATGAAACCCTCTTGGGAGGCGAGGGAAATGACCTGCTAATTGGTCGATTGGCTTTTGATGCTGGTAGTAACTTTCTCGATGGTGGAGCAGGGGATGATGCGATTATAGGAAGCCTTGGCAACGATACTATTTTTGGTGGCATCGGTAATGATATTGCTACAGGTAATCTGGGCAATGACCTCATATTTGGTGATGACGGTGAGGATAAACTAAATGGTGTAAACGGTGCTGACACCATATTTGGTGGTAATGGCAATGACATACTTCTAGGAGGCGCAGAGAATGACTATCTTGATGCTGGGGCTGGGCAGGACTATGTTGTTGGTGGCACAGGAAATGATACCCTCCTGGGTCAGGAAGGCCAAGACACAATCATTGGTGGTCAAGGCAACGACATTGTAGATGGTGGTAGTGGAAACGATACCCTAATTGGCGTTGACCCATTTGACCCCACATATGAGTTTGGTAATGGTGATATTGATACTCTCACTGGTGGTCAAGGTAGAGATACATTTGTACTTGGGGATGCAGCCCATGTCTATTACGATGGTGGTGGGTCTGAGTTGGTTGGCGGTGCAGCTATCATCACTGACTTCAACCGTAACCAGGATTTTATCCAACTTAAAACCGTCACAGACGGTCAATATGTTTTAGGTTCTAGTTCTGATCTAGGACAAAAATCTACCAACATTTTCTTAGACAGAGGAAATCAGCCACTGGAACTGATTGCTCACTTGCAAGGTGTCACAGGTCTGAACTTAAACAATAGTTACTTTGTTTTTGTATAAAACTTTCAGGCTGTAATTCGATCTAGCTTTATCCAGTAACCCATTCTACTTCTTAATTAATTTAGAGTTACTGAGTTTTAGTTGAGTATTTCTCTAGAAAATTTATTTAGTTAAAGGAATAGCAGAAGATGATTGATAGAAAACAATTATCATCACTGATTGCTGGAACAGCCCTTTCCACTTTTTGTTTCGGACTGGAAGTTGTGCAAGCACATCCGGGACACTCACCCTTTGTTCCTCATGAAATTACACCACTTTCCACAGCAAAAACTGAGCAGATATTAGTGGTATCACCAGAAGCACCAAATCGCCCAGTTTACTCTGTCACGAGTGGCATCACAACTTTTTTGGCCTATGGCGGCGAAACTAACAAACTTTTCTCACTCTTCAAAGATGTGATTGCACCTAACAATGGAGCAATACCACACTTGCATACTCGTGAAGATGAGTTTTACTACATCTTAGATGGGACAGCTGAGGTGATCACCGGAGATAAAACCAGTATTGTGACATCAGGAAATCTGGTCTTTCTTCCTAAAGGTAATCGCCACGGATTTACCAACATTGGCTCAAATCCCTTACAGATGCTAGTAGGTGTTACGCCTGGAGGATTCGAGGGCTTTTTCAGAGATCAGAATAAGCCAGTCATAGATAAGTCTAATCCACCACCACCTGAACAGGATCTCGCTGTAATTGGCCAACTCTCACAAAAGTATGGAACAGAACTTGCCCTCGATCCTGCAACCCCATCTAAAGGATTAACTGATCTAGATTTCCTCATCACAAAAGCAGATACTCCTGATCGTTTCTCGTATAGTGAAGCCGGTGGACTTTATACCTCTTTGGCAAATGGTGCAGAAACAGGTAACCAGTTCTCGATATTTGATGTGGCGCTAAGACCACAAACAGGCTCAACACAACTTGTCACAAATGATCAAGAAAGCTTGTCATTCTACATATTAGATGGAGATCTGACGTTCCAAATCGGAAATGAAACCAAAGTAGGGACACCCGGAACCTATATTTATCTTCCCAAGGGAACACCATACTCTTTTCAAAATCTGGGAACTTCCTCAGCTAGGACACTGTTACTCAAGACACCAACTTCTATCCCCGAACCCGCCACGACATTAGGTGTGTTGGCTTTAAGTGTTTTTGCTGCAACTTCTCTGGTTAAACGAAAACAACAATCTTTATCATCACTAAATGCATCCAGAGAATTTTTTAAAGAAACGTAATACTTCGGCGATATTGCATAAAACCTGAATTTATCTCCGATAAGTATACAAAGACACGGACTTGTAATTGTCTTGAGTAATTGCTAGTAACTAAAACAGAGCTTGTTGATATGTGATTTACCAGCCCACAAGCATTAATTAACCAGTCGATATATTTCCCATAACTCAAGACAAGAGCATTTCTTACCTACACTCCTCTCGCAAATACAGAGAATACATTTATATGGAGACAATACAGATGTCTATTCTACCCAAATCTACACAAGTGCTTGTGGTTGGTGGTGGTCCTGCGGGTTCTACGGCTGCAACTTTACTAGCTCGTGAAGGTTTTGATGTGACTTTAGTAGAAAAAGAAATTGGACCCCGCTATCACATTGGCGAATCTCTGTTACCCGCAGCGCTAAATGTTTTTGACCTCTTAGGTATCCGAGAAAAGATAGATGCTTGTGGCTTCTATCGTAAATCAGGGGCTTTCTTTGAATGGGGAACTCTGAAATGGGAACTTGATTTTGAGCAAGTACTCAATACTTACAGCTACCAAGTTCGTCGCGCTGAATTTGACAAACTACTTTTAGATCATGCTTGCAGCCAAGGCGTTAAAGTCTGCGAAGGAATAGAAATTCGTAAACTCTTCTTCGATGGAGAGCGCCCAACTAGTGCTGCCTGGTCTGAAGCCATAAAAGACGGTGACTCTGGAGAAGTGTCGTTCGACTATCTAATTGACGCATCAGGTCGTGCAGGTCTCATGTCTACACGCTACCTGCAAAATCGACAGTACCATGAAGAATTTCAAAACTTAGGTATCTGGGGATATTGGAAGAATGCAGATGTCGATAAGATCCGTCCCACTGGTAGCACTGTCAGCGCTTCTGTCAACGATGGTTCTGGCTGGATTTGGGCGATTCCCCTAAATGACGGTACTATCAGTGTAGGTTTGGTAATCAACAAAAATCTTTACAAAGAAAAGCGTTCTACTGCAGATTTAGAGGAAATTTATCACAAAGGTATTGCTGATTGTCCTTGTGTAACAGAAATTTTAGCCCCAGCACAATTAGTATCGGCTGTCAAAGTTGAACAAGATTATTCCTATGTTGCTGATCAATTTTCTGGGCCAGGCTATTTCATTCTGGGAGATGCGGCTTGTTTCCTTGATCCCTTGCTTTCCACTGGAGTACACTTAGCAACCATGAGTGCCACTATGGCAGCAGCAAGTTTATCAAGTGTGCTACGAAATGAGGTTACAGAAAGTCAAGCCTATTCTTACTTCGACAAAGGCTTTAGACATACATACTTACGTCTATTGGTGATTGTATCTTCTTTATATGATATTATCCGCCAAACTAAATTATCTTCTGAACTAGATCCAAGTTTTGAGTCCCAGGATGCTTCTCGGAACTTCCTGCCTGGTATAAAAGATGTCTCCAAGGCTGGTAGTGAACTGCGTGACCAGGTGACAGGAGAAATGGCCAAAATACTTGCAACTAGCTCTGCGGTTTTAGAAAGTGTAGAATCGACCTCAGTTGAAGGAAAGACACACGCAATATCAATGGACAGTATATTTGCGTCGTTGTGGAATCAATTATTCTCGTGGTCGTTACCACAAGAAAATGGGTTGCAAATCCTTACAGCCCCACACCTAGGTTTAGCCCCTGTGAGTGAAGCTACCAATAACTCAGCAATCATCAATCATCAAAGTTTTAACTTAGAACTGAATGATTCTGGTTCTGAACAAGCAAAATTGAATACCGTTCTGGCTTAAGTTTTACCAGAATTAGCTAATTGTGTCGCAGCATAGGTAGATTAAATGCCTCTACGGCACAATTTAGCAAGTTTTCAAACTATTTGCACGCAATCTTCATCAACTGAAAATAGGTATTTTATGTCCACTCTAAAAAACTTATCATTGTCCTCTTTAGGTGCGATGTTGATCGCTTTAGGAATAACAGATGCGGCAAATGCGTCCCAATTATTCGGTGACTCCAAACCCCTAGGAGAAGGTTTTGTCCGCTCCTTTGTCACACTGGATGAACAAGGAAATCCTTCAGAGGTTGGTTTAACACTCACTCAAGAAGCATTATCTGTACCTGTTGGTGATTCTGCTGCTGACATAGCTGTTTTCTTGTCTTTGCCACCTGAGGCTTCATCATTACCATTCAACCACATTGAGTTAACTTATCGTCCGCGCGGCTATCCATGGCTACCGCCAATTTTTGCTGTACCACGTTTCACAGTGGATGCTTTCCTGATCAGTCCTCAAGAGCGTACATTAATCTGCCCAGATGCTGACATCAATAATCCACAATCTACTTGTCAGCCTGATCAGTTAGCAAGAGCGACCAAGCAACCCAAACCGGAACTTGTTCCTCAAGGATTTTTGCCTACGGGAATTGTGGAGCCAGGCAAAGGAGCACGTTATTTTGACTCAGATTTACTCCCTCCTATCATACAGGGGCAGACACCATTTACAACATTGTATGATTATGCTTTTGCTGATGGTCAAGTTAGTTTAATAGGTATTGGCAGTACTAAAGCGTTTCTAGAGACACAACCAAATATTAATAACTCTATAGAAATACCTTTTTCCTATTCCCAGAGCGGTTATTATCCAACCAGTTACAGTATCAATTTTGATCCAACTAGTCAAGAATATCAATTGGCCATGACCGGATTTAAGTATCGTACTGTACCTGAATTTTCTACTACATTTGGTTTGCTATTACTAGGTGTGATAGGTGCAGTTTCTCAATTTAAAAAAACAAAAACTAACCAGTAAATAAGTAGCACATTTTTCTAAAAAAATAAGTGTATTATGTATATAGACATTGGGAAAAAAATAACTTTTGGAATCGCCGGAACGGTTTGTTCTGCTGTTTTTTTGGGAATGCAATCTGCATCTGCTCATGGACTGCACCTACATCCAGATTCAGAAGATACGCACTCAGGTTCTCATCAGCCACCTTTAACACCAATTACTTCATCACAAGACCCCCGATTAAGCTTAGGTTCAGTAGTTTATGGAACAGCACAACCTTTAGGAAATGGAACAGCTCGGACTTGGGTGAAACTTAGTGATCAGGGAATTCCTACAGATATTGGTGTGACATTGACGGAAGCATCTCTGTCGGGTTTACCGGATAATGATGATGATTTGGGAGAGTATCCCTTGAAGTTGAAGTTATTGGATGGTATTGGAAACTCGACATTTGAGTATGAGTTGCTGTTTCCTGAAGTAACTGCATCTATACCATTTACTCACATGGCACTCAACTGGAATCCCTTGGGTCATGCGCCATCAGGAGTAACGACATTGCCACATTTTGATTTTCATTTCAATTTATTCACTCCAGAAGAGCGTGACGCAATTACAGCAGATAATTTAGAGGATTTTATTGCTAAAGCTTACAAAGCACCACCATCAGAATTGATTGCTCCGGGCTATGTTACTGTACCCAATGCTGGTGAACCGCGTATGGGCGTACATTATTTTAACCCTACCTCTGCTGAGTTTCAAAGACCTTTTGACAGAGTATTCATCTATGGATCTTATGATGGCAAGATGGCTTTTTGGGAGCCAATGATTACGAAGGCTTTTCTGGAGAGCAAACCCAATACTATCGACCCAATCATCCAACCATCTGCTTACCCCACGAGCGGTTATTATCCAATTGCATATAGTGTTAACTATGCTAATAAAGAATATTCCGTATCTTTAAATGGACTGACATTTCGTACTGTCCCCGAACCAAATTTGATACTTGGTATGTTAGGCATTGGGGTTTTGAGTACGATTTCATTACTGAAGAGAAAACCGCAAAAAATAGTTTATGCTAACCAATTTTTTAGTGATCAGAAAGGATAATTGATATGTCCATCAACTCCACACATACATCCACCGTAGAGGCTGAAGTTACTACTAATCATCAACCAACTGAATCATCAAATACAAATCGTAAAATTCTTGATATACAGCAAACCACTTGCTGTATAGTCGGAGGTGGGCCGGCTGGAGCAGTGTTAGCATTACTTCTGGCACGCAAGGGTATTTCTGTGATGCTTTTGGAAGCTCACAAGGACTTTGATCGCTACTTCCGGGGTGATACTATTCACTCATCTGTTCTAGAATTAATGGATGAACTTGGTTTAGCCGATCGCTTACTCCAAATTCGCCATACTAAGACATATAAATATATCACTCAAACATCTGACGGGCCGGTCACTTTCGCTGACTTCAGCCGCCTTAAAAGTAAGTTTCCTTTCATGATGATCATGGAACAGGTACGCTTTTTGGAATTCATCATGACAGAGGCGAAACAATATCCTAATTTTCAGTTGGTCATGGGTGCAAATGTCCAAGAACTGATTGAGGAAGATGGTGTGATTCGGGGCGTTCGCTACCGAGGTCAAGGTGGTTGGCACGAAGTCCGCGCAGATTTGACAGTTGGTGCTGATGGACGTTTTTCCCGCACTCGTCACCTAGCAGGTTTAAATCTGAAAAAGCATGAGACACCAATAGATGTTCTTTGGTTTCGTTTACCTCGCAAACCTGATGAGCCGGAAGAGGAATTGGGTGAGTTTGGACAGGGTTGTTTGTTAGTTCTCACCAATCGTTTTGAATATTGGCAAGTGGGTTATATCATCCCCAAAGGTCAATATCAGCAAATTCATGCGTCTGGGTTGGAAGCATTGCGCCAGTCTGTAGCTGAAACTATGCCGATGTTGGCAGACCGAGTAGCTCATCTCAAAGATTGGAAGCAAGTTGCCCTACTCCCAGTTGTCTCAGGACTTGTAGAACGTTGGCATCGCCCTGGTTTGTTACTCATCGGTGATGCAGCCCATGTGATGTCACCGATTGGTGGTGTAGGGATTAACTACGCTATTCAAGATGCTGTTGTCACCGCGAATGTACTAAGTACTCCCTTAGCTAAAAAACAGCTCCAGCAGCGTCACCTAGCAGCAGTACAACGGCAACGGGAGTTGCCTACACGCATAATTCAGTGGTTCCAGTCTCTATCGCATGAACAAGTAATTGTGAAAACATTCAAATCAGGTAAGCAGTTCAAGCCACCAAAAATTATGCTGTTGCCATTGATGCGTGACTTACCGGCTGCTTTAATGGGCTATGGTGTTTGGCCAGTTCATATAAAAAATTAGGTACCAAAAAATGAGTGAACAAGAAAACGTACAAATTGTGCGGCAAGTCTGTGCTGCTTTTGAACAAGGTAATATTGCTTATTTGCTAGGAGCATTGGCAGAAGATGTGGAGTGGTATGTAGTTGGCTCTCAAGAACATCTTCCGCTTGCAGGTAAATATCATGGACGCGATCGCGTAGCCGAAATTTTTAGTATGGTAGGTCAATATTTAGAATTACATCAGTTTCAAGCACAGGAATTTATTGCTCAAGACAATCAAGTTGCTGTATTTGGACAGGCGCGTGGTCTTGTTAAACTTACCAGCCGCTCACTTGAATACGATTGGGTACATGTATATACTCTGTGCGATCGCCAAATTATTAAGTTTCGTGAATATCTCGATACAGCTGCAATCGCCGTAGCTTTTAGCAGTCCTGAAACTACTTCTACAGGAAGCGAAGAACCTCAGCCCGCGTATAATTAACCACAAGAGCAGTCAATCACCGAAGTATATGATTGCTGGGCTTTGCTGAATCAGCATCTGAATTCCTTGTTTTATGCATCAGGTTTGAGTGAATGTGTATGTCGTAGCATATTGCTTGAAGAGGGATATTGTAGTATGTCCCTGAAGGCGATTTTTCACCTCAAGCCATCTTTAATCTCTTAATAAGGAGCTACTAGCATGGCCACCGATAGAACAAAAGTAAAGCCTACTGGCACAATGCGAGCTGCGGTAATTCGTCGCTTTGGTGGGTCAGAAGTACTTGAGTTAGCACCTATACCCATACCTCAGCCACAGTTAGGTGAGGTTTTAGTACGTATCCGGGCAGCAAGTATTAACCCACTAGATTACAAAATTCGTAGCGGTCAATTACAGTTACTAACGGGAAAGAATTTTCCTCGTATTCTTGGCTGTGACTTTGCTGGCGAAATTGTAGATACTGGCTCAACACAGACTGAATTCGGAGTGGGTACACGCGTATTTGGGATGCTGAATGGCTTTAAAGGAGGGGGTTATGCTGAGTATGCTGCTGTGCCAGTACAGTGGCTAGCTCACACACCTCCAGAGTTGACAGACCAAGAAGCGGCTGCCATCCCAGTTGCTGCACGTACTGCGTGGAAGGCATTACGTAATTTGCTTCATAAAGTACAACCCCAGTCTGTGCTGATTAATGGTGCTTCTGGTGGGGTGGGTACTTTTGCGGTACAGCTAGCTCGGATAGTAGGCGCTAATGTGACTGCTGTGTCTAGCCGTGATGCCTTCAGTTTAACTGAGCAATTGGGAGCAAATCGTTTACTGGATTATAGAGAGACAGATTTTACCAAAGATCGTGAACACTACGATCTTGTCTTTGATGTTGTGGGAAATCGCAGTTTCTGCAAATGCGCTCCTATTTTAAACCCTAAAGGTCTTTACATTACTACTGCACCAAGTCTACAGGGAGTTTTAGCCTTAGTTTTTGCTCAACCGTTCACTGGAAAACGGGCGTTAATTTTAGACCTCCGCCCAGATGGTGCTGAATTGACGAAAATTGCTCGCATGGTTACAGAAAATAATCTGCGTCCTATTTTAGGACAGGTTTTTCCCCTAAGTGAGGTAGCAGCAGCACATACTTATGGAGAAACCAAACATCCGCGGGGCAAAATTATTTTACAGATGTAGTTGACGTAAAAGTAGTGAAGGCACATTTTGCCGCCTTGATTGACACAGCATTTTTTGGGTTAGTTTATATAATCCTTAATATCAGGACTTACGCACAGGTAACGGAAAATAGTAGACGCTCAAGCGGCTTGCCGGAAGCTACCGCAGAGGACGCAGAGGACACTGAGAAATAGGAGTTTTAGAGAGTTATTGCGTAAGTCCTAACTATGAGTAGGTGTAATGGAATTTTGAGCTGGTTTAGCCCATACATTTATGCGTTTAAAGTCCAGTAAACTACTCTATTTTCATAAAGTTTTATTTGCTATGGCTATTATCAAGTTTACTTTATAGTTTCTTGGTCGCCCCTTTAGTTACTCTGGCTCCTGCTAAATTTTAACTTCGTCGAACTCACTTACCGAGGCGGCTTTCCTTTTCGCCCACAAGCAAGAAAGGTTTTCTCCCGCTTTCTATAAAAAAAGACTGGGAGAAGGCATATCAATCGCCTCTAATCTCCCACTCAGGCACTTGCCGCTGTAGAGTTCAGGAATATATGTGGACGCTGCCCGTTTATTTAGGGGGCTAATGTGTATGTCACTGACAACGCCCATACACATTTATTATTCCCGTCGCAGCAAATGTCAAGCCTAATTATTAATGTTTGTTTGTCATAGAAAAAACTTTCGGACAATCGCTAATTAAAGTAAATTACTTTGCTATTTTGGTAGCCTCTGATAGAAATACCCTTGAAGTCGTTTATCTTCTACAATTTAACTTAGGTAATTTCAACCTTGTTGCCAATTTGGCAGGTGTTTAAATTTTCTCGTAGCTCATTCATCACTCTTTAAAAGCTGTTTATATAGCAGGGGACAGGTTTGAAAACCCTTTAGTGTAAGGGTTTTATCTTCAGTTTATGTCCTAAGATACCTGGCGATAGCTATAAATTAATAAGGGTACGGCATGACCGTACCCTTACTAGCCTGGTTGTTATATAAAAACTTTTGGCGTTACCCTAATTTTAAGAACTACGTAAAATTGCAGACAAAGAATTCTGTTTACGAATATCCATTAAGTCTGCTAAAGATTCTTTGGTTTTTTTATCCAGTGGGTGTTTGTGTTCTGATGGCAAAACCGTCACTAAAGGTTTTGTTTGAGCTGGCATTGAAACAATAGGCTTTAGTGGTTGCATAGGCACAAAAACTGGCGGAGTACTCAGAGTCTTTGGTTCCCAATTTCGGTGAGGTCTGGGTGTCAAAGGTGTAGGATAGCGGTTGATACGTTTCTGGCTTTTTTGCCGCTGCTGCTTTGGACGGTTAAGTACTCGCAAAAGGATAAAACAACCACTCCCACAGCTGAGGGCGATCGCAGCTACCATCCATAAAGGTGTAGGATTGCTCTGTGAAGGTATTTTAATTGGTCTTTCAACTACAGCTGGAATTTCTTCTGGTTCTACTTGTTCTACACCTCCAACATGACCCAGGCTGTACAAAGCCAATGCAGTACTTCCCAGAAACATTGTTAATAACCCAGTTAACAATAGCCAAGGATGATGTGTAACTAGATAGATCAAAATGTTCGATCTGCCTGTTAGTCCCGACTTACTGTTTGTCCATTTTGGCGTTAGCCCTGTTACTTGGATTAGCTCATGCTGTACGCTCTGACTATTTTCCATGATTACTTTCAGATTTGTACCCCTCTAGTCCCTGATTGTACTGGAGGAGGGAGCTATGAGGTATCCGTAGTCAAATTTCGGATTTAAGTAGCTTTTTTGTGACACTTATGCTACTAAATCCAATTTTTTCGGCATAATCGGTGCTTTTAGCTAAGTTGCGGTGCGTTGGTTGCTAAATCGTTAGTTGGGCTATTGCCAAGTAGCTTAGAACATAAGCCGATTATAAAATCCTGACACCAAGAGACTTTTAGCCTGTCCCCTACTATCGTTAGGCTATGGCTTCAGTTCGCCTTCAGGATGCCTTTCCATAGCTAGTTGAATTAAGCGATCTACTAATTCTGAAAAGGATATTCCACTATAAGCCCAGAGTTGGGGATACATACTGGTAGCCGTAAAGCCAGGTAGGGTGTTGATTTCGTTAATCAATACTTCCCCTGTAGCTTCCACGTAGAAAAAGTCTACTCTTGCTAACCCCGCAGCGTCAACAGCTGCAAATGCTTGTAATGCCATCTCCTGAATTTGATGGCTGACAGCATCTGGTAGCTGGGCGGGTATCAGTAAATCTGCTTTGCCTTGGGTATATTTAGTTTCATAATCATAAAATTCACTATTAAAAGAAATCTCACCAACGACAGAGGCTTGGGTTTGGTCATTACCTAAAACGGCACACTCTACTTCTCTGGCGACTACTCCCGCTTCTACAATTAATCTTCTGTCATAACTAGCAGCATTATCTAAGGCATTTTCTAGTTCTTGTCTTGATCGCACCTTGGCAATACCTACAGATGAACCTAGATTAGCAGGTTTAACAAAACAGGGATAGCCTAATTTAGCCTCAATCTCATCACACAACTTAGGAAATATGCAGGGATTTGACCACACTTGCGCTCTGGTTAAAGCCTGATATTTCACCTGTGGCAATCCCGCTTGGGCAAAAGCCGTTTTCATGGCAATCTTATCCATACCCATTGCTGAACCTAAGACCCCAGAACCGACAAAGGGAACTTGCATCAAGGTGAGTAAACCCTGAATTGTCCCGTCTTCACCATTGGGGCCGTGCAGAACAGGAAACCAAACATCGACTTCCGCAACTTGGGAGGGCGATCGCCACCGCTTCAATAAAGCTGGGGTTGTGGGGTTAGAGTTTAATTGATCTTGTGCTTCCAAATATGGAATACCAGACCCTAGAACTTGTTGGGGTATTTCTCCTGCTAACCAACATCCATCTTTTTGGATGTAAAAAGGCCAGATTTCGTACTTACTAGCATTTTGCTCTGTACTTAAAGCAAGCGCGATCGCTCGTGCTGAATTTATCGAAACTTCATGCTCTCCAGAACGACCACCAAACAGCAATCCCACCCGTAGCTTAGACATCTTCAGTACCTCTACACTCCTAAAGCAGATAGCGTATCACAACCTGCTGAAGTTGCTATACTTTTACCTGAAACTATGGATTTTAAGTAGTATAAGAGACATAGCATAGAAAATATTAGACCGTTACAAATCCTGTAAAGATGCCTGGATGTTACAAAAGCAATACAAGCAGAATATAAAACCCGGTTGGTCTTTGGATGAGCGAGATCCAAAGTTTATTCAATCTTTGATGCCCCTAATGGGCTTTTTCTATCACTACTATTTTCGAGTTCAAACTAGTGGTTGGCATCATATCCCACCCCAAGAAAAAGTTTTATTTGTTGGTTCCCATAATGGAGGATTGGCAACTCCTGATATGGTGATGATGATGTACGATTGGTTCCGGATATTTGGTTTTGAGCGACCCATCTACGGTCTGATGCATCCCAAAGCCTGGCAGGTTAGTCCGCAATTAGCACAAATAGCTGCTAAGGCTGGAGCCATTATGGCTCATCCTAAAATGGCTTATGCTGCTTTACGTTCTGGAGCTAGCGTTTTGGTATATCCAGGTGGCGCAGAAGATGTCTTCCGACCACATTATTTACGGAACAAAATCTATTTTGCCGGACGACAAGGATTTATCAAGCTAGCGCTACGGGAAAATGTGCCGATTATACCTGTGATTTCTTCTGGTGCTCACGATACGCTGTTTGTGCTAGCTGACCTCTACAAGATTGTGCAGCAATTACACGAGTGGGGAATGCCTTGGTTATTTGGGATTGATCCGGAAGTCTTTCCTGTTTATCTAGGGCTACCTTGGGGATTAGCACTGGGGCCGCTACCTAATATACCATTGCCCGTACCGATGCAGACACGAGTTTGTCCACCAATTGTATTTGAACGTTACGGTAAAGAAGCAGCTAGCGATCGCCACTATGTTGCAGAATGTTATGAATTGGTTGTTAGTCAGATGCAGCAAGAGTTAGATTGCCTAGTCAAGCTGTAAGAGATCGTATTTTCTCACAGATCAATCTCAATTAGGACTGCTATATGCTAATTCTCCTCATATTTTCTCAGAATCATCTGGAATTATTCACTGGAAACTATGCTTCAGTCAGTAAGCTAGGAGAAGTTAGAACAAACACATCCCTGATTCCCTGACCTTCAGTTTGCGGTCTTATGGGAGTAGTAAAGTGGAAAAATTCATGGTCGTTGACTAATAATAGTTCTCCCGGATTGAGGATTTTACTAAATACGGGCTTTTCTTTCTTAGCGGTATATAAATGTGTTTCTCCACCTTGAATATTTTCTCTAGTTACAGAGAATATCCCAATAAAATCAGTACCATCCCTATGGATACCTTCAGGTGCTGGATTTCCCAAATTATCAGGTGAACAGACAGTTCTGATTTGATGAACTCCAATTTCGGCTTCTGGGTGGAGTTTACAAGAATCGATAAATGCTAAGACAAGATTTTTAAAGATGTTAAGTTCTACAAGTGCATCATCTAGTTCCGCAAAGTCTCTTTTAATATCTCCCAATAATGGATTGTAGTCTTTGCTTTGGAAAAGGTATCCATGAGGCAGTTTAATCAAACTATCCCCAGTAACAGTAAACCGAGATAATCGTCTAGAGCGATAGTTACCTTTAATATAAGGATCAACAGGTAAACTGTTAAAAAATGACTTAAAATCTTCTGTATTAATCGAATTTACTTTTCTGAGGGTAAACAGAAAAGCATATTCTAATTCAGTTGATTCCCATACTTTTTGCATAGGATTTACCTCGTTAAAAGTTTAAATTCTCCCAAGTTTTTTGTAGGAGGCTTATACTAATAAGTATATGCTACCTTTTATTAAACTGTCGTCAAAACGACTACAAAATTTGACAATTTATGATATAGGGACTTTTGGCTTTCTGTATCAGCGAGATAATTACTAATTCGTAATTCGTAATTAAAGGTACAAGCCCCTAACTTTAGTTATGGAGACAAATAAATTTCTTCCTTCTTCCAAGCCCCCGACTTCAGTCGTGGGGTAATTACAAGCGATCGCCTCTTGTCCCTATCGCAGTTTATTTCCTTTTTGGGAAGAAGATACAAGATTTTTCTTTGGGCGGAATATTTTCACCCAGGAACTAGTAGATACAGTCCAAAAACAGTCATTGGTAGCGATAATTGGTGCTTCTGGTAGTGGGAAATCCAGCGTAGTGTTTGCGGTTTTAATGCTGCAAACACTACGCCAGCAAGGCAATTGGCTAATCGAGTTCTTTCGTCCAAAAACTCATCCTGTAGATGAACTCGCAGCAGTAATCGTGCGCTTGCGTAAACCACAAAACGGCGATCGCTTCTTATCCGCGTGTAATTGGTGTGTTTCCATTAATTCGCCTCTACATGGTTAGTAGAGACGTAAACATTCTCGCAAAAACATTGTCCTGAATATTTATACGTTTCCATTAATTCGCCTCTACATGGTTAGTAGAGACCAGAAATATTAGAAGAAGTTGATTGGTATTTGCTTCGTTTCCATTAATTCGCCTCTACATGGTTAGTAGAGACCTAAAAGTCACGCCAATGTTGCCATAAAATGTGTTTCCATTAATTCGCCTCTACATGGTTAGTAGAGACGTGATAGGCGCTAAGTTCCGCTGTGGCTGGGAGAAGTTTCCATTAATTCGCCTCTACATGGTTAGTAGAGACGGAAAGATAATTCCCTGGAAGACGCTGAAAACTGGTTTCCATTAATTCGCCTCTACATGGTTAGTAGAGACTTCTTGCTTCAGAATTAATCCACTACCTTTACCTTTGTTTCCATTAATTCGCCTCTACATGGTTAGTAGAGACTACTGGCGAATTAACGCCAGTTTTGCAAATTGTAATGTTTCCATTAATTCGCCTCTACATGGTTAGTAGAGACGGAAGAAGCCGAAGCACTAGAAAGAAGCAGAATCGAGTTTCCATTAATTCGCCT
The DNA here is from genome assembly GCA_034931985.1 of Halotia wernerae UHCC 0503. Lineage (GTDB taxonomy): Bacteria > Cyanobacteriota > Cyanobacteriia > Cyanobacteriales > Nostocaceae > Halotia > Halotia wernerae. The sequence goes on from JAYGHB010000009.1 coordinate 98,381, forward strand.
CTACATGGTTAGTAGAGACTTAATTTTTACATTGATAAACCAGAAAAAAGAGTTTCCATTAATTCGCCTCTACATGGTTAGTAGAGACCCAAGAAAAAGTGAATCAACGCTGTTCGCTGGTGTTTCCATTAATTCGCCTCTACATGGTTAGTAGAGACTTTTGATAACTTGACTTGCTACATAAAACAGTGCAGTTTCCATTAATTCGCCTCTACATGGTTAGTAGAGACTTCAATAGCGTTAGTAACAGCAACAGAATCATGTGTTTCCATTAATTCGCCTCTACATGGTTAGTAGAGACCTTCAATGCCTAGATCTGGCTTAAGCTTTCGTTTGTTTCCATTAATTCGCCTCTACATGGTTAGTAGAGACTTCCTAAGGCGAAGAATTCTAAATCAACTTCCGCAGTTTCCATTAATTCGCCTCTACATGGTTAGTAGAGACAGCTGGGGTTTAAAAGCCTTGAGATACAAGACTTACAGCCCCTATTTTCGTCAACCTGATCTAAAAATACCGTTTCA
>JAYGHB010000010.1:0-91903 GCA_034931985.1 Halotia wernerae UHCC 0503
ACTTTGTTAACTTGGCATTTTGGTATTAATTATCCATAAAGGGAGCGATAGAACCTTATTTTTTTTACAAAAGTGCGATCGCCTGATTTTAGTTAATATTATATTCCGTGAGCGATCGCTAATCATTTATTAATCTTCAAAAGTTTCTCCAGCTTGAAAAACTTGGTTAGGTGTGATTTTCAAATCGGGAAAAGTCGGGGATATAATGTAGTCGTTATCTCGAAATTGACTAGCCTGATACTCTCCATCTACTAATTGATAAATTGAGAATGTAGGAAGTTTGGGATTACCGATAAACTTTCTAGCACCTAATGCTGCATAATCTACAACCCAATATTCGGGTATGCCCATTTCTTCATAGTCAGCAAGCTTTTTGTAGTAATCATCGCGCCAATTTTGACTAACAACTTCAATTACTAGGAGAATTGAACTCCCCTGAGTTACAGTTGAAAATTTCGTCCAAAGTGGTTCTAAAACTAAACTGGGACGATTCAAGATTAAAACATCTGGGAAATATAGCCAGATTCACCTTCAGGAGGTTTTACTATTGCTTGGTTGGGGATGAAGTAGGGAAGATTTAATCGACTGTATTCAACGACTATTTTATTGTTTAAAAACCCTTTAATTTCTTCATGCTTTCCTGCTGGTGATGACATCTCAATAATTACTCCATTATGGAGTTCGTAACGAACTGGAGAATTTTCTGGATACCCTTGAATAAATTCATCAAAGGTAACTAATTTTATTGTTGATTGAAGTTGAGTCATAAGTAAATTAATTGGGGCATAGGGCATGGTTTTTATCGTCTCTCAGATTCTCTTTGTTCTTCTACTTCCTCGATCGCCTCGGATCTATCTGTTAAAGGCTTAACTACTTTGGCGATCGCTTCTTGCACAAAAGCCTTAATAAATTCATCTCGGCGATTAATTTGAAACTGTCGCTGTACTACTTCTGTCATCCCACCATCACCCCAATCTTGGTCGTGACGAAAATATTCAATAAAACTCTTACCAGCAATCCGCGTCAAATAAGCTGCGGTTACGCCTTGAATTGCCCTACCAACGATAAAAGTCGCAGGATTCGTTTGTAAAGCGGTAGACAGTAATTCAATGGCTCCCTTGACAATTCCTAAACTGGCGATCGTTTTTGCTAAAGAAAGGGCTAACTCTCGTCCCCGTTCCATATTCAGTTCGCAGCCGTAGACTCTACCAATTTCCACAACCATTTGAGCATTGACAGCAGCGGTTGCTAATAAATCCACAAATGGTAAAGGCGTGACTGAAACTACCCCAGCACCAATCCACTGAAACCTTTCTACGATTTTGTCAGCTTGACGGCGGCGCTGGCTATCGATGAGTTTACGTGCTTCTTCTCCCAGTCGCAGAGATTGTAGAAGAATGTTATCTGCTACTAAATCTTCACCCTCAGCCCTTAAAACAGCTGCCATTCGCCGCAGTAAAGGGACAATATCTGGTTCTGGTTGGAAGGTTTCACCAGTTTCTAGTTGTGCAGATTGGGGATTAGCCGCGATCGCCACGACATCATTTGCAGCAATAAATCCCCGCACTCGTTGGCGCAACCGGGCGAGAATGACTTCTTTATCTTCATCTGTATATAAGTCAGTTTTGTTAAGAATTAAGAGCGATCGCTTGCCAATTTCTGCTAACCCTCGCAGCGGTTCATATTCTGAACGCCGTAAGTCATTATCTACCACAAACAACAGCAAATCTGCCGCCGTCGCCAGTTCTCTTGCCATTTGTTCCCGTTCTGTTCCTGCTACCCCTGCTTCTAAAATTCCTGGGGTATCTGTAATCAAAATCTTGCGTTCTAAACCCTTCAACCGCAAACAATAAGTTTCTCCTACTTGGGTTGTTCCCATTGGTGCATCAACTTGACCTACCATGCGTCCCATAACTGCATTCACCAGGGAAGTTTTGCCAGCACTTCCTGTGCCAAATACCACTACTTGAATTTCACCCCGTGCTAAATTAACTTCAATCTCCCGCGATCGACTTAATAAAGCTTGGCGTGCTACTTCATCTTGAATTTGTCCTACTTGTTGGCGCACAGCTTGTAGTGTAGAAGAAGCCGCATCAGATTTGGCAGCCGGAATTTGCGCTGGAGTCACACGATTGCGTTGGCGGCGCGATCGCTTTTCCCCAGCTTGAATTACCAGCACATAATATACAAAAGCTGCAACTAAGGCTCCTATGAGTAAAATCAACAGCAGCAACAGCAGATTACCCAGCAGCGGCGAATAAGACAACTGCCAATAAAGGCGTGAAAGGGAATCAATCAGCCACAGGGCTAGCCCCAAAATGACGATTAGACCAACAATCAGCGTGACTATGCGCGACAGAGGCATGGATGGCAAAATTTAATGATTATTAAGGACGCAGATGCTTCTAATATTAATAGTTTCAGTCTTTTTTAGCAGAGTAGTAAAAAGCAAGTTGTAGATCTTTTGAAAGTTGTAGCAGGTGAAATTTACTGCAATAAAGAAAGTACACCCTAAGGAGGCCTTGGTTAATGTTGCCTTAGAGTTACAATCTGAGGAGCTTTCAGGTTGGTCTTGGGAAAGAAAAAACGCAGAAACAAAATAAACTTATGGGACTTTTCGATCAAATTCTCGGTGCTGTCGCCAATCCTAATCAACAAGGCAGTTTAGGTCAAATCGGCGGTATTATCAACGCTGTCGATCAGTTGAGTAATCGAACTGGGGCAGATTCCTCAACAATACAATCTATGTTGGGTGTTGTGGGTAATTATGTGCGTTCTTCTTTACAGCAAAAGCAAGCGACAGGTGGTAACGAACAAGCTCAAGCTTTAGTGAATCAATATAGCGGTACTTCTGAAAACCCTCAAGCTGTTAACTCCTTATTTTCTCCGGCGATGCAGCAACAGGTAGCTGATGTTGCTGCCCAACGCACCGGATTAGATGCTGGTACAATCCAACAATTGCTACCTCTAGCAGTACCCTTGGTATTGAATTTCTTGCAATCTGGGGCGAATGCTCAGAACCCTCAAGGTGGTGGAAATTCTGTACTAAATTCTTTTCTAGATGCAGACGGGGATGGCGATGTTGATATTTCTGATGCTATCCAGATGGCTAGTCGGTATATCAAACGGTGATCAACTGAATCTACTCAGTAGATCGAAAAGCCAGTAGATAATCTATTATCTGCTGGCTAGTGTTGTCCAGTTAAAGAACTTGAGTAGTATTTAGCTGATGCGATCGCTTCTAGGTTTCAGGGTAAATAGCGACAAAACAGATGATTTTGTTATTGCGTAATCGCGCTACAGTCTGATAAATGGTCGAGTGAGGCGATCGCAGTTTGTTCAAAAAGGATGTGAGGAGTAATCATGAGACAGACACAGGAGCTAGGACAGATTATCATCCTGAATGGTACTCCGCGATCAGGGAAGTCGAGCATTGTCGCAGTGATCCAGGAGACGTTTGATGGCCTATGGATGAACTTGGGTGTCGATAGGTTTATGCAAATGACTCCCGCACGATACCTGCCTGGGATCGGTCTGCGGCCAGGAGGAGAACGCCAGGACATCGAAGCCCTCGTTCCCATTCTGTACAGCGCCATGTATGAGTCCATCGCCGTCCACAGCCGCTTGGGACTGAATGTCGTGGTTGATGTCGGACACCATGACGCATACGCAATGGAGCGGGGCATTCTGGCCGATAGTGCCCGGCGTTTAAACGGATTGCCTGTCTTGTTCGTAGGCGTTCGCTGCCCAATCGAGATCATTATGGAAAGACGACAAAAAACGGGGTGGAACGTGGTCAGTGCGGCCGACTCCCAGGTGCCACGTCCGATTCAGTTATGGCAACGTGAAGTCCACATCCCTGGCATCTATGACCTTGAAGTCGATACCTCGTTGTTAAGTCCGGCTGCGTGTGCCGAGGTGATACGCCAGCATCTCGCAAATAGTCCAGCACCATCGGCATTACAACGACTCGCTGCCTGTCTTTTAACTAAATAATCGTCTAGTTGCATCAAACCCTATTGAGCCGTGAAAATGCCGTAAACAGAGCGCACGTATCCGCACAAGATTGCTATATGTAATCTGTTTTTCAGCGCAGAGTAAAGCATATTCTCTGAAGAAACAAGCCAGCCTGATGTAAGAAAAACAGCGGCTCTTTTATTTTGGCTGCCAATCACTTGTAGTGCGATCGCCTGATCTTATAGGATGCGTTACTTCGTTAACGTGATATCGGCTTTGTTTAACCATTTTCATCTAGAATTGTGCCTTTAATGTTAGCTTCCTCCAAATTAGCACCACTCAAATTAGCTGCGTTCAAATCTGCTTGGGTAAGATTCGCCTGAGTTAAATCGGCTACGCTTAAGTCTGCGCCACTGAGGTCGGCTTTATTAAGATTCGCAGCTTGTAAGTTAGCCTCTTGTAATTCTGCATCACTCATTTTTGCTTCAATTAGCTTGGCGATAGTCAAATCGGCTTGACTCAAATCAGCTCCATCTAGAATTGCTCCGTCTAAAATCGCTCCATCTAAAATCGCTCCAGATAAGTTACTACCACTGAGGTTAGCGTTGCTCAAATCTGCTCCGTTGAGATCTGCCTCAATCAAACTGGTTTGCGCTAAATTAGCTCCCTTAAGATTAGCTCCATCTAGAATCGCTCTATCTAAAATTGCTCCACTGAGGTCAGTTCCTCTTAAATCTGCCTCGCTGAGGGTGACAGCAGTAAAGTCTCTTATGCCTGCGGCATAGCTTTTCAGGAGTTCATCTGCTTTCATATTGTCGCTATGTTAAGGAACACTTCAGTTAAAATCATTCAGACTACTAAAACAGTTAAACTAAAACAGTTAAGTTATTCAGTTAAACTAAAACAGTTAAGTTATTCGCCGTACGCGCAACGGGAATATCTAAAGTTATTGTAGCTATCATCAAATTTTGTTACTACTACCTAGAGTGATGAATTAATTTCATACTTCAGAGGGATATTTATAAATTGCCAGACTTAACCATTGGTGTCAGGCGATCGCTATACTCAATTGTGGTGTTCATCTTGTGAAGGTTATGACAAAACCAATTCGTATTCTTTTGCAGACTACGATTCCCACAACTGAAGATGACTGGAGCATTTTTCGTTTTTCGATGTTACAAGACTATCTAGCATCTATCAAAGACGAAGCGGGAAATTCGTTGTTTGAAGTTACAGGACGCGATTACGCAGCAAATGCACAGGGTAGTGACCCAGTTTTAAGTACCCTTGACAAATCAGATTTTGATCAACTTTGGCTATTTGCCTTAGACGTTGGTAATGGTTTAACGCCCAAAGATATTGCTGGTATTAATGCATTTCGGCAGCGCGGCGGCGGTATTTTGACAACCCGCGACCATCAGGATATGGGCTGTTCGATGTGCGGTTTAGTTAATATTGGCGATGTCCACTATTTCAAAACTAAAAATCCCGACCCTGATGACTCTCGCTGGTGTCGAGATGACCCCTATACAACTTATATTTCCTGGCCTAACTATCATTCTGGAGCTAACGGCAACTATCAAAAAATCATCATTATTGAACCCGTTCACGAACTGTTGAAAAATCCCAATTCACCTACTGGAATTATTGAATTTTTCCCAGCACATCCCCATGAAGGCGGTATTGGAGTACCTTTGAGTGTTCCGAATGCACGGGTAATTGCACTAGGTAAAAGTTTAATTACAGGTCGTGACTTTAATCTTGTAGTAGCAATAGAACATTATCAAGATGTACAAGGCAACATGTTAGGACGTGCAGTAGCAAACTCCAGTTTCCATCATTTAGTAGACTACAACTGGGATATTGAAAAAGGTTGTCCCACTTTTGTAGATGAAGCCCCAGGAGAAGGGATGAAAAAAGAGCCACGGGCTTTAGAAGATATCCAAACTTATGTGCGGAATACTGCCCTTTGGCTAGCGAATTGATTATAAATCAGGACTTACGCAATTTGATGTCCTAAATAGCGGTAATTCATGAATTACCGTTAGGTAATAATAGGCTTTTCAATTATTTTTGCGTAAGTTCTATAAATATTAAAGATCCTTAATAGTATTTACTATTAAGGATCTTTAACAAAGACTAAACTGTTCCTTAAAAATCATCAAGAAACTGACTTAGGCGACTGATAACGGGGTCAACCTCTTCCATTGAGGTAGCTGGATAAGTAGTGTTTAACACTTCCACTGGTGGTGCTGATGTCGTTGGAGGCTGATTGATGGAACGTTCACTAACCATAATTGCCAAATGCGCCATTTGTTGCGTCAGTTGCAAAATATGGCGTTCCATCGCCTCCAAACGATTAGGATGAGATCCCTTAGCAAAAAAACGTTCCTCTAGGTCAGCCATTTGACGTTGCAGTTCATCGATTTTTTGTTCAACCGATTCTGTTGCTGCTGTCTTTCTTGGACTAGGTTTTACAGATTCCGGTACACATAAAGATTGCCATAAAGCCTCTTTACAGAGGTCGCTAAAAGTTTTGTCAGGTTGTTGCTCCAAATGGCTTTCCACAACCGCTAACAAACTTTCATCAGCAACCCCAGGATTGAACGTGACCGATTTAACTACCTTTTTTGACCATTGGAACATCAGTTTTAAGCCCTAGAGGAGCGACTGGAAGACAATTGTGCCTCTCCATAAATATACTGCCCCAAGGCATTCGCCTGCCGTGAAGGTGCGGATAAATGGGCATTAATTTGGGCTTCTTTGAGTAAACGTTGAACGTCTTCCCAGAAGAATTCACCACCACCTCCAGTGATAATCACATCAGTGACTCGTTCTGGCAACCAGGCTAGCACGCGACCACAGATTTCTCTAGAAAACATTTCTATCAGATTGGGGAGGAAATCATCAAGGTTGGCGGGCTTGCTAGCACCTTTAGGACGGTAGAAGCGTTCGCCCTTGGGCTTGTTGACAGCAGAAATCAGTGCCAGAGATTGACTATCTGCTCCTTCGATTTCGGCGGCTACCAGTTCATAAAACTTGTTCATACCGAAGTCTTCACTCTTAGAAGCACCTCGTGCAAAGCGGAAGTTATCCACCATTAACAAATCGATGGTTTGATGACCGATATCTACAATTGCCACCGATATTTTTGTAAAATCGGGGACTATACCTCCTTTTTTGGGTTGAGCTTCAGACCACAGAAGACTACCATAACCTTCTGGCATTACCCAAACCTTATGGACGTTCAACGATACAGATTCGCCTCGGAAGTTCAACATGTGGGGGCCAGTCACCTGGCTAATCAGTTGTGCTTTTTCCTTTTCAAATTGCTCTAAAGAAAGGAAAGGTAGACCCAATACGACTGAAACATCGTCTTTGAGTTTAAAATAGCCTGCACTTGCCAACACTTTGACTAGTGCATCTTCTACCTTAGATTGGCCGACTCCTAGATTTGCCCCAAAGTCTGCTGCTAGTTGACCAACAGCATATCCATTGCCTTGATACTCTAACCACAGATCCATTAAAGGGTCAGTAGCGCGGGCTTCAAAAACACCACCGCGTACCTGTTCTATAGACATTTTCTTCACGTTGGCAGGTACAAACACCACATTGTTAGGTTCGCGGGTTACACAAGTCTTTGTGGAAGTTCTGCCTAAATCAACACTGAGAATGGCTTTGCTTGAACCGCTACTTGGCTGCTTAATACCAGTAGCGTTGATTGGGGTAGACGCTGATACTCTATTTAGAGGTATTGCAGCGGCATTCATTGGGGTCGCGGCGGAAGGTTGGTCTGTCATGAAAACTCCTATTCCTTGCTTAAACTGTAAAAAATTATCGTACTCATCTTCCAAATATGCGGGATACCAGAAATTTTAGGTTCCGTCAAGTTTAACTACAAATACGCCTAAATTTAATTTAGGCGATACCTTTCGGTGGGCTTTGCCAACGCGAATTGAGTATTATTTGGCATAGTGTAGGCGAATTTTGACCAGATGTAACCCCCACTTTCACACAAAAAGCGGCTGTTTTTTAGCTTCCGGTGTTTTTTCGCTGACGCTTGAGTATCCAGCCAAAACATGCCAGAACCAGAATCCCAAGCACGATTTTAGATACAGGGGCAAGGTACTTGTCCACAAGTTCATACTGACTACCCAATACGTATCCTGAGTATGTTAGCAAACCTACCCAAGCAGCGCTACCCAAGGCTGTATAAAATAGGAATGACAGCAAGTTCATATTGCTGAGACCTGCGGGCACAGAAATCAAAGTGCGGACTCCTGGTACAAGACGACCAATTAAAACTGCTTTTTTGCCTTGTCTATAAAACCAGCGCTTTGCCTTGGTAATATCCTCACTGGATATAGCTAGCCATTTACCGTACTTGTCAGCTAACGTTTTCAAGCGTTTTTCGCTCAAAAACTTACCTGGATAGTACCATATCAGTGCGCCTACTACAGAACCTAAAAGTCCAGCAAAAAATACGCCAAAGATATTGAGCTTGTCTGGGGTTGTCCTGGCTGTGAATCCTGCCAAGGGCATAATCAACTCTGAAGGAATGGGTGGAAAGAGGTTCTCTAAGAACATTAGCAGCGCGATTCCCCAATAGCCCAGTGAGTTAATAGTATTAATTATCCATTCGAGCATCGAATTAATTCCTGAAACTGCTACGCTAGTCTCATTGTTAAATTTAGCGTTAGCTTCCTCAAAAGTTAATTATCTTTGCTCACTAGAGTCAAAATAATGGGTATTGGGAATGGGGCATAGGGCATAGGGCATGGGGCATGGGAATAGGTTATTTATTCTCTTCTCCTGCTTCCCCTGCTTCCCCTGCTTCCCCTGCTTCCCCTGCTTCCCCTGCCCCTCTGCTCTCTTATACTGTCTGGGTCAATGATTGCACTCTCGGTTCAGATTGCCATTCCAATGGATTCCAAACCCGATCTTCCAAAGCCATCTGTTCAATTAAACTTGCCAATCTGAGAGCTTTGAGAGCTTGTTCACCACCTACAGAAGGTTGGTTGCCACCATGTACACAATTGACAAAATGCTCTAACTCTGCACTTAGGGGTTGAATGTTAGTTGTATAGACTTTCTCAATCAAACCATCTTGCCTGTAAAGCACTTGTCGGTGGTCAGTTAGAGAGTTAGCATTTATTTGTCGGTGAATTAGAATTTCATTCTTGAGAAAATCTGCCTCGGTGAATGAGTTTTTGCAATGGGCAACAATGCGGCGAATTTTTTGGTGAGTGACTTTACTAGCAGTTAGAGTAGCTACAATGCCGTTGGCAAACCCCAAAGTGGCAGTCACATAATCCAAATAACCAGAGTCCAAGGTGCGAGTACCGCTAGCTGTCAATTTTACCACTGGAGAAGCAGCTAATTCTAGCAGCAAATCAATGTCGTGGATCATTAAATCCAGCACAACCGAAACATCATTCGCCCGGTCTGAATAAGGACTCATCCGGTGAGCCTCTAAGGCCAGCAATTCCTCAGTTTTTAGTACTTTGCTCAGTTCCCTAAATGCAGGATTGAAGCGCTCAATGTGACCTACTTGCAGGATGCACTGGGATTCGGCTGCGGCATTTACCAGCGATTCTGCCTCAGAAATACTGGCAGCAATCGGCTTTTCAATCAAAACATGAATCCCTGCTAAAAGACAGTTGATACCCACGGCGTAATGCAGACGGGTAGGAACAGCTACGCAAACTGCTTCTACATGGGGTAGCAGGTCACAGTAATCTTCAAAAAAACGTACCTTATATTTGCTGGCTGTTTCCAAGCCGCGTTCGACATTAATATCTGCTACGCCGACCAGTTCAACATCTTTCATTGAACTCAGTACGCGGGTATGATGTTGTCCCATGTTACCCACTCCGATTACGCCTATGCGAATCGGTCGTGGCTGATTGCGTTGTGTATATGAATTTGGTTCTGCCACTGACATGCTATTTTGCACTATTGTTCTCTCCTCACCACCAAATTTAGAGACGCTACGGCCGTTGGCGTTTATACTGAACAGCCAGTTACGATCCGTCTAAAACCATCCAGATGGTAACATAGAGGCTCTCTTTATGAAGAATTTCAAAGTTTGCGATCAGTTCCCGTAATCTGGCTATTTTTTTGTATATTCAGTTATCAGATTGATCAGTTGTTTGCTCTTTACATAAAATCACATGTGTCTTTTTATTAACTTTTTAAGCTAAGTAAAACCTAAGTGAAAACTCTCAGAAGACGGTTGGGCAATTAATTACCGGGATCGATATTCAATTGATGCCATTGAAAATTAACAACTTTTTTGTCAGTAAAATTACAAAAAAGCTAAAATGTGTTACTGAGACATCTGTATGAAAAAAAGATATCTTGGGAATTGCCACCGCTGAAATACTCAAATAATTTTTGCATAATTATCTGCAATACTGAACAACTTGTTCTATTTACCTTCTCAAAGATACTGCTGTAGACTGCTTCTTTTATTCATGGGGGCACAGTAAAAACTACCATAACTAACAAAGATTGAGTAGGTGTAGTTTAGCTATTGGAAGTCCAAAATTTGAAATTGAGATGAAAGCTGTAATTCTGTTGTCTGGTGGATTAGACTCTTCCACAGTTTTGTACCAAGCCAAGGCTGATGGTTGTGAGTGTCACTCTATTTCTTTTGATTACCAGCAGCGACATCGACGAGAGTTACAGTCAGCTCTTTCAGTCGCTAACAAAGCTGGGGTGATAGAACATCAGGTAGTTAATTTTGACTTACGGCAATGGGGTGGTTCAGCACTGACAGATAACACGATCGCCTTACCCCAAGAGCGCTCCCTAGATGAAATGTCTCAAAATATTCCAATCACCTATGTACCTGCACGTAATACCATCTTTTTAAGCTTTGCTTTAGGCTATGCCGAGGCGATCGCTGCTGAACGTGTTTATATCGGTGTCAATGCCTTAGATTACTCCGGATATCCTGATTGTCGTCTTGATTATATCCAAGCAATGCAAGAAGTTTTCCGCCTAGGAACCAAACAAGGACGCGAAGGAAAACCAATTAGCATTGTTACACCCTTAATTAATCTGAAAAAAACTGAAATTATCCAACTTGGAAACCAATTGGGAGTTTCTTGGCAGTTAACTTGGTCTTGTTATGCTGGTGGCAATATTGCTTGTGGTGTCTGTGATTCTTGTCGCTTGCGGCTAGCGGCTTTTGCAGAATTGGGATTAAAAGACCCACTGCCCTATGCTGAAGTTAGGAGTTAGAGAACTACAAAAAATAAATTATTTTTCTTACTCCCCTGCTTACAATAGTCGTACTTGGATTTGGTGTACGCGTGGACCAACAACTGACATGACAGTAAATTCAAGATTTTCATAAAAGAAGGTTTCACCTTTGGCAGGCATTTTCTGTAATTGATACAGTAAAAAGCCTCCTAGTGTCTGATATTCCTTTATTAAGGGCAAATTAAGATGCAAGACCTCGTTAAGATCTTCTAGGTTGACCTGGGCTTGCACCAAAAACGTCTGCGGGTCTAACATCTGAATCAGCAAGTCGTCGCTAATTTCAGGTGCGCCTGCATCACCAATAATTTCAGCAATGACATCTTGGATTGTTACCAATCCCACAGTACCGCCAAATTCATTTACTACTATGACCATAGCTGGTTTTTCTTGCTGCATCATCGGCAATAATTCACTCAAAGGCGTGTGTTCCGGTACAAACCTTGCAGGACGCATCCAAGATTGAATATGTGCTTCTGAAGTTAGCTTTCCTACCGCTAAGGGTTGTGCCAAATCTCGGAAGTAAACTATACCGCGAATGTCGTCTAAAGATTCTCCAATAACGGGATAGCGTGAATGACCAGTAGATGCCATTTCTTGGAGTAAGCTTTGGAAAGAAGCATCTTTTGGCAATGCTACAATGTTGGTACGAGGAATCATCACATCTTGCGCCGTCACGTCCCCAAACTCAAAAACATTATTCAGCAGTTCTCGCTCCGAAAGCTGCAAACCAATAGATTCTCGTTCTGTAGAAATAATCAACTGTAATTCTTCTGGAGTAACAGGTTGTCTCCAACTTTGGCCTGTGTATTCGATGCCAAAAAGTCTTAATAGACAACGGGTTGATTGGTTAAGAATCCAAATGAAGGGGCTGAAAAAGCGCATAATTGCTTTTACTGATGGCCCTAAAAAGCGTGCTAACTGTTCTGAGTACAGTATGGCTACTGATTTGGGACACAGTTCCCCTAAAACAATTTGCAGATAGGCAATCAAGAAAAAGGCAATGGGAATTGATAGAGAATGAGTTATGAAGTTACTCATTCCTGCTGGTAGTTGCCAAGATTTTAGCCATGTATTTATTAGTACGGCAATTGAACTTTCTCCAATCCATCCTAGCGCCAGACTAGAGAGGGTAATGCCTAATTGGGTCGTAGATAGCAGTCTTTCAATACTGCGTTGCAGGCCCTCAACAGCGATCGCGGGGATATCACCAGCTTTGACGAGCTGATGAATACGCGATCGCCTTACTGTAACCATCGAAAATTCCGCCGTGACAAAGAAAGCATTGATGGTAATCAGCAACAGCACTGATAACAATCTCAGCCCTACATCCGTCCAAATTAAGTCAGAAAAACCACTCACCGCTAAAGCTCGTGTAAAACTCACGCCCGATATAAATCAGGGCTTGGATACTGGGTATTGGGTATTGTGGAAGAATTTTTTTAGTCCCCAGTCCCCAATTCCTAGTCCCTAGTCCCTATTCCCAAATCTAAAGCAACCCCGCCACCCTTGCTACAGGAATATTTGATACATCTAGCTTCAGTTTTTGAGCAGGATAATCTGTCAGAGAAAGGGATATTTTATTCACATCATCCAGTAAAGCGGTAGGAATACTCACTGTACCCGAAAATGTCGGGCCATTTGCAGGTAGCTCTGCTGGTAAGCCCTCTGTGCTAGCACTCAGTGTTCGTCCTTTGTCATCGGTAACATCCAAAAAACTATATAGGAAGCGCACGGAATCAGCACCTTTATTCTGCATTTTTACTTTCAATAGTAAATCGCCGCCAGAGTAGCCAACCGATTGTACAGAAAGGGTAACACCCTGATTTTCAGCGGTAACTGGAAATCCTGGCTGGGGTTTTTCTTCAGTTACTTCCTGGGGTTTTTCCTCTGGCTTTTGTTTGCTGCTATTGGTTTCTTCATCATCTTCATCTAACTTTTCTGATTTAGCAGCCTTGGTCTTACCTTCTATCCTTGCCTTGACAAGTTTTAGGATATCTTCTTCTTTTAATAGTGTTACGCCTACTTGTTGCGGGTTAGTTGCCTTATTGCTAGCAAATTTGGTTGTCGGGCGACCATCTGGCGTTGACACACCCTTGAGTGCTGAACTCCCCAGACTAAACCCTAAAAACGCACTCAAAGAACCTGCTCCCAACATGAGGATTAACAAAATCAACGTAAGAAGTACAGTGGAATTTATTTTCATCGCTGACAAGCTATTGCGGGCGGAAAAATGCTGGTTCATACTGTAAAAGTCTTGAAGTTGTGTACCTCAATCCTTCAAATAACTGAATCAATACTAGTTCATGCTTAAATTATGTAGTATACAAAGTCTAGTAAATTATTTTTGAGGTTCCACTAGCCATAAACTTACGCTACAATCTAAATTCGACCAGGGTTGGCCGAGCGGTTGAGGCAGCGAACTCATAATTCGCCCAAGGCAGGTTCAACTCCTGCACCCTGGATTTAGTCTATAGTCAATTGTCAGCAGAATATAGCTTATGGACTCTTGACTATAAACTGCAAAAATACAAGCTAACAAGCTCTAAAATTTACCGAGGTGGTGCATTTTCAAAGCTGAACTCAGTACCGACTTTCAGCTGGTTGGCATTCAAGCGGGGAGACATGAGCAAGGATGTGTCGTAAGGATTTGGTAAATCTGGAGTCCGAATATAGGGATCATTGCTAACTTGCTGGGTCAAGACATCTCGATAGACGGTGTTAAGTAATTCAGCATCGCGGGCAATTTCATTTTCTGGAAAAGAATTGCGGAAACCCGAACCCGATCCTAGAAATGATTCTATTTGGCGTTTGATTGTGCCATTTTCGTAGAAATTGCGATCGTGTCGAAAAAAAGCTCGCTCAAATACATCGTTTGTTGTTTCATAATTGGGTGCTTTCGTTTCAGCAGATGCCATAGCAGGAACAGCAAGACCAGTAGCTAACAGCACTAATAAACCACTAAGGGTTTTAACTTTTATACCCATATTCTTTACTCCTCAATTTTTGGGTAAATCTTAACTTATGCTTAATTTCAGAACTCCAAAGAGTTCAACCTTTGGTGTAGCACAACTTTTAATGTTTTGTAATGACGTATCCTACTGAAACCCTTACCCAATCAGATATTTGTGCAGCAACTACAGATTTGACTACCCTGCACCACAAACTACTAGATTTATTTTGCCAACTTGCTTATCAAGAAGGTGATTTTGTTCTTTCTTCTGGGCAAAGCAGCTCTTACTACATTAATGGTAAACAGGTGACACTCCACCCCCAAGGCGCTTTAGCAATTGGTCGCATTCTCTTATCTTTGCTGTCATCTGATATTCAAGCCGTGGCCGGTTTAACATTAGGAGCTGATCCAATTGTCACAGCAGTAAGCGTAGTTTCTGCCTATGAAAATCGAGCGATACCAGCGTTGATTATTCGTAAAGAAGCCAAAGGTCACGGCACAAAAGCTTATATTGAAGGCCCTAATTTGCCAGAAGGCGCAAAAGTTGTAGTTTTGGAAGATGTTGTGACTACCGGAAAATCTGCAATGAAAGCTGTTGAGCGTCTTCGGGAAGCTGGTTATACAGTTTATTCAGTAATTTCACTGATAGATCGACTACAAGGAGGAGCAGAATTTTATCAGTCAGTGGGGTTGAAATTTCAGGCGGTGTTTACGATTGAAGATATTCAGCAACGATATCGTCAGCTAAAAAATTAGTGATGCGATCGCAGTTATCAAATTAAATCAACGCTGGGTAAATTGATTGTGCTGCGATCGTAGATTTCCCTTTCTCTTGGTAAAGTACACCACCTTAGTCTTTTTTCCTCAATGACGAAATCCGCAGACGTTAGCACAAAACGTTTAATTAGCCTAGCACCTGATAATTGGGTAAAATGGGTAACACAAATTCCTGATCTAATAGCTGGTGAAATACTAAATTCAGAATTTCAGTGGATAAATAGACAAAGTGATTATTCCATTTTTACGGATATGATTGGAGCCACATTCAGGACAATTCATGTTTCAGCACCCTTTATTCATACCTGATTATGCAACGCCGTTTCGATGAAGGTAAGAGCGATCGCACTCGTATCAAAGAACAAAATATTTACCAGATATCCATCAAGCAGTAACTAATTTGTCATGTCCACCAGAACTTTTGATCTCAGCATCCTGATAAATTTCTGCCCTTAGAGGCTGGTGAATTAACTCGTACCAAAGATGACCTACCTGTGCATCAAAACCTTCTGGTTGACCACGCATGAAAGTATGCAGACACTTTGCAGACTGACCAGGTAACAATTGCCAAGAGAAACAACTAGGATTGCCTCCATGCGGATGGGCGATCGCATCTATGTGCAAATTTGTCGCCAAGCCGTAAGCTGCATAAGGGGTTGCAATAGAGCCGACAGCAAACCAATCGGGTACAGGGAATACCTGTTGAATATCCTCTGTCTGTCCCATATTCATGTGAGCAAAGTAGTGCAGTCCAATGGGGATATTAACAATTTCTGGAGCATCGCCAATTCTGTCTGCTTCTTTTTTAGGTTTCCCTTTAACGAATAGTTCTTCAATTAGGTAGTCTGCACCAGCATACAAACTAATTACCCGATAAAGTTCGCATACTAAATGACGGTTATGACCTGTAACTGGATCTGCCCCAATATAATCAAAGGGTTCTGAGGCAATAGTAATGCTAGCTCGCACAGGGCCACTGGATTGAGCAACCAGCCGATAAGCATGATTGAACAGAGAAACTTGATAGTAAGGCGATTTAGGATAAGAAGACCCAGGTAATTGCAGTTTACTTACCTGCATACAGCGCTTCTCTGGATCTTGTCCCAACCATTCACCCATTGCTGCCAAAAAAGGATCGAGAATTTCCTGGTGGTCAAGCTGCACGCTGGTTGCTGAACCAGAAAACCAGTTCCGTTCCTTATCTTCAGGTGCAGGTATTAAATTGAACCAGACAATCAACCGATTATTGACGAGTCTGACTCCGCGCTCTTGCCCATCAGTCCCATAAACGACTTCCAGGGATGGCTCACCCAGTTTTTTTGGTATGGTCTTGCCTTGCTCTACTAGGATTAAAGCTGAGGCGAGGACATTATCTAGGGAACCCGGTGGAATTGAATTTGTCAGAAAAAAAGTGAGAGTATCACGGTCAGCATCTTCTGGGTCAACTCGGTCTATTTGGGAACTTATTGGTGTATGTGCAAGATCGCGCAGTTCGCTTAATACTAGTTCCTCTGGTGGAATTTGAAATTGTTGAGCGATCGCTTGCCAAGGCATTGTGATGTAGCCGCTTCGCCAGTAGTTGGATGGATTAAAAACAGCTAATAAGTTAAGGGATGGCATGAATTTGCCCTCCTGAGTATTTGTATTTCTATGAAAGTGTAAATTTAACAAGTGCGATCGGCTTGAATACGCTTCATGTTTGAACCTAGGAGAAAAGTTTGAGGAACTTGTGAGGAAATAGAAAATTTATGCAAAGAATTATGTCTATCATTGAACAAATTGATGTTGGTTTTGTCTCGATTTTGTGCATCATCAGTTCTATGATTATTTGTGTGATGGCACACAAACAAAATGACGAGACAACCTGTGAGGCTGTTATATGTCTGAATTAAATGCTCAACAGCCCCTCAATACGGTGGCTGCTATTGTAGAGAATTACGCTGCGGGGATACGAAATTTTAGTAAAGCGGAACTAGGTAATGCTGATTTGCAAGGCGTAAACTTGAAAGGTTCTGACTTAAGTTATGCCGATTTGAGTGAGGCTAACTTGAGTGGTGCTAATCTCAGGGGAACTGACCTCAGCTTTGCGGATCTTAGTCAAGCTGATCTCAAGAATGCTGATCTGAGGGGAGCATTGTTGATGTCAGCCAATCTCCGCCAAGCAAATCTCCAAGGAGCAAATCTAGAAAAAGCAGACTGCGATCGCAGTACCCATTTTCCCCAGAATTTTGATTTAATTCAGGCGGGTTTGCAGATTAAAGAAATCAGCTAATTGGCATTCAAGTTAAATATTTCCACCGAAGTCAAAAGTTAAGAGCCAGAAGCCAAGATGGGTTCATAGCTCTTTTAATACTGTCGATTTTGTTTCAGACATCCTCTAGGAAAACTTTGCCACTTTTTTAAAACTACCTTACCCTGCTCCACGATCAACCATCTTTGGAGTAGGCACAATTTGCAGTTTTCCTTTGAAGTACGGAAAGCCGCCCTATGGGTACATGCACGCTTTATCCTTTAATTTATGTTTGGTAGTTCAATAATTGGTAAATAAAAACAGAGCATTTTTGCTAAAAATATCTTCCTAGTATACATTCAAGCAATTATCTTTTTCAAAAAAGAGCTGATTGTAAATCGTATGCAAGCACAAAACACTAGCAAATTAAAATTTATTTACCTCTTTTAAAGAGGGTAATTTCCCTATCTAAGCTAAACAATCAATGTGTAAATTAAAGCGTAATATTTGGAGGAGATGCTTCACTAAATCTTGTGTTTAAATTAATTTTTTAGTGCCAATAAATTGATTATAAGCACTATTTAAACACAAAATAAACATTTTTAAATCAGTTTAATCTTTTTTGGAGGTTTGTGATGCGAATTGCTCAAATCGCTCCGCTATGGGAGAGAGTACCGCCTCCAGCTTATGGCGGTATCGAGTTAGTCGTAGGGTCGTTAACCGATGAATTAGTCAGACGCGGACATCAAGTAACTTTATTTGCATCGGGAGATTCTATCAGTCTGGCAAAACTTGTGTCAGTTCACCCCCGCGCCCTCAGACTCGATCCTACTATCGAAGATTACAGCGTCTATGATATACTAAATCTCACTTCAGTGTATGAACGGGCAGAAGAATTTGATATTATTCACGCTCATACGGGATATGGAGCATTAGCTTACGCAAATCTCGTTAAAACTCCTACGGTTCACACTTTGCATGGTATTTTCACTCCAGACAACGAAAAGATATTTAAATTTGGCAAAAATCAACCTTACATCAGTATTTCTAATGCACAGCGGGAACCAAGATTAGAATTGAACTATGTAGCAACTGTCTACAATGGCATTGATGTCAGCAGTTATGAATTTCATGCACAACCACAAGATTCGCCTTACTTGGCATTTCTGGGGCGAATATCTCCAGAGAAAGGAGCGCACCTAGCAATAGAAATTGCTAAACAAGCTGGTTGGTGTTTAAAAATTGCAGGGAAAGTAGATGTCGTTGATGTGGAATATTTTGAGAAAGAAATTAAACCGCAGATTGACGGTAAACAAATTCAGTATCTTGGTGAAGCCAACCATGTTCAAAAAAATGCTCTGATGGGAGGTGCGGTTGCAACTTTGTTCCCCATCACTTGGCGGGAACCGTTTGGGTTGGTAATGGTCGAATCAATGGCTGCGGGTACTCCAGTAATTGCGATGAAACTGGGGTCTACTGTTGAGGTGATTGACCACGGTAAGACGGGTTTTCTCTGCAATAATATTCAAGAGTGCATCAATGCTATTGATAAAGTAACAAAGTTAGACCGCTATGCCTGTCGGCAATATGTCGAAAACTGTTTCAGTATTCAGCAAATGACTGATGGTTATGAAGCAGTTTATCAACAAGTTTTCGCAGAGCGATTTGCTCAAAATGGTCATTTACGTAGCTTAGTTGAGTTGGTTTAGCTAATAGACCCACTTAATTGGTCTGAATTTTCTGGAACTTGGTTTTAATCGTTTTGATGCGTTGACGATTGCACCCAAATTTTCTTAATTAATTAACCTAATTGGATAACACTAATGTCAAAAGAAAAAAAAGGTAATAGAGAAACTAAAAAGCCCAAAAAAGATCCTAAGGACAAAAAAGATAAAAAAGACCCAAACAGGTATGATGGTTGACGATTTAGGTAAATAAAAGTATTAAATTGCCCGGTATTTTGCTTAAGTCATGAGACTGCGTGACAAAAACTTAAGCTTTAGCAGTCAAAATTTATTCTCTGGAGTTCTTCATGTCAAACTCAGGTATTCCCGTCGAACCTGCCGTTTTAATTACCATCATTGGGGAAACGGTGCTGAAAGACCGTATTATTAAGCTATTAAAAAGCCATAATGTCAGCGGCTACACTATCAATCAAGTACAGGGTGAAGGCGGTCACGGCAGACGATTGTCAGACTTAGCAGGCTACAACACTAATATTGAAATCAAGACCATTGTTTCATTAGAAGCATCTGATGCAATCTTTTCGGCACTGAAAGAAGAACAGGGTAATCACGCCTTGATTGCTTTTCGACACAATATAGAAGCCTTCTATTAATTAACCCCCAAAATGATATTTTTCTCAAGGGCTTTTAGCAGATTTAGCAAAAAGCCCCATCTGCCTATGCGGTAATAAGTATTAAAAGAAAGCTATTCATCTTCATCTCCTGGCGGTCGTTCGCTCCCGCTTTGTTGAGCGTTCCACTCTAAAACAATGCGCTCCAACATTTCTGACTGCGTACAGTTATTAACAGCAGCGTACGTTTTAATCAACTGTCTGACTTTAGGATTAATGTAGCGTATCTCTAGTTGGTTACTTTCTGCCATGTCCATTAACTGTTGGTATCTATTACATATTTTGAACTATTAAACTATGTCTATTGCAATAAGCTTTATGAATAGCAAGCACCCACTATCGCCAATTAAAAAATAACACAGACATTGAATTAACATTGCCTGTATGAGTCATAGCTTACGTGATAGCAAAAAAGATCACAAAAACGTAATTTTGATGCAGGCGATCGCATGAAATTTGGTTTTTCTTGAGAAAACAACGAGGGGCTTTTTGCCCCTTTGTTTTGAGGTATTTTTGAGTCAAATCAAAATCTTATTTTATTAACATTGGTTCTGGCTGAGGTAGCACAGGGACTTTCAGTGGGTCGTAGCCTAGTTGTTGAGTAATCCGTTCTCTAGCTAAAGCGCGATATTCCCAAAAATGTTCTCCAGCAGCGCATAGACCTAAATACATATTGAGAACTTGAGGTTTTCTCAGCACAATAGTCCATAGTTGTTGCCAAAACTGCCAGCGAATTTCTGTTCGACGTAAGCCCTGATGCCAGATTAACTGAGCAACGAGCCGCAACCCCTTACCAGGAGAAAATTGCATAGTTTGCTTTCGCCCTACTGGCGAGTTAATACTAAGACATTGCTGAAAACAGCGTCTGAGATAGTTCCTGGGTTCATATAACGTCCAGAAGCCTTCTGCATACTCCCTAGCAATTTCAGCTACCGGGCGGGTGGGGACAAAATTCATCAAAGTATTCTGGTCTCCTACCTCAGTAACACCAACACCTTCTACTAAACGCTGCTCTTTTTGTAGACGGTTCCATAGAGCAGTGTTAGGTAAAGCTTGGAGAATACCCAGCATCGGTTGAGGAATACTAGTTTTTTCCACAAAAGCTTGAATCCGTTCTCCTGCTCCTGGGCGTTCTCCATCGAAACCAAGGATAAAGCCTGCATAGATGAGCATCCCTGCGTCATTGATTTTGCGACAGGCTTCAGCTAGCGGATTGCGAGTATTTTGCAGTTTTTGTGTTACTTGGAGGCTATCTTGATCAGGGGTTTCAATACCGAGAAAGACAGCATAAAAGCCTGCTTCATTCATTAATTGCAACAGTTCATCATCTTCTGCCAAATTTACAGAAGCTTCAGTGATGAAGGTAAATGGGTAGTCATGCTGCTTCATCCAAGGAATCAATTCTCGTAGGAAGCGTTTGACGTTACGCTGATTGCCAATAAAGTTGTCATCAACAATGAAGAGTGACCCTCGCCAGCCTAAATCATAAAGAGCTTGTAACTCGGCTATAGCTTGCTGAGGTTCTTTAGTGCGTGGTTTACGGCCGTAGAGGACAATAATATCGCAAAATTCACAATTGAAGGGGCAACCGCGAGAAAACTGGATAGCCATCATCAAGTAGGCATCTCGTTGCAACAGGTCAAAACGCGGTAATGGGCTTTGGGTAACATCAGGTTTTTCTAGAGAGCGAAAGATTCCTTGCTCTTGGCCGTTTTTAAGCGCTTCTAGAAACTTTGGAATCGTTAACTCTCCTTCATCCAAAACCAGATAATGCGCTCCAGAGTCAAGGGCATCTTGGGGGATAGAGGTGGGATAGGGACCACCGACTGCGACTTTTTTGCCTAACCTTACTGCTTTTTGAATCAGGGCGTGGAAGTCTGGCTTCTGCACTAGCATTGCAGAGAGAATTACTAGGTCACACCACTCCCAATCAGCATCTGTTTCCAGATTGACATTACGATCGCAAAATCTAATTTCCCAGTCTTGAGGGAGAAGGGCTGCGACTGTAATGATGCCCAGTGGGGGTAAAACAGCTTTTAGCCCAGCGATTTCCATAAAGCGATCGTAAGACCAAAAAGACTGGGGGAACTGAGGGTAAATCAATAATGCTTTCATAAAATCCTTTACGCAATGTTGGTTTACTTTGGTGTGAGCAAATGCATCAAAAAGGTAAACTTAAATTTGCTACCAGTTGGTGTATCTCAATCTCTGCAATAGTTTCCTAAATTGGTATTTTGCTACACTTGCCCCATATCAAAAAGCTAGCCCGATCAGAACAAAGGCAAACTTCTTAGATAGATGTATTATTAGCTGAAGTAGAAAGATGTGTAAATATATCTTAGTAAATACATTTAGACATTTATAGTCGCTATTCTTTCTCTTAGGCTTTGCTTAGACGGGGAGAAAACCCTTGCGGGTAGGGCTTCGACCACAAAGAGCGGGCATTTGTCACAATAAGACTGTAAAGCAGTTTTTAAGTAAATTTTAGAAGATGCGTCAACTACCTATACTGACCTTCGGTACAGGGTAGGCTTGCAAGATTGAAAGAAAGAATGATCAAAGCCTCGTTATAAAAATTACCCTGAGACAGATTTTCTGCAAAGGATTAGTACTTGGTAGGATCATACCAAGTACTAATCTAATATGAACCAACCAAATTGGTAGTATTATGCCCAGAAAAGAACAAGGATGGATCACATTTCAAACATCAGAAGAGGAGCGTAAGCTTCTAGAAGATTTCTGTCAGCAGTCTCAACGCACTAAGACTGAGATTTTGCGGGAACTGGTGCGTGGTCTCAACAAGCACAACACAGTACCAGCACCGCTACCAACCATACAGACACAAAAGGAAAATGTTTACACGCCTGAATTAGAAATTAGTAGTCCCAAAAGACCGCTAAAAGTTAGTTCCCGCAACATCTTAAAGGGCATTGTCAAGCGAGTAGTTACTGGAGCTGTCAATAGTGAAGTGACAATAGAGGTTGTTCATAAAGTTGAGTTAACCTCAATTATCACTAGAATGTCAGCAGAGGAATTACAACTTGATGAAGGAACAGAAGCTTATGCAGTGATCAAATCCAACGATATAGTTATTGCCAGAGAATAAAGATGAGTTAATTGCATTTCCCTATTTATAGAAAATAGCGGGAAGCTGAAAACCACCAACTTTCTAGGTGGTGGGGCAATCGTGGGAAATTTTCTACGACTTTGCCTTATCCCCCATTTTGTGGAGTGACAGTAAGATCATCAATCTTGGCACTTTAGTAGATGGAGATTACGGTCTGGGGAAAAGTATCAATAATTTAGGTTAGATAGTAAGTATCTCCACAGGTGAGAGCGATCGCGTCGTTTTATGGAGCAGCAATAGTCCTATTTCCGACCTCGGCACTCTCTCAGGAGTCAGTAAAAATGCTGCCTAAGATATTAATGATCAGGGCCAGGTGCCACTTAGTAACAGTCTAGCTTGGTTGTGGAGCTACGACAGTGGGATGATCGACTTGAATACTCTAATTGATCAGAATTTGGGTTGGACACTCAACGAAGCTAATGCTATCGATAAATTCATAGTAGTTGCTCCTGGATTGAGGTCTCAGTAGCGATACAGTTACCTGTGCGGATTGTCAGGTAATCCTGTAACGCTGTGAGACTTTCATTGCTTAGTGTTCCCAGGACGGCTTCGCAGCGAACACCTGCACTCAATGCTTTTTGGCAAAAAGTACATCGCCAGGATTTAACTTAGCGTTCTCCTGTTTTCTCAATCGTTTCGATGACTGCCAAACCTATGCCAGAAGCTGCGATTAGCAACACTGCTGATAGCAAATAGGCATTGGTAAGCATCCGGAGGGCATCTTCAAAAAAAATATAGGTGGTCATTGCTTCACCTTCTTTACTCTGTGCTGCTAGTACTTTTTATTTCTTCACGCACTTACTGAATAATTCCCGTGAAAAAACCCCTAGCATTAGCATCTTAACAAAACTTTAGCTCTTTTATAAGACCACTCAGACTTTTTATTTTTGAAGATTTGATGAAATCCACCAGTATTCAGTTACAGGCAATACAGAAAAAGTTTTAATGTCAAAATTAAGGCACTATAAACCACCGCAATTAGCTGTAAAAGCTTAGTAAATTAAATTACACTCTTAAAAATAAAGCATGGAGCTTTTAGATTTAAAAATTTCCACACTTAGGCTGCTTTTAGAGCCTATATCACTAAAATACAAACAATGTATTTTTAGAGAATTTACGCAGGAAATTACTACCTACATGCATCCTCGTTCACCTCAAACAATTTCTGAAACGGAATTATTTATTAATGAATCGCTACTAGAAATGCAAAATGGGGATAACTTGATAGTTGTGATTTTAAAGAAAGATTCTCAAGAATTTTTAGGGTGTAGTGGCATACATGAACTGAATAGTAAATATCCAGCCGCAGGTATTTGGCTAAAAAAATCAGCACATGGTAACGGCTATGGTCTAGAGGCGATCGCTGCCCTGAAAAAATGGGCTGAGGATAACTTAGACTATGAGTATCTGATCTATCCTGTAGATCGAGCAAATATCCCCAGTCGCAAAATTCCCGAAAGGCTGGGCGGGCAAATTTTTAGAGAATATGAACAGATTAATTTGAGTGGTAATATCTTACGTTTAATAGAGTATAGGATTCCTAAAAAATGAAACTTACTTGATATATTTGTTGTAGAGGTATTGTTGCTCAAATCAATCTATAGTAGCGTTTTTAGGCATGATTTTCTGACACAACACCTAAATTAAACAGCGTTCTATTGTTGCTAAAACTGATTGAGAAAGTGCTGTAAAATCATAGCCACCTTCTAAACCAAAGATAATTTTGCGAGTTAGCCCCAGGCAATAATCAGTGAATAAAGCGTAATCTTCTGGCTGTAAATTGATACTTGCTAACGGATCTGTAGTATTGGCATCGTAACCAGCACTGACAATTAGTAAATCGGCTTGAAAGTCGGCTAAAAATGGTACTACTTTTTGTGCTAACAGTGGTTGATATACGGCGATATCGCTACCAGGAGGTACGGGTAGATTTAATACATTATCATGAAGCCCGCGTTCGGAAGCTTTACCAGTACCGGGATAACAAGGGTATTGATGTAGAGAACAGTAGGCAATTTGGGGATGAGTTTCAACGATCGCTTGAGTACCATTACCGTGATGCACATCCCAATCTAAAATAGCGACGCGGTTAATTCCCGGTTGTTCTAGGGCATAAAAAGCAGCGATCGCCGCATTAGAAAATAAGCAAAAGCCCATCCCAGTATCACTTTCAGCATGATGTCCTGGAGGACGTGCTAGCACAAAAGCCGGATTTGCTGTAGTTAACACGGTATCAACTCCATCTAGCCAAGCACTGACAGCCAGTAGTGCTACATCATAACTACGGGGCGAAACCGGCGTATCTCCATCCAAATAACCGCCGCCATTAGCAGCGATTTCTTTAACTTTCTTAATGTAAGCTGGGCTATGAGTTTGTACCAACAAAGGCATTAGTGATCGCTTTTCTAGTGCTGGTGTAGGCGATCGCCAAGTAATTTTTTCTGCAAAAGCGGCTGCTTTAAGGGCATTGACAATTGCCGTCAGGCGTTCTGGATTCTCTGGATGATATCTTCCAGTCTTGTGATCTAGAAATTCGTCAGAATAAATGACTGGTAGCATAGGGCGAAGAGGATAGGCTTGCGTTAACTTTCAAGATTATCTAACAATCTTTACAAACTGCTTAAAACTCTTATCGCATTAAGCTTTAGAATTAAAATATCAGCGATTCACCCCAAGACTGAATCAAAGCATCATATAATGCAGGATCCTCTGCATTTACCTTGAGGGAAGCTTTGCGTTTTCAGTTTAAGAAAAAGAAACTCGAAGCACTTTACACAGAAGAAAAAGATGCTCATAAATACCCAGGTGTGGTTGATGACTTTTTTGAAGTCATGGCAATTATTTATGCTGCTGTAGATGAACGAGACTTATATGCTCAAAAAGGGTTGAGATTTGAGAAG
Source organism: Halotia wernerae UHCC 0503 (assembly GCA_034931985.1). Lineage (GTDB taxonomy): Bacteria > Cyanobacteriota > Cyanobacteriia > Cyanobacteriales > Nostocaceae > Halotia > Halotia wernerae. The sequence continues at coordinate 25,567 of JAYGHB010000010.1, forward strand.
CTCAAAGGAAAACGAGGACAGTGTTCCTTACGTTTAAATGAGCAGTGGCGTTTAATCGTGACAGTGGATGAGGATGACCAGGGGAATTACCTCACAATAATTGATATAGAAGACTACCACTAACTGAGACAGCAATATGAGCCAGAATCTAGCACCAGCAAGAGTAACAATACCAGGAAAAATTTTAAGTCGAGAATTAGAAGCACGTGGCTGGACACAGAAAGATTTCGCAGAAATTATAAATCGTCCAGTTCAAACCATCAATGAAATTATCCGAGGTAGTAAACAAATTACACCTGAAACAGCTATCGAATTGTCCCAAGCCTTGGGGACTTCTCCTGAGTTCTGGACGAACCTCGAAACAAAGTATTGGCTGCATCTAGTAGAGAAAGAAAAAAGGGATTGATAACTAGGTTATTTTAATTATGCTTGAGTTTAAGCAAGGCAAACTATTAGAAAAAATAGAAGCGCTGGTTAACACTGTTTTCAGTTAAGAGCTCTGCGCCTCTACTTAAATTTTGCCTACTCTACTAAATCGCAGAGTTTACTTTAACCATCGTGCTGCATCCTTGGCATGATAGGTTAATATCAAATCCGCACCAGCGCGCTTAAATCCGGTCAAAGTTTCCAGAACCACGCGCTTTTCATCAATCCAGTCGTTGAGAGCAGCAGCTTTAATCATGGAATACTCACCAGAAACATTGTAGGCGGCAACGGGTAAATTACTCGCTTCCTTCACGCGCCAGATAATGTCCATATAAGCCAAGGCTGGCTTAACCATGAGCATATCAGCCCCTTCAGCAATATCCAGTTCAACTTCTTTAATGGCTTCACGACTGTTACCTGGATCCATTTGATAAGTTCTTCTGTCCCCAAATTGTGGTATTGAGTCTGCTGCATCCCGAAATGGGCCATAGTAAGCGGAAGCATACTTAGCAGCATAAGACAAAATTGGCGTGTCTTGGAACCCAGCTGCATCCAAGCCCTCACGAATGGCCTGCACAAAGCCATCCATCATCCCAGAAGGTGCAATGATGTCTGCACCTGCTTTTGCTTGGGAAACTGCTGTTTTCTTCAGTAATTCTAAGGTAGGGTCATTAAGAACTTGTCCTGTCAAGTCACTCACTTGCAGATAACCGCAGTGACCGTGACTTGTGTATTCACACAAACAAGTATCAGCAATGACAATTAAATCTGGTACTGCTTGTTTTACAGCAGTTGCTGCTTTTTGCACAATACCACAATCATGCCAAGCGCCAGTGGCATCAACATCTTTATCTTCAGGGATACCAAATAAAATAATCGCGGGAATCCCTAAGTCATAAACTACTTTTGCCTCTTCAACAATTTTATCTACCGATAGTTGGTAAACTCTAGGCATAGATTTCACTTCTTTAGCAATTCCATTACCTGGAACGGTAAAAAGTGGGTAAATTAAATCATTTGTGGTTAAGACAGTTTCACGTACCATCCGGCGCAGTTGGGGATGAGTACGCAGACGGCGTGGGCGATGTATTGGAAACATAAATTTTTGTCAAGAAAACAACGCAATAGACACAAGATAAAGCGTCACAAAAGCAGGGTAAAACTCTGCTGTTATCGAACAGACTAGAAACAGTGCTTAATTGACCCTTGCCCTACTCTTGCTCTAACTGTGGGGCAATTTCATATTTTACAGCTTTGTTGTCAATCATCCGCTGGATGCTAACATAAAAATATCAGAAATGTACCCAATAAATAATAAAGAAAATTAGACAATGGAATCTAGAGAATTTATCTAGGACTGAACTATCAATTTCCCAGTCCCAGTTATCATTATTTGTGTTAGAAAATTCTGAAAATAAAGGGATAACGAAAAGGTTGATCAGGATTGGTGAGTACCTGAGCTATTGCCCAAATTGTCAGTCCCCAGTGCAGCAAATATCCAAGTCCTGCTAGTGGCAATAGTAAACCAAGAGTTAACCAGATTAATACTGCAATAATGGTTCCATAAAGCCAGACATTAAAGTGAAAATTAATGGATTCTTTGGCATTTTCCCTCACAACGGGATCATTAGTTACGAACAGTAGGGCAATAGGTAAACCTACCGAGACAAAAGTTGTACTGAAAAAAATGGCTCCATGACACAAAGCAGATAACAGCTTTCGCTTGTCTGGTTCGTACATTTGTTTTTCCCTATTCACTAAGATTATTGCTGATATAGCAGGAGGCAGGAAGTAAAAACATTACTTTTCCTGAATTTACGCTGTCAAAATGTCCTAATCTATATGCTCTTTACTATATTACGACCCTATCACAAGCGTCGTTGTTTTAAGATTAAAAGACTCGCTAAAGTAGAAAAACATTAAGTTAAGTTAAGCAACAAGGTATCCAACATAGTTATGTCAACTGAACTTCAATCAGAACTGTATAAAGCAGTTGAACTTCGTCGCAACTTTGCAATTATTTCTCACCCTGATGCAGGTAAAACTACACTCACAGAAAAACTTCTGTTATACGGAGGCGCAATTCATGAAGCTGGGGCAGTCAAGGCACGCAGAGCGCAGCGAAAGGCAACCTCAGACTGGATGGCAATGGAACAACAACGGGGAATTTCTATTACATCTACAGTATTGCAGTTTACATACCAAAACTTTCAGATCAATTTATTAGATACACCCGGACACCAAGATTTTAGTGAAGATACTTATCGGACTCTAGCCGCTGCCGATAATGCGGTGATGCTAATTGATGTAGCCAAAGGCTTAGAACCGCAAACACGGAAGTTGTTTGAAGTATGCAAGTTGCGGGGTCTACCCATTTTTACCTTCATTAATAAACTTGATCGTCCGGGCAGAGAACCACTGGAACTGTTAGACGAGATAGAGCAAGAATTGGGGTTACAGACCTATGCAGTTAACTGGCCTATTGGGATGGGCGATCGCTTTAAAGGTGTGTTTGACCGAAACCAACAACAAATTCACTTATTCGAGCGCAGTGTCCACGGGAGTAAGGAAGCCCGCGATACGATTGTCAATTTAGGTGATGCCCAAATTGAAGAACTTCTAGACCAAGAATTGTACCACCAACTGAAAAATGATTTAGAACTATTAGAAGGTGTTGGCCCGGAACTGAATTTACAACTGATCCATCAAGGAAAAATGACCCCAGTTTTCTTTGGTAGTGCAATGACCAACTTTGGGGTAGAGTTATTCCTCAAATACTTCCTTGACTATGCCCTTAAACCCGGTTCCCATAGCAGTAGCGTCGGCGAAGTTCCTCCCACCTATCCTGACTTTTCAGGGTTTGTCTTTAAACTGCAAGCCAACATGGACCCGAAACACCGCGATCGCGTCGCATTTGTCCGGGTCTGCACAGGTAAGTTTGAAAAAGATATGACAGTGAATCATGCTCGGACTGGCAAAGTCGTCCGTCTGTCTCGACCGCAAAAACTTTTTGCTCAAGAGAGGGAATCGATTGATGAAGCCTATCCTGGCGATGTGATCGGTTTGAACAATCCTGGTGTTTTTGCGATCGGCGATACAATCTACACGGGGCAAAAGCTCGAATATGAAGGAATTCCGTATTTTTCACCGGAACTGTTTGCGACTCTTAGGAATCCCAACCCCTCAAAGTTTAAGCAATTCCAAAAAGGCATTTCAGAATTGCGGGAAGAGGGTGCAGTGCAAATTATGTACTCAGCTGATGAAGCCAAGCGCGATCCAATTATGGCCGCGGTGGGTCAGTTGCAATTTGAAGTGGTGCAATTTCGCTTGCAAAATGAGTACGGTGTGGAAACCTTGCTAGAATTATTGCCCTATAGCGTAGCCCGTTGGGTTGAGGGCGGTTGGGAAGCTTTGAATCAGGTGGGACGTATATTCAATACAACCACAGTCAAAGACAGCATGGGTCGCCCGGTATTGCTATTCCGGAATGAATGGAATTGCCAACAGTTACAGGGAGATCATCCAGATTTAAAACTCAGCGCGATCGCCCCGGTATTTTCTGCTCAACAAGCAGTGGAAGAATAACTGGGTAAGTTTGTCCACGGCATCCAAGATTCGCGCTTTGCAAAACCGTGGATTTAGTTAGAAGAGATTGGAGTGCCAGAAGTTTTATGCCTTCACATGCCGAATCATCTTTGGAGGCGGGTTTAGTTTCCCTAAAGCAGGGAAATTACCAAACAGCGATCGCTCAACTAGAGCCTTTGGCTAGTAGCCAGGGTAATGGGACTGCTAGTTTGCAAGCCCGCGTTGGTTTAGTGATGGCTTATGCACGCATTGGCGAAATCCGCAAGGCGATCGCTCTGTGTCAAAGTCTCACACAAAGCAAGAATCCACAGGTTAAAGAGTGGGCAGAACGTGCGCTCACACATTTGACAAAAAGCAAAAAACCTCAAAAAAAAGCATCAACAAATTCAGCAACTGGATTTGTTGCTTTTGATAATTCACCTTCGGATCATCCCCAAGTCTCAACAGCCCCACCTCAGAAACCACAAAATTCTGAAGTGGAAACCATAAATCCTGCTAATTCCCAGACTTTGCCATCTCATGGTTTTCAAAATAAATTTATAGAAACAACTGCCATACCAAAAGGTGGATTTTTTAGCTCTGTGGGCTATACCCAAGCTAAAGAATTCGGCATTTATTGGCGACAAGCAAAACGCGCCAAGGTATGGCAGCCTCTACGTAAGCCTAGTTTAATACCCTTGCGGTTGTTGGCGGCAGGAACATTTGTGGCTCTGTTTTGGGTAATGCGGGAAATACTCAAAGGGGCAATGGGATTAGTCAACTACACTTTAGTTAAGTTGCCCTATCTGGAGCCATTGCAGTTTTTATACCGCAATCCTACACCATTTTTGTTAGTTGTTTTATTCACGGCGATCGCCCTGTCGCCTTGGTTATTGGATTGGCTATTAGCAAACTTTTATGGTCAGCGACAATTATCTAAAGATGTCTTAAATAATTACAGTCGCGAAACAGGGAGGGTACTACACCGCTATTGCCAACAGCGCCACTGGCAAATTCCCAAACTGTTGATTTTGCCAACAGCTGCACCATTAGCCCTAACTTATGGAAATTTATCCCGCAATGCCCGAATTGTAGTCAGTCAGGGACTGTTAGAACAGCTAGCAGATGATGAAATTGCGACAATCTACGCTGCACAACTAGCACATATTGCCCACTGGGATTTTGTAGTTATGTCTCTGGTATTGCTGGTAACGTTACCAACTTATCGGTTATACCAGCAATTATCGGAGTGGGGAAACCAATTATCAAAGGGAATTTGGCGTTGGCCAGTTACTGTTGGGGCTAGTATTTGTTATGGATTTTGGTGTTTGTTGACTGGTACTGCTTTGTGGTTGTCGCGGTTGCGGCTTTATTATAGCGATCGCTTGGCAGCTGAAATTACCGGGAATCCCAATGCTTTAACTCGCGCTTTACTCAAAATTGCCATTGGCATTGCTAATGATATTCAAAAAGCAGAACACACGAGTTGGCAGTTAGAAAGCTTGAATCTCCTCACACCAGTCGGTTATCAACAGAGCCTCTCTTTGGGTAGTGTTGCAGGTCATCTTACCTTTGAATCTCTGTTGATGTGGGATCATCTCAATCCCTATCGCCGATGGTTGGCAATTAATAATAGTCATCCTTTAATCGGCGATCGCATTCAGCGCCTTTGTCAAATAGCTTACCACTGGCATATAGACCCCGAACTACATCTGACTAGTCAACAATCTTTAAGTCAACAGTCTTTAAAGGTGACGCGTCAATCCTTTTTATTACAAATCGCTCCTTTTTTGGGCATTCCTCTAGGTTTTTTATTTGCAGGTTTGATTTGGCTGAGTTGGCAAACTGCCTTCACATTCAAGTTTTTAAATTTAAAGTGGATCTACGAAGATTGGTCTTTCGTAACTGGCTGCCTATTAATAGGCTTCAGCATCGGTATCGTGATTCGGATGAACTCTTTTTTTCCAGACATCAAAACTGCCAATGTGCAAACTGATCACCTTTTGCCCAACCTATTAGCCAATCCATCTGCCATCCCTATTGATAGCATTAAGGTGCATCTTGTCGGCAAACTCTTAGGCCGTCAGGGTACGGGTAACTGCCTAGCACAAGACTTAATCCTTCAGTCCAGCACAGGTTTAGTGAAATTACATCACATTTCCTGGCTGGGGCAATCAGTTAATCCCCAAGATTTGATCGGTCGCCAGATTACTGTGATTGGCTGGTTCCGCCGAGGAGCAACACCCTGGATTGATATCCAAACATTACAAACTCAAAGTGGTAAAACAATTCATAGTCCTCATCCCGTTTGGTCTACTGTTTTGGCAGTTGCAGCACAAGCTTGGGGTGCATATATCTTTCTCACGGGCTAGTCAATGGTCATTACCAGAATCAGGATAACTAAAAATTGATCCAGCAGAATGTAAATAAAAGTTGTAAATCTTCTTCACAAATGTTACATTTATTTACACAAACCAGAGTTTTTGATTTTAATCAATGCAATAGCTTGATTATTGCGTTACCATTTTTATCTTCCCAACACAGCAGCAAATCAACCAGCCAAGGGCTGGTTTTTGTTTCCTAATATCCATTCTTGAGAAAAAAACTTTACTTTATGCTACGATGCAATCATACTATTGTCAGAAATGTATGCCCTGAACTAGCTACGTAGAAAATACCGTGGTAATGTAAAGGATGGTATTCAATTCTGCGGGCAAGGGTACTGAAAAAATATTTACTGTGGCAAACAATAGGCTAATAGATTTACAATTCTTAGAATTAAGGTGGTATTAGCAGAATTTTGTGCGCGCTTTTGTATTAAACAAGATTGTTCCCAACGAAAAACTGTATTGTATAGGTTGACAGTTTGGAGTAAAAAAATTGGTTTATGGCAGCCTTGGTTAATAGCATCTATTTAAAAGCCAAAGCCAAGTGATTGTTTTCTTGCCTTGCCATGTTCATTCAACTCTGGAGGTATAGTTCATGTCCATTCGCCTATATATAGGTAATTTGCCGAAAGAAGAAATAGATCGTCAAGATCTGCAAGCAGTATTTGCCGAAGAAGGTGATGCTGTTACTACAAAACTAATTAAAGACCGGAAAACTGGCAAATGCCGTGGTTTCGGCTTTCTGACGGTCAACAATGACGAACAAGCTGACCAAATTATTGAAAAGTATAACGGTCACTTGTTTAAAGAAACTCCCATCAAGCTAGAAAAGGCATTACCTCGGACAAAAGGTGAGGAAAACGAGGATCAAGCCGCTCCCAAAGCTGCTAGTCCCAGTGGTAGTCACCCTGCTCCTAACATTAATAAAGATAGCAATCGTCGCGAAAAAGGTGCTAAAAAGTCTCGACGGGGTGGCGGTACTCGCGAAAGCAGTAGTACCAATGCTGACTCAGATGCTATTCGTCCAGATCCCCGTTGGGCTTCTGAACTCGAAAAGCTGAAGCAGATGCTAGCTGCACAAACCACAAACTAAGTGTAATGGTAGTTGCAGCCATCATTGTCAGTGCGATCGCGTTTGTTAGGTGAAATGTGGTTAGTAAAAAGGTCTCGCGGCCAGACTTGGCTGACGTTTGAGAGTAAACGTTTAGCCATAGCCACTAACCAAAAGACCAGTGAATTTAGTTCCTCTAGACAAAGCAGACGGAATACACTGTTCTGTTTGCTAAGGATAAAAGTAGAAAGCTGGCCAAATTCTTCCAACAGTTGCGATCGCATTGCTTTAACTGCACTACATTCGTCTAATATCTTCCAGAGTCAGAACAGTCAGGGTAAGAGTAAACCATAACTACTCAATCCGAACAACTCGTTATCCAATAAGTATATTTTACTAAAAGCTACCTTTATGCTTTTTTCCTTCAAAAGATAAAAAGCAAGGTATACGACAAATCCCCCTAAGCATTTGTACTTATATACAGGTACTTAGAGGTTGTTTGAGACGACCTTGGTATACCAGTGTGATTGTGGCCAATACTAAATAAAGGCTTAAAAGGCAACGCTTCGCCTTTGTGAGTCCATCTTCTACATCTGGGTTTCTTTTGCCCATGAATGCCTTTCAGGAAAAAAACATCGATCCAACAAGAGAGTTTACTGCTATTCGGTAGTCTGGCAGTCAGGACAAAGCAGAGACAGATTTGGCAGCAGGTGCGATTAATGCGATCACAGATGATAAAGCCTCTTTTCTGCGGAGTCAAAAAGCAGGTAAGCTTTTTATCTTGCTTTAAGAAAGCTGTAAATAATTTTTCACAATTTGCAAGATGCGCCCTGCTGCATGACCATCTCCAAAGGGATTAATCGCATTGGCCATTGCTTGGTAAGCCTTTGGGTTACTCAGTAACTCAGTCGCAGCTGCAACAATATTCTCCCTCGTAGTTCCTACAAGTTTAGCTGTACCCGCAGTTACTGCTTCTGGTCTTTCTGTAGTGTCTCTGAGAACTAGCACAGGTTTTCCTAAGCTGGGTGCTTCTTCTTGCAAACCCCCAGAATCAGTTAGCAAAAAATGCGATCGCCCAATTGCTCCCACTAATTCTGCATAATCTAAAGGTTCAGTCAAAAAAATTCGGGGATGATTGCCTAAAAGCGCTTGCAACGGTTCTCGGACTGTCGGATTGCGATGCAATGGTAAGAGTAAGGCAGTATCAGGAAACTTATCTAATATTTGCAAAAATCCCTGAGCGATCGCTTGCAGTGGTTCTCCCCAATTCTCCCGTCGATGAACTGTTGCTAGCAAAGTGCGATCGCAATCCCAGTTTAAACCGGGTACATCACAAGCTGGTTGGGTTGCAGCCACATTTAACAACGCATCAATCACTGTGTTACCTGTCAGGTGAATTTCCCCTAATACACCAGAACGTTGCAAGTTTTCTACAGCCAAAGTAGTCGGTGCAAAGTGCAGTTGAGTCAGTTGAGAAATTAATCGCCGATTAGCTTCTTCTGGGTAAGGATTAAATAAATCATCTGTTCTTAATCCTGCTTCTACATGACCTACAGGAATTTTTTGATAAAAAGCTGCTAAAGTTGCTCCAAAAGCTGTGGTGGTATCTCCTTGTACGATGACTAAATCTGGCTTGTTTTCGTGGAATAATGCTTCCAATCCTCGCAAACTGCGGCAAGTAATATCGCTTAAAGACTGCTGTGGTTGCATAATCTCTAAGTTATGATCTGCTTTTAAGTTGAACAGTTGCATTACTTGTTCAACCATCTCACGATGTTGTCCAGTTAAAACTACTTGCAACTTAAAGTCTGAGGAACCTTGAAAAACCTGAATTACCGGAGCTAATTTAATTGCTTCCGGACGTGTACCCAAAATAATACAAACTCGTTTTTGATTAATCATTAGTCAATAGTCAATAGGTAATGGTCTATGGTAAATCTTTACAACTAACAACTGACAACTAACAAATTATAAATAAACATGAAAAAACCCGGCTTAACCGGGCAGATGCACTGTTTGTCGAATTAGCGGAATCAACTATACTTCGATGTCACAAGTTAAAGGACAAGCGGCATAGACAGTGGTCTGCGCCTGGTCTGCTTCTCCATGCAGCCAGCTTAACCATTTAACATCACTAGGATGGATACCTTTGAAAGTCAACACACCAGCTGCGATCGCAACTGCCATGACATTAAACACAATCAAACCGCCTGCAACCAGTAAAACTGCACTAACGGGCATTACAGATTGCAACACAATCGACAACAGACACCCGACCGTAGCCATCAAAACCACTAATGGAAAACCGACGACCAACAAGCATACTGCCAACGTGAAAGTCCAGATTAAAAAGCTTTTAACCACCAACAAGGAGTAGGTTTTTCCTAGATTAGAACTCTGAGCCAAAACCATGACTTTTCCTCCCAATTACACAGCATAATTAACTTCAGCTATATCTCGCTTTTAGCAAGCCAACTGAATTGTCTCTAGTGAATTTCAGTATATAAAAGTCTATGAGTAAAATGAGCATTTATTTACTAAAGTTTACACTTAATTTTTTGTAATTATGAATGTAAAGTCAAATTTACAATTAAGTTCAAAACTAGTTTCCGGCATCTGTCTTCAGGAATAGAAGCTAAATTACAGCAGCTCTTAAATATATGCATTTCCAACTCTTGACTTAGATTATGCTTAACACTTCTTATAAAAATTGACGAGCGTTCTCATAATTATGAGAAGTTGCTGAATAAATTATCCTACTGCTGATTTTGCTGTTAATTGTTAGCAACTTGTATTTATGATTAGCAAAATTTTCTCATTTAATAATATAAAGTATTTACAATAAATATTTGTGTTGTAAATATTACTTTTAATTTCAAAGATAATACTGAGGTTATTGTAGGGCTATAGTATGATAAACAAGGTTAGGCAAGCAAAAAAAAATCTAATCAATTAAAAAAATTAGTTTATGAATAAAAAATATACAAGTATTAATTAGGAAACTTAACCAACTATTGCTTTGAAAATTTGAGCAAACAGACAGTCATAATTCTACCTCCTAGCGCTCTAGAGGTTGCTAGTAGAGACTTTTAACTGATTCAAGTTTATTAACGCCAATTTTAAAGATATATGACAGAATCACAGCATCCATCAAGTGTAAATCCTGTTGCTTCCCGGAATGTACCCTCAATGCTACCGCCGCCACCATCGTTAATGACGCAGCGCCAGTCTACACAAACGTTGGATATGTCGTCAGTGAATAGAACTCCCTCAAGTGCTGCATCTAGTGCAGCTCATCGTCCTGGTCCCCCGCCACCGATGCCAAAAAGTAGCACTTCGGGACTAACCTTAGCGCAGATTATTAAAGAAGCTTATGATCAGGGATATTCAGACGTTCACCTAGGTATTGGTGAAATACCTCGCTTTCGCAACCGAGGAGAAATTCAGTCAACGGATTATCCAGAAACTAATAAAGAAACTTTCATGAGTTGGTTGCAGGAGATAATGAGTGAGGCGGAAATCCAGCGCTTTGAAGAATACTTAGAATTTGATGGCGCAACTCAGTACGATTTTGCTCGTGTGCGGATTAATGTCTTTGGTTCCCTCAAAGGCTATGCAATGGTGCTGCGGTTGATTCCGTTGAAAATCTTGACTATGGAACAGTTGAGACTACCCTCAATTTTTCGAGATATTTGCCATCACCACAAAGGTTTAATTTTGGTAACTGGACCTACTGGTTCTGGTAAATCGACAACAATGGCAGCGATGATTGACTACATCAATAAAGAGATGGCTAAACATATCATCACCATTGAAGACCCGATTGAATTTGTTCACCAAAGCCGCAAGTCCCTGGTCAAACAAAGGGAAGTAGGAATGCATACCCTAAAGTTTGACAATGCTTTAAAAGCAGCTTTGCGGGAAGATCCAGATTTGATTCTAGTGGGAGAAATGCGGGATAAAGAAACTGTTAACACCGCCCTGAAAGCTGCTCAAACTGGTCACTTGGTAATGGGAACCCTGCACACCAATAGCGCCGTGAAAACTATTGAACGGATACTCAATCTATATTCAGGTGAAGAACAGGACGCGATGCGAGTAGCGATTTCGGAGTCTTTAGTGGCGGTGATTGCTCAAGGTTTGTGCCGCACTACTGATGGTAAACGGGCTGCATTCCACGATATCTTGATCAACACTGAGGCCATCAAAGAATGGATTAAAGACGGTAAGTATGATGAAATTAGCGAGTTGATGAAGCAAGCGAGCTTTGATGGCATGATCACCATGAATCAGTCACTGCTCGACCTCTACCAAGACGGACGCATCACAGAAGAAATAGCTTTAGAGATGTCACCAACTCCTAATGAAATGGCGCAGTTTCTCCGAGGACGAGTTTAGGTACAGTAAAAGGTAAAAGTAAAAGTTGAAGAAGGCATACCGCTAAGCATAAAAATGGTTATGGGGTATGGGCATTGGAAAGGCAGTGCGTTGGGCGGGTTCCCAAGGCACTCCGTTGGGCGGCTATGCCGACTTGTAGCAACTGCCGTCATTGGGAACGATTAGGAAAAAGTAATTAATTACTAGCTCCCTGCTTCCCCTGCTTCCCCTGCTTCCCCTGCTTCCCCTGCTCTTAATTACCTAGCCCCCATAACTGACTTGACTACAGACAAACTATCTAGACCCCAGTTGTTCAAAGGCATTGCCTTATTCACACCTGGAGGAGATTTAATTTACTGCATCGACCCGAACAAACAAGGTCGATGGCATTTGCATTTATGTACTGCTTTACAAGAAATTTTAGACTTACCAGAACCGCCTCACTTTTTAGTACCTTGCTACACAGCGACGATTGACCACTGGCTAGATCCGCATAGCCAGCAAGTGCGAACATTTGCAGAAGCTTATCCAGCAGTAGTCCGACATCAAGCTGTACTGAACGCTATTTTTGGTAAAGGTGAGCTAGTTTGGCAAACAGCACCTTGGCAAGAGGATTTATGCGATCGCATGGTACTAGCAACTTATCGCTCTTTATTTCCCCAACTATGGGAAGATCATGATTTAGTCGTGAACTTAGACCTTTCCCGACCAGTGCCAAAGTACTCTCAACCAGTCATAGCAGCCCAAAATACACAGCAAAAAACACAATGCTATGTCCTGCGTCTGTTTGTTGCTGGGCATAGCGCTAATACTGAACGCATCCTTCAGAATCTGCACGAACTGTTAGAGCGATCGCTAGGATATCCCTACACAATGAAAGTTGTTGATGTTTTAACTAATCCAGAACAAGCAGAAATCGATCAAGTTTCTGCTACTCCTACCCTCGTCAAAGTCTGGCCTCACCCGATTCGGCGAATTGTGGGAGATTTAGATAATGCTGAGAAACTTTTGCAGATGTTAGGTGCTACAGAAAAAAATTAAATTTAGGATTAAACTTCGAGGTCTTCAACCAACATTTTTATAAACAAGCGATCGCCTCAGAATATCTCTAAGTTCGTCTTAAACAATCACCATTAATAATTATAGCTATTGCCCCTTAGCTTAGGACATAAGCTGATCATAAAATCCTGACACCAAGAGACTTTTAAGCCTGTTCCCTATCCCCTGTTCTCTGTCCCCTGCTATATATGGGTCGCCCGGGATTCGAACCCGGAACTAATCGGTTAAAAGCCGAGTACTCTACCGTTGAGTTAGCGACCCTTTCGTTGCATTTCGCAACTTTGCTATCATAGCACAGACATCTGTAGTTTTATAAAGGAATTTAGAAAAAATTTGCTGTTAACCTTACAGATGCAGTGTAACTGGCTCCTGGTTCTAACACAGTTAGGTGTTCACCAGTGTTCAAGGAATTACGTGGGGCAGTCCACGGTTCTAAACAGTAAAAGTCTTTGCCTTTGAGTGTCCAAAATACCAAAATGGGATATTCCTTGCCGTAATCTAGAGTCAGTTTTAACTTCCGGCTATTGTCTATCACCGTCGCGGATTGACTTGTTAGTTCCTTAAAGGCAACGTCGATTTCATCGAGATTAAAGTCAAAATTTCCATTAAATCGGTGAATTTCCTTACTTCTCTGGTCTTGGTATTCCTGGGAAGGAATTTCAAACTTTAGCTGAGTTTTATCCTTTACCGAAAAGTAAGGATGGAAACCTGTAGAAAAAGGCAGTTGTATGGATGATAAATTTTTATACTCCTGCTGAATTTCTAGGGTATTGCCTTGTAACTTGTAGGTAAAAATTACTTGAAAGTCAAAGGGATAAACAGCCTTAGTTTGCTCTGTACTATTGAGGGCGAGGGTAAGGCTAGCTTGATTTTGGGTCACTTGGTCAGTTGCTTCCCAAGGTAAATCACGGGCAAAGCCATGTTGTTTGAGATTGTACTGTTTGCCGTTGTGGGTGTAAGAATTATCTGGCAAGTTGCCGCAGATAGGAAATAATATGGGATTCCCACCTCTGACACTCAAATCAGGATTAGTAAAGCGCTCAGTATCCAGATAGAAAATTTCTTGCCCTTGGACGCGCCAACGGGTGATGATACCGCCGCGTTCTGGTACAACTTCCAGTTGAGAGCCAGCAGTTTCATCAGAAAGGATGTAGGTTTTGTACTGTTGCTGTTGAAGGGCAATGGTAAACACAAATTTTAGTCCTTGGTTAGGGGCTAGGAGTTAGAGAGCAGGGAGCAGGGAGCAGGGAGAAAAGGAAAGATCGTCAAACAGAGTGAATAATAAGTACGAAGTAGTTTCAAACTCCCCCTTGCACCCCGCACCCTGCCCCTCTGCCTCTTCTTGCCCCATTCCCCATTTCAATTACTCGTCTTCTGCAAATATGAAGCGATATAACTCGCTGGGATCAGGTTCAGGGCTACTTTCGGCGAATTTAACGGCATCGTCAATGACATCCTGAATTTTTCGCTCAATAGCTTTCAGTTCTTGCTCATCTGCGAGGTTTTGCTCTAGAAGATAAGCTGCAAGTTTCTTAATTGGGTCACGGGAAAACCAGAAGTCTTTTTCAGCTTTGCTTCGCAGTTCATCTGGGTCTGCTAGGGAATGACCCCGGAAACGGTAGGTTAAGGCTTCTATTAATGTTGGCCCTTCACCTGCACGGGCGCGGGCGACAGCTTCTTGGGCTACGGCTCGCACTGCCAATACATCCATCCCATCTACTTCTACGCCTACCATGTTAAACACGCTGGCTTTTTTGTAAATCTCCGGTTGGGAAGTTGCCCGTTCATGAGACATCCCAATTGCCCACTTATTATTTTCTACCACGAAAAGAATAGGCAGTTTCCATAGGGCAGCCATATTCAGAGTCTCGAAAAACTGACCGTTGTTGGCAGCACCATCACCAAAAAAGCAAGCGGTCACTTGGTCAGCGTTGGGATCTTTGAGGACTTCGCGGCGGTATTTACTTTGAAAAGCTGCGCCTGCTGCTACAGGAATGCCTTCAGCTACAAAAGCATAGCCGCCTAGCAAACCATGTTCTTTAGAGAACATGTGCATAGAACCGCCGCGCCCTTTGCTACAGCCTGTGGCTTTGCCAAATAGCTCTGCCATTACCTCTTTTGCTGGTACTCCTGCACTCAGAGCATGAACGTGGTCGCGGTAAGTACTAGAAACAAAATCTTCTCCTGGTCGCATTGCTTGAATCACACCAGTAGAAACAGCTTCTTGACCGTTGTATAGGTGGACGAAACCGAACATTTTTCCTCTGTAGTACATTTCAGCGCATTTGTCTTCAAAAAAGCGCCCTAATGTCATGTCCTCGTACAACCGTAACCCTTCTTCTTTGGTGATCTGGGTAGTGGCAGTATTATATGTAGGTAACGTGCGTTCTTGAACCATTATTTTTTAGTATCCCTGTAGTAAAACTAAAAGTTACCAACTCAAAAAATAGGTTGCTTTCACACAATATCTGCTTTTCACAAGCTGGGAAGTGCTGGAGTCAACAACTAAAATTTATGCACCACAAAAGGTTATGGAGAATAGGCAATAGAGAATGGGCAAACTTTTTGTTTTTTATCCTTGGCTTAACTAGGATTTCACCTTAACGGTAATAGCCGTTCTCTGAGTTTTTCTATTCCCAGATCCCGTTCATAGGCTATCAAACAGAATAGCTTGGTTTCTGCATATCCATGAACAATTTAGAAAAAATGGCATCGAAAGTCTCTATGGGTCTAAGTAAAAATTTGTAATTTAAGTTTAATTATGCTATTATGCCTTTCCCTATTGTTATAAAAATCAACCCTACGGTGGTGTTTTTCTCACCGTATTACCAGGGCGATCGCAGTAAATACAATCAATAATAGATTTCTACCAGTACAACACCCATACCACCCATACCACCCATACCACTAACAACATTTATTATGGTTTTTCTTATAGTGTGGCAGGTTTAACCAGTTCTTAAACGCAAGAATACTAAGAATTAAGACAATATATCAGCGCTTTCTAGGCGTTGGCAAAATATTAGTACTAAAATATGACTCAAATTTCGGGAAGTCATAAAACTAATTGTTGCAACATACACTTATAGTGTAAATAACTCGCGGTATTATTTACCGTTATTATTATGGCACGGTTTTACATGCCTGGAATGCTCTAGGTGAATTATGTTGATCACGGTGCAGGGGAAGTAGGCTGTGCGAATTCCGCTAGATTACTACCGAATTTTAGGACTACCGTTAGCGGCAAGTGATGAACAGTTGCGGCAAGCATACAGCGATCGCATTGTACAATTGCCGCGACGAGAGTATTCTCAATCAGCAATTTCTTCTCGAAAACAACTTATAGAAGAAGCTTACGTGGTTTTATCAAATCCTAAAGAACGTAGCAGTTACGACCAGCTTTATCTGGCTCACGCCTATGACCCTGATGGTACGGCTAAGGCTGGAGTAGCATTGGGAGATCGCGCCCAAAGTAACCACGGTGATCCTGATACTCAAAGTCTCAGTATTGAAATTTCTCCACAGGAATTAGTTGGTGCTTTATTAATTCTGCAAGAATTAGGAGAATACGAACTTGTACTGAAACTAGGTCATACCTACCTAGCAAATCAAAACGGTGCAGCAGTTGCCAGCATGGGCAATAGTCTGGCAAGTGAAGAATTTCTGGAAAGTGCTGAAAGTCCAGATATTGTTTTGACTGTTGCTCTGGCTTGCTTAGAATTAGGCCGCGAACAATGGCAGCAAGGTCACTACGAAAATGCTGCTGTGTCCCTAGAAACTGGACAAGAAATGCTATCTCGCGCCAGCCTGTTCCCTAGTGTACAGGCGGAAATGCAGGCTGATCTTTACAAATTGCGACCGTACCGGATTTTAGAATTACTGGCATTACCTGTAGAAAAAACTGCCGAACGCCGCCAAGGTCTGGAATTATTGCAAAATATTTTAAGCGATCGCGGTGGAATTGATGGTAATGGTAGTGATGAATCAGGTTTAAACATTGATGACTTTCTGCGATTTATTCAACAATTACGCAACCACCTCACAGTCGCAGAACAGCACAAACTCTTTGAAGCTGAAAGTAAGCGTCCGTCGGCTGTTGCTACATACTTAGCTGTTTATGCCCTGATAGCGCGAGGATTTACCCAACGTCAACCAGCTTTAATTCGTCAAGCAAAGCAAATGCTGATACATCTGGGCAAACGTCAAGATGTACATTTAGAACAGTCGCTATGTGCGCTACTACTAGGTCAAACCGAAGAAGCAACCCGTGTTTTAGAACTAAGTCAAGAATATGAAGCCTTAGTTTTTATTCGGGAAAAATCTCAAGACTCTCCAGACTTGTTACCCGGACTATGTTTATATGCAGAACAGTGGTTACAACATGAAGTGTTTCCCCATTTTCGAGATTTAGCTAGACAACAAGCTTCGCTGAAAGATTACTTTGCTAACCAACAGGTACAAGCTTATTTAGAAGGCCTACCTACGGATGCAGAAACTACTCATGAATGGGCTGTAATTAACCGTCAGTCTTTTTCTCAACCACAGATAAATAACTTACGTCAACGTAGTCATTCTATTGGTGTAGCTCAACAATTTCATCATAGTAGAACATCCGACCCAAATTTACCGGAAACACTAAATCACAAAAGACCTGAGTATTCCAATTCTTCACCAAATACCCCATCTACTGCAAGTGCAAGACCAGAAATATCCATGACACCGCTTTCTACTGCTGAACACACGGCCAGAGCAACTAACCCTAACCTGAATGGCTCAGCTAAAACCTCTGCACCCCGTCAAGTCAAAAAGCGTAGGAAGCGCAAAACTAGTCAGTCTGTCAGCCGGGAGCGTACACCATCTGGGCAACGGCGAACCTTCGCCAGTACCCTAGAAGGTAAAACACGATTAGTTTGGACAGTGTTTGCTTCATTGGTGGGTATATTAGTATTTTGGCTGTTAGTTTCCACAACTTTTGGATGGTTAAAAAATCTGTTTTCCCCTGCACCATCTTTACAAGGTGAGCAATTATTTGTACAACTTAATCAACCTCCAATAACTATTCCTGACAACAACAGTAAATTGCAATTACCAGAAGGAACTCTGAGCGAGGAGACAGCAAAAGAAGTGATTGAAACTTGGTTATCTACTAAAGCTACGGCTTTAGGAGCAAATCATGAAATAGATGGTTTACAGGATATTTTAGCTGGTTCGGCTTTATCTCAGTGGCGGTTAATTGCCCAACAAGAAAGAGCAGCAAATCGCTATCGCCAGTATAACCACACTGTTAAGGTGGAATATATCAAAAAAACTGAAACTTACCCAGACCGCGCAATAGTGCTAGCTACGGTTAAGGAAGTAACACGGTTTTATGAAAATAGTCAGGCAAAAAAATCTTCTGATGAAACTTTGCGTGTCCGATATGATTTAATTCGACAACAAGGGGTGTGGCGTATTCAGAATATGGCAGTTGTCTATTAAGTCCCTATGCAAAATTAATTCACAAAAAAGAAGAAATCGAACCGCCAAGAACGCCAAGAACGCCAAGAACGCTAAGAATTTATAGAGTGTGCTTAAGCTCTAGAAATTAATTGATAAATTTTAAACTTAAAAATAGAGCTGTGATAGTTCCTGCTACCGAAATTTCACCTTGAGCAACTTTATCTAACACTGATTCTATAGGAATTAATACAACTTCAATCTCTTCTGTAATATCTAGATTTTGCTCTCCAGATTTGGTCACATTTTCTGCTAAAAATAAATGTATTTTGTTAGTATCTTTGACAGGATTATCGTATAAAGTAGCCAGTTTAGTAACTTTTTGGGCAATATAACCAGTCTCTTCTTGCAATTCTCTCACTGCTGCGATCGCCGCATCTTCTCTAGTAGCATTGAAACTTCCTGCTGGCAGTTCTAATAAAACCTCACCAACCCCATGTCTATATTACGTACAAAAATAATCTCGGCTCTCCTAGACTAGTTATAGAAAATTAATACTTGATGTCACGTTAAGTCCTTACATAGCAAGGGATTCAAGAATCAGAAAGCATATTTTTATTAAATTTTTGATTCTATTTTAGCAAAACCTATTTATATGAAGTGTTTTAGGTCTTTTTTAGTATTAATTTATCAACCGAAGTCTGGGAGAGCCATAATCTCTTGCTGATTGGTAATTGGTAAAATTAACGCAATTTCTGGTCTAACAATCACAAAAAAGTCATCTACAATTTGAGCATTCGGTAATTCTATTTCATCTTGCCTAACCTGACAACAACGGTGATTCAATACCATTTTTTGATTGCAATATTTTCCATTTTTTTAAGTTGCTCATAGATGAATTAGTAAATGGAATATAGATAATAAAATATGAATGTAAAAAAGTATAACAGATACCTAATATCATCTAGAATTTAAACTTACACTGTTTTTGCTCTAGCCAAAGATTGAGCAGACTTATGCAAGTTGAAGTAAATCTATTTACAGTTAACAAGCGATTCCCTTTGACCATTAGTCGTGGTACAACGGCACAAACAACGAATGTATGGGTGAGAATTTTACAGGATGGTCTCGAAGGCTGGGGTGAAGCGTCACCATTTGGGGTTGGCAATCATTCGCAATCAACTGATAAAATCAAAAACTGCTTGCAGCAACTCGCACCAGTTTTGCAAGCATTCAGCCCTTTGCAACGCCAGCAAGTTGAGCAAGTTTTAACAAAACAGCAGGTTCCTTCTTCTGTAAAAGCAGCATTAGATATGGCAATGCACGACTGGCTAGGCAAACATGTGGGCTTACCGCTGTGGCAAATCTGGGGACTTGATCGCCATGTCATAGTACCAACTTCTGTAACAATTGGCATTAATTCACCAGCAGCAGCCAGGGCTAGGGCGCGGGACTGGTTGCAATTTACCGATGTTCGCCTTTTTAAGGTGAAGTTAGGCAGTCCAGAGGGCATAGACGCTGATCGCAAAATGCTATTAGCAGTGCAAGAAGAAGCAAAAAACCAAGAATTTTTCGTGGATGCAAACGGGGGTTGGAGTTTGGCAGATGCGATTGAGATGTGTAATTGGCTGGCTGATTTAGGGATAAAGTATGTAGAACAACCATTGCCAAGGGGACAAGAAGAGAGTTTAGCAAAACTCAAAGAACAATCCCCCCTACCGATATTTGTCGATGAAAGTTGCTTTACTAGCGCTGATATTCCCTATCTGGCAAACTATGTAGATGGCATCAATATCAAACTGATGAAATCAGGGGGACTAACCGAGGCCATGCGGATGGTACACACAGCAAGAGCCTACGGTTTACAAATTATGTTCGGCTGTTATTCTGATAGCGTTTTAGCGAATACAGCAGCGGCACAATTAGCGCCACTAGCTGATTATTTAGATTTAGATAGTCACCTTAACTTAATCGATGATCCCTTTACGGGTGCATTGATCCAACAAGGGAGAGTTTTACCAAACGATTTACCAGGCTTGGGGGTACAACACAGTGCGTTTGCCGCTTAATCAACGAATAGCAATTCTGCTGCATGAAGGAGTTATTGGGCCTCATGGCAAAACAGGGCTGTCACTTTTACGTTATAGTGAAGCCCCCATCGTAGCCGTAATTGATCGCGAGTCTGCGGGCAAATCTTTATCAGAATTAACGGGTATCAAGCGTGATCTCCCGATTGTGGCATCAGTAGCCGCAACCCTAGAGTACAAGCCAGAAGTCTTAGTAATTGGCATTGCCCCAGGTGGTGGTGCTGTCCCCGATGAATACTGGCTGGAAATCAAAAACGCTCTAGAAGCTGGCATGTCTTTGGTAAACGGTTTGCATACACCAATGGCAAATATCCCGGAGTTAAATGCACTGTTAAAACCTGGGCAATTAATTTGGGATGTACGGAAAGAACCATCTAATTTAAATGTTGCCAGTGGAATCGCCCGCACCTTGCCTTGTCGGCGGGTATTGACTGTGGGAACAGACATGGCCATCGGTAAAATGTCAACTAGTTTAGAGTTGCATTGGGCTTCAAAACTGCGGGGCTGGCGTTCTAAATTCTTGGCTACAGGTCAAACTGGTGTGATGTTAGAAGGCGATGGTGTGGCATTGGATGCTGTGCGCGTTGATTTTGCCGCTGGTGCTGTAGAACAAATAGTTATGCGCTATGGCAAAAACTATGACATTTTGCACATTGAAGGACAAGGTTCACTACTGCATCCCGGTTCAACAGCAACCCTACCCCTGATCCGTGGTTCTCAACCAACCCAATTAGTATTAGCACATCGGGCAGGGCAAACTCATAATCGCAATCATCCCCACATACCAATTCCACCTTTACCAACAGTAATTCAGCTTTATGAAACTGTTGCTAGTGCAGGTGGAGCCTTTGGAACTGTGCCTGTAGCGGGTATAGCTCTAAATACTGCTCATTTAGATGAGTCTACAGCTCAAGAGGCGATCGCTCAAACAACAGCAGAAACTGGGCTACCCTGTACTGATCCAGTACGCTTTGATGCTGGTGTGCTATTAGATGCCGTGATGAAGAATTAGGTGTAGATTTAGCAGCGGTTTTCAAACAGATGAAATATGTGTTACTTTTTTTTTATTCCCTATTCCCTGTTCCCTTCTGTATTACCTACCACTACCGCGAGCATAGTGTTTAGCGTTTCCAAAGATTTCTGACCCTATTTGATTAAAACAGTGTTTGGAGATGCGATCGCCTGGGGCTGGAATAGCTGTATCTATATATAAAAAATATAAAATATTTTAATCCTTCGTCCAAAATCTAACATATTTTGGGCTATTTTTATTGGCTTTTTCTTAACATTCAACACTTCTGCTTTAAGTGTTATTTTACTTTCCTCACAATTATTACGAGAAATCCTGGAAGAATTAGTAGATCAAAAGCAATTAAAAAATCTTTCCCGGATTCAATCGTCAGCAAAATTAATGAATCATCTATTAACAGATATATTAACCTTAACTAGAGCAGAGGCAGGTCAATTAAATTATAAGCCTCAACTCATCAACGTAGAAAATTTTTGTTTAAAAAAGTTCGCAAGAAGTTTATAAAACTACCTAGGCGGATGAGAGCGATCGCTCCTAACATTTAAGAAAAGAGCCTTTTGCATTAGGTATATTTCAGCATGAAACGAACCGGGAAGTCTCTGCTGCTAGCCTTGAACTGGTTATTGCTTTCAGTTGGTACAACGATTTTAATTATCTTGACACAACCGATCGCACCCGTTCCAGCACAAGAACCTGTTTCTAGCACTATTGAAACTACAAGCACACCCAATCTGGAAACCCCAGCACAAAAGCTACAAGATGCGCTGCAACGCTCATCTACCCCAGAAGCCACCGATTCCGAAAAGCCAAATTCGGCAAAAGAACCTCCACTCACTCCTGAAGAAATCGCCCGTCAGCTAAAATTTATAGAAGCAGATAGGCTTTATTTAGCAGGACAAATTGCAGAAGCAGAAAAGCTGTATCGAGAAGTCAAAGAACCCTTTACAAAAACAAGTGTGCCTCAAGAGCGCAAAGCGGCGATACTTGATCCAGCACAACTATCCCCAGCAGGTAAAGTTTATTGGCGAGAAGCAGAAGCGGGAATCGCTACTAAACTGCAAACTAGAACTTTAGTACCGTTGCAATTATTGGTTGAGCAATATCCAGAATTTATTCCTGGTAATATTCGCTATGCCGAAGTACTCAAACAATATGATCGCCCCAAAGAAGCATTAGAAGTATTAGAACGGGCAACTTCGTTGTATCCAAATCAGCCAGAATTGATTAAAGCTAGAGTCACAGCTTTAGCTGAGGCCAAAAAATGGATGGAAGCTTCTTTAGCGGCGCGTCAATTTGCTATTCTCAATCCTCAAGATCCACAAGCACCTGAGTTTACAGATTTAGCCCAAACAAATCTCAAACGCTACAAATCCTATATCCGAGAAGAGATTAGAGGCAATGCCCTCGCCAACATTATCACAGGTGCATTAGGTTATGCCGTGACTGGCAGCCTTTTGGGGCCGTTTTCTGCCCTTGACTCTACTATTTTGCTGCTACAAGGTGAAGAATCTGTAGGTGAGTCAGCAGCAAAGCAAGCAAAAAAACAGTTAGAGGTAATCATAGATGATCAAATTGTCGGATATGTCAATGAAATCGGGCAAAAACTGGCTAAAATAGCAGGACGCAATGAATTTAAATACGAATTTTTCGTGATCCCAGAAGAAGACCTCAACGCCTTTGCTCTGCCTGGAGGTAAAGTCTTTATTAATGCAGGTGCGATCGCTAAAACCAATTCAGAAGCAGAATTAGCTGGGTTAATCGGTCATGAATTATCCCATGTAGTTCTATCCCACGGCTTTCAATTAGTTACCCAAGGCAACCTCATCTCTAACGTCACCCAGTATCTTCCCCTAGGTGGTACCGTAGGTCAACTTTTTGCATTGAGTTACAGCCGCGACATGGAGCGTCAAGCAGATACCCTTGGCACTCGCTTAATTGTTGCTAGCGGCTATGCTGCTGATGGCTTGCGTAATTTAATGGTGACATTAGAAAAACAAAAGAAATATTCTCCTCCTAGTTGGTTGTCTTCTCACCCAGGCGGTAATGAACGAGTTAATTATTTAGAAAACCTCATTTCTCGTGGTGGCTATAACCGCTACGCCTATGAAGGAGTAGGCCGTCATGCAGAGATTAAAGCCAGGGTGAAACAGCTACTCAAAGAAAAAAAAGAACGAGAGGAAAAAAAACGGGATTCTCGATGAATCAAAACATAAAATAATTCGTCAATGAAAGTATCAATTCCCTAGCACATTTCCACTGGAGAAGATTTTATGTCATCACAACTGCTGAAGTTTGTTTCTTTAAGCTGTCTTGGTTTATCCCTATCTTTAGGCAACTCTGTAGCTTTTGCCCAATATGACTCTACTAGCGACGGTGTTGTTGTACCAACCGTACCATCAGGTTCATCAACATCAACAGGCACATCAGTACCCATAGATACCTCCACAAACACACCCACTTCACCCAACGTTAACAACGGCACTCGGTTTTTCTGTCAGTCTTACAATGGTCAATATACCGTCATGTATCAGCCCCAAAGTCAACCAGGACAATACTTTCCTTGGGCGACTCCTGCGGCTTTGGGTGGTGGCTGGAACCCACTAAGACGCTGTGAAACAATTGCTAGTCGTTTAGAATTATATCGCCCAGATGGCTTACAAGAACTCCAGACAGGCGTATTAAATAACGAGAATATTGTCTGCGTGACAACTGAAGCTAACCCTTCCTGTCGGATTGTCTTGACAGTACCCCGTGGCAAGGACGCTTATGTTGTACGTAATAGTGTTTTCCAAAACTTAGTTTCTGCTGATAATGGACAACAAACTATAGCCGTTAACACTTACAGAAATAATGGTAGGGGAGAGGTAGAGGAATTATACAACTTAGGTCGCACACTGCTGGGCAGTGGCAGTAATCGGGCTACCTCATCTAGAAGTGGTATCAATCTAAAACCTTACCTCGATCCCCAAGATGGCGGTAGTTTGCGGAATAAAGTTCCTAATAGAGTTCCCACCCGCCTTAACCCTGGAAACTTCCGGTGACATACTCCTACACTGATGCTGAAGCATACAGTGTAGGCTTCTGGGCGACTCCCGGTATCCTGTCGGACATTAACTGAGCTTTTAAAATCGGGATGCCCCACCAATCTATTTCTTATTACAATAATTTTACGTTTTCGTCTTATACAATTTAGCTGCACATCAGCTTAGCAACTGACAAAAATGGTACTGACCAGTTTTAATTAAAAATTAAAAATTAAAGATTAAAAATTGAAAATTGAAAATTGAAAGAAATAATAATTTTTAATTAATTAATTTTGGGTACAAGCCCCCACTGATTGCAATTTTTAATTTTACATTATTAATTTTTAATTGAGTTGACGAGCGTGGGATAAATCCGGAATTAGCTAAATAAATTCAAAATGCAACTTATTATTTTAATGATTTATACTTATTCATCTAGTATAAATTAATTCAAATTAATTGAGAAAATTTAATATTAAGAAACGAAGCCTTGTCCAAAAGACTAAAATTTGGATGGTAGCTTCCAAAATTAATGTGTGTAACACTAAGGAGCTACCTCAAGCTATTTTTTAACGGGAGGTCAGGGCAATGGCTATCGCCACCATTAATCCCGCCACTGGGGAGACGCTCAAAACCTTTGAGCCACTCAATGATACAGAAATTGCCGCTAAACTAGATTTGGCTGGTAAAACTTTTGGACAGTACCGCAAGACTAGTTTTTCTGAGCGATCGCAATGGCTGCAAACAGCGGCGGACATTTTAGAGCAAGAAAAAGCAGACTTTGCCCAAATAATGACTCTGGAAATGGGCAAGCCTTTGAAAGCGGCAGTTTCAGAAGTAGAAAAATGCGCCCTCGTTTGTCGCTATTATGCCGAAAACGCTGCTGGTTTCCTGGCTGATATCAGTGTAAATACAGATGCTAGCCATAGTTTTGTCCGCTATCAGCCATTAGGTGTAATTCTCGCAGTCATGCCGTGGAATTTTCCCTTTTGGCAAGTGTTCCGTTTTGCTGCACCGGCATTAATGGCGGGAAATGTCGGCTTATTGAAACATGCTTCCAATGTGCCACAGTGTGCTTTGGCAATTGAAGATATTATCCAACGAGCAGGTTTTCCCCAAGGTGGATTTCAAACTTTGTTAATCAGTGCTGCCAAAGTTGCCGATCTAATGGCTGATGACCGAGTTAAAGCTGCCACCTTGACAGGAAGTGAACCAGCCGGTGCTTCTTTAGCTGCTGCTGCTGGTAAACAAATCAAAAAAACCGTTCTGGAATTGGGAGGAAGTGACCCTTTTATTGTGTTAGCAAGTGCTGATTTAGAAGCAGCAGTTGTCACAGCTACTACAGCAAGGATGTTGAATAACGGGCAATCTTGTATAGCAGCGAAACGTTTTATTGTTGAAGAGGCGATCGCTGATCAATTTGAAAAATTACTTTTAAATAAATTTCTGGCGCTGAAAGTTGGCGATCCCATGCAACCAGACAGTGATTTAGGGCCACTAGCAACTCCTGATATTCTTCAGGATTTAGACCAACAAGTGCAATCTGCGGTTAATAGTGGGGGTAAAGTCCTCACAGGTGGGCATCCTTTAGCAGATCGTCCTGGGAACTTTTATCCACCAACGATCATCACAGATATTTCCCCCAATAGTGCCATTGCCCAAGAGGAATTTTTTGGCCCGGTGGCGCTGTTATTTCGAGTTCCGGATATCGATGCTGCTATTAAACTCGCTAACGCTACACCCTTTGGCTTGGGTGCAAGCGCTTGGACGACCAATAACCAAGAACGCGATCGCCTAGTTGAAGAAATTGATGCTGGCGCAGTATTTATTAACGGCATGGTTAAATCCGATCCACGATTGCCCTTTGGTGGTACTAAGCGTTCTGGATACGGCAGAGAGTTGAGTATTCAAGGTATACATGAATTCGTCAATGTTAAGACTGTGTGGATGAAGTGATAGGGCATAGGGCATGGTGAGACAGCGCTGCGTTCGCGTAGCGTCTCGTAGAGAACAGAAGTGCCTTGCGCGGGTTCCCAAGGCAGCTTTTGGGGGGAAACTTCCTCCCAAAACGTGCAGCCGCGTTGTGGCAACTTCGGGCAGGGTTAGCCCGACCCAGGCGGCTGCGTTAGCGCAGCGTAAAGCCTGCGGCATAGCTCCGCTTAGAGCGAGCTTGTGAGCGTCACCCGAAGGGGGCATTGGGCATAAGTTATTCCTCTTGTCTCCCTCCCTAGTCCCTAGTCCCTAGTCCCTAGTCCCTAGTCCCTAGTCCCTAGTCCCTAGTCTCTACTCATCGCTAGTGAGAAAATCAAATGAATACAGCAGATCTACTAGTACAGTGTTTGGAAAATGAAGAGGTGCAATATGTATTTGGACTCCCTGGCGAAGAAAATTTGCACGTTTTAGAAGCACTAAAACATTCTTCCATTCAATTTATTACTACTCGTCATGAACAGGGTGCAGCATTCATGGCGGATGTTTATGGTCGTCTCACAGGCAAAGCCGGAGTGTGTCTTTCGACTCTTGGCCCTGGAGCCACGAACTTGATGACTGGGGTTGCGGATGCTAACCTTGATGGTGCGCCTTTGGTGGCAATTACTGGGCAGGTGGGAACAGATCGAATGCACATCGAATCTCACCAATATTTAGATTTGGTAGCGATGTTTGCTCCCGTGACTAAGTGGAATAAGCAAATTGTACGACCGAGTATTACGCCAGAAGTTGTGCGGAAAGCATTCAAGCGATCGCAAAGTGAAAAACCAGGTGCAGTACACATCGATTTACCAGAAAATATTGCTGCTATGCCTGTAGAAGGGAAACCTTTACGTAAGGATAATAGCGAAAAAACTTATGCATCTTTTGCTAGTATTCGGACAGCATCAGCGGCAATTTCCCAGGCAGTTAACCCATTAATCTTAGTAGGTAATGGAGCAATTCGCGCTGAAGCTAGTGATGCCGTGACTCAATTTGCTACCCAAATGAATATTCCTGTTGCTAATACTTTTATGGGTAAAGGTATAATTCCCTACACTCATAAATTAGCTTTGTGGTCAGTAGGGTTACAGCAAAGAGACTTTATTACCTGTGGTTTTGATAATACAGACTTAGTAATAGCTATTGGCTATGATTTAATTGAATTTTCCCCGAAAAAATGGAATCCCGAAGGCAAAATTCCCATAGTGCATATTGGGTTAAGTCCAGCAGAAATTGATAGTAGTTATATTCCTGACGCAGAAGTAGTAGGAGATATCTCTGATTCCCTCTATGAAATCTTAAAATTAGCAGACCGTCATGCTAAACCCAATCCTTATGCAATCAGCTTAAGAGCAAACATTCGTGCTAATTACGAAGAACACGCTCATGATGATGGATTTCCCATTAAGCCGCAAAAGTTAATTTACGACTTGCGGCAGGTGATGGGGCCAGATGATGTTGTGATCTCTGATGTGGGTGCTCATAAAATGTGGATTGCCCGTCATTATCACTGCCATAGTCCTAATACTTGCATTATTTCTAACGGCTTTGCCGCAATGGGTATTGCTATTCCTGGCGCTTTAGCGGCAAAACTTGTTCATCCTAACCGTAAAGTCGTTGCTGTAACTGGCGATGGTGGCTTTATGATGAACTGCCAAGAATTAGAAACTGCTTTGCGTGTTGGTACTCCCTTTGTCACCTTGATTTTCAATGATGGAGGTTACGGTTTAATTGAATGGAAACAAGAAAATCAATTTGGTAGAGGAAACTCATCGTTTGTGCATTTTGGCAATCCTGATTTTGTCAAATTAGCTGAAAGTATGGGTCTAAAAGGCTATCGCGTCGAATCTGTCACTGATTTAATACCCGTACTTAAAGAAGCCCTTGCTCAAGATGTACCTGCTGTAATTGATTGTCCGGTAGATTACCGCGAAAACCGCCGCTTTACGCAAAAAGCTGGCGAGTTAAGTTGTGAAGTGTAGTCATGGAAGAAAGCAGGAGGAGCAATGAATATTTCTGGGGTAGTCCTGCTGTGGTTGTTACAAAGACCGAAAAGCACGAGCAACCTTTAAGTTATAAAAATTCTATTGTGACTACGGGGAGGGTATAACCAGGAAGGAAGAATAAGGTAAATAAAATCACATTGTGATCATTGAATTAGCTATGGAGGGAATACTGAACTTATAAAGTAGATATTTTATACAACAGCACTGATGAAAGTGGTAGAAGAAACCCGTACTAGATTGCGGCTGAAGCACCGACCAATTACAAAATGGTTGAGTGGAGTGTGCATTTTTGCAGTATGTTTAAGTTTTTTGATCTACTGTCTATTTTTCGATGCTGCTTCAGCTCGTTTAAACTGCGATCGCCCCTCATTCAGCCAAATAAACTGTGAATTGAGGCGATTTAATTTGCTAGGAAGAGGGGAGAAACTCAAAGTTTTTGACCTCCAGGAAGCATATATCATCACAAGAAGCGGTAGTAAGGGGGGAAAAACATATCAAGTTGTAGTTGTGACTCCCTTTGGGGAGTATGCCTTTCTATCACATCTTAGCTATCAAGTAAACCAGGAAGTTGCTTTTCAAATCAACGATTTTATCAACTCTCAGCAATCTTCTTTATCCGTGCAGCAAAATCAGCGCAGCTATGTGTTTTTTATCAGCTTATTAATGGTGATTATGATGACTGTTGGTGCTTTCTTTGCAACATCACCTGTCAGCAACTGCACTTTTTATAAGAGTCTTAATAAGGTATTTATAGAACGGAAAGGTTTACGTGGTCAAACAATTATTGAACATTCATTAGAACAAATTCTACGTATTGACATTCAAGAAAAACAGTTTAAGCACTCCAAGCTTTATCGGGCTACTATTGTAATGGAATTTGGCAAAAATATCCCAATTAATCCAGAATATAGTGATGGAAACATCATCAGACATGCAGTTTATAGAATAAATTCGTTTTTGAGAAGTTCATAATAATCAGTGAACAGTTTTCAGTTAGAGTTTACTGTTCACTGATAATCTATTGCAACTAAACCTTTTTCAGCCAGCTAAACATTGCACGTAAATCTTTACCAACTTCCTCAATGGGATGTTCAGCTTCTTGGCGACGCATGGCAGTAAATCCAGGTTTACCAGATTGATTTTCTAAAACAAATTCCCGTGCAAATTGCCCTGATTGAATTTCACTGAGAATCTTTTGCATCTCGGCTTTGGTTTGGTCATTGACAATCCGAGGTCCACGGGTGTAATCGCCATATTCTGCGGTATTAGAAATGCTATCGCGCATTTTAGCTAAACCGCCTTCTACTACTAAATCAACAATCAATTTGACTTCGTGAAGACATTCAAAATAAGCCAATTCTGGTTGATAACCGGCTTCTACCAAAGTTTCAAATCCTGCTTTGATTAAAGCACTCAAACCACCGCACAATACTGCTTGTTCACCAAACAAATCGGTTTCGGTTTCTTCGCGGAAAGTTGTTTCTAAAATCCCAGCGCGAGTACCGCCAATACCTCTAGCATAAGCCATCGCGCGATCGCGTGCCCGGCCGCTAGCATCTTGATAAATTGCAAACAGGGCTGGTACACCTTCTCCTTGTTCATAAGTCCGCCGCACCAAATGCCCTGGCCCTTTGGGTGCTACCATCACCACATCTACGTTAGCAGGCGGTACAACTTGTCCAAAGTGAATATTAAACCCGTGGGCAAAGGCTAACACATTTCCTTCTTCCAAATTTGGTTCAATCTCGTTTTTGTAAATTGTTTTTTGCACTTCATCAGGTAACAAAATCATGATGAAGTCAGCTGCATTGGCTGCATCGGCAACATTTTTCACAGTTAAGCCGGCGGCTGTGGCTTTTTCTACTGACTTACTACCCGGATATAGACCCACAATCACATTCAAACCACTATCTTTCAGATTGAGGGCGTGGGCATGACCTTGGGAACCATAGCCGATAATCGCAATAGTTTTTCCCGCCAAAAGGTCTAAATTGGCATCTTCGTCATAGTACATCCGGGCCATAAGAAGCATCTCCTGTCAGCAAGCATCGTCATTTATTGGCAGGCTTTTGATTGTACCTCAAATTGAGGAACCACAGGACAACTGTGACACATTAAATTTAGCTGACCCTCCAAACAAAAACCCCTGGTGCTTGCCAGGGGATTTATCTGTAATATTCCATCAATTCTATTCCTACCAATGAGAATGACATCTATCAGACTTTATTGCATCCCCAATATGCATTTAATGCATAAATTCAATTCTTTTTTTGCAATTAGGCACTGAAATTAAACAGAAGCGAGAATTTTGAGCAAGTCCTCCTGCAAAAATTCCGGATCTTCATCGTAGAGAACGTCATTACGAATTACAAGCTAGCCACCGAACCACCATCTACCCGGTAGTTAGCACCTAGAACAAAACTTGATTGCTCAGAACACAGAAAGCCAATCACAGCCGCTACCTCTTCGGGTTTACCACGTCGATTCAATTCGATGTGAGGGCGTTGTTCTTTCAGAAAACTGGCGATCGCCTCGTCAAAGTTAACGCCCATTTTTTGCGATCGCTTTTCCATCATCGCATCTGTCATGGGGGTGGCAACAAAGGCGGGGGAAACTGTGTTCACCAGCACGCCATCTTTGCCATAAGCTTTTGATAAGCCTTTAGCGAGGTTAAGCACACCAGCTTTGCAAGCACAATAAGGTAGTTCATCTGCATAAGGCTGTACAGCATCTTCCGAACTAATTAAAACTACTCGTCCCCAACCAGCCTCACGCATTAACGGAATAAAGGCGCGACAGGTGCGAACTGCTGCCATCAAATCTACTTCAATAGCCTTATACCAATCTTCATCGCTAATTTCTAGAAAATCTCCAGTGGCTCCCGTAATACCTGCTGCATTAACGAGGATATGAACCGTACCAAAACGCTCAATAATTTGGCGTTTACCTGTTTCAATTTCTTCAGGTTTGGTGAGGTCTACCTGAACTCCAAGCACTTCTCCAAAGGGTTTTATCTGTTCGACGGCGTGCTGAAGTGACTCTGAGGTTTTGTCGATTAGAGCCACCTTTGCGCCTTCACTAGCTAGAAGTTCGGCTGTTGCCCTACCAATACCAGAATCACCTCCAGTAACTACAGCAATTTTACCCTTTAATCCAAGATCCATTATGTAATTCCTTAACCTAGTGATGATTTCGTCCGCAGAAATTAACAAATCAGGGTGTACGTAATAATGGTTAATTTCTCAAAACTTAGTGAAATAGTTTTAGCCTTGACTTCTTACTTTATTAGAAAAATTTTCAGTTATTCAACGAATCATAGATATATTTATGAAATTAATCGTTCAGTCTTAAGACAGATATAAATCAATTACCATCATGGACAAAACAGTGTTCTGGTAGCTGATCTGGGTTGTGGTACAAGAAATTTTGAAGTTGCCCCAGTGTATCTACGATCTGTTGTATTCAAGAGGTGTATTTATATTGATAAATACGAGAGTGCATCAAACATCCAATCGAATAATTTAAGCACGCTATCACCCCAAGATTGAATTTCAAGATGAGTAATAAAGTAAAACCCCAGAACTGGGAATTTCTGGGGTTGTTAACCTGACCACCTTTATATTTGTAATTGAAAATTCTTTCAATTACCGCTTTTTCAAAGACATAAATATCTGGTTTGTGTCCAAGTAATCTTCAGATAAACTTCTATAACAATAGTCGAAAACTTGTTTTTAACAACAGATTAGTATATGAATGTGACTCATGCATTTACTAATCCAAGAGAAACAAAATAGAAAAATCCTGCTCTTTAAATGCCCAAAAGATTAAAATAAAAGATATATTTCAATGGTTTATGTCTAAATACGTGTTTTATTTGCCTTGATTTATCGGCTGATATGATTGAAACTAAAAACATCATGTACCACATGATTGTAGCCAAAAAGTGACAGAAAGCCTTACTAGTGTCCGCGTTTGCGGACACTTTTATTTATATTTATATATTCGTTAAGCAAAATATATAAATTATGTCCTATTAGTTAATGTTTGCGACTTGACTATTTAAGTTTTTTGATAAAAAATTAATATACAATCTGACATGATTGTTGCCCTAAAAGGTAAAAATTGCCCTCACTTTTAGTCCGCATTAGCGGACTTTATTTATTTATACTCACCTGATATTTTACTAAAGTTTGAAGCAGTATAAGTACAGCCTTTAATGGGTATTAACCTTAACAAAAAAATTTTGTATAATTTCCTAATCGACAGGTTAAACCTACTTAAACTTATTTACAGTGGAGCAATAACGTCTTAAAACCCTCTTTCTCCTTGCTTACCTGCGGGATACGCTACGCGAGCCTCAGTCCACCGCGTATTTAACTGTTTATATGTAGCGATCGCTATATGCAGATTAATCGCAAATGTAGCGGGTTAATAATTATAATCTAAATTCGGTAAGCTAGAATAGGCTACTGCGATACCATTTTGATAATGTAAATCACATAACATCAGCTTATGCAGCCAGACTCTTTACCAACTGAGGTGATTCTGACACATCCGCGTCAGTCACTCGGCAAAATCCAACTCGATTGGACACCCCAACCTGGAAATTATCTCGATTTTGAAGGTAAAACTTACGCGGTTTTAGAACGCCGCCACAGATACCAACTTAAATCAGGGCGTTACCGCTTGAACAATATAGCCCTTTATGTACAGTCTGCTCAAAGACCAGCAGAGAAAAGTTTAGTAGCGGGACGTTGGGTAGTAGGTGATGCCACTTGTCGCTATAATGCTCATTCTGAAATCATTCGCTGTGCAGTCAAACCAGATGGGCCTTGTGAGTGTTGCCATTTCTACGAAGCAACTAAGTAAGTAGCCAAGCATAAATATTTATCCATTTTTCAAAATGACTGAAATCACTGTGTCCTAGCACTTTTCCCTGTTTACTGTTCCCTATTTCCTGTCACAACTAAATAATTTATTTTGCACGCCTACTTTAAGATATTTTTCAACCTTCTGCAAACACTTCTCCTACAGCTAAGCGAGTACCATTAACAAAATCCCATCCCGATTGGGGACGTTTGCCAACTGGCTGAACTTCTTGCAACAGCAACAAACCCTCGCCAGTTTGAGCAATTGCTCCAATTCCCTTAACAATGCTTACTACTTCTCCTAAATTACCCGATAGATTTGATAAATTAGGCAATTTTTGAAGTATGTTTTGTAAATCTGTGGGTAAGTGGCGATCGTAGGCAGAACCAAGAGGAATGGTAGCCATAATCTTCAGCGGTTGGTTGCGAAAGATAGTAGTGCAGTTTGGATAAAAGCCTCGAATTTGATTATGTAATTGAATAGCACTTTTTGACCAATCTAACCCGTAATTTTGCTTTTGAATTAAAGGTGCATAAGTCGCTTGCGAATTATCTTGAGGAATCGCTTCAATTTCTTGATGTTCTAACTTCAAAAGGGTTTCTAGCAATAAATCTCCACCAATTGCAGATAGCCTCTCGGCTAAATCTTGGGCATTATCTAATAATCCAATGGGTGTAGTGGCTTTCAGTAGCATTGCCCCAGTATCCATACCCGCATCCATTAACATTGTAGTAATGCCTGTTTCCCTTTCACCGTTATACAGACACCACTGTATCGGAGCTGCACCTCGATATTTGGGTAACATTGAGCCATGTACATTAATACAACCCAACTTCGGCATATCTAAAATTTGTGGCGATAAAATCTGTCCATAAGCAACAACCACAAACACATCTGCGTCTGATTCTTGGAGTTTGTTCAAAGTTTCAATATCTTTTTTCACTCGCTGGGGTTGCCATACTGGTATATTATGAGCCACAGCAACATTTTTTACTGGTGAAGGAGTAAGTTTATTTCCTCGTTCCCGACGTTTATCTGGTTGAGTGACAACTGCCAAAATTTCAAATTCTGGTTGATTGAGTAACTTTTCTAAAGTGGGGACGGCAAATTGAGGAGTACCAAAAAAAACTACTTTCATTAGTTTTGAGTCAATAGTCAATAGTCAATGGTAGGTGCTTACCTAACCACTGACAAATAATAGCTGACTCAACCACAATTGAGGTAACGTGTGGATGAACTGAGCGATCGCGCCACTGCAATCTGTTGCAACTCACCCTTGCTGAGTTCGTGGGGAACTTTGATTGGATGATTGGAAATGCCAGTAGTATAAAGGCGATCGCCACCAGTGTCAGTTGAAAAGCAGGATGACCCTTACGAACAAGAATAGCTAGAGCGATCGCTGCAAGCGGTGCAGCAAATTCAATCAATGCCTCAATATTGGGAGGATCAAATGCCACATACAGGCTGTTTTGAACCGTAATGTATTGCGATGCCGATACACCTGATACATAACATTTCTATTGCACTGTTTGATCACAGAGCGCGATAGTCAGCAATGTTGCTGCCGCAAACGCTGCTATTGTCCGAACATGGTTCCAGAGCGTCCAGTTGGTCAGGTATCCAGCCCATAGATTTGCGCTATCAGTGCTGTCTGGTTTGGCGATCGCTAGCGCATCATTCAGCGGCACATTGAATGCGATTGTTACCAGAACGGTGCCAACGAGATAGAGCAGGCTGCCAACAAGCAAGTAGACAGCACCGGGTTGATGCCACTTTGACAGCGAGGAGATGGCTAGAAACAGGCAAGTCGCAGCCGTTCCAAAGAGCGCCACCATGAACAGCGGATTGATCGCCGTGATATTGATGGATTGCATGGCGACAATGCCTTCCCTTGGCTGAAGTCGGGCAAGAGCACTCATCACGAAGGTCGAGAAGGCAAAGAAGACTCCAGCTACCAGTCCGCAACCCAGGGCAGTGAAAAGTTTTAGTGTAAAAAGCAAGTGGTCAACAATTGTCATAAACTCTCCTACAGATGACTATTTAGCAAAGCTAGTTATTAGATCTGCATTCCTGACTTTGCCACTAGTTGAGCAATTTGAGTCCGCGCATTGGCGATCGATTCAGCCAAACCTGTTCCGCCTACCTCATCCTTCTCAATATGGACAAAGGTGATGTCAGTGATACCAATAAATCCAAAGATTGTCCTTAAATACGGGTCTTGATAATTTAGTGTCTCGTAGCGCTCACCCGACCCATAGCCAGAAGAACCGCGTGCCGTGATGATAAACATTGTCTTACCCAACACGAGCGGTTTGTAAGGATTTGCAGCATTCTCTAGTTCAAATGCAAAGGTTCGCCCAATTCGCACAATTTGGTCAATATATGCTTTCAATGCACTGGGAATACTGAAGTTGTACATGGGAACACCGATGACGTAGAGGTCAGCCGCTAAAAATTCGTCCACCAGTTGATCGCTGATGCGAATCGCCTCCCATAGTTCGGGTGTACGTTGAACGGGTGGTGTATAACCCGCTGCAATCCACGGTTCATCCACATGGGGAACGGTATTTCGTCCAACATCGCGATAGCTAACAGTATCGCCCGGATGAGCCTGCTTCCATTGTTCGACAAATTCTCTTGTAAGCCTGCGAGAGTGCGATCTTTCTCCTCTAGGACTGGAATCAATGTGCAACAAATGTGTCATAACTTCTCCTGCTCAATTACCCTTCCAGCTTAGGGAAACGATTCACGTTCAACTATCTGATTCTTGTGCCACTATCAAAATCTTGCGGTCAGTTTTCAGACTGCTGAGTGGAAGCCTGTGAAAGTGAATACAATCAGAACTAGACGTATTGGGTTTGCATCATGAAGCCAACCGCTACCCACCAGACTGAAACGGACTGCTTGCCCCTCTTGTCTAGCCAAAACCAGGGTTGGGAAAACATTCTGGTTGAGCAATTCCAATACTCGCCGGGTGAGGGGAATTGTCATTATAGCGATGAACACGCGATTTGTTTATCTCTTGCACCCCGTCCAGTTCGCTTGCTGCAAATCAAGGGAGGTAAGACCTACGCAGGGCTGTATGGGAAAGGCGACATTTCCATCACACCTGCCAAGGTTCCATTTTTCGCCCGCTGGGATAGTGATGATCACTACTTACAAATTCGGATTGCATCTCGGTTTATCCAAAGCGTTGCCAGAGAAACCCTTAGCAATAATCCCGATCAGCTTGAATTACTTCCCGAATTTCGGATTCGCGATCCTCAGATTGAGGCGATCGGCATGATGTTGCTGGCTGAACTAAAACAGGAAAATTCAGGTAGCAGACTCTACATTGAGTCACTGGCAAATGTGCTGGCTGTGCATTTACTCAGACAATATGCTACTGCTAAACCTCGCCTTTCAGTTTATGAAGGTGGATTACCCCAGCGTCAACTTTTGCAAGTTTTGGAATACATTAACGAGCATCTGCATCAGGAGATCAAGCTTGTAGATTTAGCGGCTTTGCTGAGCATGAGTCAATTTCATTTCAGCTATCTGTTTAAGCAAGCGATCGGCATAGCTCCCTACCAATACTTGCTTCAGCAACGGATAGAACGAGCAAAGCAGTTGTTGAAACAAAGCGATCGCTCAATTATGGAGATTGCTTGTATGTGTGGATTTAACAGCCACAGCCATCTAAGTAAGCAGTTCCGGCAGCTAACAGGAACGACACCGAAAGCCTACAGAGTAAATTGAATGGATGTCCAGTATCGCTTTATTTTAGAAAAACCACACTGTTTCTAACCAAAAATCTGTTATCAAAGGTGATTGGCATTCCTTCTCTATCTAAAGGCGACTTGCCTGTATTTTCTTGACGCGCATAAATGTATAGCTATTGCCAAGTAGCTTAGGACATGAACTGATCATAAAACTCGGATACCAAAAGGCTTTCAAGCCTGTTACCATTCGACTGACGCTCACGCCAAAAGCCTGTTACCTGCTATAAAATAGAATTGCGTTCTCGCAATTTTGACAGGTTATTAGCAATTTCTACCTCAGGGTGGATGCTAACAGTGTTTTTCGAGTATTATGTGTTGTGCGTCATCTTTCCCAGCTTTTCAAGTAACTCCTCACTTCTACCGTTATCAGGGTCTGTGCTGTTGTAGCAGGATATAAATAGGGAAGCCTCCTGCGGTCTAGCCTTTGCTAAGCCACTTCCAACAGTTCAGCATATTCTGTTCCACTTCTGTGCTGCTAGTATCTGTGGCTTACACGATACGCTTAATACTTTTTAACCAATACCGATTATCTGGTGCGGTTGGATATTTAAGAGTAGCAAAATTCTATATTTATGCAGTAATTATTTAATGAATCTGCATGGGATTTGTGCTGACATGTTTTCCGTAAAATCCAGTAAATGACAGGTAGAAGGGTGAACAATGATACTGAATTTTTGTAAAAATCTACAAACTTAAAGTAATTATCTCGTTAAACCTTTGAGTTTGTTGTTATACCTGTAATCGTCACCTTCCCTTTGCTGCACAGTCATTGCTCCTTATACAGCAACCACCCCTCTAGAGAGTCCACACATGCTTAAACCCCTCTTGCTGTCAGGATGGTTCCGCGTTCAACCATTTCTCAATTATGTTGTCGTTGTGATGCTGATTGCTCCCTTAATTGCAGCATCAGGTCACTCTACCTCAGCAAAACAATTAAAGGCAGTAGCAAAAAATACTCCTGAAACTGGAGACTCTGACTCCATACCGCAGGAAGTGGCTACTGTTAGTCAGCCTGATTTAACTGAAATATTAAAACCATCTGAAGTTTACTCTAGATCTGAAGAATCTGACTCTGCGCGGTTGGCAATGGATGGTGTTGGGGAAATGCCAATATTACAAGATGACAAAATAGAGTCTTTGGTAGTAGAAGATTATTCTGTATCAAGCAGCAATTTAGCTACTGCTGATACATTGGCAGCAGTGGAACTCGCGCCAATTCCAGAGATGCCTGTTAATAAATTAAAAGCTGCGAAAATCCAATCTTTGACAGGAGAAAATAATTCTCTGTCGAGGGAAGTTCCTGTTACTAAATCATTAGCAGCAGTTCACGTTGCGCCAATAGCACCAATTCTTACAGAATCACAACCAAATTCCACAACGGAGGCACCTGTCACAGAACAACCTGATGAAGAACAAGCAGTACAAGTAGATCCTATAGGAAGTCCTCATCCGATCCCTTGGAGATGGATTGTAGCAACTCAGGAGACTATAGGTGCTAAAGGTAGTTCTGGAGTGCGCTATTACCGTAGTGTACCTGTGATTTCTCCTGATGGGAAGTATGCGGTTTATAGTAGGGTACAAATGGAAGTAAAACCCGAAATGTACAACAGTAGGGTTACTAGTGTTTTATTTGTAGAAGATCAGCAAACCAAGAAGTTGCGGGTGATGGCTTCTACTTCTTCTATCAACGATCCTTTATTAACCACAAATGTCTCATTGTCAGAACAGGACGAGAAAAATGGGAAAATAGGGGTGTTAGTTCCTGTTAGCTGGTCAGAAAAAAGCGATCGCTTTTTAGCACGTAAATTTGAAGGGGTGTTTAACACAGGCGATGCCACAGATCAAGCAGTGATTTGGGATCGGCAAAAAGATCATGCCAATACAGTTGCTCCATCTCAAGAAAAAGATGGGCATGAGAAGATTGCGGTGTTGTTAGGTTGGAGTAAAAATCAACCAGATCACGTTTTGTTCCGTGCGGGTGAAATGGGAGAGGAGAACTGGCCTTTAGTACAAGTTGGTACTGATGGTAAGACAATGAATACCACAGATACAGATCAGCCTATCACCTTCGGTCAAAAAGTTACAGAAGTTTGGGCAGGGCCACAAGTCGCTTCTAGATAATTTACAGAAAATTTTATCGTTTCCCGTAGTTACCGTTGTTAACTACGGGAAATTTTTTTAGAACGGCAAAGCTTGTTATCGGGGGTAGATATTGTGGTATGTCAATAGCGAGTAATTAAGCTAAATGAGGTAGTAAGTAGAACGGCGTAAATAATTAAAGGTTTGTAGTGAGGACTTTAGTCCTCAAAAAAGGGCTAAAGCCCTTACTACGAAATCAATTACAATAGTTTTACATTATCTTTACTTAACTATAACTTTTCGACGGTCGGGTGCATGGGCGTTGTTAGCTGGCTGGCTTTAGTAACCGTACAAAGCCTTCTTGCTCAAAATGCCGATCAGTCAGTTGTCAATGCTTCAGAAATACCCCGTTGGCGCATCAAAATGAAGCTGACTGCATCGCAGAGCGAATAAGTCTTATCTTGTCGTAAAATTAGCAATTCAACGGCTGCTCGATGGATCGGTTCATCAACCCATACGGTCTCTACGTCCGGGCTACTTAACAAGTCAACGACGAAATTTAGAACTGGAGAACGTGGAAATCGTCGTGCATTTGCAAGGGCGACATATTCTGCAGTGATGTAATTGTGGGTTAACCGGATGGATGCTTTTTGATACGCAACACAAGCTTGGGTATGCAGCGGCTCAGTTGAAAAATGTAGACAGAGCAACCCAGAAGTATCGAGGAGCATTATTCTCCTTCACGGGTGCTGGCATACTCTCTGGCTAAATCCGCATCAACGCTTTCATTGTCTAAATCTGTAGAGATGTCTAGTTCTAACGTCCCGAAATGACGCTCAAACCTTGACCGCGCCACGTTTTGCTCAGCGTTATCCAAAAGCAGCTTGAAAGCCTGTGGGAACTGTTGCTCCAGCAAGGTGGCGGCTAACTGCGCTGGAGAGATACCAAGCACCTGTGCTTGCTGCTGAATCGCCACAAACACTTGCTCACTGAGTTCTAATGTTAGACTTTGGCTCATAAGGACTTAGGAATGCGAATGCTATCTAATTGTAACTGTTCTAAAACCAGTGATTTTGAAACCGTAAAGGTATTTGACCAAGCAACAGGCAGTGAAGACAATCCGCTGCCCGTTGCACTGACAGCATCTAATTGCTTAAACTATTGAAGAGCCTTACTCTTGATACGTCGTTTGAGAAGGGTTCCAGTCAATGCCACGATGCCCAATCCAAGCATAGAGCTAGGTTCGGGAACAGCAGCGTTATTTGAGTCGGGAACTGTAGTGCCACTTAGATTAATACGGGCAAACGAATTGGAATTAAAGGATAGGCCCTGAACGTTTACGAACAGTTCATTTGCGTCAAAGGTGACTCGATCAGGTGTTAAACCTAATGTGGTTTGGGGATCTATAAAAATATTTGTAATTTGCGATTGTTGATGACCTCTTAGCAACAGGTATTTCCAAAACTGATATGATTTTAGGCTTCCATCATCCTAGTAAACGAGCATTGACCGAATTTGCTTAGGCGTAGCCCAACCCAGGTATCGCGTAGTCCTAAATCATTCGTGAATACTTTTTGCGTAATTAAACTAAATTTTAATTCAATAACATTCAAAAAGACTCCTGTCCTCAAAATTTAAGGCCGACATGGCAAAAATTTTTAGCTCTTTCCCAAGTATGTAGGTTCTAAGGTAGTTTCTTTAACTATTTTATCTATTCTTTCAAGTTTATAGGCTTTTGCTTGGGGGCGAGAACTTATTATTGTCTCTAGTTGATTGCCGATAAAGTGCAAACCTACCCCATCATCTGTAGCATACCCATCGCCAATTAGCCCTTGTGATAAAAGTCGATGGTAAACAGGTCTTCTTTCTGCTTCGCCGTCGTAGTGAGGGCAGTTACTACCTTTTAGAAATCCAAGACACTGTAATACACTCATATTTCCAGGAATAGAGTCTGTCACTCCCTCTTCAAACCAACAAATAGAGCCTGCACTCAAGCCACAAAGAACAACACCACTTTCCCAGGCTTCTCTCAATACATGGTCAATTCCCCACTCTTTCCAAAGAGCAATTAGGTTTTTAGTATTTCCGCCTCCAACATAAATAATGTCTTGCTCAAAAATGAAAGATCTAAAATCAGATGTATGTGGGTTAAATAAGGATAAATGAGATGGTTTACAGAGCAGTTGCACAAAAGCTGAGTAGAATTTAACAATATATTTATCAGAATCGCCACTTGCTGTAGGGATAAAACAAATTTTCGGTGTTTTCTTCTTAGACAATCCAAGGATGTATTGATCCAGCAGAGGGTTCTCAGGTTCCATTGAGAAGCCCCCACCTCCCATTGCAATGATTTGTTGAGTAACTAACTTTGTGGTCATTTTTCAACTTTATTTCCTATCAAATGGACTAAGAACTATTTTGTAAAATTGCTTGCCACTCATCCTCACAAAGAGATTGGATAACTATTTCCATACCAAAACAATCACAAGCAGCAGCAATTAAAGCTGCAATAATATTTTCCACACTGAGATTTTGGGGTAGTTGCACAGTTGTCGAAGATGCTGCACCAAATACTTGGGCAAACAATTCTGCATCTTGGTTTAAGCGAATTGAACCATGTTGTAAAATCGCTCCTCCTCTTCGCAGTTGGGCGCTACCAATCAGTTTAGTTTCATCTGGTAAAACTAAATCTGCACCTGTGGCAGTGCCAAAACAGTTAGGGTTGTGGATGTAGCCTCGCCCAGCTGTACCATAATGCAATTCAACGCCAAGCGATCGCCAGCCTTGAATCAAAAACTCACAAACTTTTTCGTACACTTGGAGACGACTACCAGTTAATCCCGATGTGATCACGGCATAAGTTAAATCGCCTTGGTGTAGTACTGCTCTACCACCAGTCGCACGCCACACTAAGTCTAGCTTCTGACTTTGCCAAGTCAAGTGTTGCCAATATTCAGGATATTGGCGTTGATGATATCCCAGAGAAATGGCAGGTGGCGACCAAGTGTAAAAACGCAAAGTTGGGGGATGGTGTCCAGACAAGTGTTGTTTTAACAACCACCTATCAATCGCCATCTGCACATCACCAGAGGTTTCTAGTAAAGGAATTAGTCGCCACACTTTAAAGTTCAAGAGTTAGGAGTTTTGAAAAAATTTTATGTAACTGACAACTCATAACTCTTAACTGAAGCAAAGCGATTAGTCAAGCCCCACCAAATTTAGATTGTAAAGCTTCATCGTTGTCATCAGCGATCGTGGCTATGATAGTAATCAATCGGGAAACTTCCGCAGGAGATAATTCCTCTAAAGTACGTGTCGATATCACAACTACTTGGTTGTCAATAATACCGAAACGAGCTTCAAGAGTGCTAGAACAATTCATTTCCAAAAGATGCCGCATCAACTTGGGTTCATCTTTAGCAGGTAACTTTAGGACTACAGACCACACTGTAATGGTGTCTTCGTCAGTTTTGCCAGTGAGTTGTACAAACACTTCCACACTGCCATACTTAAACTTCCAGAGATAACCGCCCTCTGGGCTATGGCTGACCATTGCACTGTCATCTTGTTCTAAAGTATCAATAACATTTTCGATGACTTCTACATGATTAATGTTTGTTATTTCCATGATCACTACATCATCGAGTTCGTTGCTAGATAGGGTTTCTTGGTAGCTTGCCATACAGATTTTTGTCTCAATATACTAGCTGTTTGTTCTACACATACTTTATAGCTTGTAGGCGCAGTTAGTTTGAGTCCCTGAAGTGATATTTTGGTCATCAGTTATATTAATTCAAATTTTCTGTGACTTATGTCTTCTATCTCTCAAACCGTGCAAAATCATGATCTTCGTAATTTGGGTATTAACCCCAATCACTGGTATGTGGTTGCACGTAGTACTGAAGTCACAAATCAGCCTGTAGGTGTGATAATTTGGCAACAGGCGATCGCACTTTATCGAGATAGTCAAGGACAAGTCCACGCCTTAGAAGACCGCTGTCCCCATCGTCAAGTTAAACTTAGTCATGGGCAGGCGATCGCTGATGAATTGGAATGTGCATATCATGGTTGGCGCTTCAATTCTGTAGGTGAATGTGTAGCGGTTCCCTACTTAGCAGCAAATCAGAAATTACCAAATTGTAAAATTCGTCACTACCCCGTAAAAGAACAAGATGGTTTTATCTGGCTATTTCCTGGAGATGTCGAACCCTCTACACAACCTTTAGGCTTACCAGAATGGGAACATTTAAATTATATTGCCACAGTTGCAGTTATTAAATGCAACGCTCATTATTCTTATTTAATTGAAAATTTGATGGATATGCATCACGGACATTTACATCAAGATTTACAAGCGTGGGCAGAAGCAACACTGCAAGATATAGACGAAGATGCTAACCGAGTAGATGCTCATTATCAAGCACAAAGTTATTATAAAATAGATAAAATTTGGTCTATATCCCAGTTGTTTTTCCCAGCTTTGCGGCAACTACATCCTGAACCATTGGATGTGAGTTATATTTATCCTCACTGGGTTTCGACTTTAGGAAAAGATTTTAAAATTTACTGTTTATTATGTCCCATAAATGAGACACAGACAAAGGCTTATTTGATTCATTTCACTTCATTAAATGCCTTTTGGCGATTGCACAAATTGCCTATCTGGTTTCGGCGATTTATAAAAAATAGTTTGTTTGGTGCAGCACAAAAGTTACTTGATGGTTTAGTAATTCAAGATGTGCAGATGATTGAGGAAGAACAACAGGCGTATTTACAGAATCCCCAAATGCGGAATTATGAATTGAATCGGGCATTAGTAAGTGTACAAAGGTTGATAATTCGTAATTCGTAATTATTGGTTCTACTTTAATCCTCGAATTTTTACTAAACAATAATAGACATTTTTTGAAAATGAATATTATAGTTTAAACGGAGGTATAAAGGTTGCGATCGCTACAGAAGATTTGTGTGATATCGAGGTGAGATACAATGGTAGACATAGCCGAGACCTTGATTTTTCTTAGATATTTTTAGTCTCGACGTTTTTTTGTAACTGTTTTACCGATTCTCAATCAATCATAGCGTAGACGCAAAGCGGCTTGTCGTAGACATCGCTTGGGCTTACCCAGTTTATTACGCTTCATATCTAGCAAGCTTTTTGCCTTTTTCTAACCGTCGAACTCCTAGGAAACTAGATTGTTTCTTCTAAAGCATAACGAATGCCGTTCGTTGGAAGCTCACGTTAATTTATTACGAATCAGTTTAATTACTTAAATATTTTTAGTTTATGCGATAAAATAAGACAAATTTATCAGTAAATTTCCACTACTAGATATAGTAAATGAAAAGCTAAAGTTTTTTCAGGCAGGAATAAATAAATACATGAAAACTAAAAAATTAGTGTTAATTTCCGTCTGTTCC
This sequence comes from Halotia wernerae UHCC 0503, assembly GCA_034931985.1. Classification (GTDB taxonomy): domain Bacteria; phylum Cyanobacteriota; class Cyanobacteriia; order Cyanobacteriales; family Nostocaceae; genus Halotia; species Halotia wernerae. Next base: position 70,114 of record JAYGHB010000010.1, read on the forward strand.
TTGTTAACAGTCGCTGCAATTTTTGGTGTCTTTGGTCAAAAGGCTATGACTACAGCTTCTAATATTAGCATCCTAGCAAGCACTCCAGTAATTCTGGTTGATGAAAATGGGCAAGAGGCAGTTTTCCTAGAAGTACCAAGCCAGAAACAAAAGAATCAATTGAGCGAACTAAGCTGTTACGCAGCTAAATTTAATAAACAGCATTACCTTTATTTTTAATCTTGCGCTCCCATTTAATAATAAGACCACCTTGATTGAGCAATTTATCCAACAATTCTTCTAGCTGTGATACAGACTCGAACAATCTATGAGCTATATATTCTTTTGCTGAATGCCAAACTAATTCAATTAAATTATAATCTGGACTATAAGGCGGTAAAAATTCCAGGATAATATTTGGCATTTCTGACTCAATTTTAGCTAAAATATCTTTCCTCTTATGGAAGCTGGCATTATCTAGAATAATCACTATTTTCGCCGAGCTATCTTTAAATTGTTCAATTTGGTTTCCTTGTTCTACCCACTCTTGTAATAGAAAATTATTTAATGATTTAAGCTGCTCATAAAATACATCTGCATTTCCTTTTTTAATCACAAAGTTGATTCTCTTCTTGTCATGATAACGTCAACCTCCCATAATATTTACTCTCCCTCTTCTTCTTTGTCCTGTGATCTTTTTTCTTGTACCTTTCTTGCCCCAATTTCTTCTTCTTATCACTCTTAAACTAAATCCACTTTCATCCCAAAACCATACCTGTAAACGTTCTGGGGCTGACTTTGTTATTCTTAAATATTCCGATAACTTTTCTTTAAAACATAGACGCTTTTCCGGATTCTGTTTGTCCTCTAGGCTGTATTTTGCCCAAAGGTAAACGTACTTTTTTCGCTCTAATATTCTCCTAACTTGAGAGCCACTTAAATTAATTCCTGTTTGATCTTCCATATAAGTTGCTAGCCTTGCTGCTGTCCATCGACCAAATTCATATCCATACTCTGCTGGTTCTTTTTCAATTACTTCTAATAAAATATCTTCATATTCTCTAGTGACTTTACGGAAATTACCTTCCCTTCTTCCATCTAAAAAACTTTCTAGATTATCTGGGTCGCCATGAACTGCCCAATATGCTACTGTTGGATATGCAATATCTAAAAACTTACTAATCTCTTGATAAGTTTTTCCATCATTCATCAATAATAAAATCAGTATTTTTTCTCTTACATAAGGATTTTCATGCTCTTTTAGCGTTTTCAATAGCCGTTCCTTCTGCTCTTGAAAAAGATGATTTTTGGCTGGCATAGATGCTTGATTGTTACTTCGTTACTTAATTTATATTATACAATTAAGCTGCGTAAAAGCTTACTTGGAAACAACCCTCTGTTAACTTCAGAAAGAAATGTCCAACGTAGAATATATACAACAGAAATTATTGGCTTTGATAAGCAGCAAAAAACGCAATTCAAGAAAGAATTTAAGCGTCATGAAGTTAAATTAAAAAACGAGATTACTTCTCAAAAATATACGCTTGACTTACTATCTTGTGAAGGTAATAATGCTCAAATTTTTATTGCAGAGCCTGGATCTAAAACTCCGTCCTTGACTCCAAAACCGACAGACATTTCACAACAGTTATTTCAATATAATGATGGTTTATATATCTTAAACACGAAAACCCTACAAGTTAAAGCCATTAACGATGAGCAGGCACAATCTGCTACTTTTAAAAAGAAACAAAATTTGCCAGATTTAGGTATTGATCATGGGCGCATTCTCTACTGGTCTCAACAGCCTAAATGGTCAACAGATGGTAGTGCGATCGCTTTCATTTCCAACCGTGATCAAATTGAAAGTAACCGCATTGGTGTCTGGATTCATGACTTTATTACTGGTCAAGATTCCCAAGTATATGCAAGAGATAACTTTACTGCTCATGTTCTTGGTTGGACACCAGATAACCGAATTTTAATTAACGAATTTAACCATGCAAATGGGAAGGAAACTTTAGTTGCCATTGATCCTAAAACAAAGCAAAAACAAGAATTTGCAATTGGTGATTTTGTTGCACAAAGTGATGATAGTAGAACTGTGCTGTACACTCAACGAAATGGTACAGAAGCAAAACTTTATGCGCTGTCTCTTTCCTCTGGAACATCTCAATTACTTTATGAAACTTCTGCGGAAGAAAGTCTGGGTACTGCTCAAGTAGACTTTTCTAAGGATGGTACACGTATTGCAATTGCTTTAGCTAATGGGAAAACAGGCACAGAAAGTTTACTGGTTTATAATCTTCAAACGAAGAATGCAAAAGTTTTAGAACTACCGCAAGGCAAATCATTTTATGGTCGTATGACAGTGAAATGGGTTGGTAATGAGTTAGCTGTACCTGTTGAAAGTCGGAATTGGAATCTGCCAGATTCCACATCAGAAACGCTGTTGATGTCAGCTTTTTAAGGAGAGGAGTGAAATCATGAAGAAGTTAATAAAAGCAACATCAGCAACGATAGTGGGGCTGAAAATTTGCCCAACCTGACTTTAATCCCAATTCTACTTCTAATCAGTTTGAGTATTTTACAAACACTAGGCAGTAACAATCAATTGCATAATTTTGAAAAGACTTAGCAATTTCTAGGTCTTTTTTTGTACCTTAAAGCTTGCAAATTCAGTTGTTCTTTAACTATTCTCCAGCTATCCAGCGCACATAAGGACGGAACCCACCTGTTCGGTGATAGGTAATTGTGGTATTTAGTGTCTCTTGTCTCAAATCTAAACGAAAATAAACTTTTCCATTCCGAAATTGAAAATTGTATACGGGTGGTCTTTCTGACTTCGCACTACCAACACAGGATGCATAAGATTGTCGCAATGGTGCTTCATATTCCACAAATTTCTGATCTGAAGCTATCAACTTAGCATTTCTAATGTCAGCAACAGCAGTATGTTCAGCACCACCTTCAAAGGGAAGCAAGAAAGTCCAGATACCAACTGTCTTGGGGCATTCTCCTGCCTCGCTTTTTACATCAAGTATCATGTTTGGTTTAGACAGTGAATCGCCAGTAGTTGGAATTTCGCTATTACCTTGATTGCAAGCAGCTAATATTCCCATACTTATACCGTTTTTATATGAAGCTGCATATAATTAGCCTGCTTGTGCAGGCTTTGTTTCTTTAGCCCCAGGCTTCTAGCCTGCGGGCGTTATGTGCAGCCTCACATAGAATTGGTATTACATATGAAATAATTAGGATTAAGGTCAATTGTTTAAGATTTTTGAAAATCATTTTTTAAGAAAACGAAATTCCCAATTCCTAATTTTTACCAAACACACTACCAAGGGCGCGCGCCATATTTTGCGGTTGCATTGCATCCATTGCTGCTGTTGGTTCGTAGCCGCAGTGAACCATGCAATCGGCACATTTGGGATTACCACTGGCGCGACCGTATTGACTCCAGTCCGTTTGCGCTAATAATTCTTTAAAGGTGGTGTAATAACCTTCATTTAACAGATAGCAAGGTTTTTGCCAACCGAGAACGCTATAACTAGGACTACCCCAAGGCGTACATTCATAGTCCTTTTCACCAATGAGAAAATCTAGGAATAGCGGATTATGATTGAAGTTCCAGTTTTTTGTGCCAGCTTTGTAAGGAGAGAGAATTTCTCGGAAGAGGGCGCGTGTTTGTTCGCGTTGGAGAAAATGATACTGATCTGGGGCCCATTCGTAGCTGTAGCCAGGAGAAATCATCATTCCATCGGTATTCAATGTTTCTAGAAAATCAAAAAACTTTTGCATTTCTTGGGGATCGCAACCTTCAAATATAGTAGTGTTAGTAGTGACCCGAAAGCCTTTAGCTTTAGCAGCACAAATGGCTTGTACAGCAACATCAAAAACACCTTTACGATCTACACATTTGTCATGCCACTCTCGCATTCCATCGAGATGGACACTAAAAGTGAGATAAGGGGAAGGTTGAAACTTATTCAAGCTTTTTTCTAACAACAAACCATTGGTACACAAGTAAACATACTTCTTGCGCTCAACTAATCCCTGCACAATCTGATCAATTTGAGGATGTAGTAATGGTTCTCCGCCAGGAATTGAGACAACAGGTGCGCCGCACTCTTCCACTGCGGCAAAGCACTGTTCGGGGGTGAGGTTTTGCTTTAGTATCTCCGTTGGATGCTGGATTTTACCACAACCAGTACAAGCTAAATTACATCTAAAAAGCGGTTCTAGCATCAAGACTAAAGGGAAGCGTTTGCGTCCTAATAAACGCTGAGTAACGAGATACTTCCCGATATCCATAGCTTGTTGTAGATTAATCGCCATTTTCCGATCGCTCCTATCTTGTATAGAAAAACACCCTAGTCAAAAAGGATTAACTTCATCCTTTAATTCACATAACCCTGAGTAACAAACCAATCCACAGCATCCTTGAGTGCTGTCTGCAAAGGAGACTGGGGTAAACCCAACTCTCGGACTGCTTTTGAGGCATCGTAATACATAGGTTGTTTCGCCATCCGTACACCATCTAAAGGCACTGAGGGGATTTTCCCCAGTGGTGCGAGAATTTTTTCATCAATCCATGCCACACTGAGGGGCAACCAAGCAGGTACTGTCCGTTGGGGTGCGATGAGACCTGTAATCTGAGCAAGTTGCTCCAGTAATTGCTTCAGGGTGAGGTTTTGATGACCTAAGATATAACGATCGCCTGATTTACCCCGTTGCAAAGCTAGTAAATGTCCCCAAGCCACATCTCGCACATCAATAAAATTTAAACCAGTATCTAAGTATACGGGCATTTGTCGCCGCAAAAACCGCAAAATAATATCACCGGTTGGGGTAGGCTTGATATCTAATGACCCAATGGGGCTACTGGGATTGACTATAACTATTTCTTGACCTTGAGCAGCGGCTTGTATGGCTTCTTGTTCAGCCAGAAACTTAGATTTTTTGTAGTTACCTACCAATTTTTCTAAGGGACTTTGATGAGTTTCATTGACAACTTGACCAGATGAGCCTACCCCAATCGCCGCCACTGAACTAGTGTAGACAGTGCGTTCAATACCCGCTTTTTGGGCTGCTACTAACACATTGCGCGTACCTAAAACATTGTGCTGGTAAAGTAATTCTCGGTCTGTTTGCCACAGGGAATAATGGGCTGCAACATGAAATAGGTATTGGCAACCTACCATCTGTTGCCAGAGATTTGGGTGATTTAAATCGCCCTTGACAACTTCCACCTCTAGACCACGCAGGTTTTCTAGATTGCTGGTGGGGCGTACCAGTGCTTTAACTGTGTATCTATGTTGCAATAACAACCGCACCAAGTGAGCGCCAATAAAACCCGTACCCCCCGTGACAAAGACTTGCATCAACTGTCTCCCTGCTCCCCTGCTTTTCTGCTCCCCATCTTCTGAAATCGGGGAAACCAATCATCTAAAATGGCGTAGACTACAGGCACGACAATCAAACTAAGGATAGTCGAAGTTACCAATCCACCTGCGATCGCTATAGCCATAGGCGATCGCAATTCCGAACCAGCACCAAAGCCTAAAGCCAGTGGTAACATCCCCAAAATAGTGGAAGCAGTGGTCATCATAATTGGTCTTAGACGAACTGGCCCAGCTTTGAGAATTGCTTCTTTTTTGCTTAAACCAGTTTTGCGGAGTTGGTTAATGTAATCTACCAGTAAAATGGCATTTTTGTTGGCTAATCCCAATAAAAACACAAAGCCGATCAACGAGATCATGCCGAAGTCGCTTTTAGTCAAGAGTAAAGCCAGCATCGCTCCTACAACTGCCAAAGGTAGGGAGACACCAATTACTACCGGGTCTACCCAACTTTTAAACAGTAAAATCAGTACCAAGATAATACAGAGTGCCGATAGGATCAGGGTAGTGCCGAAACTGCTAAACACTTCGCCTTGACGGGCAGAATCTCCTCCCAAATCGAGGGAAACATTAGGAGGTAACACCGCCTTAGCTTCAGCGACGACTTGATCTGTGGCATCACCCAAGGATAAATCTTTGCCGAGGTTAGCGCTGACATAAGCCACCCGTTGATTATCGAGACGCTCAATCTGAAAAACCACATTCTGTTGATTTGCTTCACCTGTGACTGTGACATCAGCAAAGCCTGGTATTTTCTCAATTCTCTCTTTAATAGCCTTAGCAGCTTTGTTGAGGGCTTGCAGATCATTGCCTCGTAAGGATATCTGGAGGGGTTTTTGACCGCCGGTATCAACAAATTGAATATCTTCGACACTGGTAGTTACCCCAGGTAAAACAGGCAAAGTGGAGCGAAATTGGTCTTGTAGTTCCGCGGTTTGGATATTGCGGTTTGATTTTAGCTTTACATACAGCGTGCCTTTATTTGGTTCCCCCTCACGAGAACCAACAGTAGTAAATACCGTTTCCACTGCTGGGGATTTTTTGACTACTGCTTCTAGTTTCTTAGCAACTTCTAAAGAGTCATTCAGGGGATTGAAAGTTGGTAGTTGGGGACTAGGATTTCTCCCCAGCCCCTCTGCCCCCCGGTCACTGAGCTTGTCGAAGTGCTGCACCTCTACACCCACTGGGATACTAGGCAAAGGAGCCGTATAAGTAATGTTAAATTCACCCCGATCTAATTTGGGAATAAACCCTTTGGGAATCAAGGGAACTATTGCCATACCTGCGATAAAGCTAAGTACGGCTAATCCGATCACTATTTTACGGTGGTTTAAAGACCAATGCAGTAAGTTTCGGTAAACTTGGGTAAAGGCAGCCCATTTAGTCCCTTCTCGCCTCACAGAACCAGAAGGGGCAGGTTTCAACCAGTAAATAGCCAACACTGGGGATAAAGTTCGAGCAACTAGCGTCGAAGCAATCATCGCTGCTGAAACCGTGATTCCAAATGGCTTGAAGAATTGCCCAACTACTCCACCCATCAAACCAATTGGTAAAAAAACCGCTACTGCTGTAGCAGTGGTGGCGATGACTGTTAATCCAATTTCGGCTGTAGCTGAAAAGGCGGCTTGGCGAGGGCTTTCCCCATCTTCGATGTGTCGCATGATGTTTTCTACATCAATGATCGCATCGTCGATTACACTACCGATAACTAAAGCCAAAGCTAGCAACGTAATCGTCTCTAGGTTAAAGCCAAAAATTGCCATGACGATAAACGTTGCCAACAAAGATGTAGGAATCGCCAAGGCAGAGATCAGAGTTGCTCGCCAGTTCCATAAAAAAGGAAAAATTACCACTATCGACAATACGACGGCTTCCATTAGCGCATCTATTGTTGACTGGGTGGCGTGGCGGATATATTCTGCTTGGGTAGCAGCTAAGGTGAGTTTGACATCCTTGAGGTTAGTACGTAACTTTTGAACTTCTTTTTCGACTCGACTCACCACTTCTAAAGTGTTAGCACTACCGCGTTTAATTACCTGAAATGCCAAAGCTTCTTGACCATTAAACCGCACTAATGTCGCCCCTCCTTGGGGAAGGGCAGTTGCACTTGTATTCGATGGCTTTAAAGTAGGATCACCCAGCAGTGAGACTTTGAGAACTCCTGGCAATTTAGCGATCGCTGGTACAATTTGGTTTTTCGCTAATTGACTCAGTGCTGTTAAACTCTGCTTAGGACTCTCAATGGCATAGCTAATTGCGGCTGACTCATTCAAGTTTAGGGGAATAATTTTGTAATTTGCTCCCTCAGGTAAGGTCAACCGCTTCAGCGCAGTTTCGACACTACGAGTCGATGTTTCTAACTTCGTACCAACAACAAAAGATAGACTGACGGCAGTTTGACCAGGATAAGTAGATGAACGAATATTTTCTAGTCCTTCCAGAGAGCGAAGGCGTTCTTCTAGAGGTTGAGTGAGTTTGGCTTCTGTATCCAGGGTAGTAGTTAAAGGTGCTGTAGCATTCACCACCACCACTGGAAAGGTAATATCTGGGAACAAAGCATATTTGAGGGAACTGAAAGCCAAAATTCCAGCTACCGTTACAGCAATCCAAAAACTCACCGTCAACCACGAAAAGTCAATTGCCAACTTGGAAATATTGAAGCGTTCTCGTGCGGATTTTGAGCTATTAAGCTTTACCATCTTAGAAAATCATAAAAAACTCATGGGAGTTTGGAAACCCAGTGGTTTTAATCAGCGATATTGATTAATTGTCCTCTTAAAAAAGCATATAGGATATGTAGCCTTAATAATTGCTGCTATTAGATATGGGACATGGCAATACGCTTCGGTTAAGGTTTTTGATAGATCACAAAGACGCGATAAATCGCCGCCTTTACAAGAATCAGTCCTTGGTCATCTGTGAGAGGTTAAGATAAAGCCCTTCTTCTCAATAATAATAATCATAATACGCTTGTACCGCTGGATTCGGCATGGCACGATTGTTGTTAGGGAAGCGATCGCCTCATACTAAAAGGGCGTATGCCAAGGATTTGCAGTATTTTTTTGATAAAGTAAAACAGATGTTGAGGTAAGATTATGACCCAATCCTTGCCTAAATTACTCACCTTCAATGAATTTATCGAATGGTATCCCAACGATGGTAGACGCTATGAATTGCATAAGGGAATAATTGTTGAAATGCCACCTCCAAGCGGAGCGCATGAAAAAGTTGTAGGATTTATAGCCCGGAAGATAACTGTCGAGTTTGATCGCCTGAACCTTCCCTACACTATGCCCAAAACTGCATTAGTCAAAACTCCTTCTACCGAATCCACTTATTCGCCTGATGTGTTGCTGCTAAATCTTGATAATCTCGACAAGGAACTGCTTTTTCAAAAACAGTCAACAGTAAGCCAAGCAGCATCGGTTCCAATAGTTATTGAAGTTGTTTCAACTAACTGGCGAGATGATTACTACAATAAATTTAGGGATTATGAAGAAATGGGTATTCCTGAATATTGGATTGTCGATTATGCTGCGTTAGGTGCAAGAAAGTTCATCGGCAATCCCAAACAATCCACTATTTTTGTATGCGAACTAGTTGATGGTGAATATCAAATGACACCGTTTCAAGGCAACGCCGCGATTTCATCACCTACCTTTCCCCAATTAAATTTAACCGCACAACAGATTTTTGATGCGGCTAACTAACCTACATCCGGGGGCAGGGGACAGGGGACAGGAAAGAAATTATATGAGGTGTACTGAATTTTTTCAAAAATTACTTATGAGTCCTAATAAGTAGGACGACGTAAATAATTAAAGGTTTGTAGTGTAACCCTCCGGGGAAGCAAGCTACGCGTAGCGTTTCGTAGAGAGGACTTTAGTCCTCCAAAAAGGGCTAGAGCCGCTTACTACGAAATCAATTACAATAATTTTACATTGCTTAACATAGTTTGATTTATTGCAACCGACTTACTTAGAAGTATAAAAACATGAAGGAAACAACACGCCGCCAATTTATTGTTACTGCTACTTTGGCGACGGGTTTTGCTCTAGCAGTGCAACCCATTTATGCCCAAGTTATTACTACTGATGATAAGGGATTGGTCGCTGGTGCGGTCAAAATTCCCGTTAAAGATGGCGAAATTCCAGCCTACAGAGCAATGCCTGCTAAAGGTAAAGATTTTCCGACTATCCTAGTAATTCAAGAAATATTTGGTGTACACGAACACATACAAGATGTTTGCCGTCGCTTTGCCAAATTGGGGTACTTAGCGATCGCTCCAGAATTATTTGTGCGTCAGGGTGATGTCTCGAAGTTAAGTAGTATAGATGAAATTCGCCCCATAGTAGCTAAAGTTCCAGATGCCCAAGTCATGTCTGATCTTGATGCCACAGTAGACTGGGCTATGAAGTCAGCCAAGGGTAATACCAATAAATTAGGGATTACGGGTTTCTGCTGGGGCGGTCGTATTACTTGGTTGTATGCGGCACATAATCCCAAAGTGAAAGCAGGTGTGGCATGGTATGGGCGATTGGTGGGCGATGACACTGAACTAACACCAAAACATCCTGTAGATATTGCGGCTGATTTGAAAGTTCCTATTCTTGGACTGTATGGTGGTAAAGATACGGGTATCCCTCTCGATACAGTAGAGCAAATGCGCGAGGCTCTCAAGTCTAGCAGCAGCGAATCTAAAATTATAGTCTACCCTGATGCACCCCATGCCTTTTTTGCCGATTATCGCCCCTCCTACCGTGAGCAAGCAGCAAAAGATGGTTGGCAACGCTTAAAGGCGTGGTTTAAGCAGCATGGCTTGTGAAAAGGCAGGGGGGCAGGGAGCAGGGGGCAGGGGGCAAGGAAGGGAGAAAATACAATTAGTACTTGCTTTATGCCTCTTACAATTACGAATTACGAATTACGAATTACGAATTACGAATTATTTGGTCAATGTCTGATTTTCCTGATTTTCCCAGTATCAACACGATTCTAGTACCGCAGGGAGCCGAATATAAAGCTGTGTGTCGCGGCTTAAGCCGAGTTTCTGGCGCTACTCCAACTGTGATGCCGATACCAGTTGGGATCAAACCTCTAACTCAATACCTGCAACAATTGCCACAGGATAAAAACTTTCTGAACCAACCACAATCGAAAGTGCTGGTTATGGGTATATGTGGTAGCTTAAGCCAGCGTTACAGTGTTGGTGATATTCTGCTGTACCAAAATTGTGTTTATCAAGGGAAGTTACAAGAATGCGATCGCACTTTCACTGCACAGTTACAATCTGCAATACCAGAAAAAGTATCTTTAGTCAAATCATTAACAAGCGATCGCGTAGTTTGGTCTGCTGCCCAAAAACACCATCTCGGTGAAACATTAAAGGCTGATGTTGTTGATATGGAAGGATTTGCTGCCCTAGAGTTTTTCAAGAATACAGAGGTAGCAGTGGCAATGTTGCGAGTAGTTAGTGACGACTGTCATTATGATATTCCTGACCTGACACCAGCAATCAACCCTGATGGCTCCCTTAATCCTTTACCCTTAGCAATTGGATTACTTAGACAACCCTTGGCTGCTATTAGGCTAATTAGAGGTTCTTTAAAGGGACTCAAAGTGTTAGAACAAGTAACAACATCGCTATTTTCTGATCTAACAAGGCAAAAGTAGAAAGTGAACTGATGCTTTGAAACTTCCCGCTTCGGGTTGTCGTAAGCATCGCTTCTGTGGGTAAATTATGATTATAAAGGTTAGCTTGAAAACCCCGAAGGCGCACCTGAACTGGTGATAGAAGTGGCAGCAAGCATCCTCTTAACATTCAACACTTCTGCACAGGAATATATGAAATACTACCCTGTGTACTATTTTCATCTAGTACTGGACGGTATTGCAACCAAGCAAATAACGCAGACGTTCCCAGAAAAATCAAGGTGATGGTTGCCACAAGTTGAAGCATGATGCTGTAACGCATAATATTGGAATTTTGAATTAAAAATGATTAATTGTTAAACAAGGTTGTAGTGTTCCATGTGAATGTTGGTAACAGGGACTCCTAACTCATGCAAAGCTACTTCGACTTGATCCATCATTTTGGGTACAGCACAAATAAAGTAATTTCGTGTTGCAGGACGTTTGGGGATGTAGCGTTCGAGTAGTTCTTTGTCAACGTACCCCGTCTCCCCTGACCATTCTTCTGGTGGTTCTCTTAAAACGTGAATAATTGTCAGGTCTAATGTGTCCTTAAGAGCTTCTACTTCTTCACGATAAGTTATGTCTTCCCAAGACTTACTCGCATAAATTAACAGCAAGGGGCGCTCATCATCGCGTTCTGCTAAGGTAACGAGCATACTCATAATTGGGGTGATGCCGATACCTCCAGCGATGAAGACAAATCCTGCTGTATTCTCATAAAGATCTGTGGTAAAAACTCCATAAGGGCCATCCAGATAGGCTTTAGTGCCTGGTTTGACATCTTTAATGGTGTTTGTAAAATCTCCTACAGCCTTAATACCAAATTCAATACGTTCAGAATTTTCCGCACTAGAAGCAATAGAAAATGGATGTTCCCGCATTCTAAACGGGGAGATTTCTAAAGTGAGCCAAGCAAATTGACCAGGCTGGAAACGTATTCCCTCATGTCCTCTGGAACGCAAAACTAGATTCCAAACATTGCCTCGATGCGGAATTACTGTTTCCACCAAGTAAGGTTTTTTCAACATCAACCAAGGCTTGACTAGGCGGATGTAAATCAACAGCCACAAGGCAACTAGTGCAATTCCAGTCCAGAGAACTCCCTTCCAAAATAGCCCTAGGTAGTTACCTACACCTAAGGCGTGTCCCAAACCAAATCCAACAGCAATTACAGCTAAAATCCCATGAGCCGTGCGCCAAGGCTCGTAGGGGATTTTCAATTCTTTTCGCCAAATGGAGGTGACAATTATTGCAACTAACGCCAAAGTAGCAATAACTCCCATCCTCGCTCGCCAAGGGGCTTGAATAAAATTTAATAGTTGCAGTGTTTGGGGGTTATCAATGAACGAGATTAACGGATGGGCAAGGATAAAGAAAAATGCAACTATTGAAGTGTAGCGGTGAAACTGAAGAATCAAGTCAATGCCGTACGAGGCTTCTATACTGTTGATGCGCGCAGTTAAAGCAAACTGCATTGCCATCATTGCTAAACCAATGAAACCAAGGGCGACAGAAAATTCCAGCCAAAAACTCCGCTGTTCATTTGGTGTTGGTGGGTATAACAGCAAAATCAGCAGGGGTAACAGAATAAGCACGAGATACGCACCTATCCAAGATACCGCTATGACTACGGGATTTTTCATTAACAAACTTCTCATCAGCGCTGACCTTCTAGTAAAGTGTTAAGGTTCATTTGATGGATAAATCTTTAATAGCAATAGTTTTTCTTTGTCTCCCTTAGCGTCTATAAACTATCTAAACTGTTGCCAGCTTTCAAACCTAAGGGGCAAAAGTTACTAAAACTACTAGGACTTACGCAATGACTCTCTGAAACCCTCTTTAAGTTAGCGAATTTATATTCTTACTTCACATCCTGGCAGTATTAAAAGTGAATTAACAATAGATTTACCTATTGATAAAACCTACCATATTAAAAAAGATTCTAATTTTAAAGAGTATAGAGAAACTATATTAGATTTGATGCGTACTGAAGATATAGGAATCTGATTTGATTCCTGAAGTTACTTGTTTAGGGAGGGAACGGGGAACAGGTGAGTCCAGCACTGCGGGAGGGTTTCCCTCCACAGGTGACTGGCGAACCCAAAGGGCAACAGGGAACAAAGAAGAAAAGATATCAGGTGTATCTAGCTTCGTAAAAATCAAATACTAGTCCTATATAAGGTAAGCGTTCAGAGGGTAGTAGGGCGATCGCAAAAATATACCATCAATTTCCTCACTTTCCTGAAGAATGTGAATAATATCATATTATCTATGAAGTTAGACAACTCAGACATTTTTCACAGTACAAATTACTTTACACAGGTGGTAAAACATGGGTCGCATCAATCCCTACACGCTACAAATGCAAATTACCCGAATGTTTGAACAGGGACAATCATTCTTTGCTACTACCAAAGTGCAGGACTGGTTAAAGGAACGCAATCACGAACCGTCAGATTATGACATTATTTTCCATCAAAAACCTGCTCCCCCCGGCTCAAAAGAAGTGATGGTGGTAGAAATTGAATTGCATCGCAAAGATGGACAGCCTGTAGATCCGTGGTTGCAAGAACAAGCAAACCTTCATGCTTGATTGACAAAAGCTACTTTCTCTAAATCCTCTCAAATCACCCAGTTAGGTGAACCAACTGGTTGATGTGTAGTCTGTGCGCCAATTTGTAATCTGAGATTAACAAACAAGACTAAAGGCAATTTTAAGAGTTCTCAAACCAGGTGGGCGCTTCTTATTTATTGAACACGTTGCCTCACCTCGTGGTACTTTATTGCGAAAAGTACAAACTACAGTGCGCCCAATTTGGCAGTTTCTGGGTGATGGCTGTCATCCCGATCGAGAAACTTGGAGAGCTTTGGAAAAAGCGGGATTTGCCAGCGTCAATTATGAGCATTTTGAGGCACCATTCCCGATTGTTAGCCCTCATATTATTGGGGTTGCCACAAAGTAAAGTTTCTTCATCCCTCAATTACTGATGTTCACTCTGTTGTTGAGACAAGAATGTTTGTAACTAACAACTGGGGTTGATTCGTAGCAGCAAGTAAGAGTTGGGGAAATTGTGGAAAACTTCCTACAAATCTTTTGAAACGATGGTTTGGTGGACTGATATCTGTGGAAAACTTGTGGAAAACTCTCCTATTTTTTACACAGAGTAATTATACTTAATCCCAGATTTTCTACAAAATATTATTGTTTTTCCATAGAGAAAGTTAAATTTAATCAGTTTTTATACTTTACTTAATACGCTCAATCAATCAGTCCGCCAGCAAGGTGCATGGTAATATTATTAGTTGTGGAAAACTCAACTTATTTTCCTGATGATTTTTGAGAACGACTAGTCATGTTGATGCGATCGCTCAGTTGACGTAGAGTTTGTACTAAAGCGCGATCGCTTTCTTTGAGTTGGTTAATTTTGTCATAACTATAGATCACCGTTGTATGGTCTTTACCGCCAAACTCTTCACCAATTCTCGGCAAACTCAAATCGGTATGTTGACGCATGAGATACATCCCTATTTGACGCGCCCAGCTAATTTCCCGTCGCCGCGAGTTGCTTTTGAGATCTTCAATTGAAATATTAAAGGCATCAGCAATAACCGTTAAAATTGCTTCGGGGGTAGCTTCTACTTTCTTGCTAGGTGTCTCTAAAACTGGCGCGAGATTTTCCACTGTCATAGATAAACCTCCAATGGAAATATAAGCTACCGCCCGAATTAAAGCTCCTTCCAATTCCCGAATATTAGAAGTATAGTTAGCAGCAATATACTCAACGACATCTCTGGAAAGATGAATATTTTCGTATTCAGCCTTTTTCTGGAGAATTGCCATCCTGGTTTCTAAGTCTGGAGTTTGCACATCGGCAATTAAACCCATAGAAAATCGGGAACACAGACGTTCTTGCAGCCGAGGAATCTGATTAGGAGGACGGTCGGACGCAATCACAACTTGCTTGCCAGCTTCATGTAAAGTATTAAAGGTATGAAAAAACTCTTCTTGGGTATACTCTTTACCCTCAAGAAACTGAATGTCATCTACCAGCAACACATCAGCAGCCCGATAATGCTCTCGAAAAACTTGCATACTATCGTTGCGGATTGCTGTAATTAAATCGTTAGTAAACTGTTCGGTAGATACATAAAATATTTTGGAATTTGGGCAAATTTCGCAGCGATAATGACCAATAGCCTGCATGAGGTGAGTTTTGCCTAAGCCGACACCACCGCATAAAAATAAAGGATTAAACTCCCTACCTGGAGATTCAGCCACAGCCAAGGATGCTGCATGAGCCATGCGATTGTTAGCACCAACTACAAAACGAGAAAATACATATTTAGAGTTTAATTCTGTAGTTGTCTGTCCTTTTTTCGGCACAGTTTCAGCCGCAATGCTTTGGTTTGGTAAGTACCCAGTAACTTCTCCCTCATCCAAATTCGAGACTCCATCACCCTGAGCAACAGTAATATAAATTTCTACGGGTTTGCCCAGAATATCTTGTACCACATTGGCAATAGTGTTGATGTAATATTTTTGTAACCAATTACGAGCAAAAGGGTTAGGAGTGATAATTACCAAGCAATTGTTTTCTAAGCGCTCTGCACTAGCAGTTTTAATCCAAGTTTCAAAGGTGGGACGGGATAGTTCTACCTGTAGACGCTCTAGTACCTGATTCCATAGACTTTCAATGGGAAGTTCCATTATTTACCACCTTTGCTGCTAATCATCACAATAGAAGATATAAGCAAGCACCAATTTATCATTAATCAACCCTAGACCTGGGACATATTCGGTAGGCAATACATCCTACCACCCACCGACAGCACGGAGAAGTAAAGACACATGAAGACAACAGAGCATGACTTGGAAGGCCAAGACAATCAGACTTGGGGTTTTAACCACAGGGCGGGATCAACCAATATTATGTTAGTGCTATTGGGTGGGGTAGCAGCATTGTCTCTAGGGAGCTGCTCTCTTTTACCTGCCTTTGAAAAGCAGACCAATGATCCTCTGTCTCAGGTTCCAGGACAACAAAAAAATAATCCCAATCCGATAATTGCTCCCCCGCCAATTATTTCATCGTCTGGAGATCCTAATTTTGTGGTCAGAGTGGTACAAAAAATAGGAGGTGCAGTAGTTCGCATTGATTCTGCTAGAACAATCACTTCTCGCGTACCAGAGGAATTTAACGATCCATTTTTCCGACGATTTTTTGGCAATGCAGTACCATCAGAGCCTAGACAGCGGGTTGAACGGGGTAGCGGCTCTGGATTTATTATTGATTCTTCAGGTCGAATTTTAACTAATTCTCATGTAGTAGATGGTGCTGATGCTGTAACCGTTACCCTCAAAGATGGCAGAACTTTTGACGGTAAAGTACTGGGTGAAGATCCCGTAACAGATGTAGCTGCGATTAAAATTGATGCTAATAACCTGCCAATCTTAGCTTTGGGCAACTCCGATGTTTTACAGCCAGGAGAGGCGGTAATTGCCATTGGTAATCCTTTAGGGTTAAATAATACCGTTACTTCTGGAATTATCAGCGCTACCGGTCGTTCTGGTAATGATATTGGTGCTAGCGACAAGCGCGTTGACTATCTACAAACTGATGCAGCAATTAACCCAGGTAACTCCGGCGGCCCATTGTTAAATGCTCGTGGTCAAGTAATTGGGATGAACACAGCCATTATTAGAGGCGCTCAGGGTTTGGGATTTGCTATTCCCATCAACACGGTACAAAGAATTGCTCAGGAATTAATCACTAAAGGTAGGGTTGATCATCCTTATTTGGGTATTCAGATGATGACACTAACGCCAGAAATTAAAGAAAGAATTAATGATCGAGGAGGCGATCGCCTAAATTTAGCAGCAGACAAAGGCGTTTTGTTAATTGATATCGTTCCTCGTTCCCCAGCATCGATTGCTGGACTACGAACAGGTGATGTAATTCAAAGTATTAATAACCAACCTGTAACAAAAATTGAAGAAGTACAAAAGCTGGTAGAAAGTAGCAAAATTGGTAGTCCCCTACAAATTCAAGTAGATCGAAATGGGCAAGTTGCTCAAATTGTAGTTACCCCCGCACCTTTGCCAATGCAACGTGAAGGTTAGGGAAGTAGGGGAGGCAAAAGGAGACAGTTATTTCCCCAATTCTTCTTAATTGCCCAATGCCCCATGCTTCGCTCAATTAAAAATTAAAAATGAAAAATGAAATCGAATCAATTCAATTTTTAATTTTTAATTCTTAATTCCCGTTCGCGTAGCGTCTCCGCAGGAGAAGGGATGCCCCATGCCCTATGTCCCATTTAAAAAGAGTTTTGTTAATGACAAAATTAAAACCAATCATTCAGTTAGGCGATCCCCAACTGCGGCAAAAAGCTATTTGGGTTGACCATATTCAAGATGAAAGTGTTCAACAATTAATTGATGAATTAATCGCTACAGTCGCTAAAGCTAATGGCGTAGGCATCGCTGCGCCTCAAGTAGCACAACCGTATCGCTTATTGATTGTGGCATCCCGTCCTAATCTCAGGTATCCCAACGCCCCAGAAATGGAACCTACCGCCATGATCAATCCTAGGATAGTTACTCATTCGACTGAAGTTATCAAAGGCTGGGAAGGTTGTTTAAGTGTCCCTGGTATTAGAGGACTAGTTTCCAGGTATCAAATAATTGAAGTTGAATACAGCGATCGCTATGGCAAGTTACAAAGACAAGAATTAACTGATTTTGTCGCGCGCATATTTCAACACGAATATGACCATCTCGACGGTATCATATTTGTAGATCGCCTGGAAACTACTCTCGACATGATCACTGAGCAAGAATACCAAAACCGAGTAGTTAAAAATAATTCTTAAGTATGAAAATGAACACTGAAGCTTAAGTTATTTAAATTCTTTGTTTTTTATATAGCGCTTCTCAATTGCATGGAATACAGACCTAACCCCCAGCCCCTTCCCTACAAGGGAAGGGGAGTAACGTTCAAAGCCTCTCTCCTTGCAGGAGAGAGGTCAAAACTGTACTGTACCTAAGCGAGAACCGCTATATTTGTATGGGAGTATAGATATCCTCTGAGTTGGCATTCAGATAAGGACGCTGCAATTCAATTTCTTGTAGTGAAAAATGCTGTAAAATTGATGTTATCCGACCTGCTGGCGTATCATTTCCTTGGAGCCAAGCATCAAGCAAACCATTAGCAATCACTTGGCAACGGTTAGTACCGAAACTTTCTTGGTCGCCAAATTTGCGGTTTGGTTCTTCAGCGATCGCTAACCCTGGTGCTATTAACTTGGTAAATAATGGCACTGGTTCAGAAAAATGAAATTCGTATTCTGCATATACCCTTTCTAATACTGCGTGGATAGCTTCATAGTTGCTTTTGTCAAAATAAAGCACTCCTGAGTCATAACGTACATAATCTGTAGGGTTGTATAGGACTTTAAATGAAAAAGGAATGTCTAAGGCGTTAAGTTGGACTGTTAAACAGTCCATGACTGCAACTGCACCTTCAGGACTTAAGTTGAAATAGACGCGCACAATACCCTCACCACCTTGGGAAACACCTAAATTCCCCACTGCCATATAAAACCCGTTCTGCACTATATTTTTGGGCATTTTGATCGCTACTAAATTGCCGATAGCCACAGTTCGATCTTGTGGTTGCAAATGGTGAGCGCGGTCAATATGCAATGTCAAACCATTCCTTTGTACCGCCAGAGTATCATCTGTTTCTTCTCTGACCACTAACCAATCATGGCTCAAATAGCCTTCACTTCTATTATTTTGATGTAGGCGATCGTAAAAGGCTAAATCTACGCCCAACAAGGTATTATTTTCTAAATTTTGATTCAATGCTAAATTTGTTACTTCTGCATTGGATTCTAGGTTAGGTTTCAAAGAGCCGTTGTAATAGACACCATAAAGAAAACTACGCAATTGTAGACTCAAGAACTTATTCTGAAGATCCAAAGGTAATTGTCGAAACCGAGAAGCTGCTGACTCTGGTACTTCCAAGGGTTTGTAGTCTGGGTGTTTAATACAATAATGAGATTCGATCTGAACCTGATGAACAATATCTTCTAATGATGTCTGCAATGATTCTGAAACGTCTTGCAGTTGGCTTGCCAGTGAATTTAATAGTTGCATGTGTACTTGCCTGTGAGTTTAGAGTTATACAAATATAAAGAGAGGGAAGCCTGACAAAACCGATGAAATATAGCAGAAGGTAAAAACATTACTGTTCCTGAATTGACGCTCTCAAGATGTTGTAATCTATATACTCTTTGCTATACCTATATATTCTTAGGTTGGGTTGGGTAGAGCAGTAGCGAAACCCAACAAGGCTTCCCTAATCTTTTAAGCGGGAGATAAGTTTGTATTAGCGAGGCTTGATGCTTCCATACCAAAAATTGTCGGAATTGATGCTTCCGGACGGCACAACAAACTCTTGGCAACTTGGAGCATACAGATACCTGCATTACCAAAAGTTTTTTCATACTGGAGTTGTGCTTGAATAGCTCTAATCAAAGCTAAACCGCTAAATTGCATCACTCGCTGCAAGAAATCAGGACGACGCTCTATGATTTCGGGGAAGTTAGCTAAATAAGCAATAGCCAGTGCCGCAATTGAAGGCTGAAGTAGATGCAGAGGTATCGTCGCTAGGCGTAAAGATTCTTCGATCGCGATCGTATTACTAGTAACCAAACTGTGCAGCCAGATTTGCAGGTAGCTGGCAATCAATGTTCCTAAATCGTTAGCAGGATCTCCCCATGCACCGCGTTCCCAGTCAATCAATCGAATGATGCTGGCTGCTCCTAGCCTTTTGTCCAAAAGTGCTTCTTCCCAACTTAAGGATAAAAGAATATTGTTTAACTTCAGGTCATTATGGGTTAGACAACAAGGAGTGAAAGCAGTACTTAAATCTGCGATCGCTTTTCCTAAACTGTCATAACGTTGATAAAGGGCAAAGAATTTCAGACCGTGGCTAGGAACCATGCCAAACACTGCTGGAGTGATTCTATCTAAATCACGAGCCAGATTAGGAGGTTGTTGACTAACTGTGTCCTCGGTGTTGCTGAAGAAATATCGATAGTCTTGATCATCAATGGTTAAACGATGAATTGATGCTAGAGTAGCTCCCACAGTCATTGCAATCTCGCGGGGAAAATAATTCTCCTTAACATAAAACTCTGACAAATCGCGATAGTCGTTGAGATAATTGAAAACAATTATTGAATGTTCAGCGTTAAAATGCACCGCTTCGGAAAAACATGGATAAATTTGGCTCAGTTCTGGAAAATTGTGTAAAAAATCGTGAACTCGCCATTCTTGCAAAAATTCACCGACAGTTTTGCCTTCTCGGTTATAACGCTCTTGTTTTACCAGAAGCTTGCGATCGCTTGGTAAACTTAGTAATAAATTAAAGTTTTTGGCTGGTTTGAGGTCAATATGGCTCAATGACTTCTCTTCTTGAGTACATAGACCTTGAGAAATTAGATAGTCAAAAACATTTTGAGAACTCATTACAAATGGTGGCATAGGTTTAGACCATTTTCAACATTAATAACTAGAATTTTTAGTCTGCTTCAAAGCTTTTTCCTGTAACTCAAATCATTATAAAGACACCATAATCATGTCCAAAAGTAATCATACAAAACCTTTAATGAGACATTGCATTAGGTTATAATGAGGTGAAAAATTACAAAAAAAGCTCTAATAGACTTGTACTATTCAGCATTGAATGACCTTACAATCCACGTAATGCTGTAAATAGCAAATACCGATATTACAGCCTCAAAAAGCTTCATAACCACATAGTAACTTTGGTCAAGAGCGTAATCCTCACCACCATATATATATTTAAAATCATCATTCAGGTCGGTCAGGAATATTTCTGAATCAGCAGGATGCAGTTCAGAAATTATAATCTTTGCCATTTACTTGATTTAGGCTTTGTAACTCTTTACGGAAATGCAGCTTAATTCCTTAAATTTATTAAGGAATTTTTTGGTTGTTTGTAACAGCTAACAGCCAGTAATAAAAAGTGAAAAATATTACAAAAATAGATATAATTACTTTCTTGATAACTGGCTGTAACTAAATTGTCAATTGCTTAATCTGATTGACTTTCAGGGTTTATTAGTAATCAATAAACTTCATACTTATTACAAATATTACTTTTAATCCCTGGAGAGTCATCTAGCCTTTGTAGAAAACTACAAAGCTATTTATACCATTTCTATGTGAAGCTGCGCTAAACTCCAAGGCTGTAAGGCTTGATTTAGCTTACGTTTATAAAAAATAATTTGGCGCATCTTCATGAATAATTGGTATTAGTATCCATAGCCATAGTCGCCACTGAATGACTTAGCTAAATAAGCAATATGACCAATGGCATATGTATAGACCCAAGCTTCAGCTAGCTTTGTCAATCCCGACATGTCGCTAATGTAGCCATCATAACCACCAAAAATGGAATCTACATCACTTATTTCATTGAGGAAGCTTTCAGAATCTTGAAACAGTTCAAAACCAGCAGCATGTAGTTGGGAAAGAGTTATAGTTGCCATAATTTACTCCTAAAATTATCGTGGCGGTTAAAGAAAATGTCGATTGCTTCATCTGATTGACTCTCAGGGTTTATTAGTAATTGATAACTTTATGTTGATCACAAAGATTACTTTTAATCCCTGGAGAGTCATCTAGC
>JAYGHB010000010.1:92003-97430 GCA_034931985.1 Halotia wernerae UHCC 0503
ACCCAAGCTTCAGCTAGCTTTGTCAATCCCGACATGTCGCTAACGTAGCCACCGTATTCACCACCAAAAACGGAATCGACATCACTCATTTCATTGAGGAAGCTTTCGGAATCTTGGAATAGTTGTGAGCCAGCAGCGTGTAGTTCAGAAAGAGCAATAGTTGCCATGATTTACTCCTAAAATCCTTGTTTCAAGTAAGTGATATATGTGGTCAATCAAGCTGTGTTTGCTTAACTGATACTGCAATTTTTATTCATAACAATTGAGGAAGTCAAGGTTATAAACATGTTTAAAAAGACATAAATAATTGCTTTGAGTCCTTTTAAAACTTTCATTTATATTTGATAATTTAGTTTTAACCTGATAGTAGATCTGGTTTGTAAATTGCAACATACCAAATACATACTTAATACTTCATTGTAGATAATGAAAATCAATAAATAAGTTTATATCCCTTAAAGAAAGAGATCCCAGACTTCTATAATAAGTCTGGGATCTTGTCTTGTAGTTCATGAGTATGAAGATGCGGCTAATTAACCTGCGTGGTGCGCCAAGCGCAGCGCAAGCGCGATAAGCAGGCTTTATTTGTGTAGCCTCAAACTTCCAGTCTGAAGGGGGAATTTCCAAATTATTGATTATTAATTATTAATTATAAAAATGATGAAATAACTAGAAATATTAAAGTTTTTTTATTATAACAATTGTGCGTTCTGAGTTTAATTAAACTCAGAACGCACGAAAAATTCAAAAAGTGTAATTAAAAAAAACCTGTTTCCTGAAATTGGCTTCTCAGACTGATCATTGTTTCATCTATTTGTGACCTCATGTTACCGAGAAGACTATCTATATTGCCTAGGGTAGTTCTTACAGTATCACTCGCACTTGCAGTGTCGGTTGTATTACTCGCTGTTGTTGTTCTTGGGTAACCGTAACCGTAACCGTAACCGTATCTGTAACCACCTTCCACAGACTTCATTTCTCTAAGGCTGATTTCAGTCAGTAGATTTTCTTCACTACTAGGATACAAGTTAGAGATTGTTATGTTCGTCATTTTTTCTTTCCTCAAGCACTGTCATAGTAACGTTAAAAGCCCTGAACAGAATTGGAATAAAAATCCAAGTTCACTATCTAATATTATGGAATGTAATTTTATAAATTCAAGATTATTAGGCTATTTTAAAAGACATAAAGAAGAGAGTTTTGCCTTTAAGGATAAAAATTTTATAGTGTTTGTAGTTATATTGTCTTACTTATTGTTCCATATAAATAGAGACGCAATTAATCACGTCTCTATTTATTATTTGAGCGTAATTGATTATAAACAAGCAACTACGATTAATTATTTGCCTGTGGTTGCAAATCAGGAATAGTCACATCTATCGGCGTTACTTGTGTGGCTAGCTGCGTTAATGGTGGTTGAATGGCAGTTTGATTGCCCACCACTAAAGTTACTAAGTTTTCTGGCTTGAGATATTGCTTTGCTACCCGTTGCACATCAGCGACTGTTGTTGCAGCTACAGCTTTTTGATAGCGAAATAGGAAATCAGCTGGGTAGCCGTAATATTCGTAGCGCATCAACCGTGATAAAGTTTGGCTGGGGTTTTGAAAGTTGAATACAAAGGAATTGAGTGTAGACTCTTTAGCAAAAGCCAGTTCTTTTGCTGTGACTCTTTGATTTTGGGTGCGTTTAATTTCTGTTTGTAAGGCTTTAACAAACTGCACAGTAGCATCAGAGCGCGTTTGTCCACCAGCAATAAACATGCCAGGGTAATCAAAGCGGGGACTCCATTGACCATATACGGAGTAAGCTATACCTTGACGCGATCGCACTTCATTAAACAAGCGTCCACCAAACCCATTTAACACTCCATTCAATACATCCAGCGCTGGATAGTCGGGACTGTTAAACTGTCCGCCTAAATGCCCAATCAGTACACTACTTTGCGTCAGTTGCGGCTGATTCACTACAAATACACCTGTCTTAGCTGGCCACAGCCTTAACAAATGGAGTTTAGGGATTTCAGAATTACGCTGCCAATCGCCTAACTTAGCTTGAATCAGCGATCGCATTTTCTGAGCGTCAAAATCTCCCACAATCCCCAAAATCATATTATTGGGATGAAAATATTTTTGGTAGAACTGTACCAAATCTTCACGGGAAACTCGATCAACTGTCGCATACTCGATCGTGCGGGCATAGGGGCTATCTTGACCATAAATTAATTTCTTAAACTCCCGACTAGCAATATCATCGGGATCATCATTGCGGCGGGCAATACCACCCCTAGCCTGTGTCTTAGCCAAGTCTAGCTTTGATTGAGCAAATACAGGCTGCCTTAACACCTCAGCAAACAGTCCAAAAACCGTTTCTAAATCTTCGCTAAGTGCCTCAAAATTAGCACTACCTGTAGTTTCGCCAATACTAGTTTCTACAGCCGCCGCCCGTTGTTCCAACATTTCATTAAGTTGGTCAGGCGAATGCTTCTGAGTTCCACCAGTCCGCATCACCGCACCTGTAAAGCCAGCCAACCCAACTTTCTCTGATGGTTCCAGGCGACTACCTGTCCGTATCAATGCTGTACCATTTACCAATGGTAGTTCGTGATCTTCCATCAAATAAACAACCAAGCCGTTTTGCAGAACAAACCGTTCATATTTGGGTAACTTAATTTCAGGTAACGGTGCAAACTGCAACTGTGTGTAATACTTAGCTTCTGCTGTCGCCGCCAGAGAAAAATCAAAAGTGACAAATAAACAGGCAAAAGCAGCAATCAACGCATAAACCAGCCTCTTACCATTTTGGATTTTCAACACCTTCACCTTGTACCTCTGCATATCTCTCTTCCTCCGCGCCTCTGCGGTTTATTTCTCTTTCGACAACAACTTACCAATCGTGCGATTTTCGGCTGTAAACGTTTCCTTTGCCACTCGCTGAATATCAGCAGTTGTCACCGCCGCTATCTGATCTAATTGCTTAAACAAATTCCGCCAAGAGCCAGTTTTTACTTCATATTCCAGCAATTGCTGCGCCATCCCCATATTAGAATCGAGGCTGCGTAACAAACTTGCCCGTGCTTGGGTTTTCACCCTCTGCAATTCAGTCATCGCCACAGGCTCAGATTTTAATTTGTCAATTTCTTGGCGCAAAGCTACAGCTAACTGATCAACTGTGTGACCGGGAGCCGTGAGAGCATAGAACAACATCAGATTGGGATATTTATCCCCTGGAAATCCGCTGAAACCTTGGGCATTTAATGCCAAGCGCTGTTGTTCTACCAAAGATTTGTATAGCCGCGATGTGCGCCCATTACTTAATAAACTGCCGATAATTTCATAAACCGCATTATCTGGATGGTTAATCGCCGGACGGTGATAACCTTCTAAATACCAAGGTTGAGAAGGTAGTTGTAAAGTGACTTCCCGCGTTTGTTTCTGTGGTGGTTCTACCGGGATTTGAGCAACAGCTTTTGATTTTGTCTGAAAGCGACCAAAGTAAACTTTGGCTAGTTTTTTTACCTCAGTTGGGTTAACATCTCCGACAATGGCGATCGTTAAATTACTGGGTACATAGTAAGCGTCAAAAAACTTCTTGACATCTTCTGGTGTGAGGTTGCGGATATCTTCGTCATAACCAATTACCGGACGCTTGTAAGGATGGACTTTGTAAGCAGTATCGATAAATTTCTCCACCATCATGCCGATAGGTGAATTTTCTACCCGCATCCGTCGCTCTTCTAAAATGACATCTTTCTCCTTATAAAATTCGCGGAATACAGGGTTAAGAAATCGGTCTGACTCCAGCGACATCCAAAGTTCCAACTTATTAGCAGGAAAGCTGTAAAAGTAACGGGTGGCTTCTGTAGAGGTATTGGCATTTAAACCTACACCTCCCGCTTGTTCGACAATTTGCCCTAGTTCATTTTGCTTGACTAGTTTGGCTGCTTGTAATTCCACTTGCTCAAACTCAGCTTGTAACCGAGTCACCTGATCTTTCTGTCCATCGGCTTTCGCTGTTTTAATTTGAGTATCTAACTGCTGCAATTTCTCTAGTAGCGGTTTTTCTACCTTGTAATCTTTTGTACCAATGTGTGTCGTGCCTTTGAATGCCAAATGCTCTAAAAAGTGTGCCATACCTGTTTTACCAGCTGGCTCATCTACACCACCGACATCCGCATAAGTCAGAAAGGAAACTACTGGTGCTTGATGTCGTTCCAAGACAATGAACTTCATCCCGTTTTCTAGGCGAAATTCTGTCAACTCCTTAATTACCCGATCTAGATAAGGTTGAATGGAACTTGGTTCTGGTAGGGTTGGAGTTGTGGTTCTTTGAGCAGGAGGTGCAGTTTGAGTTTGTGCTAACGAGACTCCGGGAGTTAGTCCGCACCAGAAAATTATTAGTGCCATTGACACTGCCAATATCCGACGCAATACTATAGATGCGCGATCGCACCAATGCAAAATCCTCAATTCTAAATCCCAAATTGAACAACTGGGTTGATTCATAAGCGACAATGAAAGTAAAGTTCCCCTAACTTAAGAGATCAGCTGTTTACCCAACAAGGCATTAATCTTGATATTAAGCTTTCTATGATTTTTGTACTTGACGTTAGACAATAATGCTACAAGTAGTGTTCCGAAAATATAACAATAACTTTTATGCGAGTTTTTAATTCTTCCCCATCCTCAGAGGTACAAACCCGTACCCGCATTTTACAAACGGCACAACGGTTGTTTGCCTCTCAAGGATTTGATGGCACTACTACACGCGAATTAGCAGAAGCAGCAAGTGTGGCAGAAGGTACTCTGTTTCGGTATTTTCCCAATAAAAAGTCAATTTTGGTAGAGGTAGCGACTACTGGCTGGGTAGACATTCTGACAGATTTACTCACAGAGTTGAGTCAAATGGGCAGTTATAAGGCTGTAGCTCAGGTGATGCGCCGTCGGATGTGGAATTTGCACAAAAATGTTGATTTGATGAAAGTTTGCTTCATGGAGGTGCAATTTCACCCAGATTTGCGCGATCGCATTCAAATTGAAGTCATTAACAAAATGACCGATGTGGCTGAAGCATTCTTTCAAACTGCGATGGATAAAGGCATTTATCGCCAAACAGATGCTAAACTCGTCGCCAAGGTGTTCTTAGGAATGTTTGCGATCGCCGGGTTTTCTGACAACACCCTCATGGAACCTGACGCTTCCCCCCAAGAAATGCAGCAAATGGCAGAAGGACTGGCTGATATCTTTTTGAATGGTGTGCTAGCCAAAGAGTGAGCAAGGGGAGAAATAATTACTTAGCACTCAGCACTATTTTTGCTTGTTGACTCCACTGTTGCACTAACTCAATCGCCGGACACAAATCTCGTCGTTGTATTGTAGACATCTCCAAAATAGTATATTTTGTGGTACAAGAACATCATGAGAACTTTT
>JAYGHB010000011.1:0-96877 GCA_034931985.1 Halotia wernerae UHCC 0503
GTAGCGTCTCCTAAAGGAGAAGGGCTGTAGGGAGAAGACCGCACTTCTCTCCTGTTCCCTGTTCCCTGTTCCCTATTCCCTGCTTTAGATAGTGCTTGTCTCTAAAGTACGAGACTTCGCCTCATGCTGACTTTTCACAACCATCTGGATGGGACGCGCTGGGGCTGTTACTAAACCACGGCGTTTAGGTGGCACATCTCGATGATCAACTAGCGCCAATTCTTGACTCGCCAGAATTTTTGCGAGTACAACTTTCATTTCAAACTGGGCAAATGCCATACCAATACAGCGCCTGACACCACCCCCAAAGGGCAAATATTCGTAAGGAGAAAATTGACGTTCTAAAAAGCGTTCTGGTTTAAACTGTTGATGTTCTGGATATAAATCTTCTCTTTGGTGGGTTAAATATATGGAACCCATGACAACTGTATTTGGTTCTAGTTCATAACCGCAAAGAGATACGGGTGTTCTGACTACCCGTGGAAAAGTCAGCATAGCCACTGGGTAAATTCGCAAAGTCTCACAGTAAACAGCATTGAGATAGGGTGCTTTAAAAACACTGTTGGAGTCTGGGTTATCACCTAAACTATCTAGCTCTTGCACCAGCTTTTCGCGCACTGAGGGGGATTTATGAATCCAGTACAATGCCCAAGTCAAAGCAGTCGCTGTGGTTTCGTGACCTGCTAATAACAAAGTCATTAATTCATCGCGCAACTCTGCATCTGTCATTGGCTGATTTGCTTCATCACGGGCTGCCATGAGTAAGCTGAGAATATCTGTACGGGATGGGTCTGGTTGATCTCGACGTTCCTGAATTTCTTCATTTAGCAATTGGTGAACTCGTTGTCGGCGACGCAGAAATTTACCCCAGGAACTTTTTGGGCCAAAATCTTTTTGCAGGGCAGGAAAAAAAAGTTGAATAACCCTAAAAGGAGAGGTTTCATTGAGCATGGCAGCTAAAAGTTCCTCTAATTCTTGCGCCCTTGGCCCTTCATATAGTCCAAACACAGCTTGCATGATTACGCGCATGGTAATAAGCTGCATAGCAGAGCGTACACAAAAAGGTTTTCCTATTTGCCACTGGGAAATTACTTGCTCTGTGACATCGTTAATTACCTGTCCATAGGTTCGCATTCGATCACCGTGAAGCGGAGGCATCAATAACTGTCTTTGCCGCCGATGTACCTCACCACTGACCGTAATTAGAGAATTTTTCCCTAGCATAGGTTCAAAAGCAGTGTTGCGATCGCTGGGGGCTGTAAACTCTTTAGTATCGCTAGTCAACATTTGCTGGAGTGCTTGGGGATTGCTAACGAACACTACAGGCCCATTCAATTGGATGGTGAAGATGTCGCCATAACGCTGGGCACAAGCTTTCATAAAAGACATAGGGCTGAAGACCCACTGAAGCATTTGTACTAACGCTGGGTACTGGGGGCCATTTGGTAGTTTCATAAACTTTAATTTGCTGAATTAACTCTTTTTTGCCAGCGAAACTCAGATAAAAAAATTAAATTTCCTTTAACTTCTATTAAAGCTACTTATGCTGACGTTGCAAAAAAGCAATAAACCGTTACAACCCGAAAGATGTAAAATTTTTGTTAAATTCAACAAGCATCTACAGTTTTTCGTCGTCCTTACAAGGTACTCAGCATGACAGCAATGACTTCAAAAGCATCTTCAGCGCTTCCTAATTTTTGTCAAGGCATTCAATATTTTGGTGAAGAGCTACCAGATTTTACAACTTACGGCGCAAAACCTGCTATTGAGTCGGGCAAAGTAGCGATCGCAGATGCCGCAGACCCTACTGCTGTGTATCAAACTTTGCTTGCTGCCGATGCTTTGCGTTACCTGACATTACAAGTCACTGCTAGTAAAGCCTCTGGGCATCCAGGCGGATTTGCTAGCCAAGCGGAAGCCTATGCAGCTCTTGTTATGTTGGGACATAAGAACATTATTACCGAAGTTGGACACCACGCCCCCGGCTTTTATAGTGCCATGTTCCTCGATCGCTCCTTAGAGGATATGGGAATTTTAACAGTTCAACAATTGCGCGATCGCTTCCGCGAAAAGCACGGTCTTTTAGGACATCTTTCTGGTTACATACCTGGTATTCTTGCACCTGCGGGGCCACTGGGACAAGGACAACACTTTGCAATGGCAGCTGCACTGCTACACAAAGATAAGTTATTCCCCTTCACCGTTGGCGATGGTGGATTGGGTGAACCATATATTGTTAGTGCAATGGCACACTTTCATACCGCTTATCCCGAAGCGACCAACTTTTTGCCTGTGCTGGTGTGGAATGGTTTTAGCCAAGAACATCACAGCATGGTTTCTTTAAAAACTAATCAACAGATGCAGGCATATTGGCAAGGTAACGGTTTTGCGGAAGTTATATTAGTGGATGCCAAAGACTTTGATGACCAAAACCAGCCAGGAGATTATGTTGATAGTACCGCCTTTTCTTTTAAGCAGCGGCTAGCCTTCACCAAAGCTGTACTTATTGGCATAGATAAAGCAGCTCATTCTGCCCTTAACGGCAAACTTACTGTCTTCATAATCAAACAACTCAAAGGTGCAGGAGTCCACGCGCGGGGTTCCAAATCTCACAACCTCTATCCTAAAGATACTTTGGATGCTCCCCACATCATCAGTGCTTTGCAAGGACGGGCTTTATCATTAGAAGCTTGGCAATTAGTAAGGACAAATGCAGAACGTGCTGGTGGTGGCCCGGCGGCGAAAACTGTGGTTACAGAATTTGAATTACCATTACCAGACTTAGGCGAATTGCCTTTAGAAGAATATGCCGTAGGTGGTGATCCCAAAGTTTCTACAACAGCGATGGGAAGATTAGTAGGAATTGTAGGTAAAAAAGATAGTAACTTCTTAGTTACCAACGCCGACGGTAACGAAGCATCGGGAATTGCCAACATCAACCAAGCACTCAAAGTTATTCACCCTACAATTGACGACTTATATAACCAAGATCCCAGCGGACAAGTTTACGAACCATTGAGTGAAGATGCTTGTGCAGGTTTAGCCGCGGGTTTGGCACTAATGGGTGCAAGAACTCTCTGGTGTTCTTACGAATCTTTTGCCGTTAACGGTTTACCAATTTGGCAAACTGTGGTTCAAGCAATGGCAGAATTACGCCGTCAGACTCCCTCAACAATTACTTTATTCACCGCTGGGGCATTAGAGCAAGGGCGCAACGGTTGGACTCACCAACGTCCAGAAATTGAAGCTTATTTTGCTTCATTAATGAGAAATGGCAATGTCTTTCCATTATTTCCCGCCGATGCTAACAGTATTCAAGTTTGTTATGATTGGGCGCTGACAACTAAAAATAAGGGAATTGTGATTACTGCAAGTAAGTCACCTTTACCAATTCGTACTACCTTAGAACAAACTCGTGCAGGGTTGCATGATGGTGCAGTTTTATTGCAAGAAGTTGCTGGAGATCAGCAAGTTGTATTTGCAGTGATTGGCGATATGACATTAATGCCAGTATTTGAAGCGGCTGCTTTTTTAGAAACTGAAGGTATTGGTGTCAAGATAGTTTCTATTATCAATCCCCGCCGTTTATATCGTCCTGATGATACTGCATGGGATACTTGTTCTGAAGCTGATGGCAATTTTATGGATGATGCCAAATTTGCAGAATTATTTGATGGTAATGCGTTAATTGGTGTGACTGGTGGTGCTGCGGCGATGCTGGAACCAATTATGTTAAGGAGTAACTGCAAGCGGGATACCTTCGCTTGGAAGCGTGGAGAAACTACAGCCAGTGCTGGCGAATTGATGGCTTTTAATGGATTGACTGCGGAAGCGTTGACGAAACGTGCGATCGAGTTAGTACATTAAGGATTTTTAAACCGCAGATAAACGCGGATAAATTTGCATTTATCTGCGTTTATCTGCGGTTTAAATTCTAATCTAGAATAACCTACTGTATTGAAAAACAGCAGGTTAAGTTTTATGCTTAATGAAGCAACTCAAAAGCTGATAGATGAACTTACAAAAAAAATAGCAGCCAGTACAGAATCTATATCTTCGTCATTTGGTGAAATCTTAGTATTATTAATCGATAAATTACAACTATCTCAAGATG
The DNA here is from genome assembly GCA_034931985.1 of Halotia wernerae UHCC 0503. Taxonomy (GTDB): domain Bacteria; phylum Cyanobacteriota; class Cyanobacteriia; order Cyanobacteriales; family Nostocaceae; genus Halotia; species Halotia wernerae. The sequence continues at coordinate 4,115 of JAYGHB010000011.1, forward strand.
TTGCAGACTCTCCGACTTTTCTCAGTTTCCGTGTTAGTTGGAATACCAATAAACCTAAAATCCCACAGTGACCAAGAATTGCTAAAAAAGGAGCCATTGTTGATGTATAGTAACTTGAAGGAAACAAAGCGACAAGTGGCGCAGCTATCGAAAACAGCCACAGAAAAGAATTATTTCCAATATTAGAAAATAACGTACCTAAAATTACTAATGGTAATACAATTACAGTGCCGACTCCACCAGTAGCCCAAAATAGCCGATGCTGATTTTTCATTAACAATAGTAGTTGAGCTATGACTGCGTAGATTACGGCTAAACTACCACAGAAGAAGAGAGATACGAAAGCATTGACTTTATCATCCGTGTTGAACCCAGAAATTAAGATAAACACACTTAAACAAATAATAGCAATCATGGCATTAATCGCGATCGCCAAAGTTCCCGGACTTTTTTCACCCCAAATTAAATCCCTGATTAACTTGCTGTGATACCATGATTTGTGTTGAGATATGTGTCTATAACGCGTCCAATCTTGTAGTGATTGGCGGTTAGGATTGAGTGCAGCAATTAGATATAAAAATAGCCATAAGTTTAAGAAAATTAAGCACGACAAGTTTTCAAATAGCGGATGTGAGCTATAAGAATTACTTACACCTAATTTTTGCCAATTCGCACATCCTAAAGTAATAATTGCAAAACAAGTAGTTAATAAATAGCTTTGCTTTTTGCTCAACATAGTAGCATTAGGGTCACGAAAGCAACGCTGCAAAGATTGCCAAATAAAGTATACTCCTATGAAGTAAACCACAATACCAAAACAAACTGTAATTAAAAAAACAGATCCAAGTGGTATACTAAACCAATGAAAGTTGGTAAAATTTGGGTTATCTGATGGAAATATAGAACTAACATCAGGATGGGGAATCAAGTAATAGGGATTTATCAACCTCAATACAACAAATGGAGTATCTGCTGCTACGTCAGGGACTATTGCTTGCTTAGTGAACATGAGAAAGCCTAAAACTGCGCCACTTCCCAACCAAGCTTGAAAATTGCCCAACCAAGAACCAACTAAACCAAATAACAATGCCCCACTATAGTAAAAAAGACTAGCAGCGATCGCGATCGCATAGAAACTCAAAAGCATCGTTAAGGGAATATGAGCAACTAACCCTAACCACAAATGTAAAGGGGCTGCTAACAATACCGCAGCATACAACAGTATGGGAACACCTAACATTTTGCCCCATAAAATACTGTGGGGTGATTGGGGACTAAGGCGAATAAAATTGAGTGTATCATACCGTTCTTCATTAGCTAAATCGCTGATTAGTAGATAGGTTCCAGCAATTAAAAGCGTAAAAAAGCCAATGATACTCAGTAATGTAAATGCATCTAAAGACCACAATTGCCAGTTGATAATAACGTTGCCAAATTCATCACCAATACATTCTTTAGAATTATATATAATCTTTCCTATGCAGTATTTGTGGGAGGAATTATATAAAAGGATATCTTTGGTTGGTAGCTGGTTTTGAAAATACATGAATACCACAAATTGACCCAGCAATGAGATAGCAGTTGCTAATATGAGATTGCGGGTTTTTAGTCGCCCTTTAAGTTCCCGCAACAGTTGAGGGTTCCAATCTCCTAGTAGATTCATCCAATTAGACTTCATAGTTATCACTCTCTAAAATTAGTATTTATGGATAGGAATTAACCTGACTGAACCCTACAAATTGGCAATTGTGAAACACAGATATACTAGGACATGAAAAACCTTAAGGCGACCTTTGAGTTCCCGCAATAGTTGCGGGTTCCAGTCGCAAATTTTGTCTATGAAATTGACCATCATAGAAAAAAATCTCCAAAAAGGGGAAGTAAAAATTAGTGACTTATTAAGATGCTTGTTTGTGTCCTAAATTCAAGAAAATAGTTTCTAGATCTTCTTGGATGCAGTGAAAATATGTTATGGAAATACCAGATGTAATTAGCGATCGCAATAATTCCGCACTATCTTCTTCTTTACCAGAAAAATTTACCCTCACACTATTTTTTGTGGGTATTATCTCCCACTCTTCCACCAAAGGATGACGTTTCAGTTCACTTAAAAGCGTTTCTAGGTTTCCTAAAGTTGATAACAAAATTTGCTGCCTAGAAAGACGCTGGTAAAGTTGTTTGAGGGAAGCACTTTCTACCAAGAAACCAAGTTCCATAATGCCTACGGAAGTACAAAGTTCCGCTAAGTCGCTGAGGACATGGGAGGAAATCAAGATTGTCATCCCAGCTTCTTGCAATGCCTTAATGATTTCACGAAACTGCATCCTGGCGATGGGGTCAAGTCCTGAGACTGGCTCATCTAGCAGTAGTAAAATCGGTTCGTGGATAATGGTTCGCGCTAAACTCAAGCGCTGCTTCATCCCCCTCGATAAAGTAGAAATTAAACTATGACGTTTATTATCAAGTTGTATGAGTTCTAAAACCTCATGCAAACGTTGAGTGCGGCGTGGTTCTCGCAAGCGATACAGACGCGCAAAGTAATCTAGGTAGTCCCAGACTGTCAAATCCTCATACAGGGGATAGTCGTCGGGTAAGTAGCCCAGGCGACGCTTGAGAGTAAGGTTACTTTTGTCACGACGCAAGCGATCGCCATTAATATAAATCTCACCCGTAGTTGGCTCCTCAGCTGCTGCTAACATTCGGATGAGAGTTGTTTTACCCGCGCCATTTGGCCCAATCAATCCGTATACTTCACCTACCTGGATTTCTAAATCAACATCATTAACGGCTACGTGCCGTTCAAATTGCTTCGTTAGTCCACGGGTCGAAATTGCTAATTCTTTTACCATCGCTGCTAGAGTGCGGCTTGTGATTAACAGTTAACCTAACTTCTTTCTACAGCTTTTGTCAGTCTCGTTTCGGTAATTGAAACTGAATTTAGTTCAAATTTATAACCTGCAAAAAGCCACAGCGCGCACTAGTAACTCTGCGCGGAAGTCAAAAGTCAAAAGTCAAAAGTCAAAAGACTTGTATTATCGACTTTTTTACCATTTTTAATGGTCTGTTTATTTACGCCGTGCTGTACTAGTGTAAAAAACTACAAAGGTATGGAGTTTTTGGACAGGGGGAAGAAGTTGCCTATGCCCAATGCCCAATACCCACGAAGGGACAGAGTTTTTCGCCGACTTTTACAAAGTTAGTTAGAGGGACGAAAAAGCACTTGAGGTTTTGCTCACTCAAGTGCTTTTTCGCATAACTCTATACCAAATCACTGGCTTGATGTAACATTTTAAATCTGCAATACACTTCTAATGAAAAGTATTACAAAAATCACTTGTAACAAACATGAGGTGAGATGGTACCACTCCTTGCATTATTAACAATATCTCTTTTAGGACAAAACTGAACATTTAATGCATGAAAGTTTATTCTGGAGTTGATCCCTCTTTTGTTACGCGCAGCGTCTCGTAGAGAGCGTCACCCGGAGGGACTTTGTTTGTGTAGTAGCGAATTATACTCGCCCAAAACTTTTCAAACATCCTCTTACAAAGTTTGCCGGAGGTAACATCCCCACGTCAACTTTGCGCTTTTTTGCCTACATGAGAAATCTAGCACGGCGTTCCCCAGTTGCGTCAATTCTCCCAGCCCGGTTTTTTGTTGATGATCACTTGACTTTCAAGACAGTCGCTACAATTCGAGTTTGAAAACACGCCCTAGGCGTTTTGTTTTTCTATTTGCCCCTACCTGTGTGCTACTTTACAAAAGTCTGCTACAAGTACTGTTATTTATGACTGTCGTAATTTAAACAATTGCATCCCCACAACCAATGGTGAACTTTACCCTTGTTGCCACACTCTATGTCAACCCTGTTACGGGGAATGAGACCAATGCTGGTTCACGGTTGAGTCCGTTTAAAAGTCTTACCCGTGCCTTAAAAGCCGCTAAAACACCCGCGATTATTCAGTTAGCACCAGGAACTTACAGCGCCGCTAATGGTGAGACGTTTCCACTGATCATTTCTGCGGGGATTGCGGTAGTGGGTAACGAAGCCAACAAAGGTGCAGAAATTTTGATTTCTGGAAGTGGCAACTATCAAAGTCCTAGCTTTGGTGTGCAAAATATTACGCTGCTGTTACAAGGTGATGCCAGCCTCAAGGGTGTGACGATTACTAACCCTGTAGCTAAAGGCACTGGTGTTTGGATTGAGTCAGCAGCACCTAATGTAGCTAACAATACTTTGAGTAACTGTGGTCGGGAAGGAGTATTTACGACTGGCAATGCTAAACCCGTAATTCTAGATAATGTGTTTGTGCAGAACGCTGCCAGTGGTTTGATGATGGCACGTAATAGCAAAGGTGAAGTGCTGCGGAACGCATTTGCTAAAAATTCTTTGGGCATAGCAATTAGTGACTTTGCTGCCCCTTTAATCGCCAATAATAAATTGTCAGATAACCGTTCAGCGATCGCTCTTTCTCGTGATGCGCGTCCGGTGCTGCGTCATAATCTGATTACCAACAATACCCAAGGTGGGCTATTGGTGAATGGTAACTCAGTTCCTGATTTAGGCAGCAATCAAGACGCAGCTGGGAATATTTTTCAGGGTAATGGCGAATTTGATTTACAAAATTCTACATCTGGGCAACTAGTTTCAGCCGGAAACCAGCTGAATCCTGCCCAGGTGAAAGGACGTATAGATTTTATTGCTGCTATCGAAAACAATCCCATAACCATATCGGGTAGTGCCAGTTTTTCTGACTTGATTGGACATTGGGCTGCGGCTTTTGTGGAAGCATTAGTGAGTAAAGGTACGATTAGCGGCTTTCCCGATGGCACTTTTAGCCCTGATGCCCACATGACTCGCGCCCAATATGCCGCTGTCGTTGCCAAGGCTTTTCAGTTACCCACTAGAAATGATCCCAGTAAATTTACAGACATTAAATCTGATTTTTGGGCAGCATCAGCCATTGCTAAAGCTGCTGAAATGGGCTTTATTAGTGGCTTTCCTGATGGGACGTTTCGACCAGGGCAAAATTTGACTAAGGTGCAGGCAATAGTATCTATTGTGAATGGCTTAAAGCTCAGTGGAGGTAATCCTAATGTTTTAACTGTATACCGCGATCGCGCTCAAATTCCCAGTTACGCCACCAATGTCATAGCAGTTGCCACTCAAAAACTATTAGTTATCAACTATCCCCAAACAGAAAAATTAGAACCTTTGCGGGATATCACTCGTGCTGAGGTGGCAGCATTAATTTATCAGGCATTAGTAAACAATAGCCAACAAAAAGCGATCGCCTCACCTTATATTGTTAATCCCGATGCTGATATTCCTTCTTTTACCGACATTAGAGGACATTGGGCAGAAGCATTTATTCGCGCCTTAGCCAGCATGAATTTAACTCATGGTTTTGCTGATGGTAGTTACCAACCAGATCAACCCATGACTCGCGCTCAGTATGCAGCTTTAGTGGCTGTTGCTTTTAACCCTATTCCTAAACGCCCAGCCCCCGATTTTACTGATGTCCCCAAGGACTTTTGGGCTTATAATGCCTTACAAATTGCGGCTAGCGGTGGCTTTGTCAGTGGATTTAGCGATCGCACCTTCCGCCCGGATCAAAATGTGCAAAGGCTACAGGTAATTGTTTCTCTCGTTAACGGATTAGCTCTACCCGCATCCGATCGCAATGCTTTACTCACCTACACTGATAGCAAGTCCATTCCTGACTACGCTCGCAAGGCTGTGGTGAGCGCTACACAGCAAAAAATTGTTGTTAATTATCCAGACCCTAAGCAGCTTGTCCCTGCCAGAGAAGCAACACGCGCCGAAGTAGCAGCAATGGTTTATCAGGCATTAGTTGCTATTGAGCGAACACAAAATATTAATTCACCCTATATTGTTTCGACACCTACCAATTGACCAAGTAGAATGAAAAACACTTGCTCTCACCTGGAAACTCTTGGTAACAAATCCTATAGCTAAAAACACGTTAGGCTATAGGCGATGGGTCGAAAACTTATACCTATTGCCACAAGCCAATAGTCCCATGTTAACACCAGCCCCGGAAACCTCTGCCGAATTGGCAGCAGTCTTATTAGTTCACTATAGTTTTGACCTCAGTGGCCACAGCGCCAGTGAGCTAGTTAACCGTTGGCAAAATCAATACCCCCTTGATTGGTTGCATTTGGCAGTAATTGAAGCCCTGTATCAAGGCCGCTATAAAGGAATCTCAGTACAGCAAATTTTAGCCTTTTGGCTGCGGCGAGGTCAGGCTACTTATCATTTCAATATGGAATTTGAGCGCCTGATTTGTAGCAAATTTCCTGAAAGCTTAGCTGCAATGGCTGCACCAGTACTACCACCTGTAAAAAAACAAATTACATTTGATGAGAAAGTGAACAATTCTCAATCGTTACCAGTCACAGATGATTCCTCACCTGAGCAAGTTGGCAATGGGTATGTGCAGAGTCAGACTGCAACCCTACAACTAAAAAATAGAACAGAAGAAGAGAAGCGAGTTGAGAACATTTTGGCATCTTCAACTCTGAGTACTGTTACTGCTGGGGAACAGCAAAAGCTCAGTTCCCAAGCAATCAAGTCCTTATTAAAAAATTCTCCTCACCAGACAAAACTGCTGCCATCTGCTGTCAATCATCCGCCCATTGGACAGTTTACCCCAGAAACAGGCGATCGCTCTGACTCATTCACATCAAAGCTCAAAGCTATATCTGGCGATAATCCATAGGTAGTGAGCAGTTTCGCATGGAATTTGAGTGGAACCCAGACAAAGCTGAGTCAAACTATAGAAAGCATAGTGTTTCCTTTGAAGAAGCAGCGACCGTATTCAATGATTCGCTGTCTGTCACCTTTCCTGATCCAGACCATTCGATTGGGGAGAGTCGCTACGTTATTATTGGCATATCTAGATTTGAGCAACTTTTAATCGTTGCTCATACTGACCGAGGCGAAACGATAAGAATTATCAGTGCCCGAAAAGCCACCCAATCAGAAAAGAGGTTTTATGAACAGGGGAGTTGACGGCGAGATGGGAGATGAATTGCGCCCTGAATATGACTTTTCTCAACTAGAAGGAGGGATCAGAGGCAAGTATGTTGAGCGTTATCGAAGAGGCTCAAATTTGGTTCTTCTAGATCCTGATGTAGCTCAAGCTTTTCCAACCGAAGATGATGTCAATGGGGCATTGCGACTATTGATGCAGGTTGCTGTTCGCCAGCAAGCTAACAAATCGTTTGAGCCGAACCTATAGCAGGCAGTTCAGCTACGGTTTAATTCGCGCTGCAAATCATCAAAGTCAACAGCAAAGACATCTACTTGTTCGCGGGCTAGGATGGCTAGAAAGTCCCGGCGGTTTAAGCCAGCAACATTAGCTGCTTTCTCCATTGAGATTTCCTGCTTCTGATACCAGTAGATAGAAGCAGCAAGGCGCATATCGCGTACAAATTCTTCTGGAGTCAGGCGACGGGCGCTAAATACTTCTTCTGGCAGATTAATTGTGACTGACGACATAAACTATGTCCTAAATCAATACCTTTGCCAAAATAAGAGCCTAGATAAATTTTGGCAAAAGTGGCAAAATTAAGCATACATAAGCGTTTCGATGAAAAGGTGGTTTTTCATCTGAAACCCTTATCCTGCTGTCAATACGTTAAAAAACCCTTGTAGGAAACCTTAAAGGAATTTTTAGGACTGATTGTTTTTGCCAACCCTCAAAGAAATGGGAGTTAATGGTTAAAGCATCATCATCTCACCCTCGTAAATTGGCGAAGGTATTGCTAAATGGCTAAGGCTATTGAAGCTGTATTAATTAATGATTTGAACCATTGCTATAGACAACTGTTTACTTTTATAGTACCGGAAAAACAAACCACAGAGGCATAAAAGAGTTTGATGATCTAATGCAGTCACTTTCTAATCGTGTCGTACTTATTACCGGGTCAACATCAGGAATTGGTATTACCATTGCAAAGCGCCTTGCTATGGCAGGAATGACAGTTGCACTTCATTCAAAATCTTCAGTAGATGCAGGAACAGCCCTTGCAGATGAATTAGGAAATGCCAGCTATACTCAAGCTGATCTTGCAAATGAAGTTGAGACTCGCAATCTTATTCATCAAGTGATTAACCATCATGGTCGCCTTGATGCCATCATCAATAATGCAGGAATCAGCGAAGTCATTCCCCACACCGATCTCAAACAAGCAACACCAGAAATTTGGGAAAAGCTGTATAGAGTTAATGTTATTGCACCTTGGATATTGATTAGCGAGGCAGAGCCTGCCCTGCGTGAGAGTGCTACAGAGGAACATCCAAGTTGTATTATTAATATCAGTTCTCATGCTGGTGTTCGTCCGAAAGGGGCATCTGTTCCTTATGCAGTGAGCAAAGCAGCTCTTAATCACTTGACACGACTCCTTGCTGTTGCACTTGCTCCAACAATTCGGGTTAATGCGATCGCTCCGGGTTTGGTTGAGACACCGATGACTGCTGAATGGTTTGCCGCTAGGGAGCTTTGGCAAAACTGCGCCCCCATGCACCGTGCAGCTAAACCTGAAGAGATTGCTGATACTGTGATGATGCTGGTTGCATCAGATTACATAACTGGTGAGGTGATCTTGATTGATGGAGGCTTAAATCTAACTTAAAATGAAGTAAAAGCTTACCTGCTAAGAAAAGAGAAATGGCTATACATCAGTAATAGCAGGCTTCAAAAGCTTCTTGAGCATGAGTCAGAGTTTTAAGACGGCGTTTGAAGGAAATCTAGGCTTTGATATCGTCCCAAAACTCTGAAACTGGGAAAGTTTGTTCTACTGCTGCTTGTCGTGTATTTTTAGAGATGCCTGGATTTGGCAATGCGATCGCCTATAATTCTCTAGCGGCTTTTTTAGGGGAAATTTTTGACTTGACTGGGAGTATCCTAACCCACATTCTGCACCCCTCCCTCTAGTCAAAAGAGACTCTCAAGAGCAAAATGGGGAATTGCCAATTTAATTAAATCAACCTAACAAGAGAGACTAAATACCCAAAAAGCTGTTAGTTAATAGCTAGTGACTTTTTGCCAAACATGACTTTGATTGCAGACGAATTGTGATGAATATAACTAATTTCCCGTGGCTAACGACAATTATCCTGTTACCGATAGCCGCGTCACTACTGATTCCTATCATTCCAGATAAAGACGGCAAAACAGTACGCTGGTATTCCCTGATCGTAGGGTTGATAGATTTTGCGCTGATTGTTTATGCTTTTTATACTGGTTACGACTTCTCCAATCCCGATTTGCAACTGGTAGAGAGTTACCCTTGGGTACCGCAACTAGATTTGAATTGGTCAGTAGGGACAGATGGCTTATCAATGCCTCTCATTATTTTGACTGGATTCATTACCACGCTGGCGATTTTAGCAGCTTGGCCTGTGACGTTTAAACCAAAGCTGTTTTACTTCTTGATTTTGGCGATGTATGGCGGTCAGATTGCCGTGTTCGCTGTTCAAGATATGCTGTTATTTTTCCTGGTGTGGGAACTAGAACTAGTACCGATATACTTTCTGCTGTCGATTTGGGGAGGCAAAAAGCGACAATACGCAGCGACTAAGTTCATTCTATACACTGCTGGCGGTTCGCTGTTTATTTTGCTGTCAGCCCTGACAATGGGATTTTACGGCGATACGGTGACGTTTGATATGCGATCGCTAGCCCTCAAGGATTTCGCTCTCAATTTGCAACTGGCACTATATGCCGGATTTCTGATTGCCTACGCCGTTAAATTGCCAATCATTCCCTTGCACACCTGGCTACCAGATGCCCACGGTGAAGCAACAGCACCAGTACACATGTTACTAGCAGGTATTCTGCTGAAAATGGGCGGTTATGCCTTGGTGCGGATGAATGCTCAAATGCTCCCCGATGCCCACGCTTATTTTGCGCCGGTGTTAGTAGTTCTGGGGGTAGTTAATATCATTTACGCAGCCCTAACATCCTTTGCCCAGCGAAATCTGAAGCGGAAAATTGCCTACTCCTCAATTTCACACATGGGCTTTGTCCTCATTGGTATTGCCTCTTTCACAGATTTGGGATTGAGTGGGGCAGTTTTACAAATGGTTTCTCACGGATTAATTGGGGCAAGTTTATTCTTCCTCGTCGGTGCAACTTATGACCGAACACACACCTTAATGTTGGATGAAATGGGTGGTGTCGGTAAGAGAATGCGGAAGATTTTCGCCATGTTTACTGCCTGTTCGATGGCTTCTTTAGCATTGCCAGGAATGAGTGGTTTTGTGGCTGAGTTAATGGTGTTTGTCGGCTTCGCTACTAGCGATGCTTATAGCTCCACATTTAAAGTCATCGTGATATTTTTGATGGCAGTTGGGGTAATTTTAACTCCCATTTATCTGCTGTCAATGTTGCGAGAAATTTTCTACGGTCAAGAAAACGAAGAATTAGTTTCTCACCAAGCTTTGATAGATGCCGAACCCCGCGAAGTATTTATCATTGCTTGTTTGTTAGTGCCAATTATTGGTATTGGTCTTTATCCCAAGTTACTTACTCAGATGTATGACGCAACAACAGTGCAGTTGACAGCAAGGTTGCGTGATTCTGTGCCGACGTTGGCACAGCAAAAAGAAGCAGCACCACAGGTTTCTTTAAGTGCGCCAGCAATTGGTAATTAAATAGTCGTTGATAATTTAAATTACTAGTACAGCACGGCGGAAATAAAGCTACCATTTCAAACAGTTAAAAAGCCCTAGTTATAAGACTTTTGACTTTTGAACGCCAGTTGCTACAACAACGGAGGTTCCCTCCGCAACGCACTGACTCCTTTTGACTTCTGCATAGCGGTACTAGTGCTTTGAGAGTGGGTACGAAACCCACTCTTTTTTGTTGAAAACATTTGCTGTCACCATCACCAGAAGCGCAAAACAAAACTTTTTATAATTTTTTATACTTGAAGGTTAATTAGCTTGTTAGTCAGGGAATCATATTTATAAAGTAACTCACACCTTGACCAGAAATATGGAAATTAAATTAGGATTCGGAGCTATTCCAAAACCTCAGTATGTTTTTATCAGCAAAGAACCCGATCACTGCTGGCATTTGTTATCCGATGATAAAAAACCAATCCCTGTTTATGACAGAGCTTTGACTGGAGTAATCACAGGGATTGAAGTTAATAAGAAAGTTGAAACTTCGCATAGAGAAGCAGAAAAGACTGATATACATATTTTGGCGGATAAACCTTATGTTATACGCTCAGGTAGCGAATCTTACTTTTCTAAAGGCTTGTTACTTTCACTTGATGTCTTGAATTCTCAACAATTGTGTTATCCGCTGACGATCGCAGTTAGCCCTGGAGAGAAAACAATTGTATTCTGCACAATTTACGATCCAGTCACTTATCGGTCTGTAGGTGTTAGTTGGGACGGACATAAAGAAATAGATTGGCAAGCATTAGGGCAAAAAGTAAGTCTAAAAATTAACGAAAATCATAATTTAAACCAAGCTCAAAATTACGTTACAATCACACCTGAAAAACGTGAAGTTTTTATAGCTCAAACTGATACATATTTAGCCCAATTAAATTGGACACCAGATCAAGGAAGAGAGCTTTTACAGCAAAAATATGGCAAGCGATCGCGCTTACAATTAACTGATGCAGAAATTCTGGATTTCATTAATTACCTGAAGCTACAACTAACCTAAAGCAGTTCTTCCGGTTGGCTGGCAACTTCCAACCAACCTTGAATCGCATCTTGCGGCATTTCTAATAGATGTTCGTAGCTGTCTCCCCAAGTGTGATACCGTTTCACTTTAAAGTTGATACATTTGGGCAAGCAGGGGAGGCAGGGGGAGTAAGAAAAGTAATTTGTATCAATAATTTCGTGAAATGGTGTGACATCCTGGTAGGGCTGGTACAGAACTACACCACAAATTGTCTTCTTGCCAGATAACTGCTTTAATTTTCATTGCTAATCATCTCTACAAGATTGTGACTAATATTCTAACGTTAAGGCGATCGCGATCACCTATACAACAAATGAAACGACGGATTCTTGAGTTGATTGGTATTTGAAATTTACCTTGTATTGCGGTGCATTGCGTTATCTTGCAATGTTATACTATGCAATACAATCATGCCAATTAACCCAATACCAGCACTAAAAGCCAACACTAAACCCACTGGTATCTGAACCGATTGGAATGTTAAGAACTTTTTCCATAGTTTCCAAATCTAATACAGTGTCAAAACTCCCAAATTTGGATTTTTGTCAAAATCTTGGATATCCTCTACGTGCGATCGCAAAATCTCTTCAATCTGTCTGGTTGAACAATTGCCATAACGAATCCAAATCACTTTCGGAGGAAATCCTCGCAAAATGCTCAACTCATTAAAATCAGCATCTCTCGTTACAACAGTAAATCCACTTTGTTGGGCATACTCCCAAACAGTTAGATCATCTGCTTGATCTAAGCTTATAAGAAAAAGATGCTGAGAGTTTGGGTACATATCAGCCAGTCGATCAACTAACTGAGGTGATAGGTTATGGTCAAACAATAACTTCACGCTTGCATTGTCAGCATTTGCCGTTCTCGATCAGCCGCATAGCTTAGGCAAGCCAAAATATCCTCTTGTGTCAAATAAGGAAAGTCACTAAGCACTTCCTCGTAGGTCATGCCAGAGGCAAGATATGATAATACATCATATACAGTAATTCGCATTCCTCGAATACAAGGTTTACCACTTCGTTTTCCAGGTTCAATAGTAATAATGTTGTGATAATTTACAGCCATAAGATTTAATCTATTGTCAGGGTCAAGCTTTTCTTGTTCGCTAGCAACTTCCAACCAACCTTGAATTGCATCTTGCAGCATTTATAATAGATGTTCGTAGCTGTTTCCCCAAGTATGACATCCCGGTAAAGCTGGTACATAACCACACCACACATCGTTTTCTTGCCAGATAACTGCTTTAATTTTCATTGCCAATCATCTCCACAAGATTGTGACTAATATTTTAGCGTTGAGCCGACCGCGATCGCTTGTCTGTTGCAATAAGGTTTTAGTGGAAGATAAAGGCGATCGTATTCTTGAAAGAACCATTAAAATTTGATTTGATTAGTACTGAAGATGCCCAAAAAATCATAGAGCTTGTAGAAACAGGCAAAATGTCACTAAGCGATGCCTATAAGGCTATAGGAGAAGTCATATCCGAAGCAAGAGGACTACCATCTACTACCTCATAACAATAGAACGATGAGTACAGAAAATATTACATTTCGGATAGATAGCGATAAGAAGGCTGCACTTGATGCGATCGCAGCTACGTCTTGAATGAAGCAATAGACACTTATCTAGGGCTTGCTGAATAGAAGTGTAATATATACCAGATAAGGGTTTTAAGCCTTTTTCCAACAAACGAGTGCAAGGTTATAACATCTAGAGTCTCAAAACCCTTGCACAATCGTTAGCGATCGCTGGGTAAATTTGTCAACTGAGCGATGAAACAACTATTTCGTATGCTGTGTGGCTTCTAGATTTGCTTAAGAGACTTATTCAGCAACCCCTATCTAGAAATGTACCAATGGCAAATAGAAGAAATTCAAAAGGGAATTGCTGAAGCCGATGCTGGAGACTTTGCAAGTGATGTAGAAGTAAAAGCGACTTTTGCAAGGCTCACCAATGCAGATTAGGTGGCTGCGTCGTGCGCTTCGTAATTTGGAACAAGGTTATAGCTACATTATTTTCTGATACGTTCAAGTCTTTGTCTCAGCGGTTGGATAAGCTTTGTGTGCTTCTGCATAAATCTTTAATGCAACAGTCATCTGTTGTTCAGCAGTATCTCCCTGGGATTGAAACCAAGCAAAAGTTTCAGGATCTACCTGAACTGTGAGTTTTATAGTTGACTTAGGCATTCGTAATTGTGCTTTCGCAAAAAATTCATCTGATAATGGTGGAATATCTGAGGTGTCGATATCTTCGTCGCTCATGGCATCGATTCTATCCCAATCGGTTCTTGAGGTATTGTTCATAGCGTTTTCGTTCGTAAGATAGTGCTTTTCGTAATGAGATTATCCGAACTTTTTCTTCATCAGGCTCGGTGTAAACAACTACTACAACTCGTCCATCAAGTAATCCAATCCCAATATACCTATCTTCACCATAATCTTCTCGCTCATCAAGATGTATGAGCATTGGTAGGTTAAAGATACGAGAAGCGTCAGCAAAGTCAAAACCATGCTTTGTTATATTGCTTTGGTTTTTACGCTCATCCCACTCAAATTGCATGAACACAACAGTAAATTAATTTATCCGCGTTCTTCAGCAATTAATTCAAATCCTCAAAAATCTTCATCATCGACAAAAAACTCGGCATTGTCTTCAAATCGAGAATTACCCTGCCGAGAACCGGCTAGACCCCATAGCGGTTGCAACACAGCCATGCCAATCAACCCTACAACAGCACTAAAAGCCAGCACTAAACCCACTGGGATCTGAATTGATTGGAATGTTAAGAATTTTAACGATATCGGTGTAGCATTTTGGACTGAAATAATTGCGATCACCACTACCCAAATAGCTACTACTAAAGATGTCAAAAAAGGAGCCAGAGTTTTCATACTTTGATAAAAGTTAAGCATTATTAAGTTAAGAATTATTAATTAAATAACTCCTAAATCTGACTAAATTAAACTGCTACTGCTTCTAGCTTAACAATCACTTTTTCTATCTGTTGAGTAACTTTGATGAGTTGTTCGGAAGAGTTGGTTTCCATATAAACGCGTACCAATTAAACATGATGGGTTAGGGCGGGGTAACTCATATGATGCACTTTCAATATTTGCCACAATAGTATCAGTAATCTCTGGAGTGGCAGAGTCTGCATAATCAGAGATATATTTAATCCCACAGTCAGGAACTGGATTATGGCTGGCAGTAAATCCAGCGGAATTTAGGTAACGAGCGTTGTAGGCAATTACTGGTGTGAGGCAATCTTAAACAGTAATTCTTATATTCCATCCTAAGTCTGCTAAGACTTGAGCCGCTATACGGGCAAACTGGTCAGCTAAAAAGCGAGTATCGTAGGCAATAAGAACTGGTCTATCTTTTGTATAGGCTGTTTCGAGGTAGCTTGCGATCGCTGTTGTTACTTTCCGTACATTTGGGAAAGTAAAGTTGTCAGCAATAATCCCTCTTTGCCCGTTAGTGCCAAACTTTATTTTGCTGGAATTTCTACTAACGCTCATTTTTGTCACTTTCTCCAAATGCTATTAGGAAGCTCCCGCAAAGCAAATGTCTCAACTGTGACTTCCCTTACTGCTATTTAGCAATGTCAACCCTTGATCGACCTTTTGCCAGTTATCACCTTTGGTCTTTAATTGCCCCAGCTAGAGGGCAAGAACGCTGGCATTGCCAGATGAGACGGGGGTTTATCAAAGCGCGTCAACATGAACCACAAGTCAAAGCACTATTAGGAAAAGCGACTGCACCTCAGCGGATTGGGATACTCGCCCAAAAAGGCGTTTATGAATTTCATCATCATAGACATCTCCTGCACCAATCAGATGGGGTAGAACAAGTTGCACAGCTACTAAAATTAAGCAAATCTACCGAACAAGTGCAACAGCGCGTATTGCAAATTTTGCAAAAGTATCATGATGATCCGTTGCTGTTGGGTAAAAACATTGTCCAACTAACTCCGGGCGATGAAGGCTTTCCTAAACCGATTTTAGTGGAACAAGAAGATTATTGTTTCCGCCTGTATGCGGCTATGGACTGCGTTTTCATTGAAAGCGATCGCACTTTGCATATTTTAGATTTTAAGACTGGTAAATCCGCTTTTGACCAAAGGCAGGCATTAGTTTATTTACTGGCGGCTCGTTATCTTTATCCTGGGCGCGAAGCTGTAGCATCATTTTACAATTTAGAACTGTGTAAAAAGTCAGATTTGATTAGCATCAACAATGGCGAATTAGAATCTTTAAAATTTGAGTTAGCTAATATTGCCCACAAACACCAGTACGATTTGCAAAAATATCAAGAGAAAACTAGTAATTTCAGCAAGATTTTTCCGCCCAATCCCGGAAATCACTGTCGTTTTTGTCCATTTCAGTCAATTTGTGATTTTTCCTACCAGCCATCTCAATCATACCCAATGCCAAGTTTAAAAACTAATGTTTAGGGGAATGGAGCATGGGGCATTGGGCATTGGGCATGGGGAATATTGCTGCTTACTACCTACTGACTCCTATTAAAAAGGTGGCAATTCTTTGAGAATCATAAACCGAATGTGATTAATCGCCAAATCTCCTAGGGGGATATCTTCTTTGGTAAGCCTTGTACCTTGACTGCTTAAGGTTTCAAAGGGTATTCCTTTACCGATTTCAATGTGATACCAGCATAAGCCCATAAAAAAGCGCGTAGGATATGGACCATCGTTCCCCACATCATCAGGATTAGACTCCATTGGCAACCAGCCAAAACCAGGGATATAAAACTCCAGCCAAACATGATTAAAGTCTGGCTGTAAGGGTACATTTTGCTGTTCTCCATTAGGAGGACATTTGTACCTACCTACCGTGCGACAGGGAATGTTATTTAAACGACATAAAGCCAGTAAAACGCCCACATACTCGCCACAAGAGCCAACACCTCGTTCTAAAACAATATCTGGGGTGTCAATGTGGGGTTTGATACCATAAGACAACTCGTCGTAGACGTAATTGCGGATATTGTACATTTTCCGCAGCAGATTCGTCTCTGAACCAATTGCATCCTCGGCAGAACGACGGACAATGGGAGTGTCCATTGCTAAATCATCATCGTCTACTAAGTAACGAGTTTGAAATTCTGGTGGTTGTTCGGGAATATCTTCTACATCTCTGGGTGTGATGCGATACTTAATGCCTCGAACTTCTAATAGAGCTTTCCAGCCAAATATGTGCCGTTCCCCTGGAGTGAGAGCATCAAATTTAAATACTGCTACCCGTTGCCCATCTATCACTTCTTCGCTAAACGGTAGACCGATGGGTTCAATGTGTTTGAGCTTTTGGCGCTCATTTTCTGATGGCAAGGCGATCCGCCATTCTACATCTGGTAAATATACCTCTTCTAGGGGGGCAATTTCCTCAGCATAGGACATTTCAATCAGGTAGCCATTAGAAAGAGCGTAGTGTTTATCTGGCTGGTAATGATAATACAGGGGATGAATAAAAGTGCGATCGCGGTATGTTAACTCATGATTGGGGTCAGCATTCGGGTTATCCCTGATATACGGCTCCTCAGAAGCATAGGCAATATAAAGGTTTTCTTCGCCTGTATCGGCATTTTGATGTAAAGCAATGCCAGTAGGAGATGTAAACGGTGTCAGAACGCTAAAATTAATTTCTCCAGTCGCCCTGTCTACAGAATAAACTGTCTGTTCTGTGCGATCGCAAACCCAAAGAACTTCTTGACTCACTACCAAATTTTCTACCCCTACTCCAGGTGCATAAAACTTAGTAATTTCTTTACGCGTATTGCGGTCATAAACTAGAATATAGCCCAGTTTTTGACAGCTAATGTACACTGTCGATTCCCAAACCGCAACCCCATCAGCAGGATAAGCCAAGGTGGTAAAATGCTCCAGCCCTAAAGACGTGAGCTTAGACAAATAAACACTATTTTCACGAGTCACCCACAGGGTATCTCCCCACACTGCTAAACCAGTAACATCACTAAATTCTTTAATTTGGTGAGGATTAAGAATTTTACTGTTGTCAGAGGTGGGATTAATCTCTAGTAGATGCCCTTTAATACTATCAATCGCAATCAGCGTATCTTTAATGAAAGCAATGCCACTCAGGGTAGCAGCGGTAAGCGGTCGAATTGTCCTTTGCCCAAACATCTGGCTAGCAGTCAAACTAGGGAGTGCAAAACTTATATTAAGCTTATTTGTTCAAAGGTTTAGCACCCTTAGGATTAATTGTGGCATATCCTTTGTAACTAAACCAAAGATTTCTATTACTATCAATTATCAGTACAGTGTGTTTTGAAAAACTCCTTATAAGAAAGAATACTCACCGATTGAACAAGAAATTTGGCAATTATCAAGAATTACATTTACACTTATACAGTTTAACCATCAGCCTAATGTAACTTTAGTTGATGTTTTCCAGCTATCACTAAATTATGATCAAATTTTGTAACTATTTCCTGTAACCTAACACAATGTCTGCTAACTCTCTGTCTGAAGGTGCTGCTATGTGGCATAGTTTGGAAGTTGATAAAGCGCTAGACCTGCTTGATAGTAACGCAGACAGTGGCTTAACATCCCAAAAAGTTGAACAGCATTTCCAAAAATATGGCCCCAACGAACTAGAAGAACATGGTGGCCGCAGCAGTTGGGAAATTTTGCTAGATCAGTTCAAGAACATTATGTTATTGATGCTGATTGGCGTAGCTTTGATTTCTGGATTTTTGGATTTCTTGGCTTGGCAAGCAGGTGAATTAAAGCCCGGTGAAGTGCCATTTAAAGACACGATCGCGATTATGGCGATTGTCATTCTCAATGGTATCCTCGGCTATGTGCAAGAAAGCCGTGCCGAGAAAGCCTTAGCAGCGCTGAAAAAACTCACCTCCCCCTTAGTGCGAGTCCTCCGCGGTGGCAGATTAGAAGAGGTCGCAGCTAAAGAATTAGTTCCAGGCGATGTGATGCTGCTAGAAGCTGGGATGCAAGTTGCCGCAGATGGCCGGTTGATTGAACAATCAAGTTTACAGGTGCGGGAGTCGGCACTTACTGGTGAAGCTGAAGCTGTCAACAAACAAGCAACTCTATTATTGCCTGAGGATGCATCATTAGGCGATCGCCTGAATTTGGTCTTTCAAGGCACTGAAGTAGTTCAAGGACGCGCTAAGGTGCTTGTGACCAACACTGGCATGACAACCGAATTAGGCAAAATTGCTGCTATGTTGCAGGCGGTAGAAACTGAATCTACCCCCTTACAGCAGCGCATGACTCAACTGGGTAAAGTCTTAGTTACTGGTTCTTTGATTTTAGTGGCGATCGTTGTGATTGGCGGTGTCATCCAAGCCAGAGGTTTTAGTAATATTAAAGATCTCTTGGAAGTATCCTTGAGTATGGCAGTGGCGGTAGTCCCAGAAGGTTTACCAGCTGTAATTACTGTCACCTTGGCATTGGGAACCCAGCGGATGGTGCGTCACAACGCCTTAATTCGTAAACTGCCAGCAGTGGAAACATTAGGTTCTGTAACCACCATCTGTTCTGATAAAACTGGCACTCTGACTCAGAACAAAATGGTAGTGCAGTCAGTTTATACAAATGACCATGCTTTTCGGGTTACAGGAGAAGGTTATACTCCCACAGGCGATTTTCAATTAAGCGAGGAAAAAATTCCCGTAGATGAGTATCCAGAAATTCCTGCTTTATTAGTCGCCTGCGCCGTTTGTAATGATGCAGTGCTGCAAAAAGAAAAAGGGGAATGGGCAATTTTGGGAGACCCCACAGAAGGCGCATTAGTCACCTTAGCGGCAAAAGTAGGTATTGAAAAAGACCAGTGGAACAGTAAGTTACCCCGTGTTGGAGAATTTCCCTTTTCCTCAGAACGCAAACGCATGAGCGTAATTGCTCAAATAGAAGAAATAGCCACAGGTGAACCATCGACAGCAGTTGACCCAGCGATCGCAGGTTTTGTAAGATCTGAACCTTACTTAATGTTTACCAAAGGTTCACCAGAGTTAATTTTGGCACTTTGTACTGAGATTTATTTGGGTACTAACTCAGCCCCTTTAACCGAAGCACAGCGCACTAAAATTTTGGCAGCAAATGAGCAAATGGCGAGTAAGGGTTTGCGGGTACTCGGTTTCGCCTACAAACCCCTCGCAGAAATCCCGCCAGAAGGATCGGATGAAACATCTGAGCAAAACTTGGTGTGGCTAGGACTAGTGGGAATGCTAGATGCCCCACGCCCAGAAGTTAGAGCAGCAGTCCAAGAGTCTCGTGAAGCAGGTATGCGTCCAGTGATGATTACTGGCGACCATCAATTAACCGCACGGGCGATCGCTGTTGATTTGGGAATAGCCCAAGAAGGCGATAGAGTCCTCACAGGTCAAGAATTACAACGGATGAGTGACCAAGAACTAGAAGAAAACGTTGACTTGGTAAGCATCTATGCGAGGGTTGCCCCAGAACACAAAATAAGAATTGTCCAAGCACTGCAACGCCGGGGTCGATTTGTCGCCATGACAGGCGATGGTGTTAACGATGCCCCAGCCCTGAAACAAGCTGACATTGGGATTGCAATGGGTATCACTGGCACGGATGTCAGTAAAGAAGCCAGTGACATGGTGTTACTAGATGACAACTTCGCTACGATTGTCGCCGCGACAAAAGAAGGCAGAGTCGTCTACACCAACATTCGCCGCTTCATTAAATACATCTTGGGTAGTAACATTGGCGAAGTTCTCACCATTGCCGCAGCCCCACTTTTAGGCTTGGGAGGTGTTCCCCTAACTCCATTGCAAATTCTTTGGATGAACTTAGTTACAGATGGTTTACCAGCTTTGGCATTAGCTGTAGAACCTCCGGAACCAGACGTAATGAAGCGTCCACCTTTTAGTCCCCGTGAAAGTATTTTTGCTAGGGGTCTGGGTTCTTACATGATTAGGATTGGGATTGTCTTTGCCATTATCACGATTATTTTGATGGAGTGGGCATACTATCATTCTCAGGCGATAGTGGGGCCAGGACTAGATCCAGAACGTTGGAAGACAATGGTATTTACTTCTTTGTGTATTGCCCAAATGGGTCATGCGATCGCAATTCGCTCCAATAACAGGCTGACTATCGAAATGAATCCCTTCTCCAATATCTTTGTATTGGCGGCTGTGGTTGTGACGACGATTTTGCAGCTGATGCTGATTTATGTTCCACCCCTGCGAGATTTCTTTGGTACACACTGGCTACCTCCGACAGAGTTGGCAATTTGCATTGGCTTTAGTGCTTTGATGTTTGTGTGGATCGAGTTAGAAAAGCTATTCTTACGCATTATCGGCAAGAAGAGGGTGTGAGAAGGCAGGAGAAATCCCCATAAATAATGTTGTTGGCTGATTCGTGAGAGGTTATAAGTTAGGAGTTGAAGAAAATTTTGAATTTAAAACTCAAAATTCCTAACTTTTCGCTATAGACATCTCCGAAAAAGAATGTAAAGACGCGATTAATCGCGTCTTTACAAAAGTTCTGGATAACGCACATTTAATTTCTAGAGATGTCTTATGTATCTCAAAACCCTACACCTCCGACAATTTCGTAATTACCAAGAGCAAAAAGTTGAGTTTACTGCTGCTAAAACAATTTTGGTAGGCAATAACGCTCAGGGAAAATCTAATTTGTTGGAGGCGGTAGAGTTGTTGGCAACATTGCGATCGCATCGAATGGCACGCGATCGCGATTTAATAAAAGAAGGGGAACCTGTAGCTCAAATTCAAGCCACCCTAGAGCGACAAAATGGCATTAGCGATTTAACTTTAACTCTCCGTCGGAATGGTCGCCGCAGTGTTGCTCTTAATGGTGAATCTGTACGGCGACAAATGGATTTTCTTGGTGTCCTGAATGCGGTGCAGTTTTCCAGCTTGGATTTAGATTTAGTGCGCGGCGGCCCCGATGGTCGCCGCAACTGGTTAGATACACTTTTAATCCAACTTGAGCCGGTTTATGCTCATATTTTGCAGCAGTATAATCAGGTATTACGTCAGCGCAACGCCTTTTTAAAACAAGCTCAAGATTCAGCTTCTAGTACTGAGAACTTAGAACAATTAGCTGTGTGGGATGCACAATTAGCGACCACAGGGACAAAAGTAATTAGAAGACGCGATCGCGCCATCCAAAGACTTGCTCCCATTGCTGCCAATTGGCACGCTAATATTAGCGGCAGTACCGAGGTTTTACAAATCAAGTATGTGCCTAGCGTTCCTTTAACACAAAACCATCCAGAAGAAGTACAGCTAGCTTTTTTAACAAAAATTCAACAGCGAGCCGTTGCCGAACTGTATCGAGGTACTACCCTTGTCGGCCCCCATCGTGACGAAGTAGAATTGACGATTAATCAAACACCTGCTCGTCAGTATGGTTCTCAAGGTCAGCAACGAACCCTGGTACTAGCCCTAAAATTAGCAGAATTGCAATTAATTGAAGAAGTCGTCAAAGAGCCTCCATTACTCTTGCTGGATGATGTTTTAGCCGAGTTAGACCCATCGCGCCAAAATCAATTACTTGATGCCATTCAAGACCGCTTTCAAACTTTAATTACTACCACTCACCTGAGTTCTTTTGATTCCCAGTGGTTAAATTCTTCTCAAGTTCTTCTTGTGAATGCAGGAGAGATATCATCAGTATTATTTAGTTAGTGACCATTTACTATTGATTAACTAAATATCTTCTAATCTTTTAAACAAGTTGAGAACGACAAAAGTCAACACAGCACTAATCAATCCTAACCGCCATAAACCCAACCCAGCTGCAATTCCCAAAGTAGCAGAAACCCAAATAGATGCAGCTGATGTGAGTCCGTGAATTTTTAGTCGCTGTGATGTTTTGGAAGATTCGCGGATAATTTCTCCAGCCCCAAGAAATCCCACCCCAGCTGCAATACCCTGAATCACGCGGCTGAGAGCATCAGAACTTGGTTGTAGCGAAACTATTTGTAGAGGTATGAGAATAAACACAGCTGAACCAAGACATACTAACATGTGGGTTCTTAAACCTGCGGGCTTATTCCTACCTTCACGTTCTACGCCAATAATTGACCCCATCAGTAAAGCAAGGCACAGCCTCAAGACGATGTTCAGCCAATCGTCGGGCGCAAGATAGTAAGTATTTGACAATTTTGGTACTAAGAAAAAATACTATGTACTATATTATCAATTAATGTAGATCCAAATATTCTCAAAAAATATTTTGACTTAAATTTTAATAACTTTACTACAAAATTCTATATTTTACTGAACGAAAATGTTCAACAATAATTTTATAGCTATCCAACAATTTTTTATATTTGTTTGCTAGTATGCACAACAAGATATTATTTTTATTCAGTCAGATTAGATTGAATTTATAATTTATGTCAACTGATAACCAACAAACTGAGTGGATAAACTCTACTGGCTTGACCAAATTAAACTGCAAGACCGCGCTCAAGTAGGTGACAAAGCGTTTTACTTGAGCAGAATCATGCAGCGTGGCTACCCGGTAGTACCTGGTTTTGTAGTTTCAGCAGAAGTTTTGCGACAATTCCTAGAAACTCTCAACAGTTCAGAGTCATTAGTTGCAGACTTACCCTATTCTTCTTTGCACCTGGATGTGGCGAATTGGCGGCAACTTCAACAGGTAGCAGGTCGCTTGCGTCAAGAAATTATGGCAGCGACTGTACCACCGCAGTGGGTAAGTGCAATTTTTCAGGCGACAAGGGCATGGGAAAGTAATTATCTGATTTTGCGACCAACGTTGGCATTATCAACGGTGATGCAAGGGTTGGGGAATACATCTGGGTTACTGGAGTCAATATTTTGCTACTGTCATGAAGAAGCGATCGCTAAAGCATTAAAGCACACTTGGAGCCAGCTATTTCGTGCCAAAAGTCTACTGTATTGGCAGCGGTTAGGAATTAGCCTACAACAAATCAATTTAGCAGTATTAGTACAACCAGTACAAAATGCGATCGCTAGTGGCTTAATTAATGCTAACTCCTCAGGGTGGAAAATAGAGGCAACTTGGGGATTAGGAGTCGCGATCACTGAAGGTGATGTGCTACCAGATACGTACTATTTGCAACATGATACTGGGGTTGTGCTAGAGCGCCATTTAGGCAACAAAATGCTAGCTTATCGTTTTGATCATGGCACGCCTGTAGATGCTTCGCACTCCATACTTAGGTCAGTACTAATAGCAGATAATACTGGTATATCGGCTTATGTACTTGAAGAAGCTCAACAAAAACAGTACGCTTTACAAGAAGAATATCTGCAACAAGTAATCACTCTGGGGAATCAACTTGTGAGTGAATTAGGTAAACATTTTGCCGCTGAGTGGACTATCTCTGATTCAGCCCCAGCCCCCAAACTCTATTTAACACAAGTTAGTAGTCCCCAATCTGCAATTCCCAATTTACAGTTTATTAAAGGACTAGGAGCCGCAGGGGGACGTGTCACAGCAACGGCTTATGTAATCGCCAATTCTCAACAGAAACCAGAAAAATTCCCCAAAGGAGTAATTTTAGTAGTTAAAGCACTAACGCCTGATTGGTTACCGCTGCTACAACAAGTTGCTGGTATCATTACCCAACAAGGAGGATTGACTAGCCATGCTGCAATTTTGGCTAGAGAACTTGGTATCCCCGCAGTGGTAAGTGCCGCAGATGCCACAACCTTCATTCAAAACGGCGAACGGCTGCTCTTAGATGGTGATAGGGGTGAAGTTTATCGGATCAGAGTAGACAAGGAAAAAGAGGTAGAGAATCAGGAACTTCATCACTTCATAACTCCATCACCTCATCCTCTTATTACCCCTAACCTACCCATGATTGCTACCCAGCTGTTGGTTAATCTGAGTCAGCCCAGCTTAGTAGAACAAGTGCAAAGTTTACCTGTGGATGGGGTAGGATTATTGCGCTCAGAATTAATGTTACTCAGTACACTAGAAGGACAACACCCCCAGAGTTGGCTCCTCAGTGGACGGCAGGCAGAATTATTAGAGTTATGGTCTGAGCAAATTATGCGGTTTGCTCGTAGCTTTGCTCCCAGACCAGTATTTTATCGCTCTTTGGATTGGAGATCGCCCGATTTTCCATCACACGCTAATAGTCCACAGTCTGCGCTTCAGTCGATACTGGGCGATCGCGGTACATTTAGCTATATACGCAATCCTGAAGTTTTTGAGTTAGAATTAGCAGCTTTAGCAGCTGTCCAAAAAGCTGGCTACAGCAATATTCACCTATTATTGCCTTTTGTTCGAAGTGTGGCAGAGTTTTCCTTTTGTCGGCAAAAGGCTGAGCAAATAGGGTTAACCCAGGTATCCCAATTTCAACTATGGATCATGGCAGAAGTGCCAAGTGTGTTATTTTTACTACCAGAATACGTAAAAGCAGGTGTAGCCGGAATTTCCATAGGTACAAATGATTTAACACAACTGCTGCTAGGAGTAGATCGAGAAGAAGGACAATTAGCAACAGTATTTAATGAACGTCATCCGGTGGTAATGAGTGCGATCGCCCAATTGATTAAAATGGCCAAAAGTGCGGGGATACCATGTTCAATCTGCGGACAAGCACCAGCGCTTTATCCAGAAATAATCGATCAACTAGTGCAATGGGGCATTACTTCGATTTCTGTCGAACCAGAAGCAGTAGAGCGAACATATCAGGCGATCGCTCGTGCTGAACAGCGCCTAATTTTAACGATGGCACGTAACCAAACTGCTCAGTAGCGAGTGCAGCCTAATTGAAGAAGGCAGAAGGCAGTCCCAATAAAGTTGCCAATTCCTCAACCATCCCACGCCCTGTCAATTCTGCGAATTGAATTGGTTGGAGATGTTTTCATCATTGCCAGCTATCCATCCCCACCCTCGGATTACCTTGAGGGTGGGGACTTTCGCGATACGTTAACTGTTCTAAAGTTACATTATGGTGTAAAATCCTTGTTCTCAGGATTCCTCGTCTGTTTCATCTGTAATATCTTCTGTTACTGCTAAAGTTTCTGGCGATCGCTGATACTGGAGCTGGTTTAAGAGCGATAATACCTTAGTACCCCGTTCTATAGAAGGATCTTCGATAAAAATCACTTCTGGTGTGCGACGCAGCCGTACCCGTGCGCCGAGTTCGCTGCGGACGAAACCCGTCGCCGATTTCAAGCCTGCCATTGTTTCTGCCTTGGCCTCGTCTGTACCATAGATACTGACGTATATTTTAGCGTGTTGTAGATCGCCAGAAACGTCTACATCGGTAACACTAACCATCCCCATACCCACACGATCATCTTTAATACCGTTGAGTAGCATTTGGCTAACTTCCCGTTTAATCAATTCTGCAACACGGGAAATGCGGCGATTTGTAGCCATAAAAATTAAGCCTCCTTACAGAGGTTGTACAACATAATTGTAAAAGCAATCTAAATAACAGTCTTTAGTGCTGGTAATGCCCCACCAAAAACTGTCTGTAGTCAAACCCTCGATACCGCACCAGCCTAGATGGTATTCAATCCCAGCATGGCACGTAGGGTGAGAGAAAGAAAGACCAAGCTACCTACTAATAAACCCAAAAGGGCAACTAAGGTAACTGGACGTTTCAAAAATGGCATTAATGGCTCAAACGTGTTTATAAACACGCCTAAGAGAATAGTCACGAAGTAGCGGGGGTAGCGAAAGACGTTATCCCAAAATCCATCAAACATCTGAATATAAACTGCCTTGCTATAGACTTACGTTTGTTTTGATGTGTTTTATCCATACCAATTGTAATCTATACAGGTGAAATATTTCTCAGTTAATATAAAATATGGTTCTTCAGTTAAATTTTGTTATATTCAGTAGCTTAGTTTCAGTTCAATTTCGATTAAATGGTAATTCAAATCCCTAAAGAAGCTTACCCACGTCCATTTTTAAAGTGGGCGGGAGGTAAAAGTAGGTTAATTCAACAATATATTCCTTATTTACCCAAGCATTATAAAACTTACTATGAGCCATTTTTAGGTGGGGGTGCTGTTTTTTTCCACCTCCAACCCTCACAAGCAATTTTAACTGATATCAATTCTGAGTTAATTACTACTTATCGCTGTGTTAGGGATAAAGTTGATGAATTAATCTGCTTACTTAAAGAACATAAAATTAAACATACTAGAGACTATTACTATAATGTTAGGGCTAATTCTGGAGGTACTGCGTTAGAAAAATCTGCTCGTCTGATTTATCTGAATAAGACTTGTTTTAATGGTCTATATCGAGTCAACTCTCAGGGACAATTTAACGTACCGTTAGGCAGGTACGAAAATCCTAATATTTGTCCTGAAGATTTACTAAGAGTAGCTTCAAAAGCACTTTCTAGCTCTGGGCTTCAACAAGCAGATTTTACAGATGTGCTAAATAAAGCAAATAGCAGTGATGATTTTGTTTATTTTGATCCGCCATATTATCCAGTGAGTCAAACTAGCAACTTTACGGCTTATAGTAGCTATTGTTTTGCTGAAGAGCAACAAATTAAACTCAATGATGTATTTGTAAAGCTAGCCGATCGGGGAGTAAAAATCATGCTATCTAATTCAGATTGTGATTTTATTCGTAATCTTTATAGTAATTTCAATATATATACTATCTCAGCAGCAAGATCAATTAATTCCAATAGCAAAAAACGGGGAAATATTACGGAAATATTAGTCACTTCTTATTAAAGATGATTATTAGACCATACAAGAAATGAACTTAAGTTATGAACGGCTAACAAATTTTGATTTTCAGTGACTTGTGCGGCTAACCATGATATGGCTTTTACTTTCATTCCTCCACCGTCAATTAATACGAGTGCTTGTGTAGGATAGCATTTTTGAATATTCAAGTTAAGGTAAGGTAGTTTCTCATCAACTGAACCACTCGTTTGCTGCCATTTACACTCAATAATCAACCCAGAAGATATAGATGCAGAACCAATAATATAAAAGTCTACATATATATCGCTACCATAAATTCCTTCTCCAATGTAAACTTGCTTTGCATATCGTTTTGTTATGCTTTTAGAGCTTACAAGCCATTCAAATCTTTGTTTTTTTGGTAGATCAAACCCAACTTGTACATATTTATGTCCGAGCAAAGCACCTTCTACGGTTTTTTCTAGAACATTGCCAGAGGTAACTGCTCTTGCGCCTTGAGTCATATCTATCCTGATGATTTTCACAAGATTTCCTAATTTTAGGATTCCTTGGAAGCAGGACAAGTAGTCGATTACTTAATATGAATTTTCAATTTTGGATGTACAAGGCTAGATTAACAGGTAGAAACGAGGAAAATTTGGTACTTGTGTACTAAAGAGAGCTTTTAGCCTGCTTGAGCTTCATGATTACCGTTACGAATATCCCATGCTAATTCTAATAAATGAGTCCAGCGCTTTTGCAGTTGTTTAGGGGTGCATTTAATTATTTTAGCGATCGCCTGATCACTTTGCTGGGCAATTTTCAACTGTAAGATTTGCTGTTGCTGTGGAGATAACGTACCTAAAAAGGTTTGCCATTGCTGAGCAGACAATCCCAACTTGTGTTCTAAACCTGCGCCTAACCATTGATGCACTAATTGCCATTGATGTTGCTTGGCAAACTTTTCTGCATGGTATTTAAACCGCTGTTGTAGATAGTCGCGTTGACGGCTAGTTAGACCCAGAATTTCGTCAATTTCTGGTGCTGAGAGGTCTTGGAGTTTGAGAGTTAAGTAATCCACACAGTCAGATTGACCTTGAGACTCTAAGTATTTTACCAATTCTGAGACGACGCGATCGCGTTCTGATGCTTCAGATGGGTCGAAGCTAGCTTGAGCAATCATTTTCGACCGGATTTGCTGTGCTGCCGAGCTGCGCTGGTAAGATTCTGCTTCTTCACTTTTAGCAGATTCCACCGCCATTTCAATATCTACGGTAGTTTCTTGGGGCTGACGACGAGCAAAACCTTGGGCGCGTAGGATGATTAATTGCTGATTATTACCACCTGGTAAATTGATGCGGCGCTTGGCATACTGCTCTGTAAACGCGATGTATTCTGCTAATTGCAGCTGAGTACGTGGGGTGTAATCTTCTGGAAGTTCGTTTTCTCGGCGGAAAGCTTTAACAGCTTCAATATAAAATGCTTGTAAAAAATCTTCAATTAGACTGTAGCGAGCATCAAATCCTAACTCTGAGCCGGCAACTGTCACATGACGGTAAACCATAGCACCCAAAGTACTATGTAATTCCACACGTCCTTTTCTCGAACCAAGTCGATAGTAATGCAGGCACTTTTGCAAGCGATGTCTGGACAAAGTCAGTTGCCAAGACTGGATTTCTCCTGATGTTTGAATGCGGTAGCTCTTGTCACAAATTCGTTTGACTTCTTTAGCTATGCGTTGTGCTAGAGCTTGTATACACCCAGGCGTTGCTTTTACTTGGGCTTGCATTTCCTGATGCAGCAGTTGCATCAAGGTATCGGTAACTGGTAATTCTTCAATAACAACGCAGGACTCAAAAGTGGATGTAGAGGTTGGTAGATTGGCAAGTTTAGCTTTCATGACTTTTCCTGGGTGTGGTATCGCACCTTAACTACAACGCAGAGACAGTATCTGATTTTCTGTAAGCACTGCTCATATATAAGACTGTAGGAAATCTCAAAAGGTTACAGTGAAAGTAGTGTGTCGCTTTTTTCACAAGCAACTAAATTGAGGGTGACACAAGTATATCTGTCAGAGATTAAAAGTAGCCAAAACGCTTGCTATATCGAACCTTTCCTTCATCCAATTCTTTCAGGTGACAATTTTTGTAAGTATGACAATCCCGAAACTGGAGTATTTCTAATACATTATTCCGAAATCGGTCAAGTAGCGCGTGAAGTGTAATATTTATACCCACGCTGTTACTGCTTCCCAACCTAAACCCCGCCGTGTAATCATTGGTTCGTCTCCCGTCAAGTCCAAAATCGTAGACACTTGGTATGTTGGTTCCTCGCCAGTATCTACAATGACATCTACTAAGTTATCTAAACGGTCAAATAGCTCTACACGCGACATTTTCAGTTCTGAACTTAGCTCTCGTGTGCCATCATCTGCCTCATCTGGTGGGAGATGTGCTGAAGTCGAAATAATCGGATTGCCTAACGCTGCTAATAATGACAAACATGCAGTATGATTTGGTACACGAATCCCAGTAGTTTTTCGCTTAGGGCTTTGCACCAGTCGCGGTACTAACTTGGTAGCGGGTAATAAAAACGTGTAAGGGCCTGGTATCAGGTGTTTCATAATCCGATAAGCTGTATCACTAACAAAGGCATAAGTTGCCACATTAGATAGTGAAGGACATAAAAATGTCAGTGGTTTATCGTTTGCTAGCTGCTTAATTTGCCGCACTCTTTCCACCGCTGACTTAGCATTTAAATCACAACCAATGGCATAAACTGTATCAGTAGGGTAAAGCATAACTGCGCCACTAGAGAGCGCTGATTTTATTTCCTCTATTCGGCGGATTTGAGGATTATCAGGATGGACTGCAAAAATTTTTGCCATAAGGTTTAGAGACTTGAAAGAGAAAATATAGAATTAAGCGTTGCAGATGTATTTATGGGCAGGCGATCGCCTCATCGAAAGACGTAAAATTTTACATCACAATATTAAAATTAAGCTGACTAATTTATCTATAGGACACAATCTAGTACAGCACGGCGTAAATAAAGCCACCATCTGAAACAGGCGAAAAGCCTACAAAATAAGCATTCTTTCTTTTAACTTTTGACTTTTGACTTTTGCCTTTTTGTACTAGTCATAAAACCCTTACACTAAAATACTTTCAAGCCTGTTCCCTGTCCTCTATACCCTATACCCTTCCATATATGATTAAACTTGCTTATCTTCAATGTCCGACGGGGATTTCTGGTGATATGTGCCTAGGAGCCTTAGTTAGTCTGGGTGTCCCTGTAGAGTATTTAGTAGAAAAACTCAATAATTTAGGAATTGCCCAAGAGTATCAGTTAAGGACAGAACTTGTTCAACGCAATGGTCAGCAAGGGACGAAAGTTGATGTAGATTTAGTAGTAGCTCATGATCACAAACACAGTCACCGTCATGGACGGCACTTGCCAGAAATAGAGCAAATGATTAGCAAAGCAGGGTTGCCATCACGGGCAGAAGCTTGGAGTTTAGCGGTATTTCGGCAGTTAGCAGTAGCAGAAGGAGCAGTACATGGCATTGCCCCAGAGAAAGTACACTTCCATGAGGTGGGTGCTGTGGATGCGATCGTGGATATTGTTGGTACTTGTTTGGGGTTGGATTGGTTGGGAATTGAAAGTAATCATGAAGGATTGCCCCTACTCTATTGTTCAGCGTTTCCGACGGGAGGGGGAACAGTGCGGGCAGCACATGGTCAGATGGCAGTACCAGTACCAGCAGTATTAAAGCTATGGGAAATGCGGGGTTGTCCAGTTTATAGCAATGGCATTGATCGGGAACTGGTGACACCCACAGGAGCTGCGATCGCCACTACTTTAGTTACAGATTTTGGTGCGCCACCACCAATGACCATCAAACAAGTAGGACTGGGAGCAGGTTCTATAGATTTACCTCTTCCCAATATATTACGTCTATGGTTGGGCGAAAGTACTAATTTACAGGCAAATTTTACCAATTCTAACGATACTAGTTCTACCCTTGAGACGATATCAGTACTAGAAACCCAAATTGATGATTTAAATCCCCAGGCGATCGGCTATGTATTTGAGGCGTTGTTTGCCGTGGGAGCGGTGGATATCTTTACTCAATCCATAGGAATGAAAAAGTCACGTCCGGGAATTTTACTAACTGTGATCTGCCATCCGGAAAATTTGCTGAATTGTGAAGCAGTTTTATTCCGCGAGACAACTACTTTAGGCATTCGCCGGACTACCCAGCAACGCACCATCCTCCAACGTGAAATTCAACCAGTGGCAACTGAATATGGTCAAGTACGCGTCAAGGTAGCATGGCAGGGAAAATTACCAGAAAAAATTATAGCTAACGTGCAGCCAGAATACGAAGATTGTGCAGAATTAGCTCGAAAATACAATATTCCCTGGCGTGAAATTCAGCGATTGGCATTACAGAGTTGGTATTTGGCACATAAAAACTAGTACGCTACGCTCTGGATAAGCAAGTTGTTCAAAGATACCGATTTCTGTAATTTGATAATTTTCACAGAGAGATTGCTTTTGTAGTGATCAGACTTGTCGAATTTCATTAATAGTTTTCATAACACCTCATCCTTGCAAAACTTCAGCCGCAGTTAACTGAAGATTAGCAAAAATTGAAGAGGCGATCGCACTTTCTCCCTGATAAACTCGCTCATCATAAAATCCCTCTACCCATTCCAAAACCGTCACCTTTTGGGCGATAGGATCAACAATCCAATACTCCGCAATTCCCCGTGCCGCATACTCCGAACGCTTATAACGATAATCCCGACTTTCCTGATTCGGACTCACCACCTCAACCACCAACAACGGCGGCGGCATATCCATCAAAATCAGAGATCGCTTTGCCCCTTGCATTACCGTCGCCAACTCCTCAGAATACACCACCAAATCAGGCACACGTACCCCTACCTGTCTGCTATGCACAGCTACCTCTGCCTTCATCCGCAACCGATAAGATGGAATTCCCAGTTGAGAAAAATAGATCAATAGAAATATCGCAATCCGTTGATTAATATCACCCTCTGAAGGCATGGGAATTAATTCTCCATTTTCTAATTCATATAAAGTATCTGTCCCATCGTCATAATTAAGGAATTCTTCAAAGGTCATCTTTTTAGCGGCTGCAACTGTCATTGCTTTTTCTCCCAGATGTAGCTTGTATTGATTATTTTAACAATGCCTCCAACTTCTCCATCCCCTGCTGAATCTCTGCCTCTAACTTTGCTAAATTAGCGAGGATGTCTTTAGGTGCGCGGTGTTCTACCTCCTCATGCACCACTTCCTTGTAACGATTCAAACTGAGGTCGTATCCCTGAGTAGCAATATCAACCTTGGGTACACAAAAACTCTGAGCAGTGCGAAGTCGCTCTCGTTCGGTAGTATTTCGCAGTTGCCAACGAGTCAAACACATCCGGCAGATTATTCTTATCAGTCTTCTTAGTCTTGACGATCGCCTAACTTTTCACTTAGCAGTTCTGACGCAGGGTGTAGGGCTAGCAGAAGGCGGATCAGCATAAATTGCTAGGGTATGATAATCAGGGTTAGCTTCTTCATACATAATTTTAAATGTATAGAGTTTAGTTTTACCCTGCCCTTCAGTAATTACAGTTAAAAGTGTATTATCCATATCAGGCAGTCCTGGAATTTTTATTTTTTCAATGCGCCTGAGTTGAATTACATTTGCTGCTGAATTTTTACAATCTCCTGAACTCATGCTGCGTTCTTGACCGAACTGCATACACATTGGCCCATCAAAATCCATAATTACCTGGGATGGGTCGTTTAACCAAACTTTTTTAATAATTTCTCCAGAGGGCAGAAAACTTAAATTTGTACCTTGCTGATACCATACATTGATAGTAGGTATTGCTCCCCCTAAACCCTGTGCCTGACAGGAGAACATAGAACGAAGAACAGCATTATTAGCTACAGCGCGACCTGCCAAAAGTAACATTGCACCAAAAAAACTCAGGGAAGCCAGAGTAAATAAATGAGAATAAATAGGGTATTTTCTTGGTGAATTAATCTGTTTCATGGCTGCAACCTGGGAAATAATTGAATAGGGAACGATCGCACAAATTCGACTAAATCTTAAAACTGCATTGTTTGATTAACATATATTTCCACATTTTTTCCAGCTGCGAGAAACCAAACATTAGTTTGTTGAGACATTTGGGCGATCGCCTGCTGATTACGTTGCGAAATTTGGGGGACTAAAGAGTTCAAACCACCTTCTAGAACTCCCGCCGGAATGTTGCGTCTATTGTTGGTAGTTAAGGCGCAAACATCATTGATATTATTAGTACCATTATTAGAAGGAGGACATGAGTATTTAGTATCAGAACGATTAAATAATTCTGCTGCTTTACCAATACCTCCCAAAACGAATAATCCTGCATCCATACTTGCTATAGAGCCAGATGAATTAGGAAATTTATTTGCTATGAGAGGTTTACCTTGAGTACCGCGAATAATAATTGCATTGCTTGGCAAACTCTTTTCTGTGAGATTACCCTTACTATCTTGCAAAATAATTTTGACTACATCTAACTGCAACAAACCTTGTTCAGAAATGGCACTAACTTGAGTTAGTAATTCTGTATTTGCAGGTAAAGCAATTTCACCATCCGCTGCTTTTAGTGGTTCTTTTAATTTCACAACAAAAACGTTTTTATTTTCGTCTTTATCGTTATTTCTTGATCTTGTAGTTTCCCCAAATATGGCCGTTGCTAATACGGCTTTAGCACTGGTTCCTACTTTTACTGATTTCGGGTTTTGTGATTGACCTTGGCTGACTACAGGAGGTTCCTGTTGTGGTGGTTGTGGTGTAGGATTCGTATTCGGGTTGATTGTCTGTGATGCCCCATTGTTATTCATCTCAGGTGGAGAAGTAACGACATCATTACTCGATTGACTATTAGCAGATACTTGAACTTGACCGTAGCTACCTAATTTTGCTAGCCTTTTCCACTCATCAAGGGGGTCTGGTGGGGATGGTTGAGTCTCTGGGTTCGCAACTGCTGGTAGAGGTGCTGGTGGCAAAGTAGCAAGAGAGTTTTCTGGGCGGGTTGGTTGAGGCGCAGGTTTTTGAACGACACGCTCAACTGTAACTATTCGAGGTACGTAAACTGTTCGCACAGCTGGAGGTGTTGTTGGCTGTATCACTCTGGGTCTCACTCTAGATTGTTGTGGAGTTGGTTGAGCTTCTTCAACCTGAGAAACAGGTTTGGCAGCTCTGAGGTTTTGCTGCGCTGCTGTCACTGCTTGCGCTTGTTCAGCTAGGGCTAACTTGGTTTTTAGAGTTTCTACTTCTTGCTCTAAAGTTTGCTGGCGAGATGCACTCGTTGGTTGTGATTTCGCTACTGGGGAAACTAGATTTTTTTCTGGCTTTTGATTGCTGCTACTCATCATCTGAGATAAAAACCCGCCAGCTAACAAAACTACAGCCAAGGTAGCACTACCCACCAAAATTAATTTAGCAAAGGGGTTAGATGAGAGGGGTTGCTTGGTTTGAACTGCTTCTGGCTCAAACTGTGGAGGTTCTAAGCTAGCTGAATCTTCTTCTATTGGTTCGACAACAGTTGCAGGCTCTTGTTCAAAGCCAACCAATCGCGCCATCTGTGATTCCCAATCGGAAGAATCTACTTCAGGCACAGAATTATTGGTACTGCGAGTCAGTAGATTTTTGGCAGGAGTTTCTGAGTGAATTGAATAAGAAGTCATGGTGTTTATGCTTGGATGTAATTTTAAGAGCAGTTTTTATCAGTTATTTCACATATATTGTAAATTTCTAGTTTAGCTTCGCCTAGGTGGTAAGCAGCTCGATGCCACGGTAAAGGGGTAGCATCTGGCAGGGAAGTTGCTTGCTGATCTATTGCTCTGACTAATATTTGTTTATTAAACGCAGTTGCAGTTCCAAGATTATTAGAACTACTAAAAGCTAAGTGATTGGCAAGCATTTCTACTTTCCATTTTCCTTCACCTATTGGGATTGGTTGAGAAATTTGTTGGACTACCAACACATATTCAGTGCCTCGATTAATATTTTCCAACTGCGTAGTTGCAGTTAAAGATGTAATTTCTGATTTAAATTTTGGTTTTAAATCGTCACTTAATAATTGCGAACTAATTTCCCAAATTGTATTCGGCGGCTGTTGCTCAGACCACGTAAGCATGAGGGTCATGGTTTCACCTACAAAGCGACGAATTGCCTCTGGATATCGCTCAAAGCTTGGTTTGGCATCTGCGGTTATGGCGTTACCATCAACGAGTTGCACCAAACTTTTGGGTGTCAATTGCCGACTTAAATCTTGTAATAATGTCCCGTGGAACATTAGTAACAGCAAGGTAAATAAATGTAAGCTAAATGTTGCTACAGCTAATAATGGTAAGATGCTACTTTTTTTATTTTCTGGTTTCAGTAATTGCATAAATATTTGAGTAGATACAATCGCAAAATTACCAAATCAAAAAACTTATT
The DNA here is from genome assembly GCA_034931985.1 of Halotia wernerae UHCC 0503. Classification (GTDB taxonomy): domain Bacteria; phylum Cyanobacteriota; class Cyanobacteriia; order Cyanobacteriales; family Nostocaceae; genus Halotia; species Halotia wernerae. Next base: position 40,034 of record JAYGHB010000011.1, read on the forward strand.
TGATAAATGGATCAGTTTTTTTGCTATTTTCACATTGCTTTAATTGATTTTCATTCCGATTATTATATTCATCTATCAAACAGAGGTTACGAATTTCATAAATTTCCAGTCTATCATTGCGGTTGCTATAAATGGCTTTTTGTAAATCGGTACTATTTTCAGCTAGAGGATAAGGAAAATAATCTACGGCGCGAACTAATAAATCTTTATTAAAAGTAGTTATTATTTTTCTGTCATCACTGCGTTTTTTTTGGATCAAGTCAGCTACCATTCCTACTCGCCATTTACCTGGAGCAATTTGTTTAGGTGGATAAACCCGCTTGATGACTAGCTGTGCTGACATCCCTTGGTTAGGGTTGGTAGAGAAAACTTCTGGTGGTGTGATTTGAGCGATCGCACCTAAAAAACCTTTGCGAAAGTCTTCTGATAGGGCGAAACTAGCTACCCAACTACTAGTAGTAACTTTTTGGCTACCCCCTGCTGGTGTTCTTACAAGTATTCCCGAATCTGATTTAGGTTTAGTGACTTCTTCAAAATTTGTTGGTGGCAGATTTCCAGACCAGTTAAACATGGATATCATAGTTTTACTGACGAATAGGCGAATCGTTTCTGGATCTCTTGCTAAATCATTAGAAGCAGCTATCGGTTTACCATCGATCATCTGCACAAAGTTAGGCGGTTTTCTCAGGCTTAGTTGACGAATTTCTAAGCCTTGGAAGATGAACAAAAGTAACACCAATAGATGCAAACCGAATGTGGCGATCGCAAAGGTTGTCAGAATATTCCCGGTTCGTTGTCTTTTTTTGAGTAAATTTACCATTATCTCAATTAATTACGAATTACTATATTCTTTCCCTCGCCAAAGAAGCTGTGTTACTAATAGCATTGAAAACTGCAAATCCTCCAGCCGCCGCTACAAGTAGAGATAAAATTGGTGCTAAAACTCCCAGAAAAATTATGAACCACATTAAATCGGGATTAGCACTGGGATTTTCAGCTGGGCCATTAACAATTACTGAAGCTGTTAATACAGCAATAATGTTAAATGAAATCTTGGCAATTCCTACAGATAAAAAACCCGTTAGCCAAGCAAAAATGGGTTTCCCAGCTACAGGAAGCAAAGAACCGCCTACAGCTATTGGGCCTAATGCTGCTATCAGCAACATTGTCGCTTCTATCAAATTTTGAAAAGCATATTGTAAGGAAAAGAGAAAACTTTTAATACTAGTTTGCACTGTATTTCCTAACAAAGAATTAAATGCAATGTCTGAGACAATTCCTGTACCAAATCTAATCTGATTTACCTGATTTTCTAACCTACTTATCCAAGTTTTATTTCCATATAAATCTCTATAGTCTCGCCAAAGATCGTCAATTTTTTCGCTAGCTTTAGCAAAGCATTGAGTTTGTTGTTCACCAGTCAATGATTGACAAGGGCGAAGTAAAGAACCAGCTACTTCTTCCGCAACACTCATATTTACTGCTTGCTGATAAGTTTGATTGGCATCCGTTGTAGTTACTATTTGCTGATTCACAGTATTAATAAAGTTTCTTACCCCCAATGTCAGGTTAGAAAGTATACTGCCTTCTCCAGAACTGCTTAATAGCAAGACTACCACAAAAGGCCAAATCAAAGCCGATATGGGGCGAGAATATTCACTGTAGATTAAATCTTTCAGCCATTGCATCATAAAAAACAATAGCGTTCCTACTGCGAAAAACACGCCTAAATTCGTTAGTGATCCATATAAGTTATTGCTGGTGTTATTTTGTAATAAATCTAGCCATTGATTATCCCAACCTTCGGCAATGCTTTTGGCAGTTGCAGCACCATTTTCGAGAGTATCATTGATGCCAAGTTGAGCAAATAATCGCAAAATATGAATCTGCATTTTAAATTATTAGGCTTTCTCTAACAAGAAAGGTCAATGTAAAAACGGATAAATAATAAATTAGGACTTACGCACAAGTTAAAGAAGAATCAAACCGCAGATGCACGGAGAACACGGAGGAAGAAGAGCTAGAGAGGTATTTTGCGTAAGTTCTATAAATGCTAGTTTTCAGTCTCTCTACCAAATAAATCCATTTGGGAAGTAGTGCGTAAAAGTCTTGCTGCTTCTGCTGAACCATCTACTCGACGAGCGCGGTTTGCCTGTTCCATTTGCTGAGAAATGTTGGCTAAATTTAAGTTGGAGTATTGTAAAGACTGATTTGTTTGTATCGTTTGAGCAAGTGTTTCGCTGATCATTTTTGATTGATCGCGTTGGATTTTAATATTTTGCAATAGCAACTCAACTTGACTCCGATTCGTTTGTGCTATTGCTTGATTAGCAAGTTCATTTCCAGGAATTTTACTTATAAGATCATCAAGTATACTCCGGTTCGTTTTTTCAGCTTCTTTAACAGAGTCATCAATATTTTTCACTGTCCTTTCAGTATCTTCCAACTTATTTTTTAATCGTTTTTGTCCATTTGTTCCCAGAACTCCCTCTATAGAGCCACGGGTGAGAAAACGATTGATTTCATTACTAATTGATGCTGATCTAACTGCTGGATTATTCTCAAATTTATCTGATATAGAGTTGAGAATTAAATCATTTTGGATTTGTTGACCAGCCGCAATCGGATTAGGTATATTCAAATCTCCTGTTGCGCCAGTCAAAGAACTTTGAGATCTAATTTCTAAAGGTTTTAAAGTTTCACTCAGATTATTTCTGAGATAGTTTTGTAAATCTACAGAATAATATTGAAAATCAGTCCAAACGCTGCCTAATTGTGCCATTGCTGGTAGGATTACTAGAAATGACAGACTAAATGTTAAAAGGGTAGTTTTCCGCATAAATCTATAACCTGGATTTAGTTAACTAAAATCATGTATCACTTTTTAAATTACTGTTAACCGCCTCGTAGCGAAGCTACTAACTGGCGCGCAAATACAGAAATCGCTTCGTATTTATTGCTGTAATCTTGCATCGCTTGTTTGCGTGCAGATTGTTCATTAGGATTATTTGCAACTGCTGCCAATTGTTCGTAACCTGGATAATAGCGACAGAAAGTATAGATGCCGTTATCATCTAATAGCCATTGACTGTAAACGCCTTCTTTACGAGGAAAAAAGCTTTCTGTGGCATTACGAGAAATAACTTCGCGGGGATATTTCAAGATATTGATAAAACTATCTACCGCGACTGGCTGAATCCGACCAATCAATCGTGTTGTTAAGTTTTGCAAAATTTTAGATGCTGCTTTAGATTTAGCAATGGTATCAGGGTCTTGGGCTGATAAAATTACCCTAATCCCAGCTTTAGCACCGTTGGCACAAATTCTGCCAACTAAGTCGGAGATTTGGTCAAATTCAAATAAAATTGGGGCTTCATCAATGAAGAATATAGAAGCTGGACTACTTAATGCCCGTCGTAGTGCTGCGGAATAAGCACTCAAAGATAGGACTGCTGCATCTTCGTTATCTGATAAGTTTCTCAGAGCAAAAACCAAAAGCTGAGCATCAGTAGGAAAGCTAGTTGGTGCAGAGATGGATTGTCCCACCCGACTAGAAAGCCAAAACCGCAAGCGTAGTTGAATTTGACTTAGAGCATCTTCAACTCTACCACTGAGAGAATCTAACAGCAGATGTTCGGGTGAGCAAAAATAGAGAAAATCTTTTAAAGTGGGGGTTTTTTGCCAAGCCTGAGAACCGAATCCCCCAGCCATTGCTTGACGATAGCGCTCTTTAATACCTTGATCAGCAAAGAAGGCTCCTAAAGATAAGTTGAGCAGGGAACGCACAGTTTGGGCTAGCAGCTGATTTTCACTGGATGATCCTAAAACCATTGTCATTAAGGCTGATTCTAGGAAGGCAGTGTAATCTAGTATACGATCGCGCTGTTCTTCTGGAGAGAGCGATCGCAAATCTGGCTGCTCAAACAGATTATTTGCTTGTTTGGAAATATCAAAATACGCCCCATTCCCCTCCATAAACTCCGTATAGTCGGTAAATGTCGAGCTACCGTCTGGTTTTGGAAAATCTAACGCTACTACAGGAATACCATGAGCTAAAGCCTGAGTTAAAATTCCTGATACCAAAACTGATTTACCAGCACGAGTTGTCGCAAATAGCGCTAAATTTTTGTGTTGATTAAATAAATCTAGATGTACGGGTGTTCCTCCTTCTTCGGCAATTAGCTCAAAACCTTTGCTATCACCAGCTTTAGTCAGTACTAAAGGCATTAATCCGGGAACTTCACTCGTTAAATACAACTGACGGCGGTTAAAAGGCTTAACTAATAAACCCTCCCAAACTATTGGTAAAGATTGCAGCCAAATTTTCCAGGTATACTCTGTTTCTCTAACTACCTGGGCTGGACGTTGAAAACAGTTTTCAATGTATCTGGTAGCTTCATCTAATTTTCCCACACTGGAACGATGGACGAAAATTGCTATACCTGTATAAATCGGTACTGCTCCTTCATATAACTGTTCTTGTGCTGCTACTGATTTCTTTAACTTTAATTGAGCGTTGACATCAATAGTTTTACTTTTATCCTGAGCCATCATCGCTGTCATGTTTGACTGCTTTAGCACTCGTTGCAGAGTAGTTTTTACAAATGCTGGATTGGCCGCAGTTAACTGACAAAAAATTTCTGTATCTACTACTGTTTCTCTAGCGAGTAGTTCCCAAAAATATCGCAGTTGGGCAAATTTATTCGACCAACCACCGGGTTTTTCTAAAAAAGTTAGTGCGCCAATGTAACGATTTTTAACATTAATCCAACGGCGATCAGCACTAGGTACATTAGACTCCATCAGCAAAGTTGTACTGTGGATATTCTCTATCAGTAATTTGCTACTATCTAAGTCTGAAGAAACTTGTTCGTGCAGTCCATTTTCATCTAAATGAATTAATTGGGGAATCTCTATCGGCTGTGTATCATTAAATCGCCTCCAAATATGTTCCCACAGATCATCAGCCGTCAGAGGCTTGATGTCTAATCCCATTTTGTTAGATAAAAGCTGCTCCCAGCGACAAAAACCTTGTTGGTAAGCGTTTGTGATGATAGTTTCAATGCGTTGGTTTTCCATCTCTGCCAACTCGCCTTTAAATCTTAACCACCATAATTCTGCTCTGGCTAAAAACTTCTCTATCCAATCATCTGCATGACCAGCATTTGGTTCAATAGTATATGTAACGTAAATCCGTAGAAATTTTGGCTTACGAATCCCAGAATTAGTTAGTTCTTGCGCTCTGGCTCGTTCTGCCATTAATAAATATTTAATATCTCGTGATGGTGTCTGCTTGATTAAGTCTGCTAATTCTTGTTGTCGCTGTTTATCTGAGCTAAAAGACCCCATGTGCAGTGTCATTTTTTCACCGTCAGGCATGTCTTTTAAACCAGATTCAATATTATTAAAAATTGTGTCTATTTGTTCATCTCTTAAAGTAGTATGAATGCCTCGACATTCAAAACCAAAGACAAAGCAGAATCTATCTCGTTGGACTCCTTTGGCCAAAATGTAAGCACCAATATCACGTCCGTCAAGAGAGATACGTAGCATTGTCGCTAAATGTAAAGCATCTTCAAATGGTGTTAATCTTGCTTCTTGTCCTGTGATGCCGCTGATGCTTTTTTTTCCGATTTTTTGCTTCATGGTTAACTTCCAGTAAGCTTTGATAACGAGCAAAGCCTCTAGTCCAAGTGGGAACTCCAATAAATTTGCTTAAAAAGCGCCAACTTCTACCACCAGTTAATATCCACCAAGTGGCTACTCCCCAACCAGCAATTAGTACTGTCCATAATCCTCTTTGAAAATCATCTGCAAAAAGTCCCCCAAAAATTCCATTGACGATAAAGTAAGAAGCTAGAACAATAACTATCCAGGGGAAAATTTGATCGGCAGGAAGGGGCCCTAATGACGGTTGTGATCCGAGAATTTGATTGACTGGACGAAATTCTTGTTCTCGTTTTTCAGACATAACAAATTTCTTAATGATGAACTACTTACTGGTGTCACCGATTACAAAACCTGTGAGAACATCAGCAACGGTAACAGCAATTACAACTAATAAAGGTACTCTAGCAATACTTTGCCAATCTTCATCTTTACGCACTGCGTTAATTACACCAATCAGGGAAATTGCTATATACAATAAATAAATTCCTCGCAATACGTTAAATATCAAACTGACTGCTGCTTGGCTGCCACTATCTGCTGTTGCGCCTTGTGTCAGGTTATTCCTAAAAAAATCTTCGGCTCTCTTAAAAAATTGTGCTTGAGCCGGGGCTGCCAAGTAGTCTAACCAAAATAAACTAAGAATGACGACTACTACCAACATTTGTAATGGTATAAGCCATTGTTTTGGTAAATCTACCTGTTGTCCAATTTTATTAATGACTATGGCGATTAAACTACCCAATAGCAAACAAAAAAGTAGAATAGGACTTTTAAGACTGATAACGCTTAAAAATACAGCGCAAGCAATCAAAAAAGGTACAGATTCTACTAGACGAAAACGCCAATATTCTAGAGTTTCTCTAAAGTTATGAAATATTGTTGTTGCACTACTAGTTAAAACTTGACGAGATTTTCTTGCATTATAACTTTTTCTAGACATCTGCCGATTTCCCTATTATTTATTACGAATAACTTAGTTGTCACTACCTGGTAATTATGACTATTTCATCCGAGTTAATAACCCTTTTTAAAGTGTTAACGCTGTTAAAGTATAGTATCTATGTTATTGGTTTGCCTATTCTTAAGATTTCGTTAATCAACTTTTAACATTTAGTTAAGTCAATCATATTTGGAAGTTTTTTGGGGTTTAAAAATTGGTATATTTCTCCTAAACTTCTGTCATGCTACCAAGCAATAGCCAATAGCAATCAGCAAAAATCTGTCTTGCATACTAAACTATGGATTTATAGAAACATTCGATGAGTCCGCTAGACAATTATGATATGAAATTCCATTTTTTTGATGTTTTGCCTAGCTAGACTATCTCGGAGTCACTTTCACCGCAGATCTACGGGTATCTATGTTTTTTAATCTTTGTCCTCTAAAATACTGTCAGTACTAAAGGTTACAGCGTTTTTGCTTCCCCAATCTCCACCTCCTTAACTGAAAATCCAGTTTTGATTCTAACGTCAAAAGAGAAGTTGTCAAAAACAAAACTTGCAACAATTGATTTACTATTTTTACCTGAGGATAACTATCATACAAATGGTCTACTTGTTATGGATAGCCATCACATCGGTATATCCCTAGCCATGCACTTCACTGTCAGGTTATTGTCATTAGGCAGATGTCAGAGTTTTTTTTACAACAGCGATCGCTAATTCTATCCTACCTGTCACACAACCGCTGCATAGCTAGTGTGTACTCCTGGTTGAACGCGAGAATTTGTCTTGAATTTTCTCTAGTGCGAGCGATCGCCATTGATGATACTTGGGATGATGAATAAAGTCACTTAGCTCTATGTAATTAACTGCTACTTGCTTGATATCGAGGTGGAGCGTTGGCACGTTGTGTTATAGAACTTGAACTGTTAAGTAATTTTATCAAGTGTAGCACAATTAGATCTGTTTTTTTATACAAAAATAATAATTGTTCTGACTGTTATCGAGCTAAACTGCCACTTATATCAATTAGCTACATGAAAATACTCAGTCTTACACTTACGGGTAGGATAGTTGCAATGGGTCAATCCAGTACACTCATTCGATCCACGCCAGATCATACTCATGACCCCGATGCCCATAACAAGGCATCTGAATTTTTGTCAAATAAGCCAGCCGTAGAAAAAGTTAAGAGTCAACCGGGCGACGCAGTTGAAAACGCCGTGGTTGCAAATGTGGAATATCAAATTGCACAGTTGCAGCGATCGCAACTCTTAATTGAACGGCTAGAAGTCGTTACGATTTGGATACAGGGAAGGTGACTATCATTACTTGAATTAGTTGTGTTGCAAAAGGTTTTTCTATTCTCAATATTTCTTGCAACACAACTTTCAGGACTAGTTTTTGAGCGATCAAACTAAACTAATTTCTGCTTGATGTATGAGTAAAGACGCTCGCGATCGCTTCGGGGATTGACAATTAGGCATAGACCTTTGCCGCCTGCGTCACTGCCAAGGACTACAGTAACCCGCCCCCGTGGACAAACTCCCAAACAACTAGTGCTAACAACCCGATATTCGCCCCACAATCCTTCAAATTTCAGCCGAGATTTCAACCAATTCTCTAAGTCTTCGGAAGCCGTTGAATTTCTATCAGTGCGATGGGAGTTAACAGGCTGCTCGTTTGCACACTGCGAACACACAAGCACCAAACCAGACTGCCAACGAGGAGCAACAGTAGGAATGGGAATGCTTACAGGACGAGGATTTGGTGCTGAAATTTGTTCAGGTTGTGGTGAAAACTGCTCAACGATGTATTGGATAATTTTCTTGAGCCGCTTGATCAGTTTCTTCATAGAAGAGTTCTTGACCTACTTTTCTGACAGCATCGCGTAAATTTCCCGTTTAGTTTGTTCGAGCAGATCACTCACGTACTCGATTCATTCGCTCTACATTCCCACTCATTTAGGACTTACGCACGCTCTACCAATTCTTCTCTACGAGACGCTGCGCGTTGGCGGAAGCCTCTCGTAGAGAAGGCGTTCTTCTCTACGAGACGCTGCGCGAAGGCATCTTGGCGGTTCGATAAATTAAGCTTTTTGGCCATTTCTGCGTAAGTCCTGTCATTAATTGCGTAGCGAATTAAAATTGGCAAAACTCTGCGTCACGTTAATCCTGACTAAACCTTTGTACTTCCTCAATCAATTGGTCGATTTCCGATTCTAAAGTCAAGTAATGGACTGTGGCGCGGATACAGTCGGGATCGGCAATTGTGCGAGTGAATATTTTTTGTGACTCTAAGAATTGCACTAACTTAAGATTAGCTTGAGGTTGTGGCTGAGTGAGTTGAAACGAGACTATACCGCTTTCGGGTGGGGAAGTTCGTAGACATTTAACATTGGGTAACGCCGCCAATTTCCGCCAGAGATACTCACTTTTAGAGCAAATTTGCTGGTAACGTTCCTGTGAAGTTCCCCATTGCCGATGAACAGCGATCGCCTCATTCAATCCCACGTATAACGAGTAAGCTGATGTTGAGACTTCATATCTTCGCCCATCCGGTTGCCAAGATACAGGCTGAGATCGATTATCTACAACAATGCCACGCAAACCAATAAATGTCGGTTGCAAGCTTTCTCTAACTTCTGGCCGCACATACAAACCACCAATACCAGGGGGGCCACATAACCACTTATGACCAGTGAAAGCATAAAAATCTGCTTTCAATTCATTCAAATTTAAAGGTAATAAACCAGCAGATTGAGCAGCATCTACTAAAACTAAAGAATCATTGCTACTGCATATTTTCACTATCTTGTCAAGAGGTAAAACTTGACCAGTATTCCAGAAGACATGACTTAAGATTACCAAGCGAGTACGGGGGCGCAAGTGTTGGGCAATGACTGTCGCGGGGTCACCTTCATTTAAAGTTGCCATTAAAGGGCAAGTAGTAACTTCCACAGCGTATCTGCGCCCAATTTCCTGCGCCGTAGCAATTACACCTGGGTGTTCGCAGTCCGAAAGTAGCATGTGGTCGCCAGGTCGCCAGTCAATACCCCACATGGCAATATTGCAGCCAACGGTGACATCTTCGGTTAAAGTAATTGTTGCCGATGATACATGAAATTCAGAGGCGATCGCTTCTTTGATAGCTTGCTTTTGTTGAGACAACCAAGTGTATGCGTCATTTCCAAAAGGGCCAAGCTGCTGGATATGAGCTTCAGCTTGAGTAATAGCATCCATTGCTACTTTAGGCATTGGCCCTTGCCCACCGTAGTTAAAATATGTCTTATTTGCTAAAGCTGGAAATTGCTCTCGATGGTGATGCAACTTAGTTTGGATCATAGAAATATTAATTAGTATTAATAACCTCAATAGCCGTCTTCAACCAATCAATGTAAGTTTGCTCTCGCTGCATAATTAAGTCCAGCACCAAATGATGCATAACCTGCTCACGATTTACAGATGCATCACTGGGAGGTAACACCTTGATTGCTTGACAATTAACAATCTTTTCACCATGAACTACTAGCTGTTGTTTTAGTAAATTAATGATTGCTTCATTAGGTAGTTGAGCAGCAAAAAATAATTGCATCAGCAACGGTTCTCGCACCGTCGGTAACGGCTGAGGACATTGCAGCCATCGAATTAATTCAGCTTTTCCGGCTTCAGTTGTACTATACACCTTTCGGTTGGGGCGATCGCGCTGAATTTCAACTGTACAAGTAATCCAGCCCTCTGCCTCAAGCTTATCGAGGGTTCTGTAGATTTGCGCTTGGTCTGCTGGCCACAAGTGAGCAATACATTGATCAAAGCAGTTTATTTTCAGGTCGTAGCCTGTCATTTTTTCTTGCTGAAGTAGACCTAGAATGGTGTGCGCTAAAGACATAGGCGGTTTTCCGAAAGTAAATTAGTGGAAACCATATCTGTTACTTCTTATATAATCCTATGCTAATATGTGATTAATCATATAGAAGAATTATCTAGTAAAGTACTATTGATTATGATGTGTTTCAGTAAATAATTTAATTAATTAGTATTGAGTATGACTGCAGGTTATTAGCGTTTAGCTTTTGTGGATAATCAAATATATTTCAGTTGTTTGCTACTTTATATTTGTAAGGAATATTAAAGCAGAACTTATTCAAGCTATTAAAGACTATTGCCACGGGAGGATCAGTTAAATTGGCTTCTAACATACTCCAACAAAGAATCTACCAACATCAACATTTACGTGATTTACGAAACAAACTACTACATCTTCACAAAGCGTTGATTGAAACAGAACGCATCGCCTACGAACAAGTTAGTGGACGAGTATCAAATCGAGAACTCCTGCAACTTGTGATCAGTCATGAACAATTTGCTTGGCTACATAGCATTTCTGAACTGGTTGTGCAAATTGACGAAACCCTCGTAGCAGATGAACCCATGTCGCTGGAAAACGTCCAAAATTTAATTACCAACGCCCGTATGTTAATCTCACCATCCGAGGTAGGCAATACATTTGCCAGAAAATACTACGCTGCGTTGCAACGTGAACCTGATGTTGTTTTAGCTCATGCAGATGTATCACAGTTTCTTGCATCCGATAAATAAATTAAAGTGAACCATAAGCACCGTGAGTTACCCCGCGGTGCATTTTCATATCTTAGGCGAGCTTAGTGCTTTGATTAATAGCAGTGACCAGGGTATTTTAATATCTGGAATAAGCCAAGGGTATTTTCTTAGTCCAGGTAACGCCAAGGGCATCAGAAAACGCAGAGAGCGTAGGGATGCAGGAAGATTGCCATCTTGATCTACAATTCCATATTGTTTAGCCAACTCTGCAACAATCTGCACGCGTCCAGTACGATACATCACATTTGGATCTGAAGTTAACTTAGCAATCACCCGCCCTGTAAGCAAGGGAGTTTCCCAGTTGTATCGTTCACTGAGCAATGAGTTTTTCTGATCGTTAGTTTTCTTTTCATCCATTTCATCTGCCAGGCGAGAAATATGCTCAGTACCAACAATACCTGGCCAAATTGATACAGAAGCAATGTTATGGGGCTTGAGTTCAACAGCCATATCAGCCGCTAATCGATCGCACGCTGCTTTGCCTGCACCGTAAGCTGCACCGAAAATATAGGACATACCTCCCCACGAGGAAATAGTACAAATTAGTCCTTGTTGATGCTGGCTCATGAGCCGAGCAGCAAACACACTCGCAATATAGTGGCTACGCAGACCAACATTATTACAAGCATCCCAAAGACTGGGTTCACAATCCCAGAAAGGCTTACCTTGAGCATCTTTTAATGCCTGGACTCCTGAGTAAGCATTATTGACCAGTAAATCGAGTTTTCCTTGCTGCTCATCTTGGATACGCTCAAAGAGCAAACGTACCTGCTGATCATTACTGTGGTCTACCTGGACGGGAATACATACACCACCAGCTTCCTCCACTGCTGATTGAGTTTCCCTAAGGCTGCCAGAGACATCATTGTTAGCATCAGAGATATTGTCTAACCTGCGTCCTGTGATGTACACAATTGCACCTGCTTCACCGAGACCAACAGCAATTCCCTGGCCAATGCCCCTCGTCGCACCTGTGACTAATGTCACTTTACCATCAAGGTATTTCATTGATGAACCTGATACAGCGATCGCTGTTTAAATTTTAGCTAAATTAGCCATTGTTGAATCGATGCATGAATTACCTAATAGTAGGTAATATCGTAAGTATTCTCTCTAGATTTTCGACAGTTTGATGAGATTTCACAATGGAACTACTCACTACCATTCTGATGTGGCTGGGTGCGATTATTCTGCTCACCGGATTTATCCTCATCGTAATCTTTTATTGTCGAGGAGCGTTCCGCGATTATATTGATTACAGAGCCATCAATGTTCCCAGTCCTGATGAAGGCCGCTTTGCTGTTGCTTTAGGTAGTTTGTCCAATTCTTTAGGTACTACTGGTTGCATTATCAACTTTTGGTTTGAAGCTGATGAAATTCAATCCGCACGGTTAGAGGCGATTCAAAGTGCAAAGCGATGTATTCACTTTGAGACATTTTTCATGACTCCAGGACACCGTGCCAATGATTTTGCTGCTGCATTGGCCGAACGAGCTGCTGCTGGTGTTGAAGTACAAATGGTTGTAGATCACTATGGTACGAAAAAATTACCTCAAAAGTATTGGAAACGCTTAAAGGCGGCAGGTGTAAATGTTCGCTTCTTCAAACCCTTTAGTTGGAAAGCTCCATTTGATTATGCTGGACGCACCCACAGAAAGCTGCTACTAATTGATGGAAAAGTTGCTTTGATTGGTGGGGCTGGAATTTCTGACTTTTGGGATGGACAGAAGAAATTTGGTGATACAGCTCCCTGGTTTGACTTTGAGTTTTGTTTAACAGGGGCTGTAGTGTCCGTTTTGGAAGGAATGTTCATGCAGCACTGGACGGCTTCTAGCGGCACAGTAGATTTAAGTGCAGAAAATTTTGATCCGGCTCCACCAATTAACCCAATGATTTTGGTGACTCCGGGTGACGCTCCTTCCTATCGCTCCTCTTCAATTAGAGCTTTGTTTACCACGGCTATCTGTGCAGCCAAACAGCAAGTGTGGATTGCTAGCCCTTACTTTTTGCCTGACTATCAATCATGTCAAGCTTTAATCGCGGCTAAAAAAAGAGGTCTTGACGTGCGTATCCTTACCTGTGGCTCACATAACGATAAGAAATTGGTTTACTACGCCTCTGTAGAACTTTACGGCAACTTACTAGCAGCAGAAATCCAAATTTATGAACATCAGCCGAGTATGCTGCACGCTAAATGCTTACTCATTGACAATAAATGGGTGAGTACTGGTAGTGCTAACTTTGATCCGCGTAGTTTTTTCCACAATGATGAACTAGATATTTCCACCGCCGAACCACAAATGGTACAACGTATCAATCAGCTTTTCCACACTGGCTTTGAGCGCAGTCGATTAGTTAACATGGCAAATTGGTCTACTCGCCCCTTGTGGAAGCGAATTATTGGACGCTTAGTTCTGTTTTTGCAATCGCAACTTTAGCAGATTTCGTCATTCTGCCAAATACTTGTTTCAGTAGCTTCTGGTAGACTTGATTGAGTTGGCAAGCTACGCATTCTATTCATCTGATTCAGAGCATACTTTGCTGTTGATTGCACTTCAGCATCTGAGTCTTCTAGGGCGTGGCTCAACAGTTGGTTCATTTGACTCATAATGTCATATACGCGAGTTAAGTCACGAATCGCATTTTGCCGCACTTGTGGACTTTCGTCTTGCATTGAAATTGCTAAAGCCCGATTTAATGGTTTGAGTATGCGAACATTAATTTCCGCTAAAGCTGCCAAAATTAAGCTACGTTCTTGAGAGTCTGCATCAATCATCAAATTTACCAGCGGCTGAATCGCCCGCGAATCTCCTTGCTGACTCAAGCTCCAAATAGCCTTGCGCCGCTTTTTGGGATCAGTACTGCGTAAGTCCTGAATCAACTCTTCAATAACATTGACTTTAGGTATACGAGAAGTTTTTTCTAGTGGCAGTAATGTTGTAGAAATTGATGTTTTTGCCGTTTCTGGATTGATCACAGATGCAGTATTTTCCTGCTGATATGGTGCGTTGTGCAACTTTTTTAATGGCGCTGTCACCAAGTCTTCCTTAGCTGGACTTAAAGCTTTTAGTTCTGAAGTTTGGGGCTGTTGCGCTTGTTTTAGCTGATGAAACCATCTCATCAAGAACAAGAGTGCGCCAATACTTCCTAAAATTCCCAGACCAAACAAAGACCACCAGATGAACCCTCTTTGAGTTGGTTGAGGTGTGGAATTGGCAATTGGTTGGAGCGTTGGAGCAAAAGGGTCAATTACCGGAGAGTTGACAGGCTTAAATTTGGCTGCCATAGCTGCTCGCAGATTGCGTTTAGTCGCTAAATCTGCTGTGCCATCTACTCTTTTTAAACTCTTGGCTTTCTGAAATTTAGCTACAGCAGCTTGTGTACTTGGAGTGTATTTTCCATCTACTGAGCCATTGTAATATCCTAACTTCTGCAATTGGGTTTGCAGCACCTTTACATCTAAACTTTGACTACCAGGTTTAAGGACACCTTGCTGGGTAGGAACTTTAGAACTAGCTTGTGCAATTTTTTGTGGTAATAAGCTAGGGGTAGCTGTGCTTGCGCGATTTGGGTAAAATCCCAGGCAAGTAAAACAAGTAAATATTAAAACTGAGGAATAGCATTGCCTCATATTGGAAGTTGCAGCCTGAATGTGCTTTTAAAGTCATGGATACACAATAACTTTAAGCTGAACAAATGTTAACTTTGAGTGTGACACAAAAAGATGGGGCATTGGGAAAAGTTATTCTGCCCTGCTCCTCTGCTTCCTACCGAGTTAAGGCAAAACATCTGGCTTTGATTCTCTCACTGATAAGGTTACAGGGTTAAATTTCTTAGCAGATGCTTCTAAAACTGGTGTCTGCTGTGTAGTCGTTTTTTCCTCGACGATCGCTATATTTTGTTTTCCTGACAAGGTATCACGCTGATTGATGAGATAGATACTAATTAAAGTCAGGAAAACTCCCACCCACTGTAACGAACTAAGTACTTCAAACAGGAAGAGATGACCAAATAGTAGGGCAAAAATCGGTGTGAGGAAGGTAAGAGAACTGAGGCTGGTAAGACTACCACTAGAGGCAAAATAGAAAAATAACCCGTAGGCGATCGCACTACCAAAGATTGTCGTATAACTTAAAGCTATCCAATCAGCAGCTACGAGATTTTGCCATTGCTGCGACTCTAAAACTGATGAAATTCCCCACAATGGCAATCCCCCAATCACCATGTGCCATCCCGTAGCTGTTACAGGATCTGTATGTTTACACACAAACCGGATTAAAACTGTTCCCACTGCCATTGACAACGCCGCTAATAGCATTAACCATTCACCACTAGCAAATAAATTTTGCCAGTTGCCAACTGTGGCATTTACACCTGAGTCGAAAAAATGGAAAATCCATTCATCCGGTAAGCCAATTAAACTAATACCTGTGACTCCTAATCCTAGTCCCAGCCATCCCCACAAACCGATGTGTTCTTGGAATAACCACAACGACAGCAAAGCCACAGCCAAGGGTTGAGAATCAATCATCACCGATCCTAAGCCAGCACTAGTTCTAACTAATCCCTCGGCCAAAAAGCCTTGAAACAGCGTCCCATCTACCAAGGCAAATAAGGTAATCCACAGCCATGCAGCCCAACCCTTGGGTTGAGGTCTACCCATCAATGCGGCTGTAATTAGAATTAATACCCCCGCCGGCAACAAACGCACACCTGCCATAAATAAGGGTGTGGTATGGGGTATTACTCCTTTCATAGCCACCATTGCCGTCCCCCACAGGAAAAAGGGGGCAATTAATAGTAGGGGTGCGAAGGTAAGTCGAGATGCACTGAGTTTCAGTTGCATGGGTTTGCTGAGACCTTTAGTTAACAAGCGCAGAGATTACTTTACACAATTTTACCTAATTGTGACTTTTTGTGTTCGTAAAGCGTCTTGTTCACGCCGCGTCTTTAAAGGAAAGAATTCTAGGCTCAAAAAACCTCTTGCATAAGTAGTTCTCATCGGCGTTTATCGGCAGTTCATTGGAGCATCCCGTTTTGGGAAATCGCCCTGCACTAAGGCGCACGCTACGCGAATAGACTAGAAGTCTGGGGCTACACAAACTAAAGCCGCCTGCGCCGACTTCGTTTGTGTAGCCGTGATTTCCAATCGCAAGGCAAGGTATTTCTTCCAAAAGTGGATGCTCCCAGATAAATTATTGGGATATTAGCACCTCAACATGTAAATTTATTCATGGTTAGTATTGTTGAAGATGAGAGAGTTCCAGCATCTTTGAGTCTGATATACTATTTTTTATGAGGCTAATCAATGATTTTAACTACAACTGATGTGATTCAAGGTGCGGTTATTGAGTCATACTTAGGCATTGTGACGGCAGAAGTCGTCTACGGTAGCAATTTTCTACGGGATTTTTTAGCCGGTATTCGGGATGTTATTGGTGGACGCACCAGTAGCTATGAGCGTCTATTTGAGCAGGGTCAACAGAAAGCCTTAGCAGAATTAGAACAACGGGCACAGCGTTTAGGCGCTAACGCTGTAATTGGAATTGAAATCGATACTGGCACAATCAATGTTGACCAGTCAGGTGTTTTGATGCTAATTACCGCCACAGGTACTGCTGTGAGAATGCGTTAATTTTTTCAGTTCATGTTCATAAATTTGTTGGTTGAGATTTTTTTGATAATGGCTAATGGGTAATGAAATTGCCATAATTATCCATTGCCAATGCTTAAGTTTAATTTAAAATCAATAATATTTGATGAAGTTTTATAGATATATTTCTAATTAAGATAAATACAACTGAAAAAATGAATAATAAATAAAATGAAATAAATTAAAAATTGTAAGTTAAAGTCTTTATTCTTACTCACGATAGAGTGTCTATATCCTTCTATTGATAGATACTAAAACCCGTGATTAGCAATTTAATTTTAAGTATACAGTCAATGAATATACCTGTTAAAAACTTTGCTGAAACAGCAACGCAAAGCTAGGAGAGAATAAGCTATGTCATACGTAAATCGCGCAGATGATGATGTTATTAATGAGCCTATGGTGGCAAGTAGAGTAGCAGAATATCACGATCGTGTTCGCTGGGGCCCAATAATTTCTGGTGTATTGGTTGGCTTAGCCACTCAATTGATTTTGAGTTCCTTTTTTGGGGCAATTGGAGCAGGAAGTATTGCAGGCTCAGGAGCGCCTAGAACAATCACACCAGATATCGCAGGTAATGTAGGGATTTGGTCAACTATCGCTTTGTTAGTTTCATTATTTATTGGGGGTTGGATAACAACCCGTGCTTGTGGTCCAATGAATCGCAGCACAGCGTTGCTTAACGGCGCAATATTTTGGGCTACTACTTTAGCACTTAGTTCTTGGCTATTGGCAAGTGGTGTATCTGGTGCTTTTGGGGTTGCTGCTTATAATGCTGGAGAAGTTATCAACCAAGTACAGCAACAACCAGGTGTTGTCCTACCGCAAAATGTGCCTACTTTAACTGCTGAACAAGCTCGTGATATTGCTGCTGCAACCTCAAGAGGCCTGTGGTGGTTTGTATTTGGTTCTTTACTGGGTTTAGTCTCTTCCTTGATAGGAGCTGTTGTTGGTGCTCGCAGTCCTAGAGCTAACAACTACGACCGCTAACATTAAGTAATTTGCTGGAAAACTAAATCTCATAAATTTTAAAAGCACCTTATTTAAGGTGCTTTTTGTGATTTAACGTTGGCGTTGATAGCGTCCAATTAATTCTACCGTCGCTAAAACATGATCTTTCATCGTTGCTAAGACTTGGTTTTTAGTAGCACCTGCTGGCAAACCTAACTTTTGATTTAGGGCATAAAGTTTGAAAAAGTAGCGATGGATGCCACTAGGTGGACATGGCCCACCGTAACCTAACTTGCCAAAATCATTTGTTCCTTGCACCCCACCATTAGATAAAGTTTCTACAGCGGCGATTTGCTCTGGTAATTGGCGAACTGTAGCTGGAATATCGTAAACAACCCAATGAACAAATGTCCCTCCAGGGGCATCGGGATCATCAACAATCAATACTATGCTCTGTGTGCCTGTCGGGACTTCATCCCAGATTAGGGGTGGAGAGATATCTTTGCCATTACAGGTATATTTCACAGGAATTAAGCCATTAGCGTCAAAGGCGCTGCTTGCCAATTTCATGGTTTTCACCTCCTTTTTTAATTGACTGCTGTTATTAGGGTTAATTAGAGTATTGCGATCGCTAGTGTTACTACAACTAACTACAGATAATCCTGCTAATCCAAATATAGCAATACTTTGAGCCATAAAAACTCGCCTTCTGCTCATAAGCAATACCATTTTTCAAAGTTATTCACCATATATAACTTCATAATTAAGGCTGATTTTTTAAGTTTTTACCTAGAAAAAAACACACTTTTTTTAAATAAAACTGGGTTAAAATACATACCAAATTTATATTTATTTTCTTCTGTAAGCATATACTCGGAGAACAGAATCAACTTATGCAAAAAATACTTAAATCAAATGTCGGAACCCCAAGTTACAGTTGTTATTGTGCCACGAGAACGCTTTAGTTATACACAGTTTTCGTTAGAAGGTGTTTACGTACATACTGATATTCCCTTTAAATTAATTTATATAGATGGCAATTCTCCACGGCCACTTAAGCGCTACCTAGAAGCACAATCATCCGCAAAAGATTTTCGCTTAATTCGTACAGAAAACTATTTATCTCCTAATCAAGCACGTAACCTAGCATTGCCATATATTGATACTAAGTACGTTGTTTTTATTGATAATGATGTCCAAGTTACACCCGATTGGTTAAACAAGCTTGTGGAATGTGCTGATGAAACAAATGCATCAGTTGTAGGGCCACTTTACTTAGATGGAGTATCGGAAAATCTAGAAACTCAAAATATCCACATGGCAGGTGGCTGTTGTGAATTTCAAGAGCAAGAAGGGAAACTAGATTTACGTGAGCAACGTTTCTTTGCCAAGAATCAGTTACCTACAGTCAAATCTCAACTGCTAAGAGAACCAACACAATTGATTGAATTTCATTGTGTTTTGGTGCGTACTGCTATCTTGAAGCAGTTAGGTAACTTTGATGAGAAATTAATGAGTCTTGCAGAAGAGACTGATTTTTGCTTAACAGTCCGTGCAATCGGTGGAACTATTTATCTAGAGCCAGTTAGTACCGTGATTTATGTACTTCCAGTCCCATTAAAATTGTATGACTTACGATATTTTTGGTTACGTTGGAGTGATGGTTGGAATAAAGTTTCCCTAAGTTACTTCCAACAAAAATGGGGTTTAGCCAAAGATGCTAAATTTATGACTATTGGCTATAAGTGGGCAAATCGTCATAGATTGGTTCCTCTGCAACAGATACAAGATTTGCTGTTAAATATTTTACCTTGGCAATTTAACTCCAAGATGTACCTCAATTTTCGGGCTTTTGTGGAGAGTGTACTGACTCAACTTTTTGTGAAAGATAAACGCCAAAAAATCTAGAGCTTACAAAATATTGATCATAGATAAATAGAAATATTGTTAACTGTTTTTGAGCAACTTTAGTTATATATCTAAAGTTGAGGCTTAGTTTTAAATGATTCACTCCGTGGAAGCATGAATACAACTCACTTGGGTAGCTAAATTTAGAACTCAATGAGTTGATGAAATTAATGACTGCTCAAGGTTTTTACGGGCTAAAAAAGCCAAAACTTTTAGTTAGTTACTAAAGATTAGTTAATTGCAAGGAGTATTCTCATGTCAGACACAAGCAAGCGTGGCTTTGCTTCTATGGATGAAGATAAGCAGCGTGAAATTGCCAGCAAGGGTAGAAATGCTGCCCATGAGAAGGGTACAGCCCACGAATTTACATCCGAGGAAGCCCGTGAAGCTGGGCATAAGGGTGGTGAAACTGTCAGCCAAGATAGAGAACACATGGCTGAAATCGGTCGTGAGGGCGGTAAGAGTTCCCATCGTAGGGGCGGTAGTCAAGATAATTATGATGCCGATGATGAACAAAAGGGTACTCGTGGTGGTACACCAGAACAACATGCTGAGGCAGGACGGCAAAGCCACAAGAACAAGAACAAATAAGCTAATCGAGTTATCGATTAGTTCTGTTTTTGAATATTAAAATTAAAAGCCAATTGTGAATCCATCTACTATCTTAATACCCCTCTTTCAAGGAATATTTCTAGTTTTTGGAAGAGAGGTATTATTTATAGATGGTGCTTTTTTATGTTGTGCTTCTGACTTAAAAATCACCACTTCAGATATGACGCTTCAATTCCCTGTTCTCGTCTAATTTTGCTATCTGTTTCAAACCAAGCAATTACTTGTTGTGCTGTTAGGTCTTCAATAGCAACACCATACTCTTGGGCAATATACTTTAAAAGTTTGAGTGATGAAATAGTCAATCTTGTTAAAAATTTTTCTGGAGAAGACAATAAAGCAGCATCTACTTTGGCTGATTCTTCTAAGGTTAAAAATTGTGTTGAAGGTTGCTGTGGCTGTACATCCATAGATTGAAACTCAACTTAATTTAAAATTCCTGATGCACAATCGATAATAATTAATTGGTAAAGCCCTTTACTACTGAGTTATTATCCATGACCTAAACTAGATATGAAAATTAATTTATCCATGAGACTTTTACTTTCGAGCTTCCACCAAATAACCACAACGATGTTCGCCATTGATCAGCCAGTGGGTGCGCTCAACTGTACAATCTGGTAAAACAGCAGCAAACATTTCTAATTCGTGGCCGCAGATGCTAGGGAATGACTCGGCAACATTAGAAATCGCACAGTTATGTTCCATGAAGATAAACTTATCTCCTGCTGAGGAACCATTTGAGTCTACAGGATGATACTCTGCCATGAAGCCTTCAGCTTTCCTAAATTCCACTAACTTGGCTACACGTTCTTGCAGAGAACCACTGCCTAAATGTTCGTGGTATTCTTGGGCTTTGCGCTCCCACTGTTTTTGTAAAATTGAACTAACTTGTTCATATCCCACGGTTTCGGCTAAAGTATCTAGCAGAGAAACAGCAAAATCGCCATAGCGATCGCTTTGAAAATCATTCCTCCGGTGGATGCGATCGCGTCCTTGACGACTCAATTGATAAACATGCTGCGGTCGCCCCATTCCCCGAACTTCACCCCCCTGGGAGTCAGCATTTTGAGGACTCTGTGCCTGTACGATTGACGAATACAAAACAAGCTCCTGTGCCTCCAAATCTTTGAGATGACGACGAATCGCTTGGGGACTAACATCTAAAACAGCAGCTAGCTCAAAAGCCGTTGCTTGCGAGTGTTTCAGCAGGTATTCTAGGATATCTTGCTTGGTTGAGGACTGGTGAGTAGTCGCCATCTTCTCTACGAGACGTTTCGCGAACGCCCCAAAAATTTTTCAGAAAAATTGACTTTAACAACATTGTTGTTGTTAATTTAGCGTAAAATGAAGATAAGTTAAACAACATAGTTGTTGTTTTACTCTCCATCCTTATTCTAACAGCCGTGTAACCACTCGGTCATGCGAATTGGGAATCGGCTAAATATCAGCCCGTCTTCCATCCTTAAGAGGCAGACTTTTTCCCGTTATAACGACTGCCGTAGAGAACTAACCGAACACGAGAGATTATTACTGATGAGTGCCACCGTCAAAACCTTAGTCAACCAACCCTACAAGTATGGCTTTATCACTGACATTGAAGCCGATACTATTCCGCGTGGACTAAACGAGGATGTTGTCCGCTTGATTTCTGCCAAGAAGAACGAGCCGCAGTTCATGCTGGACTTTCGCCTGAAAGCTTATCGTCAGTGGCAAAAAATGACGGAACCAACTTGGCCTAACGTCAAGTATCCGCCTATAAATTATCAGGATATTATCTACTATTCAGCTCCGAAAAAAAAGCCACAAAAGCTGAATAGCTTAGATGAAGTCGATCCTACCCTCTTAGAAACTTTCGAGAAGCTAGGCATTTCTCTTTCTGAACAAAAGCGCCTAGCCAACGTCGCCGTTGATGCAATTTTCGATAGCGTTTCCGTCGCCACTACATTTAAGGAAAAGCTAGCCGAAGACGGCGTGATTTTCTGCTCGATTTCTGAAGCTTTACAAGAACACCCAGAATTAATCAAAAAATATCTGGGTAGCGTTGTTCCTGTAGCAGACAACTACTTTGCAGCCTTGAACGCTGCTGTATTTAGCGATGGTTCCTTTGTCTACATTCCTAAAGGCGTTAAATGCCCAATGGAATTATCTACTTATTTCCGCATTAACTCTGGTGATACAGGACAATTTGAACGAACTTTAATTGTCGCCGAAGAAGGTAGCTATGTTTCCTACCTAGAAGGTTGTACCGCGCCCATGTACGACAGCAACCAACTACACGCCGCTGTTGTGGAACTTGTCGCCCTAGATAACGCCGAAATTAAATACTCCACCGTCCAAAACTGGTACGCCGGCGATGAAAATGGTAAAGGTGGTATTTACAACTTCGTCACCAAACGCGGTTTGTGTAAAGGTGTCAATTCCAAAATTTCCTGGACTCAAGTAGAAACTGGTTCAGCGATTACTTGGAAGTACCCTAGCTGTGTTTTGGTGGGTGATAATTCTGTGGGTGAATTTTACTCGGTAGCGCTAACAAATAATATGCAGCAAGCCGATACTGGTACCAAGATGTTTCACATTGGTAAAAATACCCGCAGCACGATTATCTCGAAAGGAATCTCCGCAGGTCAATCTAATAATAGCTACCGGGGTTTGGTGAAAGTTAATCCTACAGCGAAAGGGGCAAGAAATTATTCTCAGTGCGACTCAATGTTAATTGGGGATAATGCCCATGCGAATACTTTCCCTTATATCCAAGTGCAGAATAATACTGCCAAAGTAGAGCATGAAGCTTCTACTTCTAAGATTGGGGAAGATCAGCTATTTTACTTCGCCCAACGAGGCATTTCAGCAGAAGATGCCATTTCAATGATGATTAGCGGCTTCTGCAAAGATGTTTTTAATCAGCTGCCGATGGAATTTGCTGTGGAAGCTGATAAACTATTGAGCCTGAAGTTGGAAGGTAGTGTTGGGTAATGTTGAAGGTTTACCTTTATAAAGGGCAGTCCGCTCAAGTCGGGAAACCCGCCCGCCCACGCTGCTACCCTCGTCTTAGTGCCTTTGTGGTGAAGTGAACCACAAAGACGAGCCAGCGACGTGCGGAGGTTCCCTCCGTTGAGGCGACTGGCGTACTAAGGCACTAAGAAAGAAGACAAGAAGAGAGAGAACATGATTATCGAAAATAGTGAAGTTGTACTGTCAGTTAAGGATTTGACAGCTACAGTTGATGACGCGCTGATTCTAAAAGGTTTAAATCTAGAGGTTCGCTCTGGTGAAATCCATGCGATTATGGGGCCGAATGGTTCTGGTAAGAGTACCTTTTCTAAGGTGTTGGCGGGACATCCAGCTTATGAAGTAACTGGCGGTGAGGTGATTTTCCAAGGGCAAAATCTGCTGGAAATGGAACCAGAAGAACGAGCCAGAAGTGGGGTATTTTTGGCGTTTCAATATCCCCTAGAAATTCCAGGTGTGAGCAATTTGGATTTCTTGCGAGTAGCATACAATTCTCGTCGCAAATCACAGGGTTTAGAAGAAGTGGATGCCTTTGATTTTGACGATTTGATTGAGGAAAAGCTGGAAGTGGTGAAGATGAATCCTGCTTTTCTCAGTCGGAGTTTGAATGAAGGGTTTTCTGGTGGTGAGAAGAAGCGGAATGAAATTCTGCAAATGGCGCTGCTAGAGCCAAAGTTGGCAATCTTAGATGAAACTGATTCTGGTTTAGATATTGACGCGCTGAAGATTGTGGCGAATGGGGTAAATCAGCTGGCAAATCCGCAAAATGCCACTATTATGATTACCCACTACCAGCGGTTACTTAATTACATCGTGCCAGACTACGTGCATGTAATGGCAAATGGGCAGATTCTCACCAGTGGCGGTAAGGAACTGGCACTAGAATTGGAATCTCGCGGTTATGAATGGGTGCTAGAAGAAGCGGTTGAGGTGGGTGTGTAATGACAATTCAAGTATCTCCCAGTCCGATGCCTAACTCGGATACAGTTAAGTTGACATCTACTCTGTTGGATAAAGATGCTTATCTAACTGGATTGTTAGAGCAGATAATAGCAACAAAAACAGCAGGTTGGTTGCAGGAATTACGCGATCGCGCTACTAATTGGGTACGTCATTCAACTATTCCTACTAACCGCGAGGAAGAATGGCGATTTACTGATTTGTCAGAGTTGCGAAAGCTGCAATTTCAGGTAGATAGGCAACTAAAATCAACTGATATCTCATCGCTAACTTTACCAGAAGCGGCTCATAGTCGTTTGGTGTTTGTAAATGGCGTTTATGCATCGGAGTTATCCGCCGTTGCAGGTTTGCCTTCTGGGGTGGTGGTAAGTAATTTAGCTGGTTTGTCTGAATCTGAGCAGCAACGTGTCAATCAGTATTTAGCTGAAGCTGAGGGAGCGCAGGAAGTTTTTACTGCTCTTAATACTGCTGGGATATCTGATGCAGCGGTGATTTGGGTAGCAAAGAATGTGAGCGTTGAGACACCAATTCATTTGGTGTTTATTTCGGTTGCTGGGGAGAAACCAATAATTTCTCAGCCGCGTTGTTTGGTGGTGGCTGAAACTGGTTCGCAGGTGAGTTTGATTGAAGAGTATACGAACCGCCTTCGCGTAGCGTCTCGCAGAGAAGATGCCAAGAGCGCAGAGGAAGAGGGAGTATATTTCACCAATGCGGTTACGGAAATCTGGCTTGCTGAAAATGCCGAGGTGAATCACACTAGAGTTGAGCGCGAAAGTACAGAGGCTTTTCATATAGGCAAGACTGCTGTAACCCAAGCTCGTGATAGCCGATATACTTGTCATGCCATAACTTTGGGCGGTAAGCTGTCACGGCACAATTTAGAAGTTTTGCAAACTGGTGAGCAAACCCTAACTACTCTCAATGGATTAACGATCGCTTTAGGTCATCAATTAGCGGATACTCACAGTGCGATCGCACTTAATCATCCCTACAGTATAAGTAGACAATTACATAAGTGTATTGTAGGCGATCGCGCTCATGCGGTATTCAACGGCAAAGTTTTTGTTCCTAAACCAGCGCAGTTGACAGATGCTGCTCAGTTAAATCGAAATTTGCTTTTATCTTCTAAAGCCAGAGTTGATACTAAACCCCAACTGGAAATTACCGCTGATAACGTGAAATGCGCTCACGGTGCTACAGTTAGCCAATTGGAAGATGATGAAATATTCTATCTACAAAGCCGGGGAATTGATGAAAACGATGCTCGTAATTTGTTAATTAATGCTTTTGCGGCCGAAATCATCAGCCAAATCCCTATCCCCTCTCTGCAAAAAATCCTGTTAAGTACTGTCAATAGTCTGAAGTCTCTACCCCAAGACTAATGGCTAATTACTAATTATTAATTACTTACTACCAATGACCTTCACTTCTACCAAAACCCTAGCCGATGAAGTTCGCGCTGACTTCCCGATATTACGTCAGGAAGTCAATGGAAAACCATTGGTTTACTTGGATAATGCAGCTACCTCGCAAAAACCTTTGCTCGTGTTAAATGCCTTGCGCGATTATTACGAGCAATATAATGCCAATGTGCATCGGGGCGCTCATACACTAAGTGCTAAAGCTACTGATGCTTATGAAGCAGCGCGAGATAAAGTTGCTAAATTTATCAATGCTGCATCACGTCAGGAAATTGTCTATACTCGCAACGCTAGTGAGGCAATTAATTTAGTAGCCTACAGTTGGGGAATGAATAATTTGCAGCCGGGAGATGAGATTATTCTGTCGGTAATGGAACACCACAGTAATATTGTTCCCTGGCAACTTGTCGCCCAAAAAACAGGTGCAATCTTAAAATTTGTGGAACTTACACCAGCCGAAACTTTTGATTTGGAGCAGTTTAAACAACTGATTTCTGAAAAAACAAAGTTGGTGGCAGTATCCCATATTTCTAATACTTTGGGTTGTATTAACCCAGTAGCAGAAATTGCTGCGATCGCTCACAGATACGATGCGAAATTCTTAGTTGATGCTTGTCAAAGTGTACCCCATATGCCTGTCGATGTACAGCAGATCAATTGTGATTGGTTGGTTGCATCCGGTCATAAAATGTGCGCTCCAACTGGTATAGGATTTTTGTATGGTAAGTTGGAACTTTTGGAATCAATGCCACCATTTTTTGGTGGTGGTGAAATGATTGCAGAGGTTTATTTAGATTATTCCACTTATGCAGAATTGCCCCATAAATTTGAAGCCGGTACACCTGCAATCGCAGAGGCGATCGCTTTGGGTGCAGCAATAGATTATCTTAGCAGTATTGGTATGGATAAAATCCACGCCTACGAAGCCGAATTAACTGCTTATTTGTTCCAACAATTAGAGCAAATTCCCCAAATTCGGATTTACGGCCCTAAACCAAATGCTCAAGGAGAAGGTAGAGCTGCGCTAGCGTCATTTACAGTTGGAGAAGTCCACGCCAACGACTTATCTACATTATTAGATCAAGAAGGCGTGGCCATTCGTTCAGGACACCACTGTACTCAGCCGTTGCACCGTTATTTAGGTCTGCCGGCAACTGCACGGGTAAGTTTATCCTTTTATAATACCCGTGAAGAAATCGATATTTTCATCAAAGCGTTGAAGGAAACCTTAAACTTTTTTGCAGAGTTTTCGTGAACAACAAGATCCCCGACTTCTTTAAGAAGTCAGGGATCTGAACCCTACAGTATCACAATGTATCGAATTTTAATATTTGGTAATTCCGGTTCTGGAAAAAGCACTCTTGCAAATAAACTTGGTATAACGATATTTTAAATAGCTGAAATAATTTCAACGTGTTGAGATAAATGTACATGATCAAAAATTACAAAATAGTTCTATCTAATATCTTATTTTGTACTCGTTGTTTAACTGATTCATCTTCAGAAGATAATCCATAATATAATATTTCATATATCAATGGTATTCCTAATTCTAACTCTGACAAAAGGTCATGTTGCAAAAACACATGCTGGGGTTGACCTTCTAGTACTAGTCGTCCTTCGTGCATAACAAAAACCCAATCTGCCCACCGATAGACTAAATCTAAATCATGGGTTGCCATTACTAAAGTAGTTCCATCTTGATAAATTTTTTTGAGAGTTGCTATCAAGTTACGAGTATGTTTTACATCTAAATAGGCGGTAGGCTCATCCAGCACCAACAGTTCTGGTCGTAGTACCATCACATCTGCTATAGAAACTCGCTTCTTTTGCCCTAAACTCAGATGATGCACCGGTCTTTCTGCTAAAGTAGTCAGTTCAAATTCAACTAATGCTTGCTCTACTCGGTCTTTAATTTCGGGTTCTGGTAAACCCAAATTACACAAACCGTAAGATATATCTTCTTCAACGGTAGAAGCTACTAATTGTTGTTCTGGGTCTTGAAATACTAACCCAACTTTTTGCCGTAAGCTACTAAGATAATTTCGGTGATAAATTAACGGTTCACCACGCCAACGGACAATACCAGAATTAGGTTTATATAGACCATTAGCTAATAAGAATAGTGTCGTTTTACCACAACCATTTTGACCAATTAGCGCACACTTTTTGCCAGATGGAATCTTCAGTGTTAGACCATTCAAAGCTGATTGTTGTGCGCCGGGATAGGTGTAATATACCTGCTCAAATTCGAGTAAATATTCCTGCATTCTGCCAAAAGTCCAATCCTATTAATACTACACAGCCGAAAATGGCTTCGATGATATATCGTGCTTGGGGGCGATAGCGGCGGGGATGCCAAACTCGAAATTCACTTACAAAACCCCGTGATTCCAGTCCGAGAGAGAACTGACTATATCTTTGTAAGGTTCGCTGTAATAGTTGTCCGATTAGTAGTGCTAAACTTTTCATCCCACTACGCCAAGTGCGGTAGCCACCACGGGAATTTTGTGCTGTCCACAATTCACTAGCTGTGTTCAGCAGGATGAAAATAAACCGATACATTAGTAATAACAAATCGCTTATAAGCACAGGAAATCGTAAGTAACGCAGAGTTTGTAATATCTCCGTGAACGGGACAGTTAGCATGAGAAAATATAAGCAAGAAACAGATGCTAATGCTCTAGTTAAAATTCCCAATGCTTGGATACTGCCACTATGACTGATATAAATATAGAAGTGTCCGAGAGTTAGTCCATACCATGAGTCTAATTGCACCCTTGGCAAATCAGCAATCGCAACTCCATTCACCATCAGGGCTGGTAAACTTGTCAAACAAAAAACTATGGTGAACATTAACAACCGAAAATAAACACCAGCCGGAATTTTTGCATAAATAACTATCCAAACACCCATCCAAAGTGCCATTAATATTTGCACTAGTGGATGGGTAGCAAGGGAAATAGCAAGAGTAGTAAATGCAAAAATTATTTTATGTTCTGGTGGCAATCTTCGCAGTCGATTAGTGTAAGCTAAAGTATCTAGTTGCAGGCTCATTCTTCACGTTTTTGTTGTTGGGAACGTCCTTTATACAACCCAATTGCATAACCAACTACTCCAGCACCTAAAGCTGCTTGCGAAGCAAATAATAAGCTGGCTATTTCCCCACTAGCTGGTTCAAACAATGATTTAAACCAGGGTTGATATCCAGGTTGGATTTCAGTAATTGCTTTTTTGGCTTGGTCATCGGAACCGCCAAATTCTCCACCGCGTACAAATATTAACGGTGCAACTGCTAAAGCTAATACGGCTATCACCAACAGCCAGTTACTTAACCCTTTTTTAGATTGACTCATTACTTTGACGCTCCCGTTTGATTAATTGCAACAATTCCAATTCTTGAGGATTATAAGATTGCAACCAGTTCCATACCAACACAGTTAGTAATCCTTCACTAATTGCTAAGGGAACTTGAGTTATAGCAAAAATTCCGGCGAATTTGGTAAATGAAGCAATAAACCCACCAACAGGGGCAGGAAAAGCTAGGGCGAGTTGGATAGAAGTGATAACATAGGTAAGTAAATCTGCGATCGCAGCTGCTAGAAATATGGCAATTTTTTGTTTACCACCTAACTTTATTGTCAGATTATAGATCCAGTAAGCTGCGAATGGGCCAGCGATCGCCATCGAAAAAGCATTTGCCCCCAGCGTCGTCAAGCCGCCATGCGCCAGTAACAAAGCTTGAAACAACAATACTAAGCTACCCAAAACGGACATAGTAAGGGGGCCAAACAGCACCGCACCTAACCCTGTCCCTGTTGGGTGAGAACAGCTACCTGTAACAGATGGGATTTTCAACGCTGACAGCACGAAAGTAAAAGCACCAGCCAAGCCCAGCAGTAGTTTCAGTTCCGGGTTAGCTTGGGTGATGCGAGTCAGACTACGCAATCCTAATAGAAAAAATGGTAATGCTACAATCCACCAAAAAATTGCCCACTGCAATGGTAAAAAACCTTCCATTATGTGCATGGCGTAGGCGGGTTTGGGTAAACCAACTACTAGATAAAAACTGATAACTCCCATCAGGGTTAGACTGACTAACGCCTGTTTTCTTTTCATAATCTGTACCTCGCAGATTTATGTAAACGAATTGATTCTAACCGGCGGGCATCCTGACTCACCTATATTTTGGTTCACAGTTGCGGGACAGCGCCGGATTTACACCGGACTTTCCCCCTTGCGTCCGATGGCTGTTCCCCATCAGAACCGATTGGAGTAACTATAGCACCATTACTAATAAACTTGGTAAAGACTTGGGGATTCCAATTCTTGATCTTGATACTATCGTTTGGGAACCCAACTAAATTGCGATAAGACGTTCTTACGAAGATTCAGCACAAAATTGACAAGACTTCATTGAAAATAATATTTCTTTAGTAATTGAAGGTTGCTATAGTAAGCTAATTGAAACTGCGATCGCATTCTCAACTGAAATATATTTTCTAAATCCCGGCATTAATAAGGGGTAAGTGGTAGGGAGAATAGATATAACAGAAACTTATTTATTAGATGAAAACTTCCACAATGTATCGAATTTTAATATTTGGTAATTCCGGTTCTGGAAAAAGCACTCTTGCAAATAAACTTGGTAAAGACTTGGGGATTCCAATTCTTGATCTTGATACTATCGTTTGGGAACCCAACTAAATTGCGATAAGACGTTCTTACGAAGATTCAGCACAAAATTGACAAGACTTCATTGAAAATAATATTTCTTTAGTAATTGAAGGTTGCTATAGTAAGCTAATTGAAACTGCGATCGCATTCTCAACTGAAATATATTTTCTAAATCCCGGCATTCAGAAGTGCCTTGAAAATAACCACAATCGTCCTTGGGAGCCACATAAATTTAAATCAGCCGAGGAACAGGCGCAAACATTCGAGTTTCTCCAAAATTGGATTCAACAATATGAAGAACGCGATGATGAATTTGGTTATTTGTCCCATCGCTCAATATTTAATCAATATACTGGTAAAAAACACGAAATTATTTGAACAACAAGATCCCCGACTTCTTTAAGAAGTCGGGGATCTAAGAAGTCGGGGATCTGAGCCTATAATCAGCATAAAAAATGAGAGATGCTTTTAGCAGACTTGCACCCTTCATTCAAGAATATATATATCATCACAACTGGACTGAATTGCGACCAGTTCAACTTGCCGCTTGTCAAGTTATATTTGATACTAATGCTCATTTATTAGTTGCTGCTGCTACCGCTGCGGGGAAAACAGAAGCAGCTTTTTTACCAGTTATAACTCAATTATATGAAAAACCTGCCAAGACTATAGGTGTATTATATATTGGTCCCATTAAAGCTTTGATTAACGACCAATTTGATCGCCTCAATGGTTTACTAAAATCAGCAGATATTCCTGTTTATCACTGGCATGGTGATGTTGCTCAAAGTCGCAAAAGCAAGCTTTTAAAAAACCCTCAAGGTGTTCTGCAAATTACACCAGAATCATTAGAAAGCTTGTTAATTAACAAACATAGTGAACTAATACGCTTATTTGGTGATTTGCGCTTTGTGATCATCGATGAAATTCACGCTTTTATGGGTTCGGAACGCGGTTGTCAAATTATCTGTCAATTACAGCGTTTAGCAAAATTGACATCTACACAACCTCGCCGTATTGGTTTGTCAGCAACTCTCGGCGATTACGCAATGGCTGAAGCATGGTTGCGTTCTGGAACCGAAAAGCCAGTAATTACTCCCCAAATTGAAGCAGTCAAACGTCAAATTAAGTTGGCTGTAGAACACTTTTATCTTACAGATGAAGTCGATAATTCTGAGATTACAACATACGAACAATATATTTTAAACCTCAGTAAATATCGTAAATGTTTAATCTTTGCTAATAACCGCACCCAAACCGAATCTATCATTGCGTCTTTGCGAAAAATAGCTAAAAAACAAGCACTACCAGATATCTATCACGTCCATCATGGCAGTATATCTGCTAGCCTGCGACAAGCTGCTGAAAATGCTATGCGCGAACCCAATAATCCTGCTGTCACTGCCGCTACTTTAACTCTAGAATTAGGTATAGATATTGGTCATTTAGAGCGAGTCATTCAGTTAGAATCCCCTCTTTCTGTAGCTAGTTTTTTACAAAGATTGGGGCGCAGCGGTAGAAGAGGTGAATCTGCGGATATGCGATTTGTTTGCGCTGAAAATAAACCATTAGCCGAAGCACCTTTTCCAGAGCAAATTCCCTGGCAACTTTTACAATCTATCGCCATTATCCAGCTTTATTTAGAAGAACGTTGGATTGAGCCGATAAACCCGATTAAATATCCTTTTAGTTTGCTATATCACCAAACAATGAGTGTTCTAGCAGCAATGGGAGAACTTTCACCTGCGGCTCTAGCTAAACAAGTCTTAAATTTACCACCATTTGCAGCTATTTCCCCAGAAGATTTTAAATTATTATTATACTATTTAATTGATATTAACCATCTTCATAAAACTGAACAAGGCAAACTAATTATTGGTTTAGCTGGGGAAAAAGTAGTGGGTAAATTCCAGTTTTATGCTGTTTTCCCAGATAGTCAAGAATATGTAGTGAAGCAAGCAACAACAGCAATTGGTAATATTGACATGCCGCCTCCTGTTGGCAATCATTTTGCTTTGGCAGGAAGAACTTGGGAAGTCTTAGAAGTTGATTTTAGAAAAAAAGTAGCTTATGTCAAGCAGGTAGAGGGAAAATCTACTATTTATTGGCGTGGCGGTAGTGGTATTATCCATACAAAAGTTTTGCAAAAAATGCGGCAGGTTTTGTTAGAAAATGTAGAATATAGCTATTTGCAAGATAATGGTAAGCAATGTTTGCAAACAGTTCGTCAATTAGTACAATCTGCTGGGTTGATTGAAGAATTCAGAAGCCAGAATTCAGGAGTCAGAATCAATGAATTGGGGATTCAGACCCGCCACTCATTGCAGACCACCAAATTAAAAATTTGGTGGGGGTCTTATACCCATTTATTCATCCGCCAGTCACATAGAATTCAATTCTGAATTCTGGCTCCTGACTCCTGAATTCTGTTTGATAAACAAAATATATTGCAATTAGAAAAAGGTAAATGCTGTATTTTTCCTTGGATGGGTACAGTTGCTTACCGTACATTAGAAAGATTGCTCAATTCTTTCTGTCGTGAATCTTTGGAAATTAGTAGCATTGGTGGGATAAATCCCTATTATTTAACAATCAAATTAGGTAAAGGTAAATTTCCATATCTTTACCAAGAAATAGTTTCACTATGTGAGCAAAGAATTGCACCTGAAGATTTGGTAAGTTCTTCAGAAGCACCAGAAATTCAAAAGTACGATCAATTCATTCCTCATCCACTTTTACGGAAAGCTTTTGCCAGAGACTACTTAGATATGTTAGAAGTCAGGCAGCAAGTAGCATTATGGTAGCTGTTGCCATTTTAAGCCCACATTCCGCAGGTAAATGAGGAAATTGATGCTACATATTGACCACTGTAGGATATTGGCAGGCATAATTGACTTAACTATTAACTATGAAAATTACTATTCCTGAATTATCTCTGGTTGTTCTTATAGGTGCTTCTGGTTCCGGTAAATCGACTTTTGCCCGTAAGCACTTTCAACTTTTTGAAGTTTTATCTTCAGATTTTTGTCGGGGGTTAGTTTCTAATAACGAAAATAGCCAATCTGCTACCAAAGACGCTTTTGAAGTGCTGCGCTTCATCGCTAGCAAGCGGCTAGCAGCAGCTAAACTAACTGTTATTGATGCTACTAATGTGCAAATGGAAGACCGCAAACTCTTACTGCAAATGGCACGGCAGCATCACTGTTTTGCGATCGCCATCGTCCTCGACCTACCAGAAGAATTATGCCACGAACGTAACCAACAAAGGAGCGATCGCTCTTTTGGTTTTCATGTAGTGCGTCGTCATACCCAAATGTTGCGGCGTTCTTTGCGGGGTTTAGAAAAAGAAGGCTTTCGCTATGTCTACACACTCAAATCTTTGGCAGAAATCGAATCTGTCGAAATTGAGCGTCAGCCTTTGTGGAACAACCTCAAGCACGAACACGGCCCCTTTGACATCATCGGGGATATTCACGGCTGTTGTGACGAACTCGAAGCATTACTCCAACAGTTAGGCTACGAGAGGCGCAAGGGGGAAGAAGTTGCAATGATTTCCCCAGTTCTCTCCCCCTGGAATGCTCCCACCTACCATCATCCCCAAGGACGTAAAGCTGTATTTCTGGGTGATTTAGTAGATCGGGGAACGCGCATTTTAGATACAGTCAAACTAGTACGAAATATGGTTAACGCAGGTACGGCTCTCTGCGTTCCTGGTAATCATGAAAACAAACTTTTGCGGAAACTACGCGGTAAAAATGTCCGGGTTAATCATGGGTTAGAGCAAACCTTAAATGAAATTGAGGCTTTACCCGACCAAGTGCGGGAACCCTTCACTAAAGAACTGCAAAAATTTTTGGATTCCCTAATCAGTCATTACCTCCTAGATGATGGGCGGTTGGTAGTGGCTCATGCAGGGATGAAACAGGAAATGCAGGGACGGGGGTCTGGTGCTGTGCGCGAGTTTGCCCTTTATGGCGAAAGCACTGGCGAGATTGATGAATTTGGCTTACCCGTCCGTTATAACTGGGCGGGAGAGTATCGCGGTGAAGCGATGGTAGTCTACGGACATACCCCTGTACCCGAAGCAGAATGGTTGAATAACACTATTGATATCGATACAGGCTGCGTCTTTGGCGGCAAACTTACTGCTCTGCGCTATCCAGAAAAGGAATTGGTAAGTATTCCTGCTGCCCGCGTCTACTGTGAACCAGTAAAACCTTTAGTAGAGAACACAGCAACACGCACATCACAACAGGAATTAGATGATGTCTTGTACATTGAGGATGTTGTGGGTAAGCGCATCATCAATACCCGACTTCAGTCCAACATTACTATTCGGGAAGAAAATGCGATCGCAGCCTTGGAAGTGATGAGCCGTTTTGCTACTAATCCCAAATGGCTGATTTACCTGCCTCCTACTATGTCTCCTGTAGAAACATCCCCAATACCGGGATTTTTAGAACATCCCACCCAAGCTTTTCTCTACTACCAAAATCTGGGAATTACGGAAGTAGTATGCGAAGAGAAACACATGGGTTCGCGGGTAGTAGTAGTTGTTTGCCGAGATATAGCAGCTGCTGAAAAACGGTTTGGTGTAGTAAATGAGGGAATCGGCATCTGTTACACCCGCACGGGACGGAGGTTTTTTGATGATTCGGCATTGGAGGCGGAACTTTTGGCGCGGGTGAATGCAGCCCTCTCCCAAAGCGACTTTTGGTCAGAATTTCAAACCGATTGGGTGTGTCTAGACTGTGAATTGATGCCCTGGTCAGCCAAAGCACAGGGGCTACTGCGAGAACAGTATGCACCCGTGGGAGTAGCATCACGGCTTGCCCTGAATGATGCTGTTAGCTTACTACAACAAGCAAGCGATCGCGGCGTAGAAATTAGTACACAACTCGCTCATTACCAACAACGTGCAGAGATGGCGCATCAGTACGTCAGTGCTTACCGCCGCTACTGCTGGCCTGTCACCGATATTTCTGGACTAAAGTTAGCCCCTTTCCACATCCTGGCAACCGAAAAAGCCGTCCATATCAACAAAGACCATCGCTGGCATTTGGAGCAAATTGCCAAAATCTGCCATTCAGACCCTGCCTTGCTTTTGGCTACTGCCTATAAAGTGATAAATTTGACTGACCCCAGCAGTCAGGCAGAGGGGGTTCATTGGTGGGAAAAACTTACCGAAGTCGGGGGTGAAGGTATGGTTGTCAAGCCTATGGACTTCATCGTTCGAGGTAGTCGTGGCATTGTTCAGCCTGCGGTGAAGTGTCGCGGACAAGAATATCTGCGGATTATTTATGGCCCTGAATATTCCACCCCAGAGAATTTGCAACGTCTGCGCCAACGTGGGTTATCACATAAGCGTTCTTTGGCTATGCGTGAGTTTTCCCTCGGTGTTGAGGCATTAGAGCGATTTGTCGCCCATAGCCCTCTGCGCCGCGTCCATGAATGCGTTTTCGGCATTCTGGCATTAGAGAGCGAACCCGTCGATCCGCGACTTTAACTAAAGCGAGTCCGCGTTTGAGCAGCATCTCGTAGAGAGCGTCATTGCGAATTGGTTTAACCTTTACCACCTGTAAATGTCGCACTTTGAATAAAATAGCGGTTAAAAAAGGCGTAAATTCCTAAAGCAGGCAGAGTGAAAATCATAGAAGCTGCCATAATGTAATTCCAATAGCTGATATATTGACCTTTGAAGGTGTTCAATCCTAACGGTAAGGTAAACATTTCGGGGTCAAACAAAATCACCACAGGCAACAAGAAATTATTCCAACTACCCATGAATACAAAAACTGCTTGTGCTGCTAGTGCTGGTTTAGCCAGAGGTAAGACAATGTGACGAAAAATCCCAAAGGTATTTAAACCATCAAGCTGAGCAGCTTCTTCTAGTTCTCTAGGAAAATTGACGAAAAACTGCCGCATCATAAAAATGAAAGTGGCATTGATCATACTGGGAACAATCATGCCTTGATAAGAGTTCAACCAGCCGATCGCCTTCAAAATTAAAAATGTCGGAATTAGGGTGATTTGTGCTGGTACTGCTAATACTGCCAGAATCAAGAAGAACCAAAAACGCTTACCCACAAAGCGCAATCTTGCCAAGGCATAACCTGCCATTGAGTTGAATAGCAGGTTTAACAAGGTAACGCTAACGGCAATGATCACACTGTTAAACAGCCAGCGCCAAAACAGCGGTTCTTGCACAAAGATTTGCCTATAATTGTCAAGAGTAAAATTTTTGGGTAAGAAATTGGGTTCCCCGCTGACAATTTCTGATAGTGGCTTAAATGATGCCGAAAGCGCCCACAAAAAAGGAATCAGGGTAATGAAAGCATAGATAGTCAGTAAGACATATAACAATACTTTGGGCCAAGAAACACGAGAAATATTCATTAAATTCTTTCACCTCCAAAAAATCGCTGCTGAATCAAGGTGATAATAATGATTACCGCTGCTAGCAAAAAGGCGATCGCAGCTGCATATCCCATTTGTAAGTTGCGAAATACAGCCTGGTAGATAAGTAGCACCAAGGTTAAAGTAGCGTTATTTGGCCCGCCAGTACCACCAGAAAAAATATAAGACTGGTCAAATAATTGAAATGTCCCAATTATCCCCACAGCTACCACAAAGAAGGTTACAGGCTTAAGCAAAGGAATAGTAATATAAATAAACTTTTGCCATCCATTTGCCCCATCGAGTTCTGCTGCTTCATAAAGTTTTTGGGGTATGTCCTGTAAAGCCGCTAAATAAATCACCATGTAAAACGGTGCTGTTGACCAAATATTCATAATCATGATGCCTTTGAGCGCAACTGCTGGATCTCCCAACCAGTTATAGGTAGGTAGTCCCACAAAAGCGAGAAAATCGTTTAGTAGACCATCAGTGTTATAAATCCACATGAAGATCAGCGTTAATACTGCTGAAGAAGTGACTGTTGGCAAAAAGTAAAGGATGCGCCACCAGTTCTTACCGCGAATACCAGCATTAAGCGTTACTGCCAGAATTAAAGCCAGTACAGTTTGAGTTGGCACAACAATTGCCACATACTCTGCCGTATTTTTCAACGCAATCCAAACTAGTTCATCTTCAATCAATCGGGTAAAATTGCGAAAGCCAATAAAATCGTATTTAATCCCCCCCAGAAGTTGGACTTTGTGTAGAGAAAGAAATACAGCATAGAGAATGGGCAATACTACAAAAGTTCCTAAAACCAGAATGGTGGGTATCATAAACAGATAACCAGCCAAATTCTCTGTCATATTCCATCTAGGGCTTCTGTACCGCCGTCTAATCTTTAACACTGCTGAACCTCCGCTTCTCTAAAAGAAAGCTACAGATACAAACCTGAAAACCCAGATTTTATCTGACTTTTTGAATTATGAATTATAAATTACGAATTATGAATTGGATAATTGCTCAACAAGGTGGTTGAGCAATTACCAAATCTTTAAGGTTAAGAAAAATTATATAAGTTTAATAAAATATAAATAAAAATTTATTGCAGTGTTTTCCCTGAAGCCTGATTTTTTTAAAAAAGCTATATTTCGGAGAAATATAATATTTTTGTATAAAAAACAAGTATGGAAAAACCACTACTTTTAATTCTTTGCACAGGTAATTCTTGCCGAAGTCAAATGGCAGAAGGATTTTTAAAAGAGTTAGCTGATGACTTATTAATAGCACAAAGTGCAGGAATGAACCCAGCCACAAAAGTTCATCCTTTGGCTGTAAAAGTCATGGAAGAAATCGGTATAGATATTTCTCAAAACTCTTGTAAACATCTCAACCTGTTTTTAGACAAAAAGATTGATACTGTGATCACTGTATGCGATCATGCAGATCAAAGTTGTCCTTCCTTACCTGCGGCTGTTAAACGCCATCACTTCAGCTTTCCTGATCCAGCAGAAGCAAAAGGAACTGAAGCAGAAAAGTTACAAATATTTCGACGGATTCGAGATGATATAAGTAAGCTACTGTTAGCATACATAGCTGGAAGACGTGATGCCCTGCAATACTCTAGATAGAAGTTATGGGTATGTTAGTTGACTCGTCTAGTCTGCCCTTAACTATGTTTACAGCCTTGGCAGAGCGTAAAGATTTGTTGATGGCATTGACAGATAGATTGGGACGTATTGAATGGGTGAATCAAGCTTTTGCTGAACGTACTGGTTTACCAGTTGATTCCCTAACGGGACAAAAATTTTTTGCTGTACTTGGTTTTAACTCTCAGTTGAATGTTCAACAAACTTACATTAGTGAACAACTATTGAAAGGAGAAAGTTTTAAGTTTGAGCTTTCTTATCAAACACATGATGAGAGAGAATGTTGGCTTTTAGTAGATGGTCAGCCTGTACATGATACAGAAGGAATAACCAGCAAATATGCTGTCATGTCTACTGACATTACCTTACGTAAGCTCACAGAAAGAGATTTAGAGCAAACTCGACAACGTCTCAAACGTTTAGTAGAAAGCGTCAAATTAGTGCCTTGGGAAGCTGTAGGTGTCACTCGCCAATTTACTTATGTAGGACCACAAGCTACTGAGTTATTTGGTTATGATTTAGCCCAGTGGTATGAACCAAACTTCTGGTATTCACACATTTATCCAGAGGACTTACCTCAAGTTATAACTCACCATCATTCTGTCTTACAGGAGCAAAATGATTATATAGTCGAGTATCGGTTTTTGACGGCTGATGGGAGATGGGTATGGTTCAAAGATATTGTAAACGTTGTCAGATTGCCAGACAATAATACACAATTACTTGGTTTTTTGATAGATATTAGCGAACGCAAACAAACAGAACTCTCTTTACAAGAAGCGCTACATAATCTAGAACAAACCAATCAGCAATTAGAAATTCGGGTACAGCAACGCACTATCGCTTTGACTCAAGAAAAGGAAAAATTAGAACAAACTTTAAAGCAGTTGCAGAAGGCTCAATCTCAACTAATTCAAAGCGAAAAAATGTCTAGCTTAGGTCAACTTGTTGCTGGTGTTGCTCATGAAATTAATAATCCTGTGAACTTTATCTACGGTAATCTCATTCCTGCTAGAGAATATACCGAAAACTTATTGCACTTATTACAATGCTACCAGCACCACTACCCAAACCCAAATTCTCAGCTAAAAGCAGAAATTGAGGCAATAGAACTCGACTTTATTACAGAAGATTTACCTAATTTGTTATCTTCTATGAATATTGGTGCTAATCGAATTAGGGAAATTGTCTTGTCTTTGCGTAATTTTTCCCGCTTGGATGAAGCTGAATTGAAAGAAGTAGATATTCATGCGGGTATTGATAGCACTCTGATGATTTTACATAGTCGACTCAAATTTAAATCTGATTGTCCAGAAATTCGAGTCATTAAAGAATATGATCAATTACCACTTGTAGAATGCTACGCAGGACAGTTGAACCAAGTATTTATGAACATTATTGCCAATGCAATTGATGCTTTGGAAGACTCAGTAGTAAGTGGTAAGTGTTTAGTAGTTCATAGTAAAGCCACGAACAACGAACAACTGACCATTGACAATCATACAATTCATATTCGTACTGAATTAACAGAAAATAAGCAAGTCCTGATTCGCATTGCAGATAATGGCCTTGGTATCAACGAGGAAATTAGGAAGCGTCTTTTTGATCCTTTCTTTACTACTAAAGCTGTTGGTAAAGGCACTGGTTTAGGATTATCTATTAGTTATCAAATTGTGGTGGAGAAACATCAAGGTAAAATTGAATGTCATTCTGAATTAGGTAAAGGCACAGAATTTATCATTTCTATTCCTGCCAAACAAACCAAAAATATAGGACTAGTATTTGATTTTTGAAAAAATTCTCATATCCCTTCTTCCCTGTTCCCTACCCCTACGAGTGATTCAGGAATCAAAGCGGATTACTATATAATACCTAACTGTTAACAATCTGTTCTACCGAAACAGAAACATCTGGGAATGCCAGTGGTTGAATTGTTCCGGTCGTCAACGTCTGTTTTGTCGCATACTCTCCATCTAAAATATCTCGAAACACCACTAAATGTAGCTTTTTGAGATCAACAATCCAGTATTCTAAAATACCTGCTTGTGCATAAATTTTACTTTTTATCTCTAAATCTTTCTCTAAACTAGAGTTAGAATACTCAATCAACCAGAAAATATTTTCTGGATAGGGATGATGCTCTCGATACTCGCGTCCTAAACGGCGAACAATGGCAATATCTGGTTCGGGTTCCGAGTCGTTGGGTAGGGTAATTGGTTTAGCATGACGAATTTTAGCGCGTTCAGCCAATAACTTTGCTAAATACTCGCCAGCTTCATCACTACAATAAGCATGGGGTTCCCCTTCCGGTGACATTTCTACGATTTCTCCGTGGAGTAGTTCAACTTGGCGATCGCTTAAAATGCCAGCGTCAATCATCCGGTGATATTCGTCAATCGTCCATTTTGCAATACTAACAGTCATGACGATTGATTCCTCCCAATGATTCTTGATATTTTTCCATCTTAAACCTACTTCCATTCAGCAAGAGTGCTGAAAAATTAGGACTAAAGTCCTCATGGACTAGTAAGACAAGAAAATTTGTTCAACTACAGCTAAAATCAAAAAAATAAATAAAATCAAGAACAATCTATTAAAATCAATTCAAAGCGCTATTTCTTTAGCAAGCAACATGGACGTTTTAGAACTCAAACGCGAAATCGAAACATTGTCCGGTCGTCTGGGCATAGCCCAGGACTATCTTTGACATACCTGCACTGACCGCCAAAATTCAAGACCTGGAACAAATAGCAGCACAACCAGAATTTTGGGAAGACCAAACCCAAGCCCAACAAACGTTACAAGAACTTAACGATCTAAAAGCTCACTTAGAACAGTATCATCAATGGCGAGCCAATTTAGAAGATACTAAGGCAGTTGTTGAGTTATTAGAGTTAGAAACCGATGAGGCATTATTGCAAGAAGCGGAATCTACCATTACTAAGCTGAATCGTGAACTTGATCAGTGGGAGTTACAGCAGTTGCTTTCTGGCCCCTATGACAGTGAAGGGGCGGTGCTGACGATTAATGCTGGTGCTGGTGGTACAGATGCTCAAGACTGGGCATTTATGCTGTTGCGGATGTACACCCGTTGGGCAGAAGCCCACGGCTACAAAGTCAGCTTAGCTGAAGAATCAGAGGGTGATGAAGCAGGTATTAAATCAGCAACCCTAGAAATTGCCGGTCGCTATGCTTATGGTTACTTGCGCTCAGAAGCAGGCACACATCGCTTAGTACGGATTTCGCCTTTCAATGCCAATGGCAAACGACAAACTAGTTTTGCTGGGGTGGAAGTGATGCCGCAAATAGATAACTCTGTGCAGTTAGATATTCCAGAAACGGATTTGGAAATTACGACCTCTAGGGCTGGTGGTAAAGGTGGGCAGAACGTCAACAAAGTAGAAACAGCAGTGCGGATTGTTCACATTCCCACTGGTTTAGCTGTGCGTTGTACAGAAGAGCGATCGCAGCTGCAAAATAAAGATAAAGCCCTTGCCCGTCTTAAAGCCAAACTACTAGTCATTGCTAAAGAACAAAAAGCCCAAGAAATTGCCGAAATTCGCGGTGATATGGTGGAAGCTTCTTGGGGCAACCAAATCCGTAATTACGTATTTCACCCTTACCAGATGGTAAAAGATTTACGGACAAATGTAGAAACAACTGCGATCGCCGATGTCATGGACGGCGACCTAGATCCTTTCATCCAAGCCTATCTACGACAAGAAAACCAGCTTGTAGAAAGCACTCCCGCTTAAAAGAAGCAGGGAGCAGGGAGCAGAGGAGCAGGGGAGCAAGAATTTTCCCATGCCCCAAAATCAACAAAACTGCCATAGAATCTTAAACAAACTGTTA
The DNA here is from genome assembly GCA_034931985.1 of Halotia wernerae UHCC 0503. Classification (GTDB taxonomy): domain Bacteria; phylum Cyanobacteriota; class Cyanobacteriia; order Cyanobacteriales; family Nostocaceae; genus Halotia; species Halotia wernerae. The sequence goes on from JAYGHB010000011.1 coordinate 82,352, forward strand.
AATTTATATATGTCAGAGTTTGTAATCAAATCATTATGAGCAACTCTCCTGCAATGGAACCTAAACCTAGCTACGTAAAACTTGCCATGCGAAACATGGTGCGGAAGGGTGGTACTTCCATGAAACATTTTGGATTGACCGCTATAGGGCTTTTAGCTGTTCTTGTAGGTCTTGCTTACCTAACTCGCTGACATAAACTAAAATTCCCAGCGCCTAGGAGAGTTCGCAATTGGTGCGAGTTGAACTTGATGTACAGGATTTTTTTCACGAGTCGTCCCCAAAAGAATCTTTAAATTTTGGGGATACTGATGACCGCATTATTCCTGAAATTTGGGAAAACTGGTTTACCAGCTGGTTAGAAATTCTTCAGCCTTATCTTCCGCCAGCACCAAATTATGAAATAGGATTACGGTTTACAGACGATACAGAAATTCAAGCACTGAATAGCGAATACCGCCATCAAAATAAGCCCACAGATGTTTTAGCCTTTGCCGCTTTAGAGGTAGACTTTCCTCAAAGTCCGGAAATGATTGCTGAAGAATTGTATCTAGGGGATATTGTTGTTTCGGTGAATACGGCACAACGCCAAGCTCAACAGCAAGAACATAGCTTGCTAACCGAATTAGCTTGGTTAGCTGCTCACGGATTACTTCATCTTTTAGGCTGGGATCATCCAGATGAGGAAAGTTTAATCCAAATGCTCAAACAGCAAGTAATATTACTGGAGACAATAGGTATTGATATTGACATAGAATATTAAAGATCTTTATGTCTGTAAGTGTTTATAATACTTCTGTAGAAAATTATCTCCAAGTTTATTGCACAATTAAAATCAGCAAAGATTCCCAGTTTACCTACTCTATTATTCTATTTTTAAGCTTATGTCCCATCAAGTTTCCCCTCCAACTACACCAAACCATCTACCAACAGTGGTAAACAAGGAACGGGAACTCTCTTGGCAAATTGCCTCTAATTTATTTGTTAGCTTTAAGTATGCCTGGGCTGGAATCAGTTATAGTTTTAAAACTCAACGTAACTTTCGTATTCATATAAGTGTTGGTGCTTTAGCGATCGCCCTCAGCGTTTTTTTACACCTGCAAGCCGTGGAAATCGCCATTATTGGGATCACTAGTGGTTTAGTTTTGGCATTAGAATTACTAAATACAGCCATTGAGTCACTTGTAGACTTAACAGTAAAGCAGACTTACCATGACTTAGCAAAAATTGCTAAAGACTGTGCTGCTGGTGCTGTGCTGATCTCTGCTTTGGTAGCAGTATTAGTTGCGGGTATACTCTTGCTTCCACCATTAGTAATTTTAATTACGTCAAATTTCTAGGGTTAATTGTGTCACCCTTTCTGATAATATTTTTGTGGACTATACGCTTTCTAAATGTCTTCTTTAAGCTTCAGACAGGCTGTATAGTTTTTATAACTTAATGATTTTAGGTAATTAATGATGATCTTTACAGTAATTCTAATCTGTAATCAAAACCAGGAGGATTCGCTGTGATTATAGTCATCGATAATTACGACAGCTTTACTTATAATTTAGTGCAGTATTTGGGAGAGCTAGCCGCAGAGTTCCCCATAGCATCGGATATTCGAGTTTTTCGCAACGACAAAATATCCATAGACGAAATTAAGGCATTAAATCCAGAGGTGGTAGTCATTTCTCCTGGGCCTGGTCGTCCTGAAGATGCTGGAATATCCCTAGATTTGATTCAACAGCTAGGGAAAAATTTACCTATTTTGGGCGTATGTTTGGGACACCAAAGTATTGGTCAAGTGTTTGGTGGTAAAATCGTCTCTGCTCCAGAGTTAATGCATGGTAAAACTTCTCAAGTGTCTCACACTGGGGTGGGGGTTTTCCAGGGATTAGAAAATCCCCTGATTGCCACCAGATATCATAGTCTGGTAATTGACCGTCAGACTTGTCCCGAAGTGTTGGAAATTACCGCTTGGGTTGAAGATGGCACGATTATGGGAGTACGACATCGGAACTATCCTCACATTCAGGGCGTCCAGTTTCACCCAGAGAGTGTTTTGACATCTTCAGGAAAGCAGTTACTACGAAACTTTCTGGAACAATTACAGTCGAGAGAGTAATTAATGAAACGACGACAGTTGATGGGCTATGCTGGGGCAGGATTAGTCACAGCTTTAATTACTACATTGGGTTCTCACTCTGAAGCTGATGCACAATCTAGTGGTTTATCAGTTCAGTGGTTAGGTCATACTTGCTTTCTGTTTACTGGTGGCGGGGCAAAAATTCTTGTCAATCCATTCCGAGCGATTGGTTGTACTGCTGGTTATCGTCCACCAAAAGTTACAGCAGATTTAGTACTGATAAGCAGTCAACTACTAGATGAAGGTGTAGTAGATGGACTACTAGGGAATCCTAAGTTAGTATATGCGCCAGGAGTTTACGAGTTTAAAGATATCAAGTTCCAGGGAATAGCCATAGACCACGATCGCAAAGGTGGTAAGCAGTTTGGCACAAATACTGCTTGGAGTTGGAAGCAAGCAGGAATTAATATTTTACACCTAGGGGGAGCTGCTGCACCGATTTCCATTGAGCAGAAAATTCTCATGGGTCGTCCCGATGTAGTATTTATTCCGGTGGGAGGTAGCGCTAAAGCTTACAATGCCCAAGAAGCGAAGCAAGTATTGGAGGTATTAAATCCTAAGCTGGTGATTCCAACTCACTACCGTACACAGGCTGCTGATGCGGCTACGTGTGATATTTCACCGCTGGATGACTTTTTAACATTGATGCAAGGTATAACAGTGCGCCGCAGTAATAGTGACACTATTACTATTAGCTCTGGGAAATTACCAGAAAGTACTGTGATTCAGGTTTTGAGTTATAAATTTTAATACAATCTGTAGTAGGCAATATGAGCTTGTAATGAGTACAGATTTACAGTCTCAAAAAGAGTTGAAGGGTTTTGTTTATGGATTTTTAGGTGTACTGATTTTCAGTCTTAGCTTGCCAGCAACGCGAATTGCAGTTTCAGGATTCGATCCGGTTTTTGTCGGTTTGGGTCGAGCGATCGTTGCAGCAGGATTGTCGTTAATTTTACTTGTCGTTACACGTCAAACCATTCCCCCTCTGAGATTTCTGCCTAAATTCTTGATCGTCGTTATTGGAGTTGTGATTGGGTTTCCTTTGCTGTCTGCGATCGCCATGCGCGATGCACCAGCTTCTTATGGAGCTGTCATTACAGGGCTACTGCCTCTCTCAACGGCTTTGTGTGGGGTGTGGCGAGCAGGTGAGCGCCCCTCTTTGGGGTTCTGGATCTTTGCAGGCTTGGGTAGCGCATTGGTAATTGTCTTCGCGCTGTTATCAGGTAGCGGCTCTATTCGGTCAGCGGATCTGGCATTACTGGGAGCAGTTGGCGCTGCGGGTTTAGGGTATGCAGAGGGCGCAGTCTTATCACGCACATTTGGCTCATGGCAAGTCATCTGTTGGTCTTTGATCTTATCAACACCAATGCTGCTTCCGATTGTATTGCAACACGCACCGTCTGATTTTTCATCGATTTCATCCGCGGCTATGCTAGGTTTTCTTTATGTAAGCATTTTCAGTATGTTCCTTGGTTTTTTTGCGTGGTATCAAGGTCTATCTCTAGGCGGAGTTGCTCGTATTGGGCAAGTTCAGCTGCTTCAACCATTTCTGACAATACTGGCATCAGCTATATTTCTTGGTGAGCATTTAACAATCACAACACTGAGTTTTGCAGCAGCAATAATTGTCTGTGTGGCACTGGGAAAGCGTACTCAAATCAGCGCTACATCACAATCCGCTTGAACCCGACCGAATCAATGTCAAGTCCTCTTTGAAATAAAAAATGCAAAATGCAAAATTATTGTTTGCATTTTGCATTTTTCACGAGGTAAATACTTCGAGGATGACTGCTGCTCTAAGTGGTAGAGTCCCTTAATGTTATGTTCCGTTCAAGGCTAGAATGACACCCTAAGTTAACAACAACTAATTAACTCATCAGACAAGCTACAAACCTGATTCTTAGGTGGTATACCACTCTGGGCCTAGTTGTTCTTCTGCGGCGATAGGAGTTTCAGCCGCTTTTGTTCCATCCATAGTCCAAATCTTGTCTGCACCTGATGTCTGGTCGCGCCAGTAGACATCGGTCTTACCATCACCGTTGTAATCACCAAAAGATGGTGTCAAAGATGGGTCATTGCTCGGTAAGAAGGCTTCAGAAGTAACTGTTGTACCATCCATTAACCAAGCAGTATTCTCACCAGTGGTTTGATTGTGCCAGAAGATATCAGTCTTGCCATCTCCGTTGAAGTCGCCAATATTAGATGTCCAGGACGAATCAAGGGCATTGACAGAACCTTCGGTGACGAGGATACCATTCATTGTCCAAATCTTGTTCTCACCAGTTTGGGCGTTTCTCCAGAGAATGTCAGTCTGAAGGTCGCCGTTGAAATCACCAAGGGTATAGTTCCAACCTGGGTCTTGTGATTGTAGAGTAAATTCACTCTTCTGGGTGCCATCCATAAACCATACTTTGTTTTCACCCGTGGTTTCATCGCGCCAGAAAATATCGCTCTTGCCATTACCATCAAAATCAACAATAGCAGGAGTCAATGTTGTACTTGTATTATCTAGAACTGTTGCACTAACAACTGTTGTGCCATCCATTTGCCAAATAGCGTTCTGACCTGTTTGAGCATTATGCCAGAAGATGTCGGTCTTGCGATCGCCATCGAAGTCTCCAATACTGGAAGTCCAACCTGGATCAACTTTGTCCAAAGGAGCAAAACTAGCGACTTTAGTACCATCCATGATCGCAATGTTGTTCTCACCAGTCGTCTTATTCCGTAATAAGAAGTCGGTTTTGCCATCATTGTTAAAATCAGCAATTTTGTAATCCCAAGAAGATAGATCAAATTGTCCCAGAGAACCCTGTTCCATAACTCTAGTACCATCCATCAGCCGGACTATAATCTCACCAGTTTGAGTATTAATCCAAAGTTTGTCCGCTTTGCCATCACCGTTGAAATCAGGACTAATTGCTGCACTAGTTAAGTAAGGATTTGGGTTAGGGTTTGCTCCTCCTACCAAAGACTGTGGAATTGGCACAGTTGATAATGCTGATGAAGAACTGCTACTTACTAGTGGAGAAACATCTAATTTCTGCAAATCATTACCATAATTGACCAAACTGCGCGATTTTTCTAAGGATATATCAAATGTACTGACTGGCGAGGAATTTTGATTGGCAAACATGGCGTGTTTTTACGACTGGTTGTCATAAAGGTTTTAACTTTTTTGCCAAATATTTTTCTGTCAGCGAATAACATTTATGGGATATTTATTATTTCTTTATAAGCATTTTTTTTTTATAAAAATCAGCAGATTATTACATTTAGCAATCGATTGTTTTTCACTGATTGTTTTGTCAAGCTGGTTTTGAGGGTTTGTTTGTAGTAACCACTTTAGTTCTTGGAAAATTTAGACAAATCTGCACCTTTTTATTCTCGCCTAGTCTTTTTCAAAAATCAAATATTAGTCCTATAGCTGTTGCTTTGGTTTCTTAAGTTTTCTGCTAACGAGATTAGATGAGTGTAATTGAAATTATGTCATACCGTTTTTATATGAAGCTGCATATAATTAGCCTGCTTGTGCAGGCTTTGTTTCTTTAGCCCCAGGCTTCTAGCCTGCGGGCGTTATGTGCAGCCTCACATAGAATTGGTATCAAGCGAATGCGATAGTTTTTTATTTTGTTCGTACTCTAGCCAGAAAAACCGAAAAATTTTTGGACAGTTGGAATTGTAATCAAGATTAGGTGCTATTTTTGCGGTATGAAAGGCTGAAACGGGTAACTATCTAAGTACAAGACTCTCAACAAGGTTAATGGTGTTGCAGTGGTCGGAATTGTAATTGTTTCTCACAGTAAACAACTAGCACTTGGCGTGCGAGAACTTGCAGCCCAGATGGTTCAGAGTGATTTTCCCATCGCTGTTGCAGCAGGTATCGAAGATTCAGATCATCCACTGGGTACAGATCCTATCCAGGTTTATGAGGCGATCGCATCTGTTTTTAGCGGTGATGGGGTCTTAGTTTTAATGGATCTGGGAAGTGCTTTAATGAGTGCAGAAATGGCTCTAGAGTTTCTCCCACAAGCACAGCGAGAACAAGTGTATTTGTGTGAAGCACCTTTAGTAGAAGGTGCGATCGCAGCTGTAGTTGCAGCCGCAGCAGGTAGGAATATTCACCAAGTGATCGCAGAAGCCAGAGGTGCATTAACAGCGAAAGCTACTCAATTGGGTGTAGATAGTCCTCATCTGTCAATTGTTAGTAGCGAACTCCCAACGAATGCAGAATACCCAACTATAGAAATTCGGCTGACTGTCACCAATAGGTTGGGATTACACGCTCGTCCTGCGGCTTTGTTTATCGCCACAGCAGCTCGGTTTCAATCTGAGATTAGGGTACGGAATGTAACTAGAAATACAGCATCTGTGCGAGGTGATAGCATTAACCAAGTAGCAATTTTAGGGGTACGTCAAGGACATGAACTAATAATTGCTGCTACAGGCGATGATGCAGATCAGGCACTGGCGGCATTACAAGCATTATTTGCTACCAATTTTGGTGAAGATGATAGCGCCTTGGAATTTTCACAAGCGATTCATCACGAAGTTACTCCAGCAGTCCCCGGCGAACTATTAGGTATTGCAGCTTCTCCAGGGGTGGCGATCGCTCCTGTTGTTCATTATCAACGACCCGCTATTACCATTACGGAATACCACGTAGATGATCCGGAGGCAGAGTGGCAACGTTTACAAGCAGCCATTCACAATGCTTGCCAAGAAATTCAGGAGGTATTCTCACAAGCATCTATTCAAATTGGTGATGCGGAAGCTGCCATTTTTGATGCCCATCTGCTGGTTTTAGAAGATCCAGTGTTGCTAGAAGCTGCTCATCAGCGCATCTTAGAACATCATCTGAATGCAGAAGCTGCTTGGCAAGCTGTAGTAGATGAAGTAGCGACTTCCTACCAGACATTAGACGACTCTTATCTGCAAGAACGAGTTGATGATGTTGTAGATGTAGGACAAAGAGTGCTGCGATTATTAGTGGGAAATGCTTCTGCTGGTTTGCATATCTCGGAACCAGCAATTTTGGTGGCGACTGATTTGTCTCCCTCAGATACTGCCGGTTTAGACCCAACAAAGGTACTGGGCATTTGTACTACTGCTGGCAGTGCAACTTCTCACAGCGCCATTATTGCCCGAACATTAGGTATTCCCGCAGTTTTGGGCGTAGGTGAGGAGGTGTTACATCTAGAAGATGGTACACTCATGGCACTTGATGGCGAAATCGGTAAAGCTTGGGTAGAACCAGAACCAGATATCCTTGATATATTGGCAACCAAGCGCTTGGCGTGGCAAACTGCCCAACAAGAAGCAAAAGCCAAAGCCCACCAGCCAGCAATTACTCGTGATGGTAAGCAAATCAATGTCTTCGCCAATATTGGGAGCATCAATGATGTGCAAGTGGCTGTCGCTAGCGGTGCAGAGGGAGTAGGACTACTGCGTACCGAATTTTTGTATTTAGGCAGAACCAGCGCCCCGACTGAAGAGGAGCAATTTGCAGTTTATCAGGCGATCGCTCAAGTTTTGCATCAACGCCCGTTAATTATTCGGACTTTAGATGTCGGTGGTGATAAGCCACTTCCCTATCTCAAAACAGGTTTTGCAGAAGCTAACCCTTTTTTAGGTTGGCGGGGTATCCGTTTTTGTTTAGATCATCCCCAAATCTTCAAAACTCAACTACGGGCAATTTTAAAAGCCAGTGCCGGACATAATCTTAAAATCATGTTACCAATGATTGCAACTGTGATGGAGGTACGCGCAACTAAGGTAATTCTGGCTGAAGTGCAGGACGAACTCCGACAAGCTAATATTGCTTTCGATGAAAATTTGCAAGTGGGCATCATGATAGAAGTACCTTCAGCAGTAGCGATCGCCGATCAGTTAGCGGCTGAGGTAGACTTTTTTAGTATTGGGACAAATGATCTGACTCAGTATGTCATGGCAGGCGATCGCACTAATCCACGAGTGGCAACTTTAGTCGATCCTTTACAGCCAGCAGTATTGCGGATGATACAGCAAACAGTCCAAGCTGCCCATACAGCCGGGATTTGGGTAGGGTTATGTGGCGAACTAGCAGCAGAACCATTAGCAGCACCGATTTTACTAGGTTTGGGGCTGGATGAATTGAGTGTAAATCCCCAAAGTATACCTAGACTTAAGCAAGCGATCGCTCAATTGAGTGTAACCGAGGCAGAGGCGATCGCTACTTTAGCATTACAACAAAACTCTGCAAATCATGTTAGAGCTTTAGTACAAAAATCAGCTGTTCGATAGATAATATTGGGCATTGGGAATTGGGAATTGGGAATTGGGAATTGGTTATTCTTCTCTTTCAGGACTTACGCAAGCAAAATTTGTCATTGCGACTGGAACTTAGTGTAGGGAAGCAATCCTAGGTTTTAGGCGATTACGTCGCTATCGCTCGTAATGACGTAACTACATGACTTTTGCGTAAGTCCTATCTTTATCTCCCCCTGCTTCCCCTGCTTCCTCTGCTCCTCTTCTTCCCCTGCTCCCCTGCTTCCCCTGCTTTCTTGTCAAAGAGCATCCATAAACTGCTGTAGCTTTTCCAAGAGTGGCTGATATTCGAGTTGCTCAGCTAATTCTTGGGCATTTCGGTAGCACGATCGCGCCAACTTTTTACGTTTCGTTGTGGCATACAAGTTACCCATATTCACCAAAGTTGAACTTTCTCCCAGAGAATCGCCCAATTCTTGATACATCGCGATCGCTTGTTTGTAGAACTTTAGTCCCTGCCTGTGTTGTGCGAGGATACTGTAGGTAAAACCAATGTTATGAAGTGTTGTTGCTTCACCAGAGCGATCATTTAATGCCTGACGTGTCAACAGAACTTGATGATAGAGTATTAGCGCTTGTTTGGGTTGTCCCAAATCGCTATATACAGAAGCAATGTTGTTCAAGGTCGTTGCTTCACCTAGCAAATTTTTAGTGGCTCGTTGAATTGGTAGGGCTTCTTGAAGAAATTTGAGAGCTTGTTCAAACTTGCCTAAAGTGCTGTGAGCAAAACCAATACCATTTAACGTTATGGCTTCACCAGAAAAGTCTCCTAGCGATCGCCGCATTGCTAAAATCTGGTGTTGTAGTAATAATGCTCGTTTCGGTTCTCCCAATTTGGTATAAATCAACGCCACATCATTGAGAGTAGAAACTTCGCCTTGAGTATCCTGCAATTTCCTGAAGATGAGAACTGCTTTATCTAAATACTTCAAGGCTTGGGAAAAATGTCCCAGACGGCTGTAAGTAGAACCCAAATTACTCAGAGCAATTGCCTGGGCGCTTTCGTTATCAAGCTCTTGAGCGACTGCAAGCGCCTGATGAAAACACTTTAATGCTCTTTGAGGTTGCCAACAACTCAGGTGAGCTAAACCAATGTCGTTCAATGTATGACCTTCTCTGGCTCGATCTGGAATGGCTCTAGCTAAGTGTAAATTCTCGGTGGCTAAATCGAGATATTCTGAAAATTTTCCCCGCTGATAGTAGCCGCTGGCTTCATGGCGACGTTGTTCCCACTCTTTGGCTTGACTAAAAGGTTGCGTCATCTGACCTCGGTTGCACTGGAGATAAATGGGGAAATTATGCTTGGGCGGATACCTTTTGGGAATGAACTTCTCTAAGGTTTCCCAAATTTGAGTTAACCATTATTCTCTACCCTTAGATATAAAATGTAAATAGATAAGTCTACCTTTAGATACAAGATTAAAATAAAAAAAACTGTATAAAAGCAGGCAATACGTAGATACATGTCGCTGAGCAAAGAAAATTGCAGTATCCCCAATAAGCAATCCGGAAAATAAAAAAAACATAGGTATTTTACCTATGTCTGCTTTATCACGCTAAAGATAACTCAGTTAGAAGTTATGCAGTCTTTGTTTTGTGATTACGGCGAACTGCAAAGTAGATTCCCATTAAAGATAAAGCAGCTAGGCTGGTAGGTTCCGGAATCGAAATTGGTTCATCTGAGACAGTAATTTGACCTTCTACTACCTCACCGTTGTCACCCACTTCTCCAATGTAAAGATATAGCGGACTAGTTGTAGAAACAGGACTTGTGAGGTTAAAACCAACTTTACCGCCATCACCTAGGCTGACAAAGCCAGAAGCACTAGAATCAGTTGTAGAATTACCATCAAAACTTTGCAATGTAGCAACTAAGTTATCAATATTGCTACCAGTAGTACCAAATAAAGATGGATCGACAGGAGGACGCTGATTTCCTCCCATCAACATAGTCCCAACTGGACTAAAATCAAACACACTTAATTTTGTAATGCTGTTGACGTTGGCAGCATTATTAGTCAAAGTATTGCTGAGCTTGATTGCATCTAAATCAAAGCCACTAAACTTGCCAGAGAAACCACCTGTGCCGCTATTGCTATCTGTAATAGCGATGGAATTGATATCGAAGCCAATGCTAGATAAGTCAGCACGATAAACGGCAGTTCCTTGGGGAGTACCACCTGTCAAGCCCGATAACTTGGTAAAAGAAAGATCAAATGTTCCAGCTGTAGCACTTTGAGCAGACATCAAGCTTATTGCTATAGTAGCCAAACCAAAAGTTAGGAACTTAGAATTAGGTAACACACTGAGTATTTTCATAAGTTTTGGATACCATTTTGTAATGTGCGCGGATTCTACATACCTTTAAATACGAGCTTAAGCGCTACTTGAGGTAAGTAACTAGATAGTTTCTCAATTTTTACAAAAAATTCGTCAAGATTTTATAGTTTTTTTATCTAAAACTTATATAAAGACAGTAAATCTACATATAGAAGGGGACAGGGGACAGGTGATAGGGGACAGATTTGAAAGTCCTTTGGTATACGGGTTTTATAATCAGTTGATGTCCTAAATTCCCTGGCGATAGCTATAAAAAAACAGGCAAGATTAAAGTCTTTTAAATGCCTGTTCATCAAGAATTTTGATAAATCTGGATTAAACAAAATGCAAAATTTCTGTTTGGTAAGGTGCATTAGGAAAGTTAACAACAGGACTGCACCTAAAGGTGCTACGCATTCATCCCACCCTTAAAGGACGTAACAACCTGAAAATTTGTTGGATTTTCTGGTTCTTACTAGTACAACACGGTGGAAATAAACCTACTATCTAAAGCAGACAAAAAGCTCACGGTGTAAGACTTCTTTCTTTTGCCTTTTGACTTTTTACTTTTGCTTTCTCGTACTAGTGGGCTTTCTGCTCTAATATTTGTAACGCACCTTACTAAATTTGTAGGTTATGCGATCGCCTACATTAAGGAGTTTTTTGCAGATCGGGTCTTTCTTCTGGGACGATCGCATCTGTTACAGGGCAAACTTGGATACATATACCACAATCAATACAAGTGGCAAAGTCAATCCAGTACCAATCAGTTCCCTTGACATTTTTGCCTGGGCCTTCATGGATACAAGCTACCGGACAGGCATCTACGCAGTCAGCAACACCTTCGCAAACATCAGTAACAATTGTGTGCGGCATTTATCGATTCCCTCTCTTCTGAATCAGCTATTTCTAGCCTAGCAGGAGCAGAGGAAGCAGGGGCAGAGGAAGCAGGGGAAGCAGGGGGAGATCAAGAAAATAACCAATGCCCAATGCCCCATGCCCCTTGCTTTTAACGCAATGGTTCAATAGTTGGTGAACCATCGGCTTTGATCCAAGCGATTTGAGCAATACTGCGATCGCTTGCATATTGCCGGATGGCTTGTGCATCTCTGCCACCTAAATCCATTTCCACCCGCACCAAATGAGTAGACTCACGCAGCTTTTGCGCGTAGGTAAAGGCAGCAGCCTCAGCACTTGGTGTCTCTGGTACGACTAGCCAGTTGCTTACCGGGGTTGCCTGTGGCAATTGCTGAGTGGGTAAAAGAACTTGGTATAAGTCTTCGATGTTGAGTACAAAACCAATTCCGGGAATATTTTCTTTTTGGGGATGATATAGTCCCAAAAGTTGATCATAGCGACCACCCCGTCCTAAAACCCGTGCTTGCGACCCAGTATTACTGACTACTTCAAAGACAATACCAGTGTAGTAGTCTATGGTTTGGATCAAGCTGAGGTCAAGAATAATGGGGATTTTTCCCCCAGATTCTAGTAACTCTACAAGTGATTTCAGGTTATTTACTGCTTCTTGTTGCTCTTCATCTAAGCCTAAGGTGCTGACTTTTTGTAATACATCCGCACTTGTGCCGCGCAAATCTAGCATGATTCTGGCACGTTCGCGCAGTTGATCACTCAAAGGCAAAGTATCTATAGTAATGCGGTCAAGATTAGCGATCGCACTCCGTACCTGAGACTGTAAATCAGCAGGAAAAGCATCCAAGAGCGATCGCGTGATTCCCGCTTCACCTAAAATTAAATGCCAGTCTTGTAAACCTAGTGCGGCCAGACAACTTCCGGCTAACAACAGCACTTCTGTATTTGCCAGCAATCCGCCTACACCTAACAACTCAACCCCAGCTTGATAAAACTCTTGCTGGCGATTGTGCCTGTTTTCCCAAGTGCGGCGGAATACGTTGGCATTATAGTACAGCCGTTGCGGATAAGTAACCCCTGCCATGCGTGTGACAACAGCACGAGCAATGGAGGCTGTTAACTCTGGACGCAATCCTAATTCTTCATCTTCACTATTTTGCAGTTGAATCACCATCTGGCGCTGAATTGCTTCCCCCGCCATTAAAGTATCCATACGCTCCAGCGTCGAAGTGATAATCCTGTGATATCCCCAACGATGAAACACCTGCTGTAACCTGTCTTCAATCCAGCGTTTTTGAGCCACATCTAAAGGTAATAAATCTCTGGCTCCCGCTGCTGGTTGATACACCATTATTTTTTCTTCCCACCAAACAAACCACCAAACAAACCTCCACCTCCCGATTTATCTGGTTGTTTAGTTCCAGTTTGAGGAGGTGAAGTCACCTTAGAGCCACTAGATTGTTTCCCCAAAGCCTTTTCTATTTTAGGTTTCCATGTCAAGGCTGCTTGGTCGTTGGGGTCTAATTTGAGAGCATTATCAAAGTGAATTTTTGCCATCTTCAGCTGATTTTGCTTCAAATATACCAATGCGATCAAGCTATGACATTGGCTATTCTTAGGTTCTAGCCTCAGAGCATCCTGCAACTCTACCTTGGCTTGGGCAAATTGGTTTTTTTCAATCAAGCTCTGAGCGCGACGGATATATTGTTCCGCAGGAGAATCTTCTTTGACTGGCGCTGGTGGTGGAGCTGTGTTTGACTTTGGCGTACCTGAATTACCTGTGGGTTTAGCAGATGGCGGTGCTGTATAAACTTTGCCAGCACTCCGCATCAAGTACACTAAATTTAACTCGCTGATTTGAGCAATAACTTGGATTGATTGCTGCAACGAATCATATTGAGTTACGGCAATTTTAGCGATCGCAGTTTTATAGAGAAGATCAATATTTGGAGCAGCAGCAAGCTGTCTAGACAAGTCGCTATTCAGTTCCACCGAGGCAGATTCTTGTACTAAGCGCTTGCCCATCTGAGACAAAACTATAATATATTCTGTGCGAGTGCGTTCCCCAGAAAGTGTTTCGTAAGCTGGGTTAACCAACTTTGATAATAATTCGCTAGCAAGCTGCTTTTCCATAGCGGTGGTAATAGCACTGCTATCAGGGTGTAAGCGACGGGCAATTTGCAGATAACGTTTACGTATATCTTTCACATCTGCATCAATGGGAACACACAAAATTGCGTGGTGGTCTATGAAATCATATTTAAACAATCCACGATCTATTCTTAAAGACATATAGCAGTTTTGCACCAAAGGAGCCGTTAGATTTGTTCTAGTTTACTTCGGCTGATCGGTGATCCGTCAGTAGCAAATTTTCAAGATTAGAAGAAGCCATTTGTGTGTAGTAAGTCCCATCTTGTACTATAAAACTAGTGCTTATTCCACATAGCTTATAGCTTTTCTTAGTGCCATTCGACTTTAGCTATTACGCCGTAAGCCTCCCACTGAAACGGTACTCCGTACCCTGCGGGAACGCTCCGCGAACAGTGGTGAGATATAAGGCGGTTAAAAATAACGCGACCTCTGACCGATTTAAGCCGTAGGCTTAATAGGAAAGGGGTCAGCGTTATTTTTAACACTCTCTATGTTTGGTAATCTATCAACCCAGTCTTCCACTATCTGCGTGACTGTTTTATCTTTCATTAGAGCATAAGAGCGAAGCTTATTTAATCGGCGTTCTGACATCCTTACACTTAATCGAGAATCTTTCATGTTGTGTACCCAACGTTTACCCAGTATGGTACAATACTTTTAATTGTGAGGATACATTTGTGAACGCGAAGGAGCGTCACGGAGTGAGGACAGCGTACCAATACAAGCTACGACCAACAGCAAAACAAGCCATAGAG
>JAYGHB010000012.1:0-94815 GCA_034931985.1 Halotia wernerae UHCC 0503
TCTCTCTGTACTTATTTTTCCTGGTAGCCTAATTTCTCCCGTGAACGGTTACCTTAATTGAGACAATTATCGTTTATAAATTACCACAAAAGAACCGCGAGGAAATTGAAGCAATGTTAGGTTTAAATGAGTTGAAACAGAGTAAAGTTTACCAGGAAGCTTTAGAAGAAGGTAAGCAGCAAGGTTTAGAGGAAGGCAAGCAAGAAGGTAAGCAAGAAGCCAAGTTAGAAGCAATACCGCGCATGATCCAGTTTGGGTTAAGCGAGGATGCGATCGCGCAACTGTTAGACTTACCACTGGAAGTAGTTCAGCAAGCAGCAGTAAATCAACATCTCTAAATTCAAGAAAATCTGCTGAGGCTGTATGGAAGCTAACTAGAGTAATATTTATAACAACTAGTTAAACTGTGTATCATGTTTAAAATATTGCCAGTTACTTTAGCCGCTGCTACCGTTTTATTATTATCAACTAATAGCTCTAACGTCACTTTAGCTGGAACCTGTGCTTCTAAGTGTGGCCCACGCCCCATTCAGTTTACACCTGGGCAACGTATCCAAGTTCAAGTAGTCAATAGCACACCCCGCCTAATTAAACTCCAAAAACCTTCTGCTACTGATCCAATTCTCCTGAGTCCAGGAAAAACATTACAAATGGAACAGATAGAGGGTACTGAGCCAAATACATCTCTGATATTTTGGGATGACACAGGTTTGTCAGTACAAGCAATTGTCTCCAAACCCAACTTTGGCACATTGCGAGTTGAACTTCGTCCCACTTGGCGTTCTCCTGGCGATCGCTCGTTGTATATTATGGATGATGGTCGGATAAATGTCTTTTAATTACTAGCAATATAGTGTTATGAGTTATGAGTTAAGAAAAAACTTTCAATTCTCACAACTCAATAACTTAAAGATTCCTAACTTCTATTGTGCTAGATCGATCTGTATCGGAATTTTCCCAACCTAGTAAGCGCTTACCCAATCAGCGCTGGCAAATTTATCCTCAAAAAACAGAATTTGCCCAACATTTGGCAGATTTGACAAATCTTTCACCTATTGTCAGCCAACTGTTGATTAATCGTGGCATCGAAACACCAGAACAAGCACAAGCGTTTTTAGATCCAGAGTCTTTAGTCTTACCTACGCCACTGGAAGAGTTCCCGGATTTAGCAATGAGTGTGGAGTTATTGCAAGAGGCGATCGCTTCTCAAGAGAAAATTGCGATCTGTGGCGATTATGATGCTGATGGTATGACTAGTACGGCTCTACTATTGCGTAGTCTGCGGACTTTGGGGGCTAAGGTAGATTACGCCATCCCTAGTCGAATGCACGAAGGCTACGGTATTAATAAACGCATTGTGGAAGAATTTCACAGCGAAGGCGTGGGACTAATTTTAACTGTAGATAATGGCATCTCAGCTTATGAACCAATTGCTAGAGCTAGAGAACTCGGAGTGAAAGTAATTGTTACCGATCATCACGATATACCCCAAATATTGCCCCCAGCTAATACCATTCTCAATCCCAAACTCATCGCAGAATCTTCACCTTATCGGGGTGTTGCTGGTGTTGGTGTTGCCTATATTTTAGCGGTGTCACTGGCACAACAATTAGGAGAAACAAAGGGCTTAATCCAGCCGATGCTAGCTCTATTTACATTAGGGACGATCGCAGATTTAGCTCCTTTGACTGGTGTCAACCGCCGCTGGGTGAAACGTGGTTTAAAGCATTTACCCAAATCCCAATTACCTGGGGTGCAAGCTTTAATTCAGGTGGCTGGAGTGCAAGCGAGGGGAACTGAAAGAGCAGGGGAAGCAGGGGAAGCAGGGGGAGATGGGGAGAAACTTCAATCTCAAGCCCGAAATCTCAAATCGTTGAAGCCGGAGGATATTGGATTTCGCTTAGGCCCCCGTATTAATGCGATTGGACGGATTGGGAACCCCCAAACAATGATTGAATTGCTGACTACGGATGATATGGGGATCGCCCTGGAACGCGCCATGCAGTGCGAACAAATTAACACCAGTCGCCAGCAGATATGTGAGGAAATTGAACAAGCAGCGATCGCTCATGTAGAATCAGAATTTCTTGCTTCTTTACAGCAAGATCGAGTATTAGTCATTGTTCAACATAATTGGCATCATGGCGTCATCGGGATCGTTGCTTCCCGCTTACTAGAACGCTTCGGTGTTCCGGTATTTATCGGTACTTATGAAAACGCAGAACACATTCGCGGTTCAGCGAGGGGAATCCCTGAATTTCATGTATTTGCAGCTTTGGAATATTGTCAGGACTTGCTAGGCAAATTTGGGGGACACAAAGCAGCCGGGGGATTTTCTCTACCAGCAGAAAACTTACAGGTATTGCGATCGCGTTTGTGTGAGTTTGCCAATCAGTGTTTAGAACCGCAGCACCTCAAGCCGCTACTTAAAATTGATGCCCAAGTTGATTTTCATCACATCAATCAGCAACTTTATCAACAGCTAAATGCCCTGCACCCTTGCGGTATGGATAATCCTGATCCCATATTTTGGACACCCAATGTTCAAGTTGTTGAGCAAAAAATTGTTGGTAAGGGTCACATCAAGTTGACATTTACCCAAACTATCGATGAACAACAATATAAAATTAAAGCGATCGCTTGGCGTTGGCGCGACTACTTCCCCCTACCACCGCGGGTAGATATTGCTTACAAGCTGCGAGAAAATCACTTTAATGGTGACACTACTATTGAGTTGGAATTACTAGGTGCTAGGCTGCCAAATGATCATTTAGGTGAGGAGTCAATTCATCCCAAACTACTACCGCAATCTCATTTATTTGATGCCTTGCTATCTAAAACGTTAAAAACCAACTTTCAGTACAATCAGCGTCAGTATAGCTGTGGCATCTATCAAAACGATGTTTTACCAGAATTAAGAATTAAAAATCCTGAAGGCAAAGTCTTAGTCATGCACCCAGGACGTACAATCGGTTTACTTGGTACTAATCGTCAAGATGCTACAGAGGTTGACTTATCTCAACCAAAATATGACAGCATTATCCAAGCTGCCCTTCAAGCGTTATCAGTTCTAAGTGCCGAGCTATGAGTTTTAGTTAACTCCTGACTCAGCACTGAATTACTCTTACATATTCCCGTTGCGAAAAGCCAGCACAAAGATTACCGCCGGGCCAGCAAGGATGATTAGTGCAACAAAGGTTAGCTGGAAAATAACTTCCCAATTGATATTTGCTATAGCGTCAAACATTTTTCTTTCTCTCTCCCTATCGTCTTAGAAAATTAATAAATTTCAGTTGCAAAACCCGCAATTATCATATCCGGTGATTGCCTGTTAGATTTAATTTACTTAACAAAATTATAGGAAAAGACATAAAATGGCAAACTGGCAATGTGTCAAACAATGTGGGGCTTGCTGTCATCTTGACCCAGCAGAACGTCCAGATTTGGAAGAGTATCTTTCACCAGCAGAGTTAGAACATTACCTCAGCATGGTAGGTGAAGGTGGATGGTGCGTTAATTTCGACCATACCAGCAGAGAATGCCGGATCTACGCCAATCGTCCGCGTTTCTGCCGTGTGGAACTAGAAATATTTCAGGAAATGTATGGAATTGAGCCAGAAGAACTCAACGAGTTTGCTATTGACTGTTGTCGTCAGCAAATAGAAGGGGTATACGGCGATCGCAGCTTAGAAATACTACGCTTTGATAAAGCTGTTGGCTTGTAGATAATTGCGTTTTGTGCAGTGGGGTTGCAATTTATTACAAAAATCTGAGAAAATGAGATAAATATGAAAGCACCTTAGTAACAAAACTATTGCCTGTGAAACTTGACTCTGCACCTATGAGCCTTCCTGGTGAATTTCAGCCAGAACTAAAAGACAGCACTGAATCTGACTTAACTACTGCAATCATTGAGCCACTTCAGCCTGTAGTTGTCGATAGTCAAAAAAAGCAGGAATCAGCAACGGCAATTTTTGGTACTACCTTCATCACCATCTTTCTGGCAGAAATTGGCGATAAAACTCAGTTATCTACCTTATTAATGAGTGCGGAATCTCATTCGCCGTGGGTGGTATTTCTGGGATCTGCGGCTGCGCTAGTAACTACCAGTTTCTTAGGTGTGCTTTTAGGTAGTTGGATAGCCAATCGACTTAGCCCAAAAATTGTAGAAAAATCAGCAGGGGTAATGTTACTACTGATTTCCCTCATGCTGTTTTGGGATGTAATCAATAATTAGTTGTAATTTTTCTACCACACTACCCCTTATTAATATGGACTGGCATCTTTTAGGACTGAGCTTTATTACAGTTTTTTTATCAGAGTTAGGTGACAAAAGTCAGTTAGCAGCGATCGCTCTTTCAGGCCGCTGTAAATCTCCACGGGCAGTATTTTTTGGCACAGCGGGCGCACTATTACTCACCAGCCTTTTGGGAGCATTAGCAGGAGGAGCCGTAGCAGAATTTTTACCTACACGCTTATTAAAAGCGATCGCGGCTGTAGGCTTTGCCATTCTCGCCGCCCGCCTGCTGTTGTTCAACAATGAAGCATCCCCAGAAAGTATTAAGGATGAATGTGCTGAAGGCTAATTTATACTTTATCCTTCTAAAACAATGCCTACCAGCCGAGTCTATCAGTCTGGTAGGCATATTGTAGTTGAGGCGATCGCTTAGGGACTTGCGTGAAAATAAAGTAGTCGAAACCCGATTGGTTGGGACACTATTAACCCGCAGATCGCTGTTAACAATTAAACCTGCTGTTGTCGCCAGCACCAGTTTAACAATGCGCCACCTGTAACTAATTTGACTACTTCTAGGAAAAAATAACTGCCGTGCAAGACATTCATCTGTGCTGGAATTGTCGATGCTGCTTCAAATAAGTTGAGATGAGTTCCTACAGCAGACATTTGCGGAGTTAAGAAATAAGTTTCTAGCAGAACTATTGCCAGCAGCATTACAGAGAAAACAATACCGCTAAAAGTCCAGCTAGATTGAGTTTTTCTCAAAGCTAATATGCCAGTCAGTACTACAGCCGCAGATAATAATTCTATGCGGTTAAAATTCCAAAAAATCACATATCCTGCTGTAGCAAAACCTGCTTGACTCATCATGCCAGATAGATAAAGACTAGGCATAATTACCCAATCTAAAAGTAGACTAGCACTTAGCCAAAAGCCCAAAGCAAACATCACAGCAGTTTGCCAAGTGGGTCGCTTTAATTCAAATGTAGAGAGAGTATTCATAAGGATAATTGCTTGTGCTGTATTTTTAGATTGTAACTTCAAGAGTATTTTGATAACACGTCTCAATTATTTTTTACAAACATCGTTAATGACCAAAAAAAGTAATGATTATTATTTTTTTGATGTATTGGTAACTAATCTTAAATTAGTTGAAGAAGATTTAAAATATCAAAATAAACTGTAATGATTAGTAACATTCATCATTCATGAATAACAAGATCCCCAACTTCTTTGATAAGTCGGGGATCTGAGTCTCTCTTTAACTAAGTAAAGCTATGCGCCTTCAAGTTTTATTAGGCACTGCGATCGCTACCGCAACCATAACGATGGTACAAGCATGTACTTTCGAGCCAAGTCAAGCAATTCAGTTGCAAGATGGCACAGTATATTTTGCCGAACCGCCGCGCCTTGTGGGGGCAGCAACTACTTACAATGAAGTTTATATATGGGGCGCAACCTATTATTTTACTGTCAGCCTGCCAAAGAATGCAGGCGAACCCTTGCAAAAAATAACGATTAACCAGCATGAGGGAGTAGATCACATTCACTTTGACTTGAAAAATAGTTTTGCCTTTGAAGGTACACGCTCCCGCAAAGAACAGAAAATAGAATTGAAAAATGTAGTAAGCGATCGCAAAACTCGAACAGTATCGTTAACATTCGACCCGCCAGTAGCTCCAGGTCAAACCATTACAATTGGTCTAAAACCTTGGCAAAATCCTACAACTTCAGGTGTTTATCTCTTTGGAGTCACAGCTTTTCCAAGCGGTGAAAAATCTCACGGTCAATTTCTCGGTTTCGGACGACTGCATTTCTATAGCCACGGCAACGATTCTTTTCTCTTCCCCCATAAGTGGTAATGCCATTTCACGAAAAGCCTGATACAAATAGAGCATCTAGAATAAACTTTTGAGTAAATTCTAAAAAATTCTCTACAACAGGTGTTAAACTGTTTTCCTGCCAGATGACAGCAGTTTCTATTACAGGTACTTCTGCCAATATAGGACGATAAACTACACCAGACCTTTGAAGATTCTGTAGAGAAGATGGTGTAATCGCCATACCCATTCCAGCCGAGACTAATCCAATAATTGTTTGCATTTGAATCGCCTCTTGAGTAATGTTAGGTTTGAAATTTTCCTGCTGAAAAAGACTCATGATGCGATCATAAAGTCCTGGTGCTAGATAGCGAGGAAACATGATCAAATGTTCACTTAGGAGCGATCGCACTGATATGTGTTTTGTTTGAGCCAATGGATGAGTTGACGACAAAGCCACAACTAAGGTTTGCCTGTGAATACACTGATAAGATAGTGTGTCATCTTCCAAAGGTGGATGAGCAAAACCTACATGAATCCGGGAATCTTTCAGTGCTTGCTCTTGTTGACTTGTAGTTAACTCTAGTAAAACTAGTTCTACTTCCAGAAATTGTTCACGAAATTGTCGCAAAATCAAAGGTAATAGGTCATAAATTACCAAACTAGTAAATCCTATTCGCAGTTGCCCTGTTTGACCTCTGCCAATCCTTTGAGTCAGTGTCACTGCTGTTTCTAGTTGCACCAATAGTTGATAAGCCTCTTGTAAAAAAACCTGACCAGCTTCTGTTAGCTGTATTTGTCGCTTAGTTTTGCGATGAAAAAGTTTTACTCCTAATTCTGCTTCTAGCTGCTGAATTTGTTGACTCAGAGGCGGTTGAGCTATATGCAGTCTTGCTGCGGCTTTACTGAAATGTAATTCTTCAGCTACAGCAATAAAGTAGCGTAGGTGTCGTAGTTCCATATTTTTGATACTTTATAAGTCTTAATTCTGAATAAATATATATTGGACATCTCAAAAAAGTCTACATATCATACTCGTACAGAGATTTGAATGGGTGAAAAAACAATGTCAGAGAATTTGAGAAGTAAACTTGTCACACAAGGGGTGCAGCGATCGCCAAATCGGGCTATGCTGCGTGCAGTAGGTTTTCAGAATGAAGACTTTAACAAAGCAATTGTGGGTGTGGCTAATGCTTACAGCACCATTACTCCCTGTAACATGGGGATTAATCAACTAGCACTCATAGCTGAAGCGGGAATTAAACTAGCCGGGGCAATGCCGCAAATGTTCGGCACAATTACTATTAGTGATGGGATTTCTATGGGAACCGAGGGGATGAAATATTCCCTAGTGTCACGAGAAGTGATTGCTGACTCCATTGAAACCGTCTGTAATGGTCAAAGTATGGATGGCGTGATTGCCATCGGTGGCTGTGATAAAAATATGCCGGGGGCAATGATTGCAATGGCACGGATGAATATCCCGGCTATCTTTGTTTACGGTGGGACAATTAAACCCGGTAACTACAATGGCAAAGATTTAACAGTTGTTAGTTCTTTTGAAGCTGTAGGTCAATATAGCGCTGGGAAGATTGACTCCAAAGAACTATTAGAAATTGAAAGCCGTGCTTGTCCTGGCGCTGGTTCCTGTGGTGGGATGTTCACAGCTAATACTATGTCTTCTGCCTTTGAAGCAATGGGGATGAGTTTGCCTTATTCTTCCACAATGGCGGCGGAAGATGACGAAAAAGCTGATAGCACCGAAGAATCAGCCAAGGTATTGGTAGAAGCGATTCGTAATCAACTGTTACCCCGACAAATTATCACCCGCAAATCTATCGAAAATGCTATTTCTGTAATTATGGCTGTGGGTGGTTCAACTAACGCCGTGTTACATTTTCTGGCGATCGCTCGTGCGGCTGGTGTAGAACTTAATCTAGATGATTTTGAAATTATCCGTGGTCGTGTCCCTGTTTTATGTGACTTAAAACCCAGTGGTAGATATGTTGCCACAGACTTACATCAAGCTGGTGGTATTCCCCAAGTGATGAAAATGCTATTGGTGCATGAATTACTTCACGGTGACTGTATTACCATCACAGGTAAAACCATCGCCGAAATTTTAGCAGATGTCCCCGATGAACCACTAAGCAATCAAGATGTGATTCGTCCTTGGAATCAGCCGATGTGTGCCCAAGGTCATTTAGCCATCCTGAAAGGGAATCTCGCTACAGAGGGAGCAGTAGCCAAAATTGCCGGGGTGAAAAATCCCCGCATTACAGGCCCAGCAAGAGTATTTGATTCTGAGGAAGAATGCTTAGATGCCATCCTTGCAGGTAAGATCAAAGCCGGTGATGTAATTATCGTCCGCTACGAAGGCCCTATTGGCGGCCCTGGTATGCGGGAAATGCTAGCACCCACCTCAGTAATTATTGGTGCGGGTTTAGGTGATGCAGTCGGGTTAATTACTGATGGACGCTTTTCCGGCGGTACATACGGAATGGTCGTCGGACACGTTGCCCCCGAAGCCGCCGTTGGTGGTGCGATCGCTCTGGTCGAAGAAGGTGATAGCATCACTATTGATGCTAATTCTCGCTTATTACAAATAAACGTAGAGGATGCAGAATTAGCCAGTCGCCGCGCCAAATGGCAACCCCGTCCACCCCGTTATACAAAAGGCATCTTAGCAAAATATGCTAAGTTAGTTTCCTCTAGCAGTGTTGGTGCTGTAACAGACTTGGATTTATTTCCAGAATAGGCGATCGCGCTACCCTCTGCATAATTTTTCATTTCTCATTAAACGTCCAAACACCGTCATCCCAATCTAAATCTGTTGGGGGTGATTGCAACCAATGCTGACAACGTAAAAGATGCAACATAGCAGCCTTGTCATGGTTGTCAGCGGCTAAAACTTGGGCAAATTCAGCTCTGGCACGGTTAAAATCGCGTCTAAGGTAATAACCACGGCCTTTATGATAATGTTCGATAACTTGCAGCTTTTCGCTATCAATAGGATCAACACGTAAGCCGATCAATTCATAGATAGCGACTGGCTCATTTCTGCCTTTGACACGAATATAATCTAGTTCTCTAGCCCAAATATTTTCTTGGCAGGGTTGAAAAGTGTTGTCACTAATAATAATGTCACAACCATACTGTTTACTAACACTTTCTAAACGGGAGCCAAGGTTAACTCCATCACCAATAGCGGTAAATTCCATCCGCTTACTAGAACCAATATTACCACTAATTACAGTATCAGAATTGATACCAATACCAATATTGATTCTTGGCTTATTATTTGCATAGCGACGTTGATTAAAATCGTGCAAGCGATGGCGCATTTCTAAAGCTGTTTGCACTGCCATCCAAGCATGTTCTTCTAACGGTAGAGGTGAACCAAACACAGCCATAATGGCATCACCAATGTATTTATCCAGAGTGCCTTTATGTTTAAATACTGCCTCTACCATTGATTCAAAATATTCATTCAACATACTCACCACTTCTTCAGCTTCTAGGTTTTCTGTCAAAGTGGTATAGCCTCGAATATCAGAAAATAAAATAGAAACTTCTTTGCGATCGCCTCCTAATTTAGCATCATCTAATTTCAGCAATTCTTCCGCTAATTCTTGGGTCATATAGCGGTACATCGTACTTTTAAGGCGTTTTTCATCACTGATATCTTCCATTACCACCAGTGCGCCACGGATTTGTTGTTGATCGCTGGCATCAGCAATTGAGTTAATTGATAGATTAATACTATGCTGTTCTGTGCCAGTACTTACGAGTGTGCGGTCAGGATAATATTGCTGGCGACATTTCAGACTAGTTCCATGTAAAGCACTCTGACACCAGTTGCTAAAATTGCCTTCTTTAATGGCGATCGCATCACTAATTAATTTACCTTCTAGACGATCTTCTGGTTCCAATCCTAACAAGCGTTTAGCACTTTCATTAGCGGCGATAATTGACCCGGCTTTATCAGTAGAAATCACACCATTAGAAAGACTACGCAAAATATCCCGCTGCATTTGTTCTTGTTGCTTGACAGTAGCAAACAGTTGAGCATTTTGCAGTGCTACCCCCGCTTGGATATTAAAAGCTTCCATAAACTCTTCATCATTGCGGTCAAAACTAGCTTGGAAGTATTCAGGAGCATCAGGCCAACTAGCCGGATCATAAGCTGTAAAATCTCCTGATTTCTTTTTATTCACTAGTTGAGTCACACCAATCAATTCTTGATCGGCGTTAAACACTGGCATACAAAGTAAACTACAGGTACGATAGCCATTTTGTTGGTCAATTTGTTTGGCAGTTTCCGAGTCAGGATGGTCATACAAATCAAAAGGAATGTTGAGTTTCTTACCAGATGCGGCTACAATGCCAGCAAAACCTTTACCTATAGGTATTCGCAACTCCTTAGTTAAACCATTGTCCTGGGTAATTCTTGTCCACAATTCATGGCGATCGCGAGCTATCAGCCAGAGAGTACTGCGATCGGCATTCATCAGTTCCTTCGCTTCATCCATCACCCGCTTCAGGGTATCTTCTAAGTCAAGACTACTTTGACTTAAGGACTTAATCGCCTTCATCAGCGCTGCTACTGCTCTTTGTTTTTGGGTAGCCATATAAAAAGAGCGCGACGATTCCAAAATCAAGCGAATTGAAGGAGCAAATTCCTGAAACAATTGTTCATCAGCCCCAGTAAAGCCTCTGGTATCAATGCGGTCTGAGAGTGGAGCCTCAAGATTGTTGAGCGAGTTTAATTTATTAAGTAATTGCACTACCGCTACTAATCGTCCTTGTTCATTCAGTAAGGGCAAAGCTAGCATTGTGTAGGTGCGATAGCCAGTCCTTTTTTCTTGTTCTTGGGCAAAAACTGAACGCGGATCTTTATAAAAATCAAAAGGAATATTAATTACTTTTTTAAAAGTAGCAACTTCACCAGCAATCCCTTTATCGGCTGGGATGCGAATTTCTAAAGAGCGATCGCCTTCCCCCTCAGCCAAAATTGACCAAAGCTGTTTGTTTTCTTCATCTAATAAAAATATAGTTGTCCTATCTGCTCCTAGTAATTCACCTATTTTTAAGGTGATTGAATGCAACATTTCCTGGAGGATTGTTTCAAATCCGTGAGAGTCTAACATTGACAGAGTTTGATGAACAATCTGTAATTTTTGCTCGACTTCTGTCACGATCTGTTTAAAAGTATCCTGAGTCAAGGGAGCCAGAAATGTAGAGATAGTTCCCTTTCTCCTGGACAAAGTACCCACAGGCGCAGAATTTGGTTGTAAATAGTGATTTTCTTGGTTACGAACACCAATAATCAAGTCGGCAGTCTCACCAAAACTACGTTCATGCACTGACATAAGTAATTGTTACTATAGCAGAATTAGATGATAGAAATAATTAACAATGACATTAAATTTATCTAAATTGCGCTCATCAGATTTGCAGATGTTATCAGCCTACATAGTCATTGCCTACTTGATTGGCTATGCTCGTGGGTGTACTCTATACATAGTTCCCAAAAGTTGGGCTAAGTTAACAATTCCTTGTTTAAATCAAATTTTTGGCTTGACCAAGCTGGCTTTATTCGTCTGATGAAGTCAGGATAAGTAATAAAAAAAGGCATTCACTAAGAGATGCCCTTTCTTATTAAGAAATATTACCTAAACTTACTGCTCCGATGGCTTACTTCACAGGGAAAACACTTCAGCGTTAATTTATTTGAACCACCATAAAGGATCGCACCCATAATCAGCCATTAGTTTTATCTTTACTGCCATAGATATTTAGGTGGAATTATGGTACAGAATTATTTTAGGTGGTTTTTTGATGATGTTTACGACAATATTCACCACCAAGCGAAAATAAATCAGGACTTACGCAAAATATCTCTCAAACTCTTATTCCTCTGTGTACTCTGCGCCTCTGCGGTTTTATTCTTCCGCGCTTTGTTAAGACTTTGGTTTATAAGTCGAAGCAACATGCAACTCTTTCAACTGCTTAGCATCCACACTTGAAGGTGCATCTGTCAGCAAACAACGGGCTTGTTGTGTCTTCGGAAAAGCAATGACATCTCGAATGGATTCTTCTTTAGCTAGCAACATTACCAAACGATCTAAACCGTAGGCAATGCCACCGTGAGGCGGTGTACCATATTCAAATGCTTCTAGGAGAAAGCCAAATTTGCTTTGTGCTTCTTCCGGAGACAACCCTATGGCTTCAAACACCTGTTCTTGAATTTCCCGCTGATAAATCCGCAGGCTACCACCGCCAACTTCAAAACCATTAAAAACTAAGTCGTAAGCTTGGGCGCGTGCAGACTTCAAATCATGCAAATCATCAGGATGTGGTGCAGTGAAGGGGTGATGCAATGCTTCGAGGCGTTTTTCGTCAGCATTCCACTCGAACATCGGGAAATCTGTAATCCACAACAAGTTAATTTTTTCTGGATCAATTAACTTAAACTCTCTAGCAACTACTTGCCGTAATCTATCTAAAGTTTTATTGACAGTAGCAGCGTCACCAGCTGCAAATAGTAACAAATGACCTGGTTTTGCACCTGTACGGCTGAAAATTTCTTGTTTTTGGGCTTCACTGAGGTTATCTTTAATCGCGCCAATAGTATCAATTTCACCATCTGCTCTGACGCGAATGAAAGCTAAACCTTTAGCACCTGCTTCACTAGCTTCTTTAAATAAGTCACCGCCTGGTTTGATGCGGACATTAGAAATTGCGTCATTACCGTTGGGAATTGGTAGAATTTTGATAATTCCACCATTAGCAACAGCATCTCGAAAGACTTTGAAACCAGAGTCTTTTAAGATATCTGAGACATTAACTAGTTCTAAACCGTAGCGAGTATCTGGTTTATCGCTACCGTAACGCTCCATTGCATCGGTGTAGGTGAGACGGGGGAAGGGATGGTGTAACTCTATGCCTTTGACGGTTTTGAAAATATGAGCAACTAACTTTTCATTCAGTTCGATGATTTCTGCTTGAGACATGAAACTCATTTCCATGTCTAACTGAGTGAATTCTGGTTGTCTGTCGGCGCGTAAATCTTCATCGCGGAAGCAACGGGCAATTTGATAATAGCGATCGCACCCAGATACCATTAAGATCTGTTTAAATAGCTGGGGTGATTGTGGTAGAGCAAACCACTCACCAGTGTTAACACGACTGGGTAGAATATAATCTCTAGCGCCTTCTGGGGTAGAACGGGTAAGTATGGGGGTTTCGACTTCAATAAAACCTTCTAAGTCTTCTAAGTAGCGACGCATAGCTTTGACGACTTGATGGCGCAGTTGCATATTGTTCGCCATGCGTTCGCGTCGCAAATCCAAATAACGATATTTCAGTCGCAAGTCTTCCCGGACATTTTCGGTGTCGGCAGTGGAAACTTGGAAAGGTAACTGTTTCCGAACGCCATTGAGCAAGACAATTTGATCGGCGTAGATTTCCACCTCGCCTGTAGGAATGCGGAAATTTAGGGATTCTTCGGGACGTTGCGTTACCCTACCAGTGATTTTAACGACGTATTCATTGCGTAGGGTATTTGCTTGTTCGTAGGAGTCTGGGGTGCGTTGCGGATCGCTGACAATTTGGAGGATTCCAGAGCGATCGCGTAAATCTAAAAATATCACGCCCCCATGATCGCGGCGACGGTCTACCCATCCGTACAAGGTAACAGTGTCTCCAATATGTGATTTTCGGAGTTCGCCGCAATAGTGAGTTCGCATAGGTGTTAGTTGTGTTCTTCCGGGCTAGATTGGCAAAGAAATGTCAAAGCTTTCCCATTATCCAGCATCAATAGTAATTGTAGTAGTTTCGGTTCCAGAAAAAATGCAATAATTTCACAAGCTTTTTTATTTGGTTAGCTTTGTTTTTCCAGGCGGACTACGGCGTTATAGTCTGGCACACCTTCGAGCGATCGCTTACTTTTATCTAGGAGTATATTCCCTTCTGGCCAATGCACTTGCAAGTTACCTGACTGAATTGGGGCAATGTACACTTCTCCTGACAACTCGCCCAATTCATTTTTAAGCACTACTTGATCGCCATTTTTTAAGCCCAACTTAGCGGCATCCCCAGCATTAATTAATACCGCCTCACGCACTGCCCCAGTAATTGCATCCTTGCGCTCTTGTACCATACTATTAAACTGCTTGCCCCGGCGTGTTGCTAGTAAAAAACAGCCGTCTGGTAATTCTTTTGGGCGTGGTGACAAGACCCCAAAGTGGGCTTTTCCGTCGGGTGTGGGGAAGTTCCAGCCAAAGCACAAATGTGACCCACCATACTGAAATTGATCTCCTGCTGCTTTCAAATGTTGTATACCAGCATATTGGGGGATAACTTGGGCAATTTCTTGACGCATCGTGGCTAGATCAGCAAAACTCAGCTTTTGGGCTAAATCTGGTCGTACTCGCCTAGCCAATTCCAAAAACACCTCCCATTCTGGACGCGCTTCACCAATGCGCGGCCCAGGAATTTCTGGACTGAAAATCACTCGACGTTCGGTACTAGTTTCTGTGACTCCTCCTGGTATTTCGTAGCGAGTAGTAGCGGGTAACAGTATTACTACCTCAGCAGGTTCCACTAGCATTTGGCTAGAGAGAACAATATCTATATGGACTCGCAATGGTATTTGTTTCAGTGCAGCTTCTACATAATCTGGTTCTGGGAGTACTTCTAAGAAATTTCCCCCCACGGAACACAACACATCTAATTGCCCTTGATGTGCTGCATCAATCATTTCTGGTGCAATTAAACCTTTACTTGCAGGTACTTCAAAGCCCCAAAGCTGACTCAACTGGCGAGCATTTTCTGGGGTGATAGGTTTACCACCGGGGAATACTGTGGCATAACATCCCATCTCTGCACCACCCTGTACCCCAGAATGACCGCGAATGGGCATTAAACCGCAGCCTTCCCGACCAACAAAACCTTTAGTCAAAGCTAAATTGATAATACTTCGCACGTTATCTTCGCCGCACTCATGCTGAGTAATGCCCATACTCCAAACAAATACAGCATTTTTAGCTTCTTTAACCATTTTGGCAAAGGCGTGCATTTCATAACGAGAAGCACCAGAAAGTCGCTCTAATTCCTCCCAAGATTGGCTTTCTAAAGATGCCTTGAGTTCCTCAAAACCAGTAGTGTGGCGATTAATAAACGACTGATCTACCCAGCCGTAGGCAATCATATTTTTAATTGTGCCATTCAAAAATGCTATATCCCCGCCCGCATTCACCAAGAAGAAATCTTCAGCAAACTTAGTACCAAAAATGGCACTTTCGACAATGGAAGGAACCCAATACCGTTCCATTCCTGGCTCACGGTAGGTGTTAATCACGACAATTTTAGTACCTGCTTTTTTTGCGTAGTGCAGATACTTAACGGTAACGGGTTGATTGTTGGCAACATTAGAACCAATGAAGACTAATAAATCCGTGCCAATCCAGTCTTTATAAGAACAAGTGGTAGCCCCTGCACCGAGAGCAGCCTTCAATCCTGCTGTGCTGGGAGAATGACAGATTCGAGCAGCGTTATCAATATTGTTACATCCCATAGCCCGCACAGCTTTTTGAGTAGCGTAATAAGTTTCGTTGACAGTGCCGCGACTGGTAATGTAAAAACTGAGATGATCTGGTGTAGTAGCTTGGATGCGATCGCTAATTACTTCTAAAGCTTGATCCCAGCTGATGCGGCGAAAGCCTTTTTCCCCTCGTTCCCGAATCATTGGGTAAGGAAGCCTTCCCAAATCACGTAATTGAGCGCTTTTTTGCTGTTGTAACAAAGAGACATCCTCCAATAGCACCGGGTCAAAAGCTGGGATTGTATTCATCCGCAACAACCGCAGCCGGACATTGCACAGATGGATACCATCTAACGTCCAATCTTTCATCCCCGTTGTTCCTAAGGCGCAACCATCGCAGACCCCCTGATTCAGGATATTCCAAGTGTATGGTAGCTGGTCACGAGACAGCCAAATTGCTCGAAATACTTCCCAGTAGTTGTTAGGGTACTGTTCGCCAATGCCGAAAGGCTTCCAACTTGCCCAATGCTGGGGTGTCCAATTTTTCTTGGGTTTCGGCA
The DNA here is from genome assembly GCA_034931985.1 of Halotia wernerae UHCC 0503. Classification (GTDB taxonomy): domain Bacteria; phylum Cyanobacteriota; class Cyanobacteriia; order Cyanobacteriales; family Nostocaceae; genus Halotia; species Halotia wernerae. The sequence continues at coordinate 16,165 of JAYGHB010000012.1, forward strand.
ACATAAAGACCTTTATGACTCAATCAAACTCCCACTTTAAGGCTACAGTTTTGAGTAGCATTTGAGTAGAAAATGAGTAGAAAAATTAGAAGTCTGGACACTCGACATTAATATACTTTGGATAGCAATACGCGATCGCTGCTGCGCTCTACAAAGACTAGAGTTAGCTGACAAGAGCTAAAATCAATAATGTTTACCTATTTACGCTTAGGTTGTGGCTACAACATCTTGTCCTCGCTGCCATCAACTCGTTAATAATCAGGCTCTTACCTGTCCATATTGTCGTACAACGCTCAAAGCTTATGGGCATCCTGGCATTCCGTTGCATCGTGCTACAGGGGATGAGTATCTGTGCGAAAGCTGCACCTACCATGCTGATAACACCTGCAATTTTCCCCAACGTCCATACGCCAAGGACTGTACTTTGTATGACAATCGTGACAAGAGTCAGTTAAACTTGGAACAACAGCATTACACCAGCAACTTGGGTGCAACTGTCAAAATCTGGATAAAACGCAATCAAGCTTTGCTGCTAATACTAGGTTTGTTATGTGTGTGTTTGCTGATAGCTCTGTCGGCATCATGACCGAGAATAGGGTGTAGGAAACGGGAATACCCCATACCTTAGTGCTTCTAGTACAGCACGGCGGAAATAAACCGCCCATTTGAAATGTCTGAAACCCCTGTAAAAAGGTAATTACGTTAGCGAGTCCACGAGCATCATTACGAATTACGAATTACGAATTACGAATTACGCGCAGCGGTACTAGGTTGCAGGAATTTTAGGTACTTCAGCTTTAGGCTCTACAACTTTTTGTAGTGTTTCCTCATCAAAAACGTTTAAGTCAAACCAAAAAGTGGTGCCTACCCCAACTTCACTGACCAGATGTATTATGCTACGATGCCTTTCCATGATGTTTCTCACAATTGATAGGCCCAAACCAGTACCTTCTAGAGTGTGAACTCGATTTTCTACACGGAAGAAGCGGTCGAAAATTGCTTGTTGATCTTCTGAGGCAATACCAATGCCAGTATCGGAGATTTCCACCCGCACTTGAGAAGACAGAGTATGAGAAGTGGGCTTGGGATCTAATTGGTAGGTACGGATCGCCACTTTGCCACCTGCCTCGGTGAATTTTAAAGCATTACCAACTAAATTAGCTAAGACTTGCAGCAACAAATCATAATTACCTACAACAAATGGTAAATTGGGGGCGACTTCCTGAATTAATTCAATGCCTTTGTCTTTAGCATTGAGTTGGTAAGTACGCAGCGTTTGTTCGATCGCTTGTGCCAAATCCACCCCAGCGAAGTTGTAATTGCGGCCTGATTCGAGTTTTGATAAATCCAAAACATCGTTAACTAAGCGAGTCAGGCGATCAGTTTCATGATTGACAGTCTGCAAGAAATCCTGCCGTTGTTCTAAACTCAGGTCTTCGCCGTAGTCGTGCAAAGTTTCAATAAAAGATTTGATATTAAACAGAGGCGTTCGCAGTTCGTGAGAAACGTTACTGATAAATTGGTTTTTGGCCTCGTTCAGTTCTACCTCACGGGTGATATCTTGCACAGTTATGGCAATACCTTTAATACTCTCCCGTTGCAGGTTAAGTACTGTCGTTAAGAGAATGCGAATTGTGCGCTTGGTGGGTTGGCTAAGATGAATGCGAAACTCTGCACTTTCGCATTCGCCAGATGCCATTTCATACAAGGGATTGGTGATTTCCATTTGTACAGCTGGAGGTAAGTTATGTAAAACATTGCTCCCTACCACCTCATCACTTTCCCAGCCAAAAATGCGCCGTGCTGTGGGGTTGACTAAAATCACCTGCATGCTATTGTCAATCAAAACAGCACCATCGGCAATTGTGGAAACCAAGGTTTCTAATTTGGCTTTTTCTGCCGTCAGTTCCTCAATGTTTTGTTCTTCATAACTCTCTAGGCGTTCTGCCATTTCATTGAAACTGAAAATTAATTCTCCTAGTTCGCCTCCTAGGGGTAAATCAATCCGCTGTTTGAAATTGCCGGCAGCAATTTGTTTTACCCCTACCAGAAGTTCTTTAATCGGCTTAGTGATGGTCAAAGCGTTAATGACTCCCGCCAAAATCACCATTACCCAAATTGTAATAAAAACAGCGATCGTGACATCACGGGTAAAATTTGTAGAAATGACTGCCGCTTGGTTAGGGTTGATACCAATCGCTAATACACCTAAATATTTTTTATCGACAATCAGAGGAATAAACACATCGGTGACAACCCCATCTGGAGACATGTGTTGCCGCACCATTGGTTTATCCCCTTCATCTGGGTAATCTTCTGGCAGTCGTATCCGCCGTTCAATGGTGAGGGAATTTTCTACCTCTGGTTCCCAAAAAGGAATGCCAAAATAGATTTTCCCGGTTTCATCGGCGTAGAGCATGTAACGCACACTAGAGGTGCTGCTGTAGAAGCGTTGGGAGAATTGGGCAACCTCCGTGAGATTTTGGTCAGCGACGAGGGGGGCAACATTGGCAGCCAGCAGCAGCCCTAAGTCGCTACCGAAGCGGGTATCGTTCATCCGCGCATCCTGCTGGATTGTATTCACAGCCCAAAAGGTCAGACCACTCATCACCAACGAAACCACCAACGTGGCGACAGCCAAAAGCTTGGTCTGGAGGGTAAACTCCGACCACCAATTGGCGATCGCTTCTCGGATTGTCGTAAAAAGAGCTAGCATTTTAAATTAAAGTTGTTAGTAGTCTTTGTAATAAAACCCAACAACTAAAAAATTAACAGTTAATTTGACAAACGTGTTAGGGAGATGGGGAGATTGGAAGTTTGCGCTCAAGTTGCCACAGCTACGATGCTACTGCAAAAAAGGAGTCAACTACCTACACTGACACCTTCGGGTACAGTGTAGGCTTGCAAAACTCCTAAGAAATTAGGCTCACGGTATGCAACGCAAGAGTTGGTTAGGGCCTGGAGATTTATTAGGGCTAAACGTACAAATATTTCCCTAGTTTGTACCTATTTACGGTCTAGTCGTGAATAGAAGATACGCCTAATAAATTGCCCGAAGGGACTGGATTTGTCCTAAATACAAGTTAGCACGCCACTTGCTACAACGGAGGGAACCCCCGCAACGCAGTGGCTCAATAATTTGGGTTATTCCCATGAATCAAAATAATCAAGTTACGCGAGTACCAGTAATATCACCTGACAGAAAACCACTTATGCCGACCACACCAGCACGAGCTAGGAAGTGGATAAAAGGTGGTAAAGCTGTTGGGAAAACAAATAAAGTCGGTGTTTTTTACGTTCAATTATTGCGTGAACCATCTGGACATGAGACGCAAAAAATAGTAGTAGGAACAGGAATTTCGTCAAGCGGCATACAGCCTTTTGGGTAGAGCGCATGACGCAACTTTTGAACTGACGGATGCAATATTGCTAACTCGTAACGCTTATAGTTTGGCAGATTTATCACTATCACCAGTATTTAGACGTAAATGGCCAAGTATCTACGAAGCATTACAAGATTGCAGACCACAGCGACAGAAATTGATGCAGTTATACATCAAACAGATGCCAACACAAGGTCGTCCGTTGTTAGCAGGCGACCACACCGCCTGGTCGCGCCCGGATGCGGTAACTCTACAGGAGAGGACAATTGAACACAGTAGTGTCACAATAGCAGGCAACAAACCAATTACTGGAGTTTAGACTAGGCAGCAAGAAATGACCCAGCAGTGGTGAGTTTAGAAAACATAACCTTCAAGAATGAAGATGTTTGAGATAAAGCAGATTTTTGTTGTTCTTTACGTGGTTTAGCAGCAGTTTTTTTAACAGTTGGATATCGGTTTTTACGGCTACGGCGTTTACCTGGTGTCCACCCTTGGGACTTTCCGCGTGGTTTGGGTGGAACAGCTGGAGTACCAATCGCTGCAAAAACTCCTCCCATAGCTTGGGCAAACCCTTCCAGGGGTCATTTTGTCTAACGATTTTTGCCCTTGGTATTGGGTTATCCGCAACGATATCAGGCGCCAGCCACAATTCCCAAGTCATTAGAGGCATGAGGTCACTCCAACGTTCACATTGCTTAGGAGTACTCAGCTTAGGTAGTGTCCAATGCAGGCGTTGCAAAGTAAATCAAGAGATGCTGAAGAAGATGTTAGAGGGAGCATCATCTCCAGCAACTCAAAAAAAAACAGCAGAAGCAGAATCAGTATGAAAATAAAAAGCAGAGTATTGATGATCGGATTGTGAGTTTAAGCCAACCACATATCCGTCCAATTGTTCGAGGTAAAGCTGGAAAGTCCGTGGAATTTGGTGCAAAACTCTCTGCTAGTTATTACAATGGATATGTATTTTTAGACCATATCAGTTGGGATAACTTCAATGAATCAGGCGATTTAAAAGCACAAGTTGAAGCCTTTAAAAACTACACTGGTTATTATCCAGAATCCGTTCATGTTGAGAAAATTTATCGCACAAGAGAAAATCGAGCTTGGTGCAAAGAAAGAGGTATTAGAATCAGTGGAGTTCCTTTAGGAAGACCGCCAAAAACTGTGAGTAAAGAACAAAAGAAGCAAGCTCAAGATTCAGAGAGGATTCGTAATTGTATTGAGGGAAAATTTGGACAAGCTAAAAGAAGATTTAGCTTGAGTAGAGTGATGGCTAAACTTTCTCATACAACTCTAACTGCGATTGCTATCACTTTTTTAGTGATGAATCTGTCTACTCATCTGTTGCGGTTGTTTCATGCTTTTTTATGTCTATTTTTCACAAATACATTTTTTTTCCAGCCTAACATTATTGATGCTTATATTTTGCTCAGTTGTAACCAACAAAAACTTATGTCTTCACCTTCCTTGAATAACTAATCAATCCTTAAACTGGCTTTTTGTTACTTTTTCAGCAAGCCCTATTTAACTTTTTAGTCAACTTGATGGCGGGTTTGACTGCTTACACCTATTTGCCTAAAAAGCCCTCTATTGATATCTACCCAAAAGACTTGCCTGCTTTGCCTCCTGCCATTTTTTAGTTCGTCGAACTCACGTTCAATTACCGCCCGTTTGCGTAAAAAAATTTTATCAATCAGTTTTATCAAACGGTTTTCATTTTCTTCTTAGATTTAGTCACTAACTCTAAACCTCTTGAAAGTCTTATAACCACTGCCATGAAATGCAATCGCGATTGTCATCACTTCTGATCAATGCATACTGTAAGTGCTGCGACGCTCTCCCTTTGTGGATGGTAACTGTGGTACTTGTTGCCACAAGTTCTCCCACTGGTTACAAAAATCATCTACATCACAGAAGATTTGTTCGATATCGAGGCGAGATACAATTGTAGACATAGCCGAGACCCTCATTTTTTTAGATATTTTTAGTCTCGGCGTTTTTTTATGCCTTTTTTGGTCATTCTCAATCAATCAAGCGCGATCGCTGTATGCCTTGCCCAGTTTCTCACGCTTCATAATCTAGCAGCTTTTTGCCTTTTTCTAACCGTCGAACTCACGTTAAATTAGCGCTAAGGATAGTTCAGATACATCTTCAAGCCGTGATAAAAAGCTATAAAATTATGGCAAAGTTTATGCCTTTATGTCCTTGAAGGGTAAGATTAAAAACGATTCTATACTTACGCTACGTGAAAACTAAAACTAAGACTTGCCCAATTATTTACGTCTAACACATAAGATTCTGAAGTTGTACCATTCATCTCAGCTTTGAGAGTACTGGTGTTATGCAAGTCTTGCAGCAAAGCTTGTGCAACTTCTAAGGGGTTTCGCAATGTGCTAATGTGCCGATCCGCTGTCGGAAACTTAGCGGTTTCTAAAGCTTCCAAGGTTTTGCTGAAGGGGGCGGTGCTGATAATCAGTTGATATTCGCATTCGTAAGCCGGTCCCGAAACCATAAATCCAGGTGCAGCCGCCGTTTGTGGTACTATTACTGTTTCGCCAGGGGCAATGACCACTCGTTTAAGCATAGGTTGGGTTTCTGAAATGTTAGTTTCTTCTAGGGTTTGCCAAGGGTAGAAGCCGATCGCTGTTCTATTGTTCTTTAATCCCAGTAGCATTAAATACAATGGACGATCACTTTGATTTTGCACTCGGTACTGCATCCGACTACCAATAGGCACAATAGGAATGGGAGTAGTTAGGGCTGAAGTTGGAGTTGTGAGTGATTTACTGCTCGATTTTTTCAAACTGAGAGTTCGTAACGTTTCCCGTTTGATGACAACCCGTGACGATATGCTGTTAATGATCTCCAAGGTTGCCTTAACTGCCAAGCGAGAAGAACCTTCATTTTCTGTTAGTCGCCATAATTTTGCTGCTAATAAGGTGGGAAATTTTGTGGCTAACCGCAGCACTGCCACTTTCACTGCTTCCCCAACTTCCCCAGTCGTGTTGGCAATCACCTCGCCGTCTAAAGAAAATAGACCATAGCGGCTGGGAGTTTGTAATAGTTTACCAAATATATAATCAGCTGGTTGTTCTCCCTCCATGACAGGAGAAACATGGTCAATTATGGCAAAAGCACTTGTAGCATCTACCCGTTCAATTCTTTCTAGTCCAGTATTTAAGGCAACCGTTAAATTAATATTTCGGGGTAACACGCGAACAGTTTCTTGGAGAAGTTGTCCGACTTTGGGAGTATTTGTAGCTTCAAATTTGGCAATTGGGGCTTTTGCTATTAACCCACTGCGCGATCGCAATACCAGTTGTTCTCCCGTTGGTAAGGAGAGCCGGGAATTTGCACTATAGTATTCCAGCACTTGTGGAGGTATTCCTCCCAACCACAGATCAACGGTTTTTCCGTCTTCTTCAATTCCTATTACTGCTGCTTCTGCCCCCACAAAGTTGTCTGGGAGTAAATTTCCGATAGTTAAACTTTTATTCTTCTTGCTACTCAATAACCCCGGCTGCTGTTTACTACCCAGCTGATTCATAGAACTGCCCATACGAGAGAGGCTAAATTGAATTGTCTGGGCTGGGGTAGTTTCCCAGAGATATTGGGTTAAGGCGTAGGTAAATAATCCGGCACTAAAACCAGAAAATAGTAATTCCCTGGCTAACTGTTTTGGATCAGAAGTTGCAGATAATACCGCTATGTTGCTCAGTTCTGGGTTTTGTGCTTTGAGTGTAGTCCGATTTTTAAGTTGTTCGAGAAAGTCAAGTTCTGCTGCTGCTAACTGTGTGGCGACTAATTCTGGGCGGGCACGAATTCCCCAGCCTGTGGGCTGATCAGTAGGAGTATAGTAACTAGTATCTAATACTGCTGTAACGCGGTCGGTAGGGAGCGATCGCAGCAATAGCAGTAAATTTTCTTCCCATAAATAGTTGACTATTTTCTCATTTTGTATATAGTACTCCTTGGCTAGAACTAAAGCGTTTAGCACTGTATCCGCAAGTTCTGCTGACTTGATGCGAGTACCATAGCCGCTAAAGTGGAAAACAACCACATCCCCAGACTTAGCTTGCTTGCCAAGATGCTCCACAAAAGCCGTCTCTATTGATTCTTTATCAGCTTGTTCCTCAGTTAAGGTGAGGATATCGGCAGCTTGAAAACCGAACCGATGTATCAATAGTTCTCTTTGCAGTTCTACATCAGTTAGACAACCACTAAGAGATGGGCTTTTTTGATATTTATTGATGCCTATCAATAATGCCAATTTATGCGGAGTGGGTTGTGCCAAGACTTGGTAATAGCGATCGCCTAAAATCAACCACTCTGTCTCAGCTATACCTAACACCGCGAGTATTGAACCAATCTGTTTAAAAAAAGTCCGACGCTTCATAAATTAGCCATCAGCCCTCAGCCCATCAGCTAACAGCTTAAAGGGCTGAAGTTTTTGTGTAAAGTTAAGTTTATCCGGTTTGCAAATTAACAAACCGTACTATGCCAATATTTGTACTTGCATCGACCGTGCCAATTCTGCCGCCACTTCAGGACGGGAAAATTCTGGTGGGGGTAATTCACCTCGGCGCAGCATTTCCCTAACTTTCGTTCCTGATAGGTGAACACGTTCTTCTGGTGTGCTGGGACTAGTTTTAGTTGTCGCCATCTGTTTAGTACGTGTGCAGTAAAAAGCGTGTTCAAACTTCATAGGCACAATACCTAATTCACTTCGCTCAAACTCATCAAAGATGTATTGAGCATCATAAGTGCCGTAGTAGTCACCAACGCCAGCGTGATCTCGTCCGACAATAAAGTGAGTACAACCGTAGTTTTTGCGAACTAAAGCATGAAATATGGCTTCCCTAGGGCCAGCATAACGCATGGCTGCGGGATTAATTGCTAAAATCACCCGATCTTGAGGATAGTAGTGTTCCAGCAAAATTTCATAGCAACGCATCCGCACGTTAGCGGGAATATCATCTTCTTTAGTTGCTCCTACCAAGGGGTGCAAGAATAAACCATCTACAGTTTCTAAAGCACACTTTTGGATGTATTCGTGGGCGCGGTGGATAGGATTACGAGTTTGAAAGCCTACAATTGTTTGCCAACCTTTATCTTTAAACATCTGCCGTGAAGCAGCTGGATCTATTTGGTAGGCGGGAAAATGAGGATGGCGATCACGTTGCAGTAACCAAATATCACCTGCAAGATTGACAGCACCTTGGTTGTAAACTACCTGCACACCAGGATGTTTAGCATCGTCAGTACGGTAGACATTAATGGCTTCGCGGGTTTTATCGTAATAATACTTTTGCATCAACTGCAAAACCCCAACAAACTCTCCTTTGGGATTATCCAGACGAATTAAGTCACCTTCCTTGAGGGAAGCAGCAACTTCTTCTGTTACCGACAGTGTAATCGGTATTGACCACACAAAACCGTTGGCTAACCGCATTTGCGTAACCACGCGATCGTAGTCTTCCTGGTTCATAAAACCTGTAAGTGGACTAAAACCGCCGATCGCGATCATTTCTAAATCAGAAACTGCTCGCTCGTCAAGTTGCACTTGTGGCAAAAAGTCAGCTTTGGAGAGAAATTCTGCCCTTTGTTCAGTTGTAGCTATACGGTTAACCAACTGTCCACCGTGGGGGGCAATGGCATCTGGATGGTGACTCAACGTAATCCCCTCTTTGCGTTAACTGCAATTGTTTCAAACTATGTACTAACTTATCAAAATGCTGGCACGGCGAGAAAAGATTTTGGAGGCAGGGGAAGCAGTTAAATCAGATGAAACTTACGCTAGGATATCCCCTATTGCCTTTGTGCAATGGATGTGGGGAGTAGTGTAGGTAAAACACAAACTATGACAGAAGATATTAAGGCACAGGATACAGAAAATCTTGTTGCCATTGCGAAGCAGTTCACGCTGCAAGGTCAGGTTACAGAGGTGCGAGCATTTGGAAGTGGTAATATTAATGACACCTTTATTGTAACTTTGGCTGCCTCTAAAGCAAAGCATTTTATCTTGCAACGCATCAATACACAGGTGTTTCGTCAGCCTCAACTTGTGATGCAAAATATGCGTATTTTGACTGAGCATGTTCACCAACGTTTACAATGCACTCCTCTCAACCGCCGTTGGGAAGTGCCGCGTGTGCTGTTGACTGAGGATGCCCAGGATTACTGTAACGATGCTGACGGTTCATTTTGGCGGGCAATTAGCTTTATTGCAAATTCCCAGTCTTTTGATACCTTAGACGATCACTCATTTGCCCAAGAAATCGGCTATGCCTTAGGTATGTTCCATAATCTCATCAGCGATTTGCCTTCTGAAAAACTTGCCGATACTCTAGCAGGTTTCCATATTACGCCGCTTTATCTGCAAAACTACATTGAAATTTTGGCGAAAACTACTGTACATCGGTCTCCTGAAGTAAGTTATTGTTTGCAGTTTGTTAGCGATCGCCAGACCTTTGCCCATATCCTAGAAGATGCCAAAGCCACAGGTAAGCTACCACTGCGACTGATGCACGGCGATCCCAAAATCAACAATGTCATGTTTGATACTATTACCCAGCAAGCAGTTAGCGTTATTGACCTAGACACCGTTAAACCTGGGTTGGTACATTACGACATTGGCGACTGTCTGCGATCAGGTTGCAATCCTGCTGGAGAAGAAACAGAACAGTGGGGAAGTGTTTATTTCGATACCGACTTGTGTCAGGGAATCCTTCAGGGTTATCTTTCCATCGCTAAAGCATTCCTGACTGAAAATGATTATGCCTATATGTACGATGCTATTCGTCTGATTGCTTTTGAATTGGGACTGAGATTTTTTGCTGATTATTTAGGTGGGGATGTTTACTTTAAAGTCAAGCATCCAGAACACAACTTAATCAGAGCGATCATCCAATTTAAGCTGACTGAGAGTATCGAATCTCAAGAAACTAAGATTCGCACTATTATTCAAGATATGAAATGAACAAGCAAACCTTTTCCCTGCAACCATTTTCCTCTACTGAGACTTTGCCTAATTTAAACATTACAGGTAATATTGCCCGATGTAATAATCAACTGGCAATTAGCTATCAGCTTTTATGCGACCTCAAAGAAGTAGCGATCGCTCCACCATCAAATATACCAATGCGAAAGCACGAACTGTGGAAAGATACCTGCTTTGAATTTTTCCTTGCTATCAAAGATTCTCAACGTTATTGGGAATTTAACCTTTCTCCCGCTGGACATTGGAATGTCTATCGCTTTGATGGATATCGGCAAGAAATGCAAGAAGAAACAGCATTGACAATATTACCGTTTCATGAAAAACAGCAATTGGATAGTTTAGCGATCGCCTTGGATATGGATTTGGATCAAATCATCCCGGCAGGCCAAGCGATCGCAGTAGCTATTACTGCTGTGATCAAACACGCAGATGGTGAAGTAACTTACTGGGCATTAACTCATCGAGGTGTAGAAGCTGACTTTCACCTGCGAGAAAGTTTCGTTATAACGTTGTGAAATATACTTAAAAATTAAATAATATTACGTAAATAAACTAAAAATTATACTAAACATTTAGCCCGAATTTTGCACAAGTGAGAAAAAATAATTAGTTGGCATTAGCAAAATTTCGGGTAATTTAATTGATACATCATTAAGTTGGATTCCAAAACAGGATACATCAGCGTAAAAACCGAATTTGCAAGGATAAATAGAAGACAATTTGGGTTACTTGCGTCAATTTTAGGCAAGGTAAGGGGCTTTTTGCTATTCAGCTAAATGTGCCAGAAATTGATATGCTAAAAGCCGAGACTACTTAAATTTTGCAAACAATGCCTGCGCCTACGATTAGTCCCACAATTACCTCCTTTCCCTTGACGGCTGTGGTCGGTCAAGAAGCGATTAAATTAGCCTTGCTGTTAGCAGCGGTCGATCCAGGTTTGGGAGGAGTAGCGATCGCAGGTCGTCGCGGTACGGCAAAATCAGTCATGGCTCGTGCTATCCACGCCTTACTACCACCCATTGAAGTTGTTCAAGGCTCCATCAGCAACTGCGACCCCACTCACCCAGAAGAATGGGATGACTATCTGTTAACGGAATATGCAGATCAAGATATTCAAGATGTTCCCACCGATATTATCCCCTCACCTTTTGTCCAAATTCCTCTGGGGGTGACAGAAGACAGACTTCTGGGTTCTGTGGATGTAGAAAAATCAGTACAACAAGGTGATACTATTTTTCAGCCTGGGTTACTCGCCACAGCTAACCGAGGCGTTTTGTATGTAGATGAAATTAATTTATTAGATGATCAAATATCAAATCAACTATTAACAGTATTATCTGAGGGACGCAACCAGATAGAACGAGAAGGGATTAGTTTTCAGCATCCTTGTAAATCCCTATTTATTGCCACCTATAATCCAGAAGAAGGGGCTTTGCGCGAACATTTATTAGATAGAATTGCGATCGCTCTCTCTGCCGATGGTGTACTGGGCTTAGATCAAAGAGTAACAGCAGTTGAACAAGCGATCGCTTATTCCAATTCTCCTCAAGATTTTCTTCAACAATACAACGAAGACTTAGACGCTCTTAAAACTCAAATTATCCTGGCGCGGGAATGGTTAAAAGAAGTGACTATCACCCGCGAACAAATTGCCTACTTAGTAGATGAGGCAGTTCGTGGCGGAGTTCAAGGACATCGGGCTGAATTATTTGCTGTGCGAGTTGCAAAAGCTGCTGCGGCTTTGGAGGGACGAACAGCAGTGAACGCTGAAGATTTGCGCCGTGCAGTGGAATTGGTAATTGTACCACGAGCAACAATTGTACAGACCCCGCCTCCCGAACAACCGCCACCACCACCCCCTCCCCCACCTGAAAATCAAGACCAGTCAGAAGAGGAAGAACAAGAACAGGAGCAAGAAGAACAAGAAGAATCAGAACAGCAAGAACCCCCCAGTATCCCCGAAGAATTCGTTTTTGATCCCGAAGGGGTAATTCTTGATGACAGCGTGCTTTATTTTGCTCAGATGGCGAAGCGACAAGGTAAATCTGGTAACCGTAGTATCATCTTATCTGAAGACCGAGGACGCTATATTAAGCCGATGTTGCCTAAGGGGAAAGTGCGACGAATTGCAGTAGATGCGACCCTCAGAGCTGCTGCTCCCTATCAAAAAGCACGGCGGGAAAGACATCCAGGTAGAAAAGTAATTGTCGAGCCAGGTGATATTCGCTCGAAGCGTTTGGTACGTAAAGCAGGGGCGTTGGTAGTATTTGTAGTAGATGCTTCTGGCTCAATGGCTCTCAATCGGATGCAGGCGGCTAAAGGTGCGGTAATGCAACTTTTAACGGAAGCCTATCAAAACCGCGACCAAGTAGCGTTGATTCCCTTCCGGGGAGAACAGGCAGAGGTGTTATTGCCTCCCACACGTTCTATTGCCTTGGCACGTAACCGCCTGGAAAGGTTGCCCTGTGGAGGTGGTTCGCCACTAGCACATGGTTTAACCCAAGCTGTACGCGTCGGCTTAAATGCCCAGATGAGTGGGGATATTGGACAAGTTGTGATTGTAGCGATCACTGATGGACGGGGTAATATTCCCTTGGCACGTTCTTTAGGTGAACATTTAGAACCAGGAGAAAAGCCAGATATCAAAGCGGAATTACTAGAAATTGCCGCCAGAATTAGAGCTTTAGGAATGCAACTATTAGTGATTGATACAGAGAGTAAATTTGTTTCTACTGGCTTTGCGAAGGAATTATCACAAACAGCAGGAGGCAAGTATTATCATTTGCCAAAAGCGAGCGATAAAACCATTGCTGCCATGACCAGAGGTGCGATCGCTGATTTAAAATCTCGTTAGTTAGTTCATCTTACACCTTTAACATTTATGGTTCAGTCTTCTAATCAACGCCTAACCTTGGAGGAATTTCTCGCACTTCCCGAAGGCGATATTAAATATGAATTTGTTAATGGTGAAGCTGTTCCTAAATATAAAAACGATGAAGTGTCACCTAAATTTTTTCATTCCACAGTTCAAAAGTCTTTACTTATTCTTTTAGACCAATGTTTTCATAATCAAGGTCGTGTAGAGGTTGAATGGGCTGTTAAATTAAAACTGCACAATGAAGATTGGATACCTGTACCAGATTTGACTTATGTTTCCCATGATCGTCTTGCTGCCAATTGGTTGCAAGATGAAGCTTGTCCGGTCGCACCCGAATTAGTGATTGAAATTATCTCACCGGGTCAAACTTTTGGAGAGATGACCGAAAAAGCTACAGATTATCTCAAAGCTGGTGTATCTCGTGTTTGGGTAGTCGATACAAAAGCTAGAACTATCACTGTATTTGCACCTTCTTCCTTTCCTATTACTTATCGAGATCATCAGATAGTGACTGATGATTTGTTACCAGAGTTAGAAATTACCCCTAATGCCATCTTTCAACGTGCAGGCTTAAATTCCTAAATAAATTTCGATTCAGTTCTTCTCGTAAGGATAAGTAGGTGGGTGGGAAAATTTCTAAGTATGTCATTGCGAGTGGAACGAAGTGAAACGCAGCAATCGCAAACATTTCAGTGAATTTACATTTCGTTATATAGTTAGGTTTATTCGTGCATACCTACTTAACTGTATAAATCACCTCTGATTACACTCATTGTCTGTACACAAAAACTTTGAATCTTTGACTTTTAGCTCAGTGCTTATAAATGTTAAAGCCCTGTTGCTATTACTTGAGGCTGCAAATAACACATCAAATCATTAATACCCTTTTGCAGATACCGTGTTACCGTCATCGGACTAGTGCCAATATTCTTAGCAGCATCCTTGCGAGAAAGTTCCTTCAAAAATACCATTTCAACTGCCATGCGGGGCTTTTCTTCTAACATATTGATTGCCCCTTGAAGTTGTTGTCGTTCTTCTTCTTGTAGCTGGAGAGCAGTAGAACGAGGACAAGGAAGCGCCTCACCCAAGGTTATTTGGCAATCAACATAGTGAGCTGCGGTGGCATCTAAACTCAAAGGCATACGATTTTGTGCTGCTAGCTTCGTTTCTTGCCACTCTTGCACAGACACACGCAGTATTTGGGCAATTTCCGCATCTTTGGGAGAACGACCCAAAGACACTGATAATTCTTTGCGAATTCTTTGGCCTTCGTTGTACAATTCTTGCCAACGGCGAGGAATTTTTAACAGCGTACTGCGATCGCGCAAAAAATGCAGCATTTCACCTCGAATATATGGCACAGCGAAGGAACTAAAAGCATATCCTTGGCTGGGATCGAAGCGTTCGATTGCTCTAATTAAACCAAAATAACCAATTTGTTCTAAATCTTCATAAGGTTCATTACATTGATGGCTAAATTTGTGAGCCATCTTTCGGACTAATCCAGTATGTAACTGTACAAGTTTATTACGAAGTTTAATAGAGGGATTTTGGTGGTATAAGTGCAATAACTCTATACCATCAATTCGCACAGAGGACTCACTTGTTGCCATATAAATTCCTTTGTTGTAACTCCTTCTTTTTGAAAAAATGGAGCTGCGTATATTTCCTTCAAAGCTGTAATTATTTTCCTTAGTAGAGCCAGATTAAACCATCGTCGTTTCACTGAAATTATGGGGAGGTCTACTTTGCTTTTCAGTAATTACACGCATGATTTGGCTTCATTATCTGTTGCAAATTATTTTGGTTTTCCTGATAACAATTGATTGCAACATAATATTTATCTTTTGCAACAAAATCTAGCTATTTCTGATGAAAAATACATGACTTATCCAACAGTCATCTGTTATACTTACCAAAACACAGATTAATATTGAATTAATACTGAACAAACTAACCAATCTGATCTCAACGAGTTTACAGATAAGGTGTTTTTGTAGGTTTATGGTTTTTTGCAAGTTTTCCTCAACCCTTCAATCAGCTACTTGGTGCTAACGCGACTTTCAAAAACACAGAACTGCATCAGAAATGCGTAAGTAATAGAATGGAAACTTAGTGGAAACAATAAACAGGGTTTTCCTATCCGAAGCTGACAAATCTGATTTTTAACACTAAAGCTGTCCATCAGGTTGTGCGGCGACATTCGATTCCTGGCTGTTGACCGCAAATATTGGTAAGAATGAAAATAAATAGAACGTTTACCGGAAAAATTGAAATATGAGCAACACCAGTAACTTTCGTGAAGCTATCCGTGAGGCTAAAACTCAAGCCCTCGTTGGCCCAAATGTAATTGCTAATGCCTTACCCTATGTCGGTGGCGGTCTTGTACTAACTGCATTGGGAACCTATGGTGGTCTGGGAGTTATCCGTACCAACCCCGAAATATTCTTTCCCACGTTCATTGGTGCGGTGATTGTGGAGTTAATTTTGTTCTTTGTTGCCCAAAATGTTGCCCGAAAAGGTAACAAGGGACTTGCACTACCCCTGCTAGCAACCTACAGCCTCCTGTCTGGATATACCCTCAGTGGTTTAGTATTTGTTGCCTTGAGAACTCAAGGTGTGGGCATTCAAGGCATTGGTTTAGCTGCCCTTGGTTGTGGCGTTACCTTTATTGCAGCCCGCCAAATTGGTTCAAATCTCTCTGAACAAGATGGGATGGCTTTGTCAAAAACCATCTCTTTGGGCGTTATTGCCTTGGTGGTTGTGGTCTTCGCCCAATTCGGGTTTGCTATGTTTGGTGTATACACGCCAAATTGGTTAGAAATCGCTATATCCGGTTTGGGGGTATTTCTGTTTGTTGGGGTTTCTGTCGTTGATTTTTACATCCTGCCCCGTACTTACCGCGATGATGAGTACCTACCCGCGGCCTTGTCGATGTATCTCACCTACATCAACTTATTCATCTTTATTTTGCGGTTGCTAATTGCCATCAATGGCCGTGATTAATCAACCATAAGCACAAGAAAAATATCAACAAATTTTTAACCGTGGTTAGCTACTAGCAGCCACGGTTTTTTCATAATTATCCACTGTGAATTGCCCTCTTTGTTGTGTTCAATCGTTCGCTAACTCAGTTGACGACGAAAATTGTTGATACTGATGGATAAAAGCACTATAGCAAAGAGTAAAAGTGCGATCGCATTCAACCAAAGTACCTCCAAACCTACACCTTTGAGCATTATTCCGCGCACGATCGCTATATAATGACGCAGCGGGTTGAGTAGTGACAAATACTTAAATACTACGGGCATACTTTCAATGGGAGAGATAGCACCAGAA
This sequence comes from Halotia wernerae UHCC 0503, assembly GCA_034931985.1. Classification (GTDB taxonomy): domain Bacteria; phylum Cyanobacteriota; class Cyanobacteriia; order Cyanobacteriales; family Nostocaceae; genus Halotia; species Halotia wernerae. Next base: position 32,765 of record JAYGHB010000012.1, read on the forward strand.
AGTTGAATCAAGGGTAAATTAATAAAAAATGATGTCAGTACAACTTGTTGCTGAGTGCGGCAAACTGTTGCTAACATAATCCCAATGCCAATTCCCACAAATAAATAAAGTCCAGATAGTCCTAAAAATAAAACTAAGTTTCCTCGAAAAGGTACTTTAAAAACTAATCTCCCCAAACTCAAAGCTAAAATGACATCGCCCATTAACAGAACGAACAGCGGCACAATTTTCGCTAACAAAATCTCCCAAGCTTCTGCGGGTGTCATTAAAAGTTGTTCTAGGGTTCCTGTGTCTTTTTCTCGGACAACTGTCACTGAAGAAACTAGTGAACTAATGAGTGTCAAAACTAATCCTAAAACTCCTGGGACAAAAAACCAACTACTTGCTAATCCAGGATTATAAAGGAAAATTGTTTGAGTGTTAATTAATGCTGGTGCTTGATTAGATGATAACCGCTGACTAAATTGACCGATAATCTGATTTAAATAGCCTTGAGCAATCCCCGCAGTGTTGGCATCTACGGCATCAACTAAAACTTGAACTTCAGCAGGTTTATCTGCTGATAAATCACTTTGAAAGTCAGGTGGAATAACTAATCCTGCTGTAATTTTTCCTCGGCGTACTTGCTCGCCTAAATCTTGAGTATTGAACATATATTGATCTACCGTAAAGACTTTATTCTCAGTCAAGGTAGAAACTAATTCTCGGCTTTCGTAAGTGTTGGCATAATCGACAATTCCTAACTTCAGATAATGCACATCGGGATTGAGGGCAAATCCATAAAGTAACATTTGAATTGTGGGAGGAATTATTAATAATACGAGTGTTTCTTTACTCCTCAATATTTGGTGAAATTCTTTAATAACTAAACTCCATAATCGACTATTAAATAAACGCTTAATTAATTTCATAGCAATTGGGAGATAGGGGATAAGAGTAAAGCAGTAAGCAAGAGGAATAACAACTAACAACTGACAACTAACTAATCTGATAACTGCATTCGCTTTAATACTCGACGTGCTGCATTAAATAGCAAAAATCCCAGAAGACTTAGCATGAGTATTGATAACCAAATGCCTGGCCAACCAGTACCACGCACGTAGGCATCACGAGTAATATTAATATAGTAACGGGCTGGAACAATAGCAGAAAATAGGGAAAGGGGAAAAGGAATATTGCTGATTGGATAAATGAATCCAGATAATAATAAAGCTGTCAAAAAACCTAATAATGCTACAGCCTGAACCGCAGAGTTTTGATTGGCAGCGCGAACGCCAATCAATAAACCAAACATAATACTATCTATTAAGAATATTAATGTACCAATTATTAGCGGTGTTGGATCTCCTACTAAAGTCAATTGCCAAATTATTAAACTCATTGCCATGATTAATAAGGCTTGGCTAATTGCAATTATGAGGTAGGCTAAAGCTTTTCCTAATAGCAATTCTTCAGCGCTGAGACTGGAAGCATAAACTTGTAATATTGTCCCCTTTTCTTTTTCGCGTACCATAGCGATCGCAGTTATCAATGAAGGGAAAATCCACAAAATCACTGCAAAAACACCTGGGACAATATATAGAGATTCTTTTCTTCCAGGGTTAAACCAAAGGCGGATATGGGCAATTACTTGATCATTAGAAGATTGTAAACCAGAACTCCTCAAAAAAAATCTTGTTGTGGCTTGAATACTATTTTTGATAATGCGGGCGTTATTAACATCTGTACCATCAACTAAAATTTGCACTGTGCTAGGTAAACCTGATTTAATTCGGCTACTAAAATCTGGTGGAATCACTACAGCAGCTTTTGCTAATCCTTTGTCAATGACATCTTGAGGACTTTGAAGTTGGGAATTTTTATTTGAATTGAGAATAGGGAAACTAAAATTATTAATTGGTTCAAACTGATTTGTAGCAAATAGTCGCTCAGTGTAAGCGCGACTGAGAGGACTGATATCAAAATCTTGGACGAATAAGGGAATATTTTTAGACTCCAGCCGAATCACAAAACCAAAGATAATTAAGGACATTAATGGCAAGAGAAATGCTAATGCTAAAGTGAGGCGATCGCGCCGAAATTGTGCTAATTCTTTTTGGCATTGTGATAAAATTCTTTTCATTAGTTAGTTGTTTACTCCCCCTGCTCCCGGCCACTGAGCGTAGCCGAAGTGCTGCTCCCCTGCTTCTCTTCCTCAGTGCGTTGGACGATACCAATAAAGGCATCTTCAAGGGAAAAAGGAATAGGTCGCAGAGAGTGAATATTAATGTCTTCTGTTTGTAAAATGGAACGGATACGGGGAATGTCTGCATCGGGATGATCGAGAACTAAGTGTAAGCGATCGCCAAAAATTGACACTCGCCACGGTGCTAAATGTGCTTTAAGTAAATTAGAGGCTGCTTGGGTTTTATCGGTTACAAACTCCACTAACTGACCGGGTTGAGCAGCTTTAATTTCAGTAGGTGAACCTTGCGCCACTACTTCACCCGCCACCATGAACCCCATGCGGTTACATTGTTCTGCTTCTTCTAAATAATGGGTTGTAACCAGTACGGCTGTACCTGATCTCGCAAACTCATTAATAAATCGCCAAAACTGACGACGCGCCAAGGGGTCTACTCCTGACGTTGGTTCATCTAAAAATAAAATTTCTGGTTCGTGCATCACCGAAGCACCAAAAGCTACCCGTTGCTTCCATCCTCCCGGTAGTTGACCTGTGAGCATATTTTCTCTACCAACTAAACCACAGGTTGCAAGTACCCAATCAATTTTGGTACGGCGTGACCGAGTTGGCACACCATAAACCCCACAATAAAATTCTAGATTCTGGACAATACTCAAATCATCGTAGAGGGTGAATTTTTGGCTCATGTAGCCAATGCGTTGGCGCACGGCTCGACTACGCAAATTTTGAGTTTGTCCAGCTAAAGAAATTTTCCCAGATGTTGGTTCTAATAAACCACAGAGCATTTTAATGGTAGTTGTCTTTCCTGCGCCGTTAGCTCCTAGTAACCCGTAAATGTCACCATAGCGAATTTCTAAATCCACACCCTTAACCGCCTGGAAGTCACCAAAAACCTTCCTCAGTTGATTTGCACCAATAGCAATTTCTCTTCCACTTTCTTTAGTTTCCTGCTTTACACGAGGAAAGGAAATAAATTCTGGATCATTTCCGGCTGCACGCAAACGGGTAACAAAAACGTTTTCTAGGGTGGCTTCAGAAGTTTGAATATTATCAATTTTTAGTTGCTGCTGAGTGAAAATTTTCTGGACTGCGGCTGAGGCGATCGCAGTATCTTTAACTAATACGTCTAATCTATCGCCAAAGGTTTGCACATCCACAATTGATGTTTGTTTGCTGTGAGTTGCTTCGTGCAATGCTTGTTCTGCTGCTGCAATTTGCTTAGTCCGCACTTCTAAACGGTGTAAACCCAGACTCTCGCGCAATTGGGAAAGAGTGCCAATTTGTTGAATTTCGCCTTCGTACATTAAAGCAATGCGATCACATCTTTCGGCTTCATCCAAATAAGGTGTTGCTACAACTACCGTCACTCCTTCCGCAGCCACAGCGGCGAGAACATCCCAAAATTCTCGCCGCGATACAGGGTCAACTCCTGTAGTTGGTTCATCCAATAACAAAATTTCAGGTTGGGAAATTAATGCACAGCACAACGCTAATTTCTGCTTCATCCCACCAGATAATTTACCAGCTAAGCGATCGCCAAATTTCTCTAAACTCATTAATCGCAGATATTTAGCGCGACGCTGATCAAAAAGTTTGTCGGGAACTTCCCGCAATCCTGCACTGTAACGCAGATTTTCATCGATACTCAAGTCAAGATAAAGCGAAAATTGCTGTGTCAGATAACCAATAGATAAACGAGCGTCCCGCGGTGGTTTTCCTAAAATCTGGATATTCCCAGACGATGCTTCCATAACACCACCTAAAATGTGAAATGTTGTTGTTTTTCCTGCGCCATCAGGGCCAATTAATCCAAAGATTTCTCCTGGTTTGACGGCAAAATCGATTCCTTTAACGGCTACTAGTTTTCCGTAACGTTTGGATAAGCTCTTGACTTGGATAACTTCTGTATCAGTATGGAGATGACTTTTAGTAGATGGCGTGATGATGGTCATAAAATAATGGGGCATAGGGCATAGGGCATAGGGCATGGAAAACAGGAAATTCTTACTCCCTTGCTCCCTGCTCCCTGCTCCCCTGCTCCCCTGCTATCTTAATCTCGGCATCTGCTGGCATTCCTGGCTTGGCTAATCCACTGGGATTGTCGATGGTGATTTTAACGCCAAAAACTTGCTTTACCCTGTCTTGCTGGAAATAAATATTCTCAGGGGTAAAGGATGCTTGGGTGTCAACAGCAGCAATTTTGGCACTTAGGGCTTTTTGAGGTGCTGAATCTAAAAATACTTGAGCTTCCTGACCTATTCGCAAGTTACCAATATTGCCTTGAGGAATGAAAGCTCGTAGATAAACTGTGTTGGGATTAATTACTGTCAGCAAGGTTTTACCGGTGGTGACTACGGCTCCTGGTTCTACGCTACGGCTGATGACTACGCCCGTAATTGGACTAATGACATTTAAATCGGCAATTTTAGCTTTAATTTCTTGTTGGGAAGCTTTAGCATTAGCGACATCGGCTTGAGCTGCTGCTAGTTTCAATCGCGTTTGTGCTAACTGGGTGCGTAACCCCACTAACTGGGCTTTGCGGATGGAGGGATTTAACCCTGTGCTTTGAGCTTGTGTTAATTGCCCTTGGGCAGAATTAACTAGTTTGCGGTAAGAATTGACTGCGGCTTGACGTGATTTGAGGGTAGCAAGAGCAGTTTCAAAGGTGGTTTGGGCTTGGTCAAATTGTTGTGTGGTGACGGCTCCTTCTGCTACCAATTTGGCGAAGCGATCGCGATTTATTTTAGCAAGTTTCAACTCAGATTGGGCTTGTTCTACTTGGGCGATCGCTTGATTGAGTTGCGCCTGGGTGGAAGCTACTGATGATTCGGCTTGAAAAATCTGACCTTGAGCATTTCCCCGCGCTTGTTCTAAATAAAGCTGGTTCTCCAAAATTTGACTTTGCAGGAGATTGATTTGCAAACGTGCTTGTTCTTCTTCTTTTTTAGTGGAAGCTAAACGAGCATTTGCACCCTGAAGTTGCGCTTGAATTTCTGCATCATCTAATTTGACAATTACTTGACCTTTGTCAACTTCATCTCCTTCTCGCACCGCTACAGACTCGATTCGACCTGCGACTTTAGCTCCTAAATCAGTTTCGTAGCCTTCAATGCGACCACTTACCCGTAGAATGTTGGTTTTTGAATGTGATGATAAAAAATACCATGCTGCTACTCCCACTCCTACAAGTAACAAGCCCAATGGAATCAGCAAACGCGGAGACAGTTTGCGCTTTTTTTTCGCTGATCCAGTAGTATCTACGGGTTCTTGGGGCGGCGAAAGTGACTGAGCCATAATTTTACTGTCTCCAGAGGGAGAGATGAGGAAATTTAAGTTTTTGCCTAAATCGACAACCAACTAGACCGTATGGTTTACTGCCCTAGTAAATTCTAGAGCGATCGCATGAGTTTTTAGGTTTAATATCGTAATTATACAGATTAAACGAGATGATAATACGTAAATTTTTATAGATTATTCATCAAAACTCACTTAAAATATTTGCTCCAATAAATGATACAAAAATGAAACAACCAAGAGACTATAGCTTGAGAGTCACACTTAATCAAAATGAGCTTGACCTGCTGAAGGCTGAGTCTGAACGTCAGGGAGTACCAATGACCGCAGTTATCCGCCAACTGATTCGCGCCAAAGCCATCAATCCAGAAGTTAGTCTTCCAACCACTGAGTTACAAGAATTATCTGCACTACCAAATTTTCCGTACACTAATAAGCCTGAGCAAATCTTACAGGGAGCCATGCAAGAGTTTCTCCAGCACGGCTATGCAGACACCAGTATGGATCGGGTAGCAGCAACAGCCGGAGTATCAAAGCAAACACTCTACAGTTATTTTAAAGACAAAGAAGGACTATTCACAGCTTTAATAGAGCGAATAGTAAGTGAACGATTTGAGTTTTTATTTAACTCCCAAATTCTTCAAGGGGAGCCTGAAGTAGTACTACACCAACTAGCAACAACGTTGCTCACTCAAATTTTGAATGATCAGAAATATCTTTCTTTTATCCGACTGGTATTTGCAGAGTCGGGACGTTTTCCCCACTTAGCGCAGACATTTATTCGCAACGGTTTTGGATTGGGTATCCAGATTCTCACCCAATACCTAGCCTCCCATCCAGAACTGAAGATTTCTGACCCAGAGGCTACAGCACGGATTTTTGCAGGGTCGGTGATGTCGTATATTATGACTATGGAGATGCTTCACGGCAAACATGTCATGCCAATGTCAAGCGATCGCCTGATTAATAGTTTGATTAACCTCATTATTCCACAGCCTAGAAAAACGGATTGAGGTTACTAATTTGGTTAAATAATACTAACTAAACTTCAGCTTTCTTAAGGTTAGTCAGATAATTATCAGCGTAGCGAAAAGCAGATGCACAATCGTAAGCAGCAATGGCTATAGCTTGGAAAAAAACGTTTGTAGGGATTTCAACCTCTAAAAGTTTTTCGGTTAAAAGCACCAATTCCCCATCTGTTGCAGGTAAAGCTATCTCTTGGTCATCAGTTAAAACTAACAAGTTACCATCTGTTGTTGGTAACGCCATTTCTTGGTTACATTCTGAATGACTAAAAATATGTTCTAATAATGCTCTAGACATTTTCCATCTCCCCAAAAGCATAAGATGCAAAGCCTGCGATGAAATTTAACTGCTGCTCACGAGTTTGTAAATTGGCTGGAAGTTCAGTATCATTACAGCCAATCTCATGCAAAACCTCTAAACAATAAGCACTCAGTTGAGTGTATGTAGATTTCTCTAACTCTTTAACTAGCAGTTTTGCTCTTTCCAAATTGACTCGGATCATCGGCATTGCGGGGCTAGTCATAAATGCACCCTAATAAACTGGATAATTGCAGTTTTGATCAGAAGTACAAATCAGCGTAACCGTGTTATTGCGGAATTTATGAAGATGGAACATGGGAGTATCAGCGCATTTGCGGTAAGTGTCCGCACCTCTGCTTTTTGGTCAACTTCCTAATGTCAACTTTTTAAACATGCTCTCTAAACCTAATGGTACTTACCCTCCACTTAAAATAGCCAACCCGGCTTTTAGAAAAACCGGGTTGATTAATAGGGTTATATTTAGGTTCGATTTGTGTGTATTTCTTAAAATTAAGAGTAAACAACACCACGATATTTTAAACTTTTCCGTGGGGGAGCAATTGCAGACAAAACTAGATTCTTAACATAAATTGCGCCACGATAAATTAGAGTTTGACATGGTTCTGAAGCTTGATTAACAACTGAACAGTTAATATTGTAAGCAGTACCACGATACTTTAAATATACTTTTGCGTCTTCTTTTGATACAGGATGATCACATTCATAGGGTAATACTTGATAACTTAGTTCCATTTTATCAATCCTCATAACAAATTTGTGAAATGCTGTTTTGCTGTAAATTTTGATTATCGGCTCCAGCAATGTTTTATTTATAGATTTTCTAGATATCGTTTACTTGCCAATCTCCCCACAGACTACAGCCTTTTTTCTTGGAATACTTTAACAACTGAAGAACGATAGGAAATTGAACAGCAAGTTGAAACTGATACCCTGGTGCGCCGATTTAATCCATTTTCAGAAGAGAACAAACTAGAACCCCTGAATAGTCTAGGCTTACGCTATAAAAATCAAGTAGTTGGCTGGATAATTACCCATCGCACTGCACCCGATACCATCCGCTATTCCCAAATGTTTGTAAATCCTAAATCTCAACCTTTGAGCCGCAGTACCTTATTACTAGCTAGAGCAATTCAACTGCAAGTGGAGAATCTTCCCTATACCAAAGGTACTTTTCGGGTAGATATACAAAACACCCCAATGGTGAAGTTTGTTCATCGTCGCCTCAAACCATATTTAGACGAGATTCGCTATGCCTGGAATGCAACAAAGGTTTTGTCATGAAGTACCATTGGGTAAGACAACACAGTGGCGAAGATTGTGCAGCCGCAAGTCTGGCTATTGTCACCAAACATTACGATCGCTCTTTAAGAATTAACTATATTCGAGAATTGGTAGGCACTCGGCAAGGGGGAACTACCATGTTGGGGTTGAAGTATGGCGCACAAGCTTTGGGATTTGAGACGAAAGCGATTAAGGCATCCCCCGATATTTTAGACGAACTGCACGAGTTGACTTTACCTGCCATTCTTTACTGGAAAGGTTATCACTTTGTGGTTTTCTACGGTCAAAAAGGCAGGAAGTTTGTGATTTCCGATCCGGCAATGGGTATTCGCTATCTTACCCGCCAAGAACTGCTTAAGGACTGGCAAGGCTATATGATGTTAGTACTAAAACCAGATCCACAGCGTTTTACAGATCAAACTGACGATCCCACGCCGATTAATCCATTTGCAAGTTTGCTGCATCGCCTCTGGCAGCATCGGGGAATCTTAAAGATTCTACTACCGTTGAATTTAGCGGTGGGATTATTAGCTTTAGCAACTCCATTGCTGCTACAATTTCTCACCGACCAGATTTTAGTACAAAATAATAGTCAACTGCTGACTCTGGTAGCTGTGGGGGTGATGGCATTAACGCTAGTCAATAGCGGTTTGACTTGGACGCAATCGAATTTGGTGGCAGCATTTGCAGAAAAGTTGCAGAAAGGACTCAAACTAGATTTTGGCAAACAGGTGCTGCATTTGCCTTTGTCTTATCATGAAGCTCGTCGCAGTGGTACGGCAATTCGTCGTCTGGCAGATATTCAACAGATTAATTTGCTGATTTCTCAACTGGTGATTGAGTTACCAATCAAAACCTTTACTGGCTTAGTTGCTGTTAGTTTTATCTTTGTTTATAGCTGGCAGTTGGGGCTAGTGACTGTGGTATTAGGCATGGCCATGATCCTCGCAACCTTGGCTTTTCAACCTAAAATTAAACAAGTAACTAACCGTTCTTTCGCTGTTGCGGGTGAAAATGCTGGGGTCTTATCTGAGGCATTTAATGGGGCATTAACTCTGAAAACAATGGCAGCTGCACCGCAACTATGGTCGGAAATTCAAGAGCGTTCCGAACGGGAATCGAAATATAATTTACGTGCAGCCAAAATTAATATTGGTAATCATACAGTTTCCGAAGCGATCGCTTTTGTCAAGTTCATCAGCGAGTGGACGGAGATTAAAGCCATCACCAATTTACTGGCGGAACTGTTTGAATATACCCCCGAACATGAGGGTGATGTTACTAAACCTTGGGTAAATCTCTCAGATACTGCGGATATTCAATTGCAAAATTTGGATTTTTACTATCCTGGGCGGTTAAAACTCCTAGAAAATCTATCCGTAACCATTCCTGGTAGTCAGGCGATCGCTCTTATTGGTAAATCTGGCTGTGGTAAGAGTACTATTGCCAAGTTACTAACTAGACTCTATCCTCTACAATCCGGGGAAATTGTCATAGGCGATCATGCTTTATCTGATTTACCCCTTGATTGTCTGCGTCAGCAAGTAGTTCTCGTACCTCAAGATAGCTTTTTTTTACACCGTTCCATCATTGATAACTTCCGGCTGAGTGTCCCCAATGCCACTATTGAAGAGATTATAGAAGCTTGCCGAGTTGCCGGAGCCGATGAATTTATTCGCCAGTTTCCCCAACAGTATGACACCATCTTGGGAGTTGTGGGTGCAAACATCTCTGGCGGGCAAAAACAGCGAATTGCGATCGCTCGCGCTCTTTTAAATAATCCACCAATTCTTATTCTGGATGAATCTACGGCTAATCTCGATCCAATTACCGAAACTGAAGTACTTGATCGTGTGTTAACTCATCGTCGGGGCAAAACTACTATTCTCATTAGCCATCGTCCCCAAGTTATTCTGCGTGCAGATTGGTTAGTGATGCTCAATCAAGGGCAGTTGCAATTTAATGATAAACCCGAATATTTTCCGGCTACTAATTTTACTAATATACATAATTCACATATAACCCAAGTTGCTATTTAGTTTTTATTCGTGCCATTCCTCTAATAAATATTCCTACAAATCTAGCTATTGCTAGATGCGATAATTCTTTTAAAGGCTATAATTTACAACTGTTGATCCGAGAGATTTGCTTGTGGATGCCATATTAGAACGATCGCATGAACTTAAACAGGCTTTAGTTAATTTTGTTCTGGATGCAGAAGGTGAATTAGCACAAGCACTGGAAACCTATGCAGCAACACAGTTGCGCCGTGGTAGTGGAGATAGTACACAACAAGACTTAATCATTGACCGTTTTATTACAGAAGGGAAAGTCGGCGAGCAATCACCACTAGAGTTGTTTCTAGAAAGTCATCCAAATTTGACACAAAGCGATCGCCACCTGATCGATAGCTGGCATCATAGTTTTATTGGCTTATTTGCCATTACCCAAATCCTACCCGATGGCTTTGAGTTAATGAATTGGCTTACAGATAAACGCTACATTGTCAAGCCAAATAATGCCCAAACATTACAGGCAATATCGCGGTTAAAAGTAGGAGAAATCTTATTAACTCGAATTTCTCCCGTCACCGATATCTACTGGATATTTTCTGGCCCTTACACAATTATGGGTAAATTAGGTAAGCCCAAACTTGCAGTTGCAATTGGGAATTTTAAAGAAAACTATAAAAATAATCTTTATAGTGATGCTCCAGAATTATTAGAAGAAGCTTGGGAATCAGTAATACAATATCATCAACAATTTATTGACTTTTTTGGCAGTGATGAAATTACACTGCCAGGATATCAGTTGAATAAAAAAATAGCTGAATTTCAAGAATTAATCACAGAGAAACGCTTAGCGGATGCAGGAATTGATACTTCCAAATCTCTAGCTGAAATGGCAAAAGAAGCTGGGGTTGAAGAAGAGGAAATGGAAGCAGCAGCAAAAGAAGCTGGTGCTGATGCCAACGTAGTTTCTCAAATGTTTAAAGGTAATAGCAAAATGGTGATGCCAAAGGTTGATTTACCTGCTGAACTTAAGAAAGCAGAACAGGTAACAACTTTTTCTCATCCTCGTTGGGGACAAATGTTTTTACCAACATACAGTAAAATGCAAACCATTTTGTCAGATGATGATTGGCAAAGCGTTGAAGGTGCTGAAAAACTAATTCGCTACTATCTCGAAGATAAAAGTATTAATGCTTTTATCTGGCACAGATTAGCCGAACAGTACCCAACTCAATTAGAAAAGATATTGCAAACAGTTCTGCAACGTCCAGAGTTTAGCCTGGCCAGTGACTTAGATCCCCTTTTGGAAGAATTTAATAAGCCAATCAAACCAGAATTACCAGATATTGCTAGTGTCCCCATACATCTGCACAACTTATTTCAAGAAGCTGTAACAGAAGTCAATAAATCTAAGCCTAAAGGTAAGGGACAAAAGAAGCCAGCAAAAGGATTTCAATAAAATAGCAGATACAGTTTGTAGTAAGGACTTAAGTCCTTCTTTTCTCAGCCCGAAAATGCCTTACTACAAAATTGTTAATCCATAAATTTAAACTTTACTTTTTACTTTTTACTTTTTACTTTTTACTTTTTACTTTTTAAGCTCTTGTTGTTGATAATTCATTTTATCCGCAACTTCAAAACTCCAAAGCCTTGTTTAACGAGAATAAAAAGCTGAAAGCTTTATAGGACAGGCTTTTCCAGCCTCTATTTTTACAAACAGCAATCGCAGGTACAACGAATGCCCACACTGGACTGCATCAAGCTATCCACGAGTTACGGTGTGGCTCGGTTGCTGAAGCGAAGCAGTTGCTGGCGCGGCAGAAAATAGCGGTGTTGGCGAACGTGTTGATGGTGCTGTAGGGGTATGGGGATAGCGTGAGTTGCTTTATTATTCGTCATTGTTATCATGACGGTATGCAGCTGTAAAAGGAAACATCAGTCATGTTTGCACTCGTTTCTCCAGACAAGACTCAATTACCCCCTGGTGCTGTAGTGCGCTTAATCGCTAGTTGGCAAGAGTATCAGCATTTATGTGACCAACGGGGAGATGGGTCAATTCCGCGGATAAAATATCGCAATGGAGAAGTATTGCTGATGTCGCCATTACCAGTACACGGTCGAGATGCTAACCTACTGGCTGACATTGTTAAAGTACTATTGGATCATGATGGACGAGAATACGACGCATTTACACCAGTCACCATGAGCTTACCCCAAGAAAGCGGCATTGAGCCAGATTATTGCTTTTATATCGATAACTGGCAAGCAGTGTCTGGGAAAAAACGTATCGACTGGCAACAAGACCCACCACCCGATTTAGTAATTGAAATTGATGTTACCAGTTATTCTAATGTAGAGGATTATCTTCCCTATAGTGTTCCTGAAGTTTGGTTATTCAAAAATCAACAGTTATTAATTCACCAGTTACAAAGTGATGATTACCAACTGCAAACCAACAGCTGCTATTTTCCCAACTTTGATTTGTTAAGTGCCATCGCTCGTTGTGTACAAATTGCTTATGAACGCAACACTAGCGCTGCTATCCGCGATCTCAAACAACGCTTAAATAATCCTATAGTTCCCTAATAGCTTACCTAGCCTCGGCTGTTCCGAAAAATTTATCTCCATCTTAGACAAGAGCAAGACTATACATTACATTGCACCGAAAGTGTAAGAGAAACGGAATTCATGAGTTAGCCTTGTTCATCTGTAAACGGATGTTTGCAAAGGAGTTGAACACAAGCTCGTAAGCTACCAATTAAACAGCTAGAGCTTTGAGAGACTCATTTGTTGACATAGCAGAGCTTTATATGCAAAGCGATCGCTATCCCAAACATGAGCAACAAGTAGCAGCAATTGCTATGGATACTCCTGAAGAACCTTTAGTTACTCATACTAGAGAAGTCTTACAGCCCATAACGCTGAAGGAAGATAATGCTTACAAAACTCAAGAATTGCAGGTTCATGGGCGGTATGCGTGAAGTAAAATTCATCTTTGCATTCAGCAACGCCTGACTTTTTACTTAGTCGGTGGCTGAGTTGTTACTGTTAATACCTGTGGTGGTGTAGCATCTGGCGGATAAAGAAAGTCTACTTCTACTAGTCTACGATCGCCTGATTTCATCTTGAGTAAAACCAACGGTTCTCCTGGTTGTCCTCTTTTTTGTACTAAATGCATAAACTGGGTTTGGGGCTTACCTTGGTCATTGTTATAACGTACCCGCACAGTTCCCCGGAAGAAGGTTTGACGAGCCGGTGTACTGAAAAAGCGCAGTCCTGGTTTCACTAACTGATCTTCTTTTAGTGGCGTTTGCATAGATACGCTCACAGTTTGCAAACTTTGAGTATTGTTATATAACGGCAACTTCAGACTGTATTGAATACCATAGTTGCCATGAGCGCGATATGCAGTATCAGGATAGCGTACTAGCATGTTTGCACTCTGAATCTGATCAGTCCCTAAAGTGCCACCATGCAACGTATCGAGGGCATAGGAAAACATTTGACCCGGTTGGGGAATAGTCAGATATCTAGTTTTAGGAGTATCTGTTAATAAGGCTCTCCATTGAGTACCACTAGCGACTCCTGCCACACGCCCATAAATTCTGGGCTTACCGGTTTCTTGCAAAGGAGTAGGAGTTTTATCTCGTGGGCTAGATAAATCACCATTATCCAGTAAATTTTGCCATTCTTCTAAAGAAGGCGCACGCTCACTACCATCAGTATTCATCTTGGCAAACATAGCCATGCTAGCTGCATAGACTGTGCCGTTACTTTGCAGTCGCATCAACGTAGACCGACCATTTAAAGGTGGTGTCAGACCTCGCACAGGAATTGGTAGATTGAGTAACATCTGACTTTGCCCTGGTGGAATCTCAATTTGGGCAGGGAAAATGTTTTGTCGCCGTCCTCTAAGGACATCAGACATGACGCGATCGCCTGGGCCAGCGTAAACCGTACCCAGAATATTTTGACTTAAAGATGGCAAATCAATAAAAGGTGCGTCTGGTTGACTTAAATAACTCGCTGCCTGCAAAATATTCACCTTCACTGGTATAGAACCAGGATTATGTAGAATTATTCCTAAATATAGTGACCGTAAATCCTCTGGTGGTTCCGCCCTCGCAATGTGGTGGGCAAAAACATCAAATCGCCCCCGAAAAGGAAAATTTAGATGTGCCGTAGACACTTTTTTCCCGACTGGTGGAAAAGTAGAAAGTAAAATCCCCTCTTGCAATACCAATTCTGGACTATTGCTGTTAAACGTTGGTATGTTATTCAGTTGGCCTGGTAAAGGGCGCACCTGTTGTAGTTGCACCACTTCTTCTGGTGGTGGCGTGGGCAAAGTTGATTGGGCGAGCAATAAATTTAGTAACAATGACAACATATACTTAAATATTTAGTTCACTTTACAGACGCGAACAATTTTATGAAAGTGCCAGTCGGTGAATAATTAATTCAAAGTCAGCCATAATTACTGCCGAATTTTCTGGAGTTAAAACTGGAACGTGAACAAAAATGCAATGTGCTGTGAGTTGTTTTTGTTGCAGGTAGTCCAACACCGAATAATAAAGACTTTCACAAACAAATTTACCGCAGTCATGGCTAATCTCAGTTGCGATCGCTCCCCAGACTAATTTTTCTACATCAACAGTTGTTTGCAAAACACTTTTTTGACAACTGGCACTTACTTCTACACTTAATTGTTGGCGGCTTGCAGCCATGCCACAACAGATAATGTAATCTGGTTGAAACTCATCGATTTTTTGAATCACTAGCGAACTAGCAAGCTGCACATTTACAGGTAACTGGTGTAAAAAAGTTAAGTCATAGGGGATAGAATTAAGTTGAGCGACTTCTAATAATAAATCATTAGAAGAATTTGACTGTTGATCTGGGAGCCAAATGTCAAAAGAAGTTAATAGTATTCTTTTCGCCATAGGAAATATTATTTAGAATAGAAAAACCCTCCACAATAAATTTACAAGGAGCAGGTCAATGCCAGTTATTGCGGTCGTAGATTACGAGATGGGAAATTTGCATTCAGTCTGCAAAGGCTTAGAAAAAGCTGGAGCAACTCCTAAGATTACTCATTCTGCTAAAGAATTGGCACAGGCAGATGCAGTCATTTTGCCAGGAGTAGGAGCATTTGATCCAGCAGTGCAACACCTGCGAGCGCGTGGTTTAGAACAACCGATTAAAGACACAATCGCATCTGGCAAACCCTTTTTAGGTATCTGCTTGGGTCTGCAAATTCTCTTTGAATCAAGTGCAGAAGGTACTCAACCAGGACTGGGAATTATTAAAGGAAAAGTACAACGGTTTCAACCAGAACCGGGAATTACAATTCCCCACATGGGTTGGAATCAACTGCAAGTGACTCAACCAAAAAGTATTTTGTGGGAGCATTTACCTGCTCAACCTTGGGTTTATTTTGTTCATTCTTACTATGTTGACCCAATTGACCCGAAAGTTCGGGCTGCAACTGTTACACATGGTACTCAGACTATCACAGCGGCGATCGCCCACGAAAACCTGATGGCAGTTCAATTTCACCCCGAAAAATCCTCTAATATCGGATTACAAATCTTGTCTAATTTTGTTGCCCAAGTACGTGAAAAAATTGCTGCATAATCCTGTTTTGTCATTGGTCATTTGTTAAGAATTGAAAATGATCACTGACTGTTAACCATTGACTAATGACTTTAAGAATTTACGGCAATCGTCAAATTAAAACTTTACCGGGACAAGAAACCAGACCCACTAGTTCGCGGGTAAGAGAGGCAGTGTTTAATATTTGGCAGGGCAAAATTGCAGGTTGTCGCTGGCTGGATGTTTGTGCTGGGACTGGTTCAATGGGCGCAGAGGCTTTGTGTAGAGGAGCCAGCTTAGTAATAGGAATTGAACAATCAAGCCGAGCCTGTGTAACTATTCAACAAAATTGGCAGCAGGTAGCTGATGCTGAGCAGGAATGGCGGGTATTACGAGGAAATGTTACCCAGCAGTTAAAAAGCTTAGCTGGAAAGCAATTTGACAGAATTTACTTTGATCCACCTTACGCCAGTGGATTATATCAGCCAGTCTTAGAAGCGATCGCTAACTATGATTTATTAGATATCAGTGGTGAACTAGCAGCAGAACATAATCCCCAAGGTTGGATACCTCCAGTCATTGCAACTTGGGAAATTTGCCGCCAAAAGGTTTACGGTAACACAGCACTGACTTTCTACGCACCTATCCCACTAATACCAGAAGTGCGATAATCTGCTTTTCAAATCAAAAGGGTGTATCATATTATGGCTGGGCGTTTTGAATGATTAAGTAATTTAGAATGGAGGCTGTTTGAAGATATTTTCCCCAAAAAACCAGAAAAGCGCGATCGCGGAATGCCACATACTCCGTTTCGGTTATTTTATGTCATACAGCTTGTACCGCAAATTCTACAATTTCTGCCCAGCATAGATTGATCGCACTTCACCGTTACGGCGAACTATAGCTTCACCATTGCTGACATCAACTAATGTCCAACCACTCGAACCAACACTTTCTCCGATGTTGATGCGGCGAGTCACACCGTCAATCTGAAATAAAGCAGCAGATTTGTTGCCTAGTTCTAGTAATCCTTCTAAGGTATGGCTAGGAGCCGCTGCAGTTGTGGTGGGTAAATACGCCTGCTGTTGGGTGGGTGCGGTGGTAGTAGGTAGCGTTGGTGATGCTGCACGGAAGGGGACAACTGGTAATGCAGGTAGAGGATTAGGCAGCTGCTTCACAGTGATGGGTGCAGTTCGCACAGATAAAGGTTTGAGTTCTCCACGTACAGCAGCTAGCATATTAATACCCACGGGCTTGGCTGCTTGCTTGACTGTAGTCAGGGCAGTTTTCACAACATCAGGTTGAGATGTCTTGGAATTAGTTGCTACTGGTGGTAAAAGTGTAGGAGCGCCAGGAATAGCTGGGGGCGCATATCGCATAGGTGATGGCGCTTGATAAACAGGAATGTAAATACGCTCAACAACATTGGCAGAACGGTTAGGAGTCGGTGATGTATTGTTAGCAGCCAAAGGAGGAGGTAGATTTCCCACAGGCTGATTACCAGTAAAAGCGATGGCGTTAGAGTTAGAGGCTAATCGATTAGTGAGTCCTGAGCGAACAGATTGTTGATTATTTGTGGTCTCTTGCTTATCAATAATTGCCAGCGATCCCAGCATATAATCAACCAACTCTGCCTCAACATCTATTTTTGTAGCTCGCTGCGTCTGGGGTACATAAAGAGTCTGTGGCTGTGTCAATTTGGAAGTGAGAAGCAATAATATTCCAGACTGGAACAGGTAAATTGTACCTGCGATCGCAACGCCTATGGTTGCGCCTAAAACCAGCATTTTTCTTAAAGCACGTCTGGTTTGCTCACGTCTAGTACTAATTGCTCTCGCGCTAGGAGTGTCAACTACAACTTTACCTTGCTTATGTCTAACTTGAGTAAGTGTACTAGGTAAGACAATCTGTGGTACATTAATTGTCTCATATTCTGAAGGTAGTGGCGTGGAATAGTTCCCTGGCTTGTAGAACCAATCATGGGCGGTGGTTTCTTCTGGGGAACGACGTGGTGTGCGACTACCATGCCTCACAGTTTGAGAAGGCAGGCTTACACTAGCATCCAAAATTTCGTCAATATCGGCAAAGAGTTCGTCCATCAAGCCATCAGCATAAAATTCTATCGACCAAGGCTCGTTGGCGAGCAAGTCTTCTGATGGTTCTGGAATAATAAGATTGGTGCTGGTTGCTTGTAACATGGGCATTTTGGTTTATGGCTGCCAGTATGGGACACACCGCCCCTACTGCCTGGGAATTATGATTTTATTTTTGCAGGTATATTCAATCACCCGCCTAAACTAGACGAGTTGATTGCTTGGTAGTATTAAGTTCAACTTCAATTCGGAGACTGCTGATAATGCCAGTACTTAATTCGTGTCATCTATCATACTAATCTCTTCTTCTCTACTATACTCACCCTTCATCAAGTTGAAGTTAAGCTAAAGCTGTAAATGCTGACTGAGGCTGGGTTCTACGCAATTCTAAATATATTAATAAAGCATTTATATCAGCGGGATTCACCCCACCAATACGTGCTGCTTGACCGATGGTCAGCGGTTTTACCTTGTTTAGCTTTTCCCGTGCTTCTTTAGAAAGGGTATCAATTGTTGTGTAATCCAAATCCGCAGGTAACTGGCGTTGTGCCTGACGGGCAATCTGTTCAATCTGATTTTGTTGTCTAGCGAGATAGCCAGAATATTTGATGTCAATTTCTGCGCCTTGTTTCTCGGCTAGTTTGAGGTTGGGGTTTCCTAATCCGTAACTGTCAAGATCAACGTAATGAAATCCCGGACGGCGGAGCAAGTCAGCGAGGGTGATCGAACCTTTGATTGCTTGTTGAGAAACAAAAGCGATCGCTTGCCCAATTTCATCATGTTCTTTTACCCGTGTGGCGTATAACCGTTCTTTTTCGGTGGCAATTTGTAACTGTTTTTGGGTAAACAATTCCCAACGGCGATCGTCAATCAAGCCAATTTCCCGCCCTAAAGGTGTTAGGCGTTGGTCAGCATTATCAGAACGCAATAATAAGCGATATTCAGATCGACTGGTGAGCATTCGGTAAGGTTCACGCAAGTCTTTGGTACACAAATCATCTACCAGCGTCCCAATGTAACTTTGCTCACGGGAGAAAATAATCATTTCCTCACCCCGCACCAACCGCGCGGCGTTGATTCCTGCCACTATCCCTTGGGCTGCGGCTTCTTCATAACCTGTAGTGCCGTTAATTTGTCCTGCACAAAATAAACCAGCAATCTTTTTTGTCATCAGTGTGGGATAACACTGTGTTGCGGGGATGTAGTCATATTCCACAGCATAAGCCGGACGTAACATAAAACATTGTTCTAAACCTGGGAGACTCCGCAACATTTGCAATTGCAAACTTTCTGGCAACCCTGTAGAAAAACCTTGAATATATAGTTCTGGGATATCTCGCCCTTCTGGTTCAATAAAAAGCTGGTGGCTTTCTTTGTCAGCAAAGCGCACAATTTTATCTTCAATACTGGGGCAATAACGAGGCCCTTTTGCTTCTACCCAACCGCCATAAACCGGCGACAGGTGTAAATTTTCTCGAATCAGTCGATGGGTTTCAGCAGTTGTACGGGTAATGTAGCAGGGTATTTGTTCTCGTTCCACCCAGGCTTGGGGGTCAAAGCTAAACCAGCGGACTTCTTCATCCCCTGGCTGGATGGTCATTTTACTGTAGTCTACCGATCGCTTGTCTACCCGCGCTGGAGTCCCAGTCTTTAAGCGTCCGGTTTCAAATCCCAAGCGATTCAGAGTTTGCGTTAAGCCTTCCGCCGCAAATTCCCCAGCCCGTCCCGCTGGCATGGATTTATTGCCAACCCAGATCTTTCCTCCCAAGAAAGTGCCTGTTGTCAAGATGACTGCTTGACATTGGAAAGCTACACCAAAGTAAGTTGCAACGCCGATTACTTCATCGTTAGCACCCAGCACCAAGTCTGTAGCCATACCCTCACGGATAATCAAATTTTCTTGGTTCTCGACAATACTCTTCATCACCGCTGCATATTCACGCTTATCAGTTTGGGCGCGTAATGCCCAAACCGCAGGCCCCCTTGAAGAGTTGAGGATGCGTTTTTGTAGGTATGTACGGTCTGCTATTTTGCCAATTTCCCCACCGAGTGCGTCTACCTCATGGGTCAACTGCGATTTAGCAGGGCCACCCACCGCTGGATTACAGGGTTGCCAAGCAATTTTATCCAAGTTGAGGGTCAATAGCAGAGTCCGACAGCCGAGACGAGCAGATGCGAGGGCTGCTTCGCAACCGGAGTGACCTGCACCGACGACAATGACATCAAAAGCGTCTTGAAATTCAACGGAATTGTGCATGGTCATACTTACAGGGTCAGCAAACAGAGATTTATTAATAATTTTAACTGATCCGTAGCAGTCCTAAATTTAAGGTGAACTCAGCTAATCAGCATTTTAGTTGCATATTTAATTGGGTGCGGCTCTTTTGAAAAGACGGTATCCTGTTGACAGAGTAAAAATGCGAAAAAATTCTTTATAATACTTTGAAGATATACCGAAAAATTCTACATAATCCTCTTGTAAGGGGTAATTATAGGGTAAAAAAACTTTGAGCGATCGCCCCTTAAATTCCACATCAAGCTATCATCAGAAAAATGGATCTGAAACCCCGTGCTTCTAGCACGGCTTTACATGAGATACTGGGATGAGTTGCTATTCTACCCAAATGCAGACTATATATATCTGTTAAATGCAAGCTTCAAGTCCCTGTAGAGTTGCGTTCCGAAATAGACCGCACTTTAATATCTGTGTTGACCTTTCCACTAGCCCTACAGGCAAAACACCCAGGCTAACAATAGATTACATATACTCACAAATGCTAATATAGTGGTATGGCTTATGTACCACTACGAGAAGCAGTTAAAAGACTTGGGTTGCACCCAAACACTTTAAGGAAGTACGCAGATAATGGCAAGATTGAAAGCATCAAAAACGAAGCAGGGCAAAGACTCTTTAACGTCGAGTCCTACCTCCGTGGTGCAACTAGAGCTTCCCTTGTTTGTTACTGCCGAGTCAGTTCAGCCAAACAACGAGACGACCTTGGTAGACAAATTGCTTACATGCAATCACTCTACCCAGATGCCGAAATCATCAAAGACATCGGCAGTGGAATCAACTTTAAAAGGAAAGGACTGCAAGCCTTACTGGACAGACTTATGCGGGGAGATAAGCTCACGCTTATTGTTGCCTGTCGTGACCGACTCGCAAGGTTTGGATTCGAGCTTATTCAGTACATGGTCGAGCAAAACGGTGGACAAATCGTGGTTCTCGACAACACTGTACACTGCCCCGACAGTCCACTCAAGTCGGGAGACCCGCCCACGTGGCTGTCTCCCGAATCAGAGCTTACCTCGGATCTTCTCTCCATCCTCCACGTCTTCTCTTGTCGGATGCACGGACTCAGAAAGTATAGTAAAAAAATCAAGGAAGATCCGGATCTTCCTCACGGCGGCACAGAGGCAGATTCTTAAGCAGTGGTTTGGTGTATCTAGATTTGTTTACAACACCACTGTTAAATTACTACAAGACTCTAGCGTTAAAGCTAACTGGAAAGCGATTAAGACTGACATATTAAATGGATTACCAGAGTGGAGTAAATCAGTCCCTTATCAAATTAAGTCAATCGCCATTAAAGATGCCTGCAAAGCTGTTAGCAACGCCAAGAAAAAGTTTAAAAATGGTGGCGGTATTAGCAAGGTTAGATTTAGATCAAGGAAAGACTCTGTACAATCTTGTTATATTCCCAAGTCTGCGGTAAAAGATTTAGGAATTTATCACACTATATTAGGTGAGGCAATCTTTAAAGAACCCTTACCGCAAAGCTTTGGCGACTGTCGCTTGGTATTCGCTTACCGTGATTATTATCTGACAGTTCCAGAGGACGTGCCACAACAACAGTCTGATAACCAAGGACGTGTTGTAGCACTTGACCCCGGCATCAGAACATTTATTACTTTCTTTTCTGAATGTAGTTTTGGTGAAATTGGAACAGCTGCTAATTTGCAAATTCAGAAGCTATGTTTCCGTTTAGATAAATTAATTTCTAAATTCACTAAAGCCAAATGCAAACAGAGAAGAAGAATGAAACTTGCTGCGAGTTCACTGCGAGGTAAAATTAAAAACCTTGTAGATGAATTACACAAGAAAACTGCTAGACTTTTGGTCGATAACTTTGACATTATTTTGCTGCCAACTTTTGAAACATCTCAAATGTCTAAAAAAGCAAAGCGGCGAATCAGGTCAAAGTCAGTGCGCCAAATGTTAACGCTCTCCCACTACCGATTTAAGCAGTTTCTCAAGCACAAAGCTTTTGAAACTAGCAAGGTAGTTATGGATGTTAACGAGGCATACACATCAAAAACAGTCAGTTGGACTGGTGAAATAATCCCCAATCTTGGTGGTGCTAAATTCGTCAAGTCTCCATCTGATGGGCAAGTAATGAGCCGGGATCTAAATGGTGCGCGAGGGATTTTCCTTCGTGCATTGGTTGATACGCCCTCTCTCAAGGAGTGTATTTGTTAATGAATGTTAGCAAAAAAGTATCGGACAATTGTCTCTGTTCCCGATGATTCAAATCTGAGGCTAAAGCCCCGTACCGCGATAGTCGGGGTAAGCTTAATGAGTATTGTGGCTTTTCTGTGCGTAACTCCTAGCATCTATGACCGCTTCTGAATCTGCAACCGAACCCACTAAACCCAATAATGCTAATACATTTATCACAGACCACCGACAGGTAGACCGCAGTAAGCTCAGTCAAATGTACCTGCACTACGTCGAGACGAAGGATAAATATCTCCACGCGGTGTTGTTGTATCGGGTAGGAGATTTCTTTGAATGCTATTTTCAAGATGCTGTAACCCTAGCGCAAGAATTGGAATTAGTCCTGACTAGCAAACAAGCTGGGGAACAAGGACGGGTAGCAATGTCTGGTGTACCGCATCACTCCTGGGAACGCTACACAACACTGCTAGTAGAAAAAGGCTTTGCAGTTGTGATTTGCGACCAAGTAGAAGATGCATCAGAAGCTGCTGGGAGATTGGTGCGGCGTGAGGTCACGCGCATTCTTACCCCTGGGACTTTGCTAGAAGAAGGAATGCTCAAATCCAGTCGTAATAATTACTTGGCGGCTGTGGTAATTGCGGCAAATCATTGGGGTTTAGCTTATGCAGATATCTCCACAGGTGAATTTCTCACCACTCAAGGCAGTGATTTAGAACACCTCACCCAAGAATTAATGCGCTTGCAGCCTTCGGAAGTATTGGTTCCTAGCAATGCTCCCGATTTGGGTAGTTTGCTGCGTCCAGGAGAAACTTCGCCCCATCTTCCCCAGTGTTTACCACCATCATTTTGCTATAGCTTGCGATCGCAACTTCCTTTTTCTCCAGCTGAAGCTAGACCTAAATTATTGCAGAAATTTAAAGTGCGATCGCTTGAAGGACTAGGTTGTGATCATCTTCCTTTAGCCGTCCGTGCCGCTGGCGGTCTTCTAGAATACGTGGAAGATACTCAAAAAGAAAATCCTGTATCCCTGCAAAGGCTACGCACCTATACCACCACCGATTATCTAATTGTTGACCACCAAACCCGCCGTAACCTCGAAATTACCCAAACAATCCGCGATGGCACATTTCACGGGTCTCTGCTATGGGCATTAGATAGAACTAGCACAGCGATGGGGAGTCGGGCATTACGGCGTTGGTTACTGCAACCGCTACTTGATATTAAAGGTATTCGGGCGCGGCAAGATACCATCCAAGAACTAATGGCAAATACCCCTCTGCGTCAGGATTTGCGGCAGTTATTGCGCCAAATTTATGACTTGGAACGGCTGACGGGACGCGCAGGTTCTGGTACTGCTAACGCTAAAGATTTAGTAGCTTTGGCAGATTCCCTCTCACGTTTACCAGAATTAGCCCGCTTAGTAGCTGATGCTGATTCTCCCTTCCTCAAAGCTTTACAGAAAGTGCCGCCTATTTTAGAAGAGTTAGCCCAAAAACTACACATCCATCTTGTGGAATCGCCACCAATACATATTAAAGAAGGCGGATTGATTCGTCCAGGGATAAATCCCCAGTTGGATGAAAGAAAAGCAACTGTAGAAGCAGACCAACAATGGATTGCCAATTTAGAAGTTGATGAAAGGGCAAAAACGGGGATTCCTAACTTGAAGGTGGGATTTAATAAAACATTTGGTTATTACATTAGTATTTCCCGCGCTAAAGCTGACCAAGTACCAACTAACTACATCCGCAGACAAACCCTAACAAATGAAGAACGTTACATTACCCCAGAGTTGAAAGAACGGGAAGCCAGGATTCTCACAGCGCGGGATGATTTAAATCGCTTGGAATATGAAATTTTTACCGCCTTGCGCGAAGAAGTCGGACAACAAGCAGATGTGATTCGCAGTCTTTCTCGTGCAGTAGCGGCGGCGGATGTTTTGTGTGGTTTTGCTGAGTTGGCGGTACAGCAAGGTTACTGTCGTCCTGAAATGCTGTCAGGACGGAAAATAACAATTGTTGATGGTCGTCATTCGGTAGTGGAACAGTCTTTACCTGCGGGTTTCTTTGTGCCAAATTCGACTCAATTAGGTCAAGAGTCATTAGCAGATGAGGAAGGACACACAATAACTGAGAACCCCGATTTAATTATCCTCACTGGGCCGAATGCCAGTGGCAAGAGTTGTTATTTACGTCAGGTGGGATTAATTCATCTGATGGCACAAACTGGTAGTTTTGTACCAGCAAGGTTTGCTAAATTGGGAATATGCGATCGCATTTTTACTCGTGTAGGTGCTGTTGATGATTTGGCGACTGGTCAATCTACCTTCATGGTGGAGATGAATGAAACAGCAAATATTCTCAACCATGCCACTTCTCGGTCGTTGGTGTTGTTAGATGAGATTGGCCGAGGAACAGCGACATTTGACGGACTTTCCATAGCTTGGGCTGTAGCAGAGTATTTAGCAGTAGATATTCGGGCGCGGACAATTTTTGCTACTCATTACCACGAGTTGAACGAACTGGCTGGGATGTTGCCGAATGTAGCTAATTACCAGGTGACGGTGAAAGAATTACCCGACCAAATTATCTTTTTGCACCAAGTCCAACCGGGAGGCGCTGATAAATCCTACGGCATTGAAGCGGGAAGATTAGCGGGTTTACCTGCGGTAGTGATTCAACGAGCAAAACAAGTCATGGGACAAATTGAGAAACACAGTAAAATTGCGATGGGCTTGCAAAATCTGGATTAACATTTGCTGGCAGAGCGATCGCATGGTGATATCATAGCCATCAATCAGGATCTTCCCATCTGTGGGAGGATACAGCCCCAACAGTGCTTCACCAATCAGTCCATTTTAATCTAACTCCCGTCGTCCTTCTAAAGCCCTTGCGAGCGTTACCTCATCAGCGTACTCTAAATCCCCACCTACGGGTAGACCAAAGGCAATCCGCGTCACTTTGGTAAATGGTTTTAATAGCTGACCGACATACAAAGTTGTGGTCTCGCCTTCCACACTCGGACTAATCGCTAAAATTACTTCTTGAGGTTGTTGCTGACTGACTCGTCGTACTAAAGCTTGAATAGTCAACTGTTCTGGGCCAATACCATCCATAGGAGAAATCACTCCACCCAAGACGTGATATTTGCCTTTGTACTCGCGGGTTTTTTCTAGCGCAATGACATCGCGAGAATCTACTACCACACAGATAGTCTGATTCTCACGGTTGGGATTGCGGCAGATTTCACAAACCGGATCAGCAGATAAGTGAAAGCACACAGAACACAAACCTACCTGTTGTTTTGCTTCTATGAGGGCTTGTGCCAAAGCCTCTACTTCTGATTCTGGTCGCTTTAAAATATGCAAAGCTAGCCGTTGGGCTGATTTGGGGCCAACTCCTGGTAGGCGTTGCAACTGCTCAATTAACCGTGCTAAAGGACGTGCGTAAACCGTTGTCTTATCTCCAGAAGGTTATAAATATCATTACTATGATGACATTTTTTTGGCTAATCCTCATCTGAAATACAGATTTCGTGTGAATATGCCTCTTGATATATTCATACATGGATATGATTAACCGCCATCTCAGCAATTAGATGCTTGTTGGAGATTTGTCTGAATGTTTTAATCTTATTAAAGAATTTGCAATTAAATGTCAGCTTATTCTCAATAGATGACTCAGTAATTTTTAGCTAAATGGCAATTTTAAGATAATGGAAAATACAGATAATACATTGGTTGATAAAACCTTCCGTGATAGCGATGGCAAAATTGTTATAGCACAGATGCCCAACCCACCGCTGATTCTTTGGATAGTAGCTAGTTTACTAGCTCTAGTTTTTACAAGTGGCAAAATCAATATAGTGTTAGATGTACTGGCAAATGGCTCATTGTTTACTTGGGCGTGGCTGGAGTTATTTCAAGGCGTTAATTATTTTCGCAGAGCGCTAGGTCTTGCCGTATTTATTGGTATTATTGCATCAAAAATTCAGTAGTATGAAAGCTCTCTGAAATTTCGCTTTGATTGCTGTGAGGAGCGATCACTTGGATAAGATAATGTACAAGCGATCGCTTGGATGAGGCAATCTACAAAGTTTGGGCATTGCTATTAATTTGATTCCAGGTATTGATTACTTTTTGTAAACTTTGCGGGAGATTATTTTGCGAAATATCGTTGTATTGAACCGTACCCTCACGACTGGTAAGAGTGTAGGTAATATAATCAGCTGCACCATTGGGCGCTGGGTAACTCAAATTCTTAAATTTACTAAATCTGGTACGTTCTAACAATCTCTGAAATTGTCCTACCTCTTGCACAGCAATGCGGCGCACACTACGCTCAGAATCATTAGCATCACCAATCCGCACGCGAAGCAAACGCCCATCTTTCAGTAAAACAGTTTCGTAGGTTCTGCCAGCAAAGCCACCACTAGAGATTTGTCGAAATACTACATCTTGATTTAAAGGTGGTGGTAATTCACTTGCAGGAATCGGTACAGGTTTAATTTTGTCACAATCAGTATTTTCACTAGCCTTTTCATTTAATCTAATCACAGAACCTGTTTGATTAGTGTGATAAACCAATGTTTGGTCAACTGTGCTGACAACTACCCGCCAACCTGGAGTCAAAGCAGCGAGACACAATTCATTTATATTTCCCAACTCTAAACAGCCATCTCGCCATGTCTTCTGTTGAGCCTTAATGATATTGAGCCGAGAAATTGGTTGTTGCAAACGTCTAGATGCAGCTTGCAAAGCGGCATTTTTCACAGATGTCGGTAAATTAACTGAGGGAGTCTGTGCCGTAGCTAAACGTAAAAAACGTCCATTGTTATTGGTATGATAAACCCAGTTTCGTTTCCCATTCGACACCACCACCCGCCAACCAGGAACTAGGGCTTGAGTGCAGAGTTCATCAGGCTGAGGTAATTCTAAGCAACCATTGCGCCAAGTCTGTTGACTATAATCGGTTATTTTAAGTTCTGTGGTTGAAATTCTTTCTCTACGGGCTAAGTCCCGCAGTACTGCGTTAGCTACCGGACGTGGTAGGCGATTGGTTTTAATTTTTCCCTTAAGAACTTCACTGGTTGTCTGTGTTGGCTGATTCGCAGTAGCCGCCGTAGCATGTTTGATTAGGATTAACCCACTACTAATAGATAAAATGCCAGTCAAAATCAAAGCGGTGAAAATTCGAGCTTGGTTCGTGGTACAATAATTTTTCAACATAATCTTTACAGTAAAAAGCCAGTATTAGTAGTTAGCTTAGTGCTTAAAAAATTAAAAACTAATATCTAGCAATTAAGGACAAAATAGTACATTATCCCAAAACTAGATGAGTTGGGATTTGTCTTAACAACTGTTTTTTAGGACAGATGTAACGATAGACGCTGGCGTACTGATTTTTTGTTCCTTGATATTTACGATAAATTTATATGTAGATTATATGTAGAGCGATCGCCCTTCAGCCTGTATACTCAAATCAATTTTTTTAATGGGGATGAAGCGAGATTAGGCGCTGAGTGCTGGAGTTTCAATTAAATGATGATGAGCAACATCAAATCTAATAGTGCTGGCTGCCCAATTCTTAAAATCTGGTGCTAACCAAACTAGCTTACTAAGAATTTCGTCATTCACCCATAAAACTAAAGTAAAATGACAGTTTTTGCGAAACTCATCTCGCATTAAATTAGTACTAAGAAGAAGTTGATTAATTTCTATCACAGATTCTAAACCCTGTACCATTAAAGCTTCAGGTCGGGAATCACTTATTGAATTGATGATCGTTGTATAAAGAGTTTCAGCACAAGGAGAAAGCATTATTTCTTGGATATCTGCTGATGAAAATTCTTTTAATGAACTCAGTACTTGCTGCTGTGCTTTAACAGAGTTACAACAAGCTAATATCAGCGAAAACTCTCCATCAGCAAGCATTATTGCCCTTGATAGTCTCTTCATGGCTGCTGTACTGTTTGCTAGGTGGTCTTGCTGATTACTTAAGTTCATCATACCCGTGTTGTTAGTTTTTAAATTTACAATCAGTTATGTAAGATTACGATTTAAATGTTGCTTTTATTGTCAGTAAGTAAGATATTAACCTTGTCAGAACTCTTTTTTTATAAAACCTGCTCTCATCCTAAACGTTCATGCTTAAGTAAGCAAGAGGTGTATCGTCCCACATCAATAAATTAATAAATACTGTAGTATTTATAACAATTTAATCTAAATAAGGAAATATAAAATTTAAAAGCTGATAAAGCATAATCTGATTCCAAAAATGATTTTATTAATTAGTAGGCAAAAACGCAACTTCTGTCGAAATATAGCTGTCATAATTCATGTTTTCTTGTTTTTTGTCTGTAGCAATTTATGATAATTTTTGTAAAGTGGTGTGTGAATTTTTCAAAGTGGAAAAGTCGTCCCAGTATTAAGCAAAGCTTATTTGCTGTAGTAGTGAGCTTGAGCTTGTTAGCCACAGTGATATTATCTTTGCCTTTGAATGCTCAAATTACTTCTTCGCGATCGCTCGCAACTGAGTTAAGGGGCGTTTGGTTAACAAATATTGATAGTAATGTGTTGTTTGAGCGCGATCGCCTCAAAAATTCTTTACAACGCCTTGATCAATTAAACTTTAATACGGTGTATCCGGCGGTATGGAATTGGGGATATACACTCTATCCCAGTAAAGTAGCAGCTAAAGTGATTGGGCGATCGCTCGATCCCACCCCTGGACTGCAAGGGCGAGATATGCTCAAAGAAATTGTCACTGAGGGACATAAAAAAGGGTTAACCGTTATTCCCTGGTTTGAATTTGGCTTTATGGCTCCTGCTGATTCTTTATTAGCCAAAAATCGTCCCCAATGGCTGACTAGTCGCAGCGACGGTACAAAAATTGTCAAAGAAGGTACACATAATCGTGTTTGGTTGAGTCCCTTTCGCCCAGATGTACAACAATTTATTCAAGCTTTAATCATTGAAATCGTCAGAAACTACGATATTGATGGTATTCAATTTGACGACCATTTTGGCTTACCTTCAGAATTAGGCTACGATGCCTACACAGTGGCATTGTACAAAAAAGAACACGGCGGCAAAGCTCCCTCTAAAAATCCGAAAGATCCAGAATGGGTGCGCTGGAGAGCTAACAAAATTACCGACTTCATGAAGCGGGTATTTACAGCCATCAAAGCTAATAAAAAAGATTGTCTTGTTTCTGTTGCACCTAATCCCCAGCGTTTTTCCTACGAGTTTTTCTTAGCAGACTGGCAAAGATGGGAACGGATGGGATTAATCGAAGAACTGGTATTGCAGATATATCGCAATGACTTGAATGTGTTTGTTAGTGAACTAGAATATCCAGAAGTGAAAGCAGCACAAAGTCATATACCCGTCAGTATTGGTATTTTGGCAGGCTTGAAAAATAGACCAATATCAATGGAACAGATTCAGACACAAGTGCAAAAAGTCCGCGATCGCAATTTTGCCGGAGTCTCTTTCTTTTTCTATGAAACCCTATGGAATCTTAGCCCAGAAACAGGCTTAAAGCGTCAGTCTGGGTTTCAGCAAATCTTCCCGAAACCAGCGGTTTATCCGAACTTAATCACAGGATGGAAACCTTAAAGGAGTGGGCTAAAGCCTCGCATTAGCGATCACATATTGTCTGAGGCTATTTACATATGAAATCTTAGGGCAATAAATTCAGCCAGCATAAGCCATTTAGCTAGTAACAGAGTGTTCCTGTTCCCTGAGCGTAGTCGAAGGGAACACTTTTTATAACTAACTAGAAAGCGAGCGATCGCACAAATCAATTTATGGCTTATATGTATATTCTAGAGTGTGCTGATAGTAGTTACTATACAGGTAGTACAAAAGATTTAGAACGTCGTCTGTGGCAACATCAACAGGGTGAGGGCGCAAACCACACGGCGAAACGGTTGCCTGTGAAGCTAGTTTTCTGTGAGTATTATGAGCGCGTGGTGGATGCTTTTGAGCGTGAGAAGCAGGTGCAAGGTTGGAGTCGGAAGAAAAAGCAAGCTTTGATTGGAGGGGATACAAATTTGTTGCATAAGTTAGCCGAATGTCAAAATGAAACTCATTACAGTAGGTTGGCTGACTTCGGTGGTGATGGCTTCGACTTCGCTCAGCCAGCAAAAGAACGCTCCCTGAGCGAAGTCGAAGGGAGCAGAGCAACAATGAAGAAATCGGAGGAATTGCTGGGATGAGTGTGATATTAGAAGAAACAGGGTTTGGATTTATTCGTTCGCTACTTGGTAGGGCTAGATCGTAAGGTAGCTAAACAGGAACTAATACAGCTTGGCGTAAATAAACCAATACTAAGAAGCATTATTGTGGACTTGAGATAGCTAGTCGTAAAATTGATAGCCCCAAAATTATCAAAAATAGTACTAGCCCAATTGTGCAGGCATAGCTAATTTCCAAGTTACTGAATGCTTGTTCATATAAATAGTAAACAATTGTTTTTGAACTATTTAGTGGCCCTCCCTGAGTCATGATGTAAACTTCTTCAAAGACTTTGGTGGCAGAAATAGCTGAAACCACCCCTACTAATGCTAGATAAGGCTGCATCAAGGGTACGGTAATATCCCAGTGTTTGCGGATACCATCTGAGCCATCAATAGCTGCGGCTTCATACACATCAGGGGGAATTGATTGCAAACCCGCTAAATAAATCACCATATAGTAGCCTAGTCCTTTCCACACGGTGACAGCCATGACGCTGGCCAGAGAAATTGGGATAATTCCCAGCAGTTTAGCAGGGCTAGTCAGCCAGGGAATACCTTCTGGAAAAAGACCCAAAGTCTGTAAGAACTGATTAAGTAAACCCTTTTCTGCATACAACCATTTCCAAGCTATGCCCGCAACTACCATTGAAATTACTACTGGTGTATAGTAAGCTGCCCTAAACCAATTCATCCCCCGCAGTTTTTCATTTACCAAAATCGCCAGTCCCAAGGGAGCGATTACCAAAATTGGCACTACACCCACCAGATAAAGAAAAGTGTTTTCCAAAGTTTTCCAAAAAACTGCATCTTTCCACAGGCGTAAAAAGTTGGCAAACCCGATCCATTTTGGTGGTTGGGCAATATCTTCGTAGCTGGTAAAGCTGAGATAAAATGCTTGCAGTGCAGGCCAAAAGACAGTCAAAATTAAGATCAATAAAGCAGGTAACAAAAATAAATAAGGAGTCAGACGTTGTTTGAGCAACATCCAATCTTTAGGCGTTAATTGATTCATAGGGCATTTTTGGCGGTTGAATTTATCGCCTATCATGAATAACAGCTAGGAAAGCTAATTAAACGTAAGCTTCCAACGAATGCCATTCGTTGGAAGCTTACGTTAATTAATATTACCGAACATTTGCAAGGAAAGGCAGGAGGCATAAGGAAAGAATTATAGATGTATCTGTGTGTAGAGTTTTGTTAACTAACACCGTTGCCAACTGTATTTTCTTGGGATTTGAGTAGATATAAGCTTCAATGTTTTAAGGAAATCTATTTGTACTAGCCCTTTCAAAGTGACTCGTAAAATTTCTTGCTTTTTCTCAGCACTCTCAGCGCCTCTGCGGTTTAGAAGTAATTTATTTAACCACTCCAGACGCATTGAAAGGGCTAATCTATTTTTACTTACCAACTGCACGGAGAAAAACTGTAATGGAAACTGAGAAAAACTTGCCAGTTGAGCATCAAGATGTACCAACAAGTCACCGTGGGCTACATGACTTTTTGTATAGTAATGATGACGAACACACTGCTACTGAAGTGGCTGTAAGCCCTGATTTAGCAAACAATGGAACAGAAATTGTACCTCTTGAAGCTTGGCGTGCAGCTTCCCAAAATGCGAAAATTGCAGGTGTTTATGCAGTTTTGGATTTAGAACACTGCACACAGTACGTTGGCTATTCCCGAAATGTGTTGCTTTCTCTTAACGGTCATGTTGCTCAAAATGGTGAGCAAAGGTGTGCTTTTGTGCGTGTACAAAATTTTAAATTTCCCAAACGTCAAGAAATGGAAGATTTGCGAGATGCGTGGATAGCAGAACTAGATCGCATACCTCCTGGTAATGCTGCTGAAAATGGAATGTGGGCTAGTACAGTAGGCGAAGTTGCTAAGGCGGCGATGTCAGAAGCGGAACGCCAAGCTTACGAAGAGAAAAAACTGAAATTGCAAAAAGCAATGGCTGACACAACACTCTCTAAACAGGCAGAATCGACAGATAAAAGTGATATTGAACATCAGCGTCAACTTGAAGCAGCTGTGAAAAACGATGACTGGAGTGTAATTATCGACGCACAGACACAAGAAACTAAATAGAATCGTCGGATTTTGGTGAATCTCTCACCCAAAGGCGCAAAGGAAGAAAATGGGATCAAAAGTCAAAGTAATTCTGTAATCGAAAATAGCCGTTGTCGGTCTATTTTTTGAAGCTTGATTTTTTCGGTGTAGAAAGCTTGACAATAAGATTGATAACGCTCTGGTTCAGCTTCTGGATCTGTTGTCTTCCATAGTTCCAAAAAGTGACGATAGCGTTTTTCAATCATCACCAAATCCATACAAGCGATCGCAGCTTGAACTACTTGCGGAGTCCGAAGTATTTCTTTTTTCCATTTCTCATTGAGATGAAACAGATGTGACACTACTCCCAAGTCTTCTGACAATTCTAGATATCTGTCTTGCAGAGTTGATGTTAAATCTACTTGTTCTACCGTTGTTTCTACAATCTGTTGCCACAAAAATCGGTGGTGGGAAAGGCTAAATTGCAAATCTCGTTCTTCTAGTTCGTCAATAATCACTTGACGCTGTTTAGGACAATGCAAGTAAATCCTGAGTAATAACGCCTCTGCGTGTTCTAAAAGACTGTGATCTGTGGGGTGTGGAGAGTGGGAAAATTTTTCAGCACCTTCCCATGCTTTCTTCGCTGACAGAGGCTTAGAGTATGTAGCCGCAGTCGGAGCAATTTGAGTAAGTAAATTTTCAACTCTTAAAGGTATCAGTCTAGTATCCCCTAAGCTGAGAATTTCCGCACAGTAAGAAACGTAATAGTTACGTGTATCGCTATTATCTATATTTTTAAGTAACTTGACTATTTGTTGAGTTACTTGTTGAAAATCAGTAGCTTGTCTTAAATCGCGGTCTTGGATAATTTGCTGAATCTGCCAATCTAGCCACAGTGGAGCATTTACCAACAATTTCTGATAGTCTGCTGAGGTATGACTATATAAGTATTCATCCGCATCTTTACCATCAGGGATATTGAGAATTTTTAGTTGAACTTCCCCTTTATATGCTAGTTCGGCAATTTCCCCGATCGCTCGCTCAGCAGCAATATTTCCCGCTTGATCAGCATCAAAGTTGAGTACCAACTGTTTCGATTCGGTGTAGCGTAATATCAGCCGTACTTGTTCTAAACTTAATGCTGTACCTAAAGAAGCGATCGCATTAGTAATACCAGCAGCATGAAGGGCGATCGCATCAAAATATCCTTCTACCACCACCGCTTGATCGAGTTGAGAAATCCCAGCTTTAGCTTCATCTAAGGCAAATAAAGTTTTACCTTTACTAAAAAGCTCGGTTTCTGGTGAATTGAGATATTTGGGCTGTTCATCACCAAGAGTTCTACCACCAAAAGCAATTACCCGCCCTTGTACATCGCGGATGGGAATGATCAAGCGATCGCGAAATACATCATAATAACCGCCTCCTTCCTTGCGTGGTTTAATTAATCCCGCTTTTTCTACTAGTTGCACTGGGTAACGCCTATCTTCCACCAGATAGCGATGCAGGGTTTCCCAACCTGCGGGTGCATAACCCAAGCCAAACTGCTGAATCGTTTCTTCTCTAAGTTGGCGGTTAGATTGTAGATACTCAATTGCTTTGAGTCCTGGGGATTGTCTCAGGGCGTGTTGATAAAATTGTGCTGTTGAAGCCAAAACTTCATATAACTTTTCACGCAAAGACAGCTGACGCTGCAATTCTTGCCGTTGTTCGGGTTCTAGGGTTTGCACATTCACTTGGTAACGCCGTGCTAAATCCAACACCACTTCTGCAAACTGGCGTTTACCCAAATCCATCAAAAACTTAATAGCATTTCCCCCAGCTAGACAGCCGAAGCAATAATACATTTGCTTTGTCGGACTGACTGTAAAACTGGGGCTTTTTTCATCGTGAAAAGGACACAACCCCACAAAATCTTTGCCACGCTTGCGTAAAACTACGTGTTCCGATACAACATCTACAATGTCGGCTCGTTGTTTAATTTCCTCAATTGTGTCTGGGTGCAAGCGGGGAATTTGCATAAGTAGTCATTATTCATAATGATTATATTTTGGCGCAATCTGCAACGAGGGCGCATAAAAAAGGCAGGAGGTAAGCTGATGTGCAGCTAAATTGTATAAGACGAAAACATAAAATTATTGTAGTGCGGGCATCTTGCCCGCGTCCTATATAAAAACGGTATTAAGCTTGAATGAACTTAAGCAATAGTCTAGAACAAGAACTTGTCCGTTGTCATGATTTGATCTCCAGCCATGCCAATGACCCTAGAGCCTTCGTGCAAAGAGGTATGGTTTATTTCAAACTAGCTGATATAGATGCATCTATTGCTGACTTTGACATGGCAGAAAAACTTGACCCGCGTTTAACACCATATTTATGGCAGCGGGGACTGTCTTACTACTATGCTTCAAGATTTGTAGAAGGTGCTAAACAGTTTGAGGTAGATTTGACTGTTAACTTTCAAGATGTAGAAGAAACTGTTTGGCGTTACCTGTGCATTGCTCAACTTCGAGGTGTTACCGAAGCACGTCAGTCTTTATTAGAAGTGAAAAATGACCCCCGATTTGTGATGCGGCGTATATATGATTTGTATGCAGGTTGCTGTTCTACAGATGATGTTCTCAAGCTTGGCACAGACGATAATAAACACACTAAATTTTATAGCCATCTTTATGTAGGATTATATTTTGAGGCAGACAATCAAGTAGATCGGGCAAAGCAGCATATCATGCAAGCCGTTCGTGAAAAGATTGACGACTATATGTGGCATCTAGCTTTTGTACATCAGAAGTTACGAGGTTTTAATTGAGTTAACCTTTGTTAGCCGATTTGGGCGGTGTTCGGTGTGCGCCAAAATATTTTTCACTGCGATAGCGCAGCCACACTCGCAACACTTGGGGAATCTGCTGTTTTTGTTCTTTAGTCAATGTGTTGTACAGTGCTAAGGCGCGATCGCGCTCACCTCTACAGGCTGCATTCTTGTGAGCATCCCAATAGCTGCGGGCTACCCGAATCCGCCGACAGACTTCTTTAATTAGCGTGTCTCCAATCAGTGGAGCCTCTTGGTTTGTCACACATCAGATGCGATGATTTTCTCATGCCATCTTACCGAATCAGACTCATCTTCACAATCACCAATGTATCAGCAAGAAAGCGTTGAAGTGACCTTTAACCATACAAATTTATGCTTACAAGTAGCGAATTGCGCTGGTTTTACCCTGGTACGATGCCAGAAGACATTGAAGTTTGGTTTCAGCAAAATTGTCTGATTGACCGAATGCAACCACCAGAAGAACGGGAAGATCAGTATCTCTACGCTCCAGAGTGTGATTACTTAGGAATTAAGCTGCGGCAAGGACGACTGGAAGTCAAATGGCGCAAAGCAGAATTTGGCGTAATGCGTTTAGGAGAATGTGTAGAGGGCAAGGTTGAAAAATGGGCTAAGTGGATTTGCAACGATCCCACAGGAGAAAGTTTCCAGCCTGCAACAGTTTTGGGCAATTCAACTTGGGTAAATATTAAGAAAGTTCGCTATTCCCAATCTTATAAACTGTTATCTGACTTTTCAGTACAGCCTGTTGTGACTAATGAATCTAACCATAATGGTTGCAATGTGGAAATTACTCATCTAGTAATTCAGAATCATGCTTGGTGGAGCCTTGCCTTTGAAGCCTTTGGTGAAGATACTCTTCTAATGGACAACCTTCAGGCAACAGCTAGTTTGATACTCAATACTTATCATAGTTCAAAATTACTGGTTGTGAATTCTTACGCTTATCCTCATTTTTTAGGGATTGTTTGTCACTAACTAATGGTCTGTTTCACTAGTGATGACGGATATTCATAAAAAAACCCCGGCGAAACTAACCGAGGCGGGGAGGAAGTTTAAATGACAATGAGAGATACCGATACAGAAGTCAAAAAAGCTTAACTGACGCTAAAAGCCACCAAAATTAAAGTAGTGACAATTAAAGTAGCAAACACACTTTGTAAAACGTATTTACGTTGTTCCCAAATTGCAGGGTACTCAGCACAGTAAACCTGTGGTTCAGTTGGGTAGTTGTTGAGAACGCCGTCTTCGTTAATGGTGGTATACATAAATTGTTTTTTGTTGTTTATTAACTTATGTAACTTAATTTAACAAAAATGTTACAAAGTGTCAACTAGGCTTGACAAAAAAATATCGATAGTTTGGATAAAAACTACTTATAAGGGAGGAGGAGTCATATCGTGTTCGGGTAAAGACTTATCATTAAGACCGCAGGGGGTAGGCAGGGGGAGTAAGAAAAGTAATTTGTATCAATAATTTCGTGGAATGGTATCAGTCTCCGAAAATCGGATTAAATTTTTCCTGACTCAAGACTAATGAGTAACCCCAGAGGCGAAATTCACTGTATGTGGTTCCTCTAGTGACTGCTGAATACTAGCTTTAATAGCATTCAAATAACGGCGTAAAGCCAACATCTGTAGTGAATTGGGACGATAAGTAAGATTTCCTTGTTTTTCAAAAAGTGGTGCTGCTGCGATCGCTTGATAGTCAGGATTTTCATGGGAACTTTGGGTCAGCCAGGTAGTATCCAAACTAGAAGGTATTAAACCAGGAGGTAATTCACCTTCCAAAAAAGCTAATAGGCGTTGCTGACAGATACTAGTATTAATGCCACGACCCTCGAACAACTTAAGAACTTCACCAAAAGATAAGGTTCTGTCTGGCAAAAGCCGCAGCAGTTCTGTAAACAAAAAATAGTCGGTATACTGTTGCCTGGGTTCTTCTAAAACCTGAGGATGTAAAGGCAGCATAGCTAGACCGTAGGCAACCCGGCTACAATTAGGAGCGCCATTATCACCCAGATATAAATCTTGAATAATTTTAGCGTTGGGGAGTTTTTGCCGCAGCCAACTGTTGACAACTCCTAATGAAGCTACCCCACCAGTTAAAATAGCTTGATTAATTGCTTCTGTAGGAATACCACGAGCTACCAACAACTTGTTAAGTTCTCGGTTCAGGCGACGCACGAAGGGAACAAATACTTGACTTTCTAAGTCCCGCCGCTGCAATACCCACCGCTGATCAGCCAATTCCAGGGTAAAAGACTCTTGGTGTTGCAAAATTAGCTTCAGAGCAAGCGCTGCATCTAGCACTGCTTGTCCTAGTAAGGAACTTTCTAGACGCTGCTGGAGGCGAATGCGAGCATCAATATCTGGTTCCCCTACTCTGGGTAAATCTAATTCTTCTAAACCCAGACTCTGCCAATACATTTGATCTACACCAGAAAAGGCAGTTTGCCATTGCCAAGGATTACTAGTAGTTTTGTCATCTCCCTGGCTTGCAAAACGTGATTGTCGATATTTGGGTGAAACTAGTAACTGACAGATAATGTCCTGCTCAATGCCTTTACTAGCATAGGTAAAACCGTGCAGCATGAAATCTTGGTGCGCCAATTGCAGCAGATTTTCTGGCAAATCGACCAGCGCCATTTCGGTTGCACTTGCTCCAATATTAATAGCGAGGGTGTTACCAACCTGAGAATGATCGCTGGTTTTGACTGGATGTAAACCTTGCTGATCGCTTAATTGTACTGTTTCTCCATTTTGACCATCGAGTGTGCTGAGTAGACTGGCGATCGCTTCTTCCACAAAAAATACTTGCTGGGGATGTTGAACGAGTTTGCTAGTCAGTAAAGCTTCCCGCACATTGAAGCGATATTGTTCCGACCAGTTAGATGGACAAGTACAGATCACACCAGCAATATTACTAATAATGCTGTGGAAAGTTGCGGCGTTAAAACCAACAGCCGTAGCAATTAAACCCTGAGTGGTGCTGTGGCGATCTGATTTGAGGGTCAACAGCAATTTGGAGAGCGATCGCACCACCCAAATTAAAGGCCCCGCAGAAAATTCATTGAATTGCAATACAGGTTCCCATTTGTGTTGTGTACTTTTGTAGGGAATAGCTACCTGTAAATATGGCTTTAATTGCGCTGAGTAGAGATTTTTTTTGGGGGCGATCGCCGATTCGGAACTAGTAAGATTTTCAGCTACTTGATCTTGGGTAACAGGTGCAGTCGGCTCCGATATCCCTGTGCTTTCAGTCTCTCCATGAGGTACAGAAGCAGTAGGTAGATAAACCTCAGCTGGTAAACGAAACGATTGCTGGAATGAAGTAGTTCCTGCTTGGTTTTCTGCTGACCAATAAATAGGATAAACAACACAAGTAGAGCGATTCAACAAAGCCGCAGAAATCCCAGTTGTACCTAAATCAATTCCTAGATACCACACTGAGTCGAGAACATCGAGTGCAACTTCTAAATTATTTGTGGAGTTGGAATTTGCAACTACAGAGTGGTCTGACTTAGAAATTGTAACTTCCTTTTTTTTTTCAACTGCTGGGCTAAAGTCTAAATCAGCTTCTGCTTGAGGCAAAGATATAGGCGCAATCTTCCGCACTTCTGAATGAGGGAAAGCAACATCTGGTGTGTTTTCTGCGATTTGTTGCAGCTGATCGCTATCTTGAACCCAACTTTCAGCACTATCCCAAACATTCATTGCAGGTTTTGACTGAGGATTTAACTGTTCATCAAAATTTGCCAAATCTTGATGCAATTGCTGCAACTGCTTTTCGTTTAGAGAAATATCCTGTACATTGGTAGGCTGGTTTATTTCTGGTGATAGTAAATTCTCCTGGGGTGAAGCTGGAATGTAGTTATCTAAAAACTCCTCTTGCTGTTCATCGTCATTAATTACTACTTCCAAATTTTGAGCAATAGTTTGCCCTATTGGTGTGATAGTTGGTGTTTCTGTCGGCAATTGCTCCTCAATATTGACATCAACGAAGAAGTCACTTAAGTCACTTAAGGTTGTAATTGTATCAACACTGCTGGGCTGAATACTGTCCGCGCCTAAAACTTCTTCTTCTAGCAAGATCGACAAACCCGCAGGCGTAGCTAGATCAGTATCTTCATCAAAAAACAATGCTTGCCATGACTCTAATGATAAATCTATAGATTGTGTTGCATCATTTGGCGTTTCTTGGAGGTTAGTGTGGCTCTGTTCCAACAAACTTGGATCTGATTTGTCAAGCCAAGGATCTGGCAATCCTGGGGTAGAATCCACTGGAGGAGTAGAGGCGGTGTCAGGGATACTCGATGCTGATTCCCCATTGCTGGGAACTGTAGGTGTAGGGTCAGCAATATCCGACGGTGATAAATCCGCTGTTGCTTCTGGGTTAATCTCAACACTAGGCTTACTAAAGCTACTATTGCCAAACAAACTAGCGTAAAGTTGATCTATTTCATCTGCATCACCCATTAATGCCGTATTATCTGGCTGCAACTCCAATGGGGTAGAAGTGCTTGAAGTCAAAGACTCATCTACACCCAACTCCAAAAGCACTGCATCTATATTTTCTACTTCTGGGTTAATAGTCGATGCAGCCTCTGATTCTATAAATTCCACAGACTGGCTTGTGACCTCAGCATCTGTATAATTTGACTGTATTGTTTCTGAAGCAGAAGCATTGGTTTTAGTTGACAATGATGGCGGTGTTTTATTTTCTTTGCCTAAAGAAGTAGAAGATTGCGGCTGCAAATATTGCGCCAAATTGTTGAGGAAAATCCCCATCAACTGTTCGCCTTGCACTCCCGTACTGTGCATTCTCGCTAGGGATTGAGATAAAGACTCGTGATAAGTATTAATGTTGCGCTGTAATGCATCAAATACAACATTTACCGTGCCATCTAGTGATAATAAGCGTTGATCCAAATCTCTAGCCAGTTGTGTCAACCTTTCGGCTTGGTCTGAAGATTCTGAGAAAGGCCCAGTCGTAGAAGGTGTTAGCTCTATACTCCCGTCGCGATCGCTGGTTTGGGAAGAACTAGCAGAATTTACCAAAGTTTCCGCCATCTGCGGCGTTAAATTTGGGATGAGGCGAGTCATGAGTACCTGTAAAAACTCAGAAATCATCTGCTCCTGGTTTTCCCACTGCTGGCTTAAGGAATAGTGGTGCAGTCGCTTTTGCTCTAACTGTCTAATTTCCTGTACAAGAGTGGCTCGCTCTTGCAACATTGCTGTTAATTCTGCTTGCAGGGGCTGGATTAATGCCGAAAATTCGTTTTTTAACTGTTGGGATATAAAATTATTTTGTTCTTGGTCTGGTTGATTTTGCGATGTTGAAGATTGGTCAACAAATTTTGCCAATAAAGGCGATCGCAGGGGCTGTTCTGTAGATTTGTTTGAGGTCTCGTTCTCTCCTATCTGCACAAGAAAGTTGCGAACTCGCTCTAAAACCTCTTTTGGCTCTGATGTTTGACTAGACAGAAGCCTAGGTAAGCGTTTACCGCTGCTAGTCAGCAAGTTGTCAATATCTGCAATCAGTTTTTTAATTTCATCTTCGCGGGAAGTCACTTTGAATTACCTTAGCTAGAACTGTGTACGTCAACTGGTGTGGGAATTACTTAGCAATTACCGAAAGTACCGAGGTGAGAAACTGTTCTTGAGACTCCTTACTGCAATTAGGTAATGGATTACTGGGAGTCGTTGCGATCGCAGTCAGCGCTTGTTGGACAAAATTAGCTTGACAGCTAATTGAAGTCTAAGGATACAAAAGTATTCCGAAGTTGTCAGCAGTTGTCAGCACAAGGTAGTTTACAAGGCGCTGTGTCCTCTCACCATACAGGCGATGTTACAGCCTCTCGGCTTCATATTATAAACAACATAGAAAAATACAACAGCTAATTGTAGATAGTCTTGGGTAAACGAACTCTTAGCCACCAATACCAGATTTACAAGGCAAATATCCTCCACTTTGCACCCACACGAGCAATCAATGTAGCCAACGAGTGACTAAATGGCAAGATGGCATTTTTTGACTTGATTCTCGGTTGGTCTAAACATCGAAAAATTTTAAGTTGGCAAAAATGAACTATGTTGAGTATTATTAATGTTGTTTATCGGTGTTTTTAAGTACTTATATTTGCAGTGCAGGGAATAATCAACCAGGAAGCTATAAACCACTGTGTATAAAAGATTTACCCACTTTAAGCCATAAATTAATATTATTGATCAACAATGCTCTTGTCGTTTTCTGGTTTTACATTGTTGGTGCTGTGCTTAAATGGCTTAGGCTGAACATAGCCCTTTTATTTGTTGTATGTATAGCCGCTGGAATAAAGATGCCGTAATGGAAGACCCCATCAATCCCTGGATGTTCTCATCTCCCTTTTTTGAAGGGTTGCCAGAAGCTGCTGTGGAACTAGCCCTCACCCATCTTGTTACCCGCACACACCCAGCCAATCAAGTAATTCTACTGGAAAATGACTGGGGTGGTTCAGTCTATTTTATAGTTGATGGTTGGGTAAAAATTCGCACTTACAATCTGGAAGGGAAAGAGGTAACACTCAATATTATTGGCAAAGGGGAATTGTTCGGTGAAATGGCGGCGCTAGATGAAGTACCTCGATCAACCGATGTAATTACCCTGACTCCTACAGTCATTGGCAGTATGCCTTCTCAAGATTTTGTCAAGTTACTTTACA
The DNA here is from genome assembly GCA_034931985.1 of Halotia wernerae UHCC 0503. Taxonomy (GTDB): domain Bacteria; phylum Cyanobacteriota; class Cyanobacteriia; order Cyanobacteriales; family Nostocaceae; genus Halotia; species Halotia wernerae. The sequence continues at coordinate 74,851 of JAYGHB010000012.1, forward strand.
CAGAACCATTGGCAGGAGTCCGGTTGTCACAGTTAATGGCTCGACGCTTGCGACAAGTAAATCGGCGACTGCGCTTGCGGGAATCTGATAGTCAGTCACGGGTAGCAGACACCTTGTTGTTTTTGGCAGACGGACAAGGAAAACAAGGGCAGACAGGAACCGAAATTCCTAATTTACCTCACCGGGAGTTGAGTAGTTTAAGCGGACTGGCGCGGGAAACTGTTACAAGAGTATTGACAAGATTAGAAAAAAAAGGGTTGATTAAACGGGTTCAAGACTCCATTTGTATTCCTGATTTGTTAGCACTGGAAAGAACGATCGTTTAACAACTTGTCCAAGATGAGCATTTTAGATTCTTCACCAGATGAGCCAGAGTCAGATCCATCGCCTGAATCTCAAAGCCCTCTCAATCGATGGTTAGATCAACACGAGCAATTAAAGCCACCCCAATTGAAAGTTGATGCGCCCTTGAGGATGGTGGAAACGGCGTTTTTAGCTAGTACTGCTAGTCTAATTTGGTTTATTAATTTTTATTTTCCCTTAGGACCGGTTTTACGGATATTTTTTCCTGTGCCGATCGCTTTAGTTTATCTCCGCTGGGGTAAACGCGCAGCCTGGATGTCAGCACTTACCTCTGGGTTATTGCTATCGGTACTCATGGGGCCAGTCCGCAGCTTACTATTTGTCATACCCTACGCTTTTATGGGGGTACTTTTGGGAGCAACCTGGTATCGTCGTGTACCCTGGATTGCTTCCATCATCTTAGGTACGCTGTTGGGTACTTTGGGAGTCTTTTTTCGGCTGTGGTTGTTATCTGTTTTATCAGGTGAAGATTTGTGGATTTATTTGATTAATCAGGTAACAGAATTTACTGAGTGGATCTTTTTAAAGCTGGAATTATTAGCTAGTCCTAATGTATTTTGGATTCAATTAGGGGCGATCGCCTTAATTGTGTTCAATAACTTGATTTATTTATTTATAGTTCACCTAGCAGCATGGCTGTTGTTGGATCGCCTGGGAAATCCCATCCCCCGTCCGCCGCGTTGGGTGCAAGTCTTGATGGATTATGAATAACTTGATTACCATTTACACCCAAATAGAACAAGGTAAAGCATGGACTGCTAAGTATCGCGGTTGTTTGCCTATTTTTGCTTGTGTTTTAGGTTTTACAGAAACAGGATTGATTCCAGGAATTTCGGCGGCTGGTCGCACTCCCGCAGATCGTAAATATACTGCTTGTGCTGATGCTGAATTTTTATATTACGGCCCGGAATACCAGCCTCAATATTCTTTACCACCGCTAGCTGATGGAGCGTCACCTGTACTAATTTCTCGTGCTGTAGTTGAGGCGCTCAAAATTCCTCTGTATTTATTTAACGCCGGTTTACCCCAACTTCCTGCTATGCCAACCATTGATTTGGGTGGGGCGATCGCTAATTGTTTAAGTGAAGGTGTAGCTATGGATCTGGCGATCGTCCACCACCTATTCAAACAAGGACTGCTTTGGGGTGAGCGTCTGGCGGCTCAAACTCCCCAGGGATATCTCATTTTAAGTGAGTGCGTTGTTGGAGGAACCACAACTGCTTTAGCGGTTTTAACAGGCTTAGGAATAAATGCTGTAGGAAAAGTTAACAGTAGCCATCCTATTTGTAACCATGAGCAAAAATGGGCAGTGGTGCAAGCTGGGCTAGAACGGGCATTTCCCCACAGACAACTGATAATTGACCCTTTAGAGCTTGTGGCGGCGGTAGGCGATCCAATGCAAGTGGTGGTAGCTGGGATGGCGATCGCTGCTAGTCGTCGTTGTGGTGTTTTATTGGGGGGTGGTACACAAATGCTGGCAGTTTATGCTTTGATAAGTGCGATCGCTCAAGCTTATGGCTTATTTTGGCAACCCAACGAAGTCGTTGTCGGTACAACCCGTTGGGTAGCAGAAGACCCAACTGGTAGTACCATTGAGTTAGCCACCAATTTAAGTCAAAAAAACCCTCCTCTCCTGTCAACTCAGTTGAATTTGGCTAATTCTCGTTATCCCCAACTTCAAGCTTATGAACGGGGTTTTGTAAAAGAAGGTGTTGGCGCTGGTGCAGCTTGCATTGCTGCCCATCTTTGCCAAAATTGGCAGCAAAATCAGCTTTTGGCAGCTATTGAAGACCAATTTGAGCGCCTGAGCCGATTCAATAGTCAATAATAAAATAACCGGACTCATAGAGCTTCCGGTAAATTCTGAGAATTATTGACTATTGAATAACGAGTAAATTTAATGAATTCTCTCTCTAAGTAATTGTTCTTCTAAGGCAGCAATACGATTATATGCTGCTGTTAATTGGGCTGTCAGTCGTTGTATTTGAATTTCTGGTGTTAAATCCTTGTCTCCACCTTGACGATTCATGTCTAGATAAATGCCATCTGTCAATACATCCTTGTGTTCCATTTCTGGATTTAAACTGATTTTTCCTTTTGACTGGTAGTACCTACTATTGCTATGTTCTAGTTTATTATCCTTTGCTTGTGTGTTTGCTAAGGAACACTCTGAAAAAGTTTGAGCAACTTTAACGTCAAGTTGCTCAATTATCTGGCAGAGGGCATCTAGTTTATGGCTCAAAGTCAGAATCTGCTCTTGTAATGGCTCCATTTAATACCCTTATTTATTCGGAAATTTTCTCTATGTTATTCAATTTAGTGGCAATCTTAACAAAACTTATGAATTATTTAATTTTTCAAATATTCTGTCGAAATGCGATATCTAAGTAATTATTTGTAGATATTAATCAATATTTTTTGTGAGTATTACCTAATTGATTATTGAGTAAAGTTTAAAATATCAGCAATTTTTTTCAGAAAAATACATTAAATTAACCAATTTCTGGAGATTTTCCGCATCTTAAAAGTAAATAGCGAAATCAGCCCTGAAAACAGCAGCGGCAATTGTCTAAGATTGAGTTGAAAAAATGACAGTATATTTAGATACATTAAGTACTTTCTAGTTCAAGTAAAAATATAATTATAGCTATTAGGAAACCTTGATAATTAGGGAGCATCCTGTTTTGGCAGATTGCCCTCAGACTAGAAGTCTGGGGCTACACAAACGAAGTCCGCCTACGCGGACTCATCTGAAACCCGCGCAGGCGGGTTTTGTTTGTATAGCCGCGATTTCCAATCGCCCGGCGTTTCTTCCAAAAGTGGATGCTCCCGATAATTAGCTAAGATAGCTAGTATTAACTCAAAAAATGAAAGGTTTTTATCTGTTGAGTTTTGTTATTTTTAACTATTAATCGCCCCTCTGACTAAGATTACTGTACTCTCGACATTAGAAGCGATCGCTTCGGGAATATTACCTTGAATTGTCTGCTGTAACAATCCCTCGCGTGAAGCACCTAAAACTACAACATCATAATTTTCGGTTTTTACTAAATTAATTACACCTTCAGCAACTGAATCAGCTTGCACTGGAATAGCCACAACATTACTAGACAATTTGCGGCGACGCATCAAATGGCGAATGGCTTGCGCTAAAACTGTCATGTCTGGCTTGGATTCAGATGGCTTAAACACCTGTGTCAAGCGAATTTGGGGGTCATTTCCCAGTGTCACTAACGCAGGTAGCAACTTAATTGCCAACCTAGCATTAGGACCACCAGCCATCGGTACTAGCCAGCGGTTGAACTGGAGAGGAAGGGGAGATGAGGGCAAGTTGCTATCTTGTTCCCCCTGCCTTTTGACTTTTTCTGCCAATTTCACAAGCATCACGTCGCAAGTAGCTTGGCGAATTACGGTGTCTACAACATTGCCAAAAATCCGTCCAGGGGTAGAAGTGCTACCTTTCCAACCCATTAAAATGATGTTGATGTTTCGTTCTTTAATGATCTCTAAAATTGCTTGGGAGGCATCGTGGGCGACTCGAATTTGTGTATGCAGAGGAATTTGCCACTTTTTTGCCAATACTTCTGCTTGTCGTAGTAAGCGGCGACTGTTTGTTGTTCTGACTTGCGTTTCTGATGGAGAAGCGTGACGTGACACTAAAATCACTTGTAAGCACTCTATTTCATAGTGGCGATCGCGGGCAATAGCAATTGCCATTTGTAAAAGAATAGCTGCGGTTTCGGGATTAGCCAGTGGGACTAATAACCTGCCTCTGCCAATGTTAGGCGATCGCGTTTGGTAAACTACATAAGAAGGTTCCAGTTGTGGCTTTGGGGTGGTGTTTCCATAATTGAGATGCTCTGCTTCTACTCGGATGATATCTGCGCGGGTAATAATGCCAATCAATTTCTGCCCTTCCACTACTGGTAAGCGACTAATATGATAGCGATCTAGTAAATACAGGACATTGGTGAGATTATGTACTGGTGTCACAGTCATCGGGTCAGAGATCATTATTTCCCTTAAGGGAGTATCATTTGATATATAGTGATCGTGTTTTTTGATTAAATCTGATTGCGTCACAATTCCTACCAATTTGCTTTCTTCTACCACTGGAAAGCCCCGATGATGGGAACGAGTAAAAGTCTGCATGGCCTCATCTAAGGTCATCTCTGCATCTAGAGTTTCTACCCGCCGCTGCATGACATCTTTTGCTGTTAATCTTGTTAATATCCCCTCGGTAGTAGTTGCTTCGGCGATCGTGATCCCATTCAATTTTAAAAGTTTCTCATACAGTGAACCTGGCATTACCTTCTCTGCAACTAAGTAAGATATCACAGACACAATCATCAAAGGCAGTACCAGATTGAAATCTGTAGTCATTTCAAACACAATTACAATTGCGGTGATTGGTACTTTAGAAACAGCACTAAAAAATCCCCCCATTCCTGCCAAAGCATAGGTACTAGTGGAACCTACTCCCAATAAATGGGACTCAGACACACCAACGAAATGTCCTAGACAAGAACCCAAGATCAGACTAGGAGCAAATAACCCCCCAGGCGCTCCAGAACCAAATGCGATCAAAGTCAGGATAAATTGGGCGACAAAGACGAGCGCTGCTAAGGATGCATTAGCGTTACTAGTGATCATATACTCCCGCAGCCCGGTATTATCACGAAACAGTTCGGGAAGCATGGCCACGATAATACCAGAAATCAGCCCAGCTAAAGCCACTCGTAGCGCCAAGCTAATATGTAGTCTTTTGTAAAATTTAATACTTTTAATTATGCCATAGTTAAACAATGCACCCAATAACCCAGCCAAGATACCCAATACTAAAAAAAAGGGAATTTCCAGGAGGGAAAACTTACTCGAAGATTGGATCAATTCTAAGTTTAGTTGCAGACTGCGACCCCCAAGTAGCCGGGATACCACCCCACCAATAAACGAGGCAATAATTGCAGTTTGTAGGGTTAATCCCGATAAGTCTTGGAGTAACTCTTCGACAATAAATAATACACCAGCGATCGGGGCATTAAAACCAGCTGCCAAGCCAGCACCAGCACCAGCAGCAATCATCTGGCGTTGATGGTCTGGAGAAGTAGGAACCCAGCGACTCATCCCTGCTGCCAAACTCGCACCTACATGGACAGTGGGGCCTTGTCGTCCTAAAGTTATCCCTGAACCGAGAGTGATAATAGAACTGAGTAGTTTCACAGCGGCAACCCGCCAAGATAACCTAATTGGTACATTGGCCAGAGTGGCTTTAACTTGAGGAATACCGCTACCAGATGCTTCTGGAGCCAATCTTTGCACTAAAGCGCCAGCCAAAAATCCAAAAACTAAACCAATTGCTGGCAAGGCTAACCATGCTGGTAAAACTTGGGTAGTATGAACTCGCCATGTTCCCAACCATCCCGATCCTATCTTCAGGAATACCGCAGAGAAAGCGGCCACAAGTCCAATAATAGAAGCTTCTGCGATCACTAAACCTCTTCTAGGCTGCAACCAACTGCGAAAGCGCTGAGTAAGAACAGGAAGCGACATCATATAAACAGGGGACAGGGGACAGGGGACAGGGGACAGGGGATAGGGGATAGGGGATAGGTGAGCAGTGCGGTCTTCTCCCTTGGCGTTAGCCTCTCCCTTTGGGAGAAGGGGTGAAGCAGTTGCTTCACCCGAAGGGGGACAGTAACTGATAACTGATTTACATGAACCAGGGACTAACTACAGAGCAACTAACGCGGATTATCGCTGAAGTAGGAAGGTTGCAGGCACGTCCGGAAGCAGAAATTGAACCCGAACAAGTCAAGCAAATTTTATAGGAATTAGGATTAACACCGGATTTGCTTGATCAAGCCCTCGTTCAAGTCCAGCGTCGGCAAGCTTTGAAAGTACAGCAAAAACGTAATCGTACAATTGCTGTCGGGGTAATTGCTGCCGTGGCGATCGCCATTGTAGGTACTTTATTTACTATTCAACAACATAATTCTGCTCTTGAGCGAGTTTCTGCTCAAAAAAACCGTTTGGTCTAGCAATTCTCGCCAGCGATCGCCATGCCATGCTAAAGGTTGATCTATTGCTGTAATCTGTTCTTGCAGCTGCCAATAAGTTTGAACTTTGTAATCAGGAAATTGTAAAATAGTTCCAGGTCGCAGTTCCCGCACCTGTTACCAAAACGTTCTTTCTCCTAAAACAAAAGCACAACAAAGATAATCTCGCAAAGCCACCAAATCCACCTCAGAGGAACGGTCAGGAACCTCAGCCTAAAGGCATGAGGCTTGCAAGAGAAATCGAACAAGCCATTCTGACCCGCTTAAGTTCTTAACTGAACTACGTTTTTTGAGTCAAGACACCACAGGATACGAAGCCAGTCCTTTGCTCTGTCGCTTGTGATTAAAAGTTCTAAGGTCACTGGAACGGTGTTGCAAGCCTAACAAGCTCTTAAAACATTAGCCAGGCTAACATTACTCCCGCTCATGGAAGGCTCGAAAGAGCAAACACGTTATGCGTACAGGGTTGTTGATTAGAAACAGTAATTGTCCTGTTGAAAGTGCAATACAAAAGCACCCCTAATTAAACAACCCCAAGGCGGTAACGAAAATAAAAACTGTCCTAAAGAACAGGGTTTCAGACCCTAGGAGTATTTGATGAGAGTGTCAATTAATTATTTCTACCAGTAGTAGATAATCCCTCTACTATTAGAGATGGAGTATAACAAGAACCATTCCAATCAGCATCGTTACCTAATTGCACCAATTGTTTGAGGGCTGTGTAGACGTTACCTGCAACCATCGTATCTTTTACACGCCCAGTTACATAACCCTTCTGCACACGATAACCCAAATCAATATTGATAGAAAAATCGCCAGAGATGCCGCTGCCGTTGCCCAATATTTGATCCACAATTAAGCCATCGTCCATCTGTTCAATTAAATCTTGTAGTGATGCTGCACCAGGCTGGATCAATAAATTAAATAAGCCAGGGCTGGGATAGGTGCCTAAATCAGGGCGAAAACCATTACCAGTGGTGTCAATACCCAGTTGTTGTCCGGTGGTGCGATCGCAATAAAAATGTTGTAAAATCCCATCTTGGATAAAGACTAAAGGAGTGGTAGGAGTGCCTTCATCATCAAAAGGACAACTGTAAGGGCCTGCTTGTGGGTCTTGGTAGAGAGTCAGGTTAGGTGCAATCACTGGTTTACCTAGGCGTTCTGTCCAAGGGGAAGCTAACTCCAAGACGCGCTTGCCATTTAAAGCTGCTTGTGCAGTACCCCAAAGCATATCAGCCGCTTTAGAAGTAAACAAAATCGGAAAGCGACCATTAGGCGGTGAGACGTTTTCTCTAGCCCAAAGCAACCTTTGTAAAATTTGATGAGCTATTTTCTCCGGTTGCAAAATATCCCGCTGGGTTTGACCATCAGAAACACTTAAAAAATCATCGCCTCGTATCCATTCTGCTGATATATAGCAACTGAGAGTGGTGTCAGTGTAGTAACAATCTAGACCTTGACTATTTACAAGTCTAGTAGTTTCCACATCACATTCCCAATCACTATTGCAAAGAACCTCTGGATAGAGATCACGGATCAAAGCGATCGCTTCTTTGCCCCAATTTACCAATACCTCAATAGGTACATCTTTTCCTAAATCAGGATAGGAAGGTTTAAAATTACTGCCCAACTGTACCGATTCGGGTTGATTGAGTTGACTCAAAGCTAAAGCTCGTTCCACCAGCGCTTGAGCTGAGACAGAACCGTAAGCAACCGTCAGTCCTGGTCTTCCATTTCGCCATAGCCGCAATACTGTACCTTCAGATTGGCTGGTTTCTAGCTGCTTAAGGCGGTTAGCCTCAAAAAACACGGGACGGGAAAGCGATCGCGACTGATAAACCTCAGCTGCTTCTGCTCCCGATTTTATAGCTAGTTCCAGCAGTTGTTCTGCTAGTGTATCTTGTGACAAATTTTCAGCACCCATGACCATTGGTGAATTGTGGATTTTGGACTTTGAACTGCAAATGAACGCAGATAATTATCCCAAATCATTGGTATCTATCCTCGTGTATTAGCAATTGCAATTGTGAAACGCAGATAGACGCAGACAATTATCCCAAATCATTGGTATCTATCTACGTGTCATGGACGCAGAGAATTATTTCACAAACAGCAAAATGTATCAGTATGTATCAGTAGAAGTATAGACTCAGATCCCCGACTTCTTGAAGAAGTCGGGGATCTTTTTCCAACTTAAGGCAGATTCACCTCTTGTAATAGCCAAAAACCAGTAAAAGATTCTGCTTGGGGATCAGACTGCACGCCAATAAAATGTACACCGTTAGCTTTTTGTTTAGTCTCTTCAAAACTTTTGGCTTCTGCTAAAGTTTGGGGATTTTTAATATTTGCTAAAATCCAACTTTCAGTAGCACCAGTTTCTAAAATTAATCTCTTTCCTTGGGTGGTATCAAACTTCAAAAAAGCCAACTCCAAACCAGACATCCAACCTGCGATCGGCAATGCTCTGGGTGAGAAAATTAAAACACCAGGAATGCGGGTTTCAGGTGATAATTGGGCTAACTCTAAGGGAAACGCTTCTCCAAAACCAATTTCCCACTCTGACATTTCTGTAAAATCCGCAGCTTGTAAAGTCACAAATGCCCACTGCTTTCCTTCCAAAGCATCTGGTAAACGCTGAGGTAAAGGTCTTTCTAAACGTACCGAGGGATTCGTCCCTCCTTGATATCCTGGTTCCTGAGGATAAACTTCCTCCATCCGCTGTTTTAGCCATTGGTTGAGAACCAAAGCGCGACGGCTAGGTTGAGCAGGAATACCCACATCCTGACAAGCTTTAGTAATCATGTTATTCATTTGGCGGCGGAAAAAGCGGATTTTGATTGGTGCTTCTCCAGCTTTGGTGATTGCTTCCTGTAACGCCGTCCGCAACCAACCTGAATTGACCTCGGTACTGGGACAATATTGAGCATAGCGAAACAGGGAATCCATACTTTTGCCCACATCCGAAGGGCTTTCGCAGATTAAGACTTCCCAAACTTTTTTTTGATTTGCGTCCAGAATTGGACGAGAGTAAAAATCAATTTCCCAAATACTGCCCATGTAATGCCTGTGAAAATCTGGCGACTTCATATTTTGCTTATATTTTTATGATAAGAGGGTATGGGCAGCATCTAACATTGGGAATTGAGATGAGCAAGCGATATCTGGTGACAAGCCGCGAGGCGTCTACGTTTACCTGAATAATAGAAAACAGAGCAGGTCAGTTTTTTGATCAATCGCGGCTCCTGACTTTTGAACGCCAGTTGCTACAACGGAGGGAACCTCCGCAACGCACTGGCTCCTTTTGACCAAACAAGGCAAAAGTAAAAAGTAAAAAGGCAAAAGAAAGAAAAAGAGCAGTGGTCCCAAGCCCCTAAATTTATTTATGGAATGAAATGAAAACATTTGTTTCGAGACGCGCAGTGAACCAGCGCTGTAGGCGGGTTTCCCGCCGTAGGCGACTGGCTCCTCAATTTATTTATGGGGATTATCTTTTTACTTTTTACTTTTTACTTTTTAATTCTGCCTAGCGGTACTAGTGCTTTCGCTTAAATTTCAGGATACCCATTGCACCAAATGCTACTAAGCCAAAAATAGCTCCAGGTTCGGGAACAGATTTCGCCTCAATCGAGAAGATTGTTGTTGTCCCACTCACTTCATTAGCCGCAACCAGCAACGGTTTGCCATTAGGGCTATTTGCAGCCGAGATGAAAAGTAGACCTTCTAGGCCTAAGTCTTTGACAGCCGGGTTAGTTTCCCCACTCAGGGTTGTTTGGGCCGTGAAGTCGCGGTTGTTTACGTAGTCTATACAATACCTTTGCCAAAATAAGAGCCTAGATAAATTTTGGCAAAAGTGGCAAAATTAAGCATACATAAGCGTTTCGATGAAAAGGTGGTTTTTCATCTGAAACCCTTATCCTGCTGTCAATACGTTAAAAAACCCTTGTAGGAAACCTTAAAGGAATTTTTAGGACTGATTGTTTTTGCCAACCCTCAAAGAAATGGGAGTTAATGGTTAAAGCATCATCATCTCACCCTCGTAAATTGGCGAAGGTATTGCTATAAAAACAGGGTTCAACGGATCAGTGACATCGTAGGTCATCACACCCCCAACACGTTCCAGTCCCACAAAGGCATAAAAGCGACCGTTAATTTCGGCAATTTTCACGTCCTCTGGTTCTGGCCCCTTGTCATCGCTGCGAGTATCAAAGCTGTTCTCATCGTTATTAGAGTTGAAAAAATTAGGCAAGCGTTGAGCAATGATCTGTTCAAAGTCGTTGCCACTGTCATAAACTTGCTTAAGTGTCTTAGCAGTCTCATCCCACTCTAAAATAGAGAAGGAGCGACCTCCAAAAGCGTAGATCTGCTCAAACAGACCATCGCCATTGACATCGCCCAAAGTATTAGTTACTGTCAGGCGACCTAGATTTTCAGGTAGCTTTAGCTCATCGGCATTAGGGAAGGCGTTCGGGTCTAATTGATAGGCATTATTTCCCACTCGCACCTCCTCACTAAAACCATCATAATCGCGGGTATCACCCTCATTGGCCGTAACAATGTAAGTCTTGCCATTGACTGTATAGGAGGCGATCGCATCGGGTTGATACATACCTAGTACAGGCCAGTTGGCAATGTTGATAGCGTCATCGCGATCGCTAGCATCTATTGCATTGCCTGGCTGGTTATAATCTTTAAAGCCCAAGGGGATAATATTGGTAATCTCATTTTTAATTAGATCCAATCCTGCGATCGCGTTATTCTCCTGCAACGATACCCAGGCTTTAGTAGAATCTTCAGAGACGGTGATGTATTCTGGTTCTACATCCTGGGCTACGGTTGCATTTGTCCCGAAAACTCGTACCCCCGCAGTCCGTAACTGATTAATCTGGCTGTTGAACTGGCTAAAACCAGCATTGACTACACTAAAATCCGCAAGATTGATGATGCTGAGTGACCCTTCGGGGTCAATCGTATATTCACTGTTAGGTTCACCTTCATTTGCCACTAGCACGCGATCGCCATCCGGTGTAAAAGTAACCATGTCAGGTAGTGAACCCACAGTGACAGAGTTAAGGAAATCGCCATTGGTGTTAAAAAACACAGTCTTACCAGGATCTTGGGGGATAACGGCTTCAACTGCTGCTGCTAGCAAGCCATTTTTAAATGCAACGCTGTTAGCCCCTCCACCATAGAGCGTAATATCTATATTAGATAGCAGTGATGGCTTAGTTGGATCACTAATGCTTATAATATCAATGGTTTTAGTTCCTCCATTGACCACAAATAGGCGTTGGGTCAGCGGATCATAAGTCGAGATTTCAGCGCCTCCCTCATCAAAGAGTCCTGTGCTGTAAGTACCGAGAGGTTTGAGTGAAACTGCCTCAGATGGAGCCGTCAGTACTCCTAATAAAACAGCAGATGGAGCAATAAAGGCGATAAACTTTTGAATGGTCATAATCTCAACAAATAATTGAACGCTTAGCTTTTAGATGTCAGTCAGACTCGGTAGATCCCTAACTGCAAATTAGACGCACGAAAAATTGCCCACTTAGCTGTAAGGTAGCTATGCAGGTTATTCATATTTTTTCGTCAAGTAGACTACAGTTGTCGGTAGCTATCACCCAGGATAGAAACGACTCACAACTATAGGTACATTTGCAAACTATCGGTCAAAGGTTAAGTGAACAGGAATTTTAGGTTAATTAAAGGTAAAAATCCGTATTTTCACGTATCTTTTTCCGAAAAGGGACGCAAAGCTCTGCGTTCCTGTTATTGCTATGTTATTGCTATTTTTGACCGGAAAATCGCCAGCACTGACCCTTGGATTCCGGAACTCTGGCAGAGTTATTTTTGTCCTACTTGTATCGAATGCCGAGATAAAATTGCTTTCATCTTCAAATTCGTAAATTGTACGATCGCTTTTACTAGTTCTTGCTGTTCTGGCTGCAAATTTAGTGCTTCTAAAGCCTGATTGATATCATTACTAGAACGTAAGTTGTGGGCTAGTTTGGTACGTTGAGATGAATTTAAAACGGCGTTAATTTCTCTATTTCTTCTCTGACGCACTCCTTGAAGTTGTTGACGCTGTTGGGGAGTAAGGTTAACGTCTGAAAATGAGGCAAAGTTGCTGGCAGCATTTGTAACTTGGGCAAAAACAATACTAGAAGCAACATGGAGTTGCCCAGGTGTTGCCCAAGCAATTCCAGGCATGAAGGTGATTAGGGCAAAAATAGTAACAGTTAATACAGACAACCGTTTTGTAAAGTTAATAACCATATTGATCAATGCCTAAATCATAACGTTGAGGGTGTAATAGTCCAGCTAAAAGTATTATCCGTTGTGAGGGAATCCCAAAAGATAAATTATGCTACAGCTAATGTTGGTAGGTAAGACATATACCCTACAAAAATTCTGAGTAGTATGGCAGGGAGCAGAGGAAGAGAATAATAACCTATTTATTCCCAATGCCCAATGCCCAATGCCCAATGCCCAATGCCAGATTACTCTGACCTTTTCATTCTGTTAATTTCTCGTTGCAATTCTTCAATTTGCCGACGTAAATTCTCTGTTTCGTTTTCAGAAGTTTCCGCTGCTACATTGACTGCTCCTGATGCGGGCGATCGCTGATAATTTCCTCGGCGAATTTGCTGGTATTCTTCTGATCCTGACCACTCTCGGAGGTATTGCAAGCGTTCCACAGGAAAAGGATGGGTCAGCATTGCACCTTGAAAACCCGTGTACATCAAAAATTTATACACTTGGTTTAATCCGTCTTCATCAAGTGCCTGATAGCTTTCTGCCTGTTTGATAAATTCTTGTAAACTACATTCATTGGCATATTTTATACTACCACCAGTAACTTTCATCATTGAAGAAATGACCAAATTTAAGTCATCCGTTACTAATAAAGCAGCACGATCCGAAGATAACTCGGCTTTACGTCGCCATTCATAAAAAGCCAGCAACAAACTTTGACTGACAAAATCACCAATGCCAAAGGTCAAGTCACTAACTCTAGCAGCAACACTTTTCGCCCATATTGCCATTTGAATTAAAATAGTATGACCACATTTAATATGTCCCAGTTCATGGGCTAGCACCGCCCTAATTTCGGCTTCGTTTAGTAAGTCCAATATCTCTGTATTTATGACTATGTAAGGATGTTCTTGCCCAAGTGCATAGCTATTGGCTTGGGGATTTTGCTCAACAAATAGTGCCGGTTCTGGGTAAATGTCCAAATCCCGCACGCATTCGCGAAAAATCTGGTAAATAGTGGAATATTGGCGTGGCCCGACTTGGATGGTGTTGCCCATTAAATAAACTAACTGAGGGCGTTCGGCGAAAAATTCCACGAATTTACGAGCTAAGAAATCAAATCCTGGTAAATTTCGTAAAGCTTGCTCGGCTTGGCGATCCAGTGGATGTCTGAAGGCTTCGCTGGAAATTCCTGTGTAAGTAGGCATAATTCAGGGTAATTAAGTTAAGTGGTTGGTAAGTCAATGGCTAGTAGTTAGTAGAAACATAACTAAAAACTAACAACTGACAACTGACAACATAATAGAAATGGGGCTATTGGAAGTAAAAATCACTTTTTATGGGATTAAAAGCTTGTGATTGAGGCAGAAGTCCATTTGTCACTACATAACTTCCTGCGATCGCAGGAGGGGTTCCCTTCCTGGCCCCATCATTTGACGATGGCCCGGTTGGTAGCACGCGCCTTGCGCCTAGGACGTAGTGCCTTAATTCAAGTTGGGGCAGTTTGTGGCTATCAAGGGCGGTATCGTACTAGTTTTGTAGCATCGGCCTTGATGTGGCAAGGTTCTGTAATTATTGTTGCCCCAGAGGCAGTACAGCAACGTTTGCTGCAAGTAGAAATTCCTCGGCTACAGCAGTGGCTACAAGCCAACAAACCAATCAGAACAGGTGACGCTTGGCCAGGTTCTGAGTTCCAAGGACTATTCCTGATTTCCCCTGAAGCTTGGTTAAAAGGGCAACTCACATCTTCTGATTATTTTCCTCCAGCTATTCCTACAATTATTGATGGGGTAGACGATTTAGAAAGTTGGGTACGTCGTCAGCTGACTAAAGATATTCAACCCCATGATTGGGATCAACTCATGCTAGCTTGTCCCCAGCAAGCTGAGGCAATTCGCTCTGCACGGGTACAACTCACAAAGGAACTGTTCCAGCATCCTGCTAATCCCTATGAGTGCTATTTGATTTCTCAGCCAGAAATAGAAATTCTCAACCATCTCTATTCAGTCTTAAAAACAGCCGATAACATACCTGATATTTGGCAGCACTTCTGGCAACAATTTGAATATATTAATAACGAAAACTCTTCCCCTGCTCCTCCTACCTCCCCGAAGTTTGCTCAAAGGGAAACCCTCCTGGCAACTTCTCTTCCTGCTCTGTTCTGGGGAACTATTGCCCGTCGCCAAGGTTTATTTTCTTTACATTACGCTCCTCTGGAATTAGGAAAAATACTTGCACCTATTTGGCAAAGACAACCTGTGGTGTTAGTTGGCAGCGCTTTAGAACCAGAAACAGAGGCTCCGCTTTTCCGTCAGCGTTTGGGATTAGATGATGTTACTTGTTTAAAATTCTCTTCTGATAGCCAAGCAGAAGCAGTTCAGTTTTATTTGCCCCATCAGTTACCCTTACCCAACACACCGGAATTTCAACCAGCATTTATTCACAAAGTCCGTACATTACTTTGTCTGAGTGCTACAGCACCAGGATTAATTGTTGTATTAGTGGGGGATGTACCGCTGAAGGCTCAGGTAGGGGCGATTTTGGCTTCTGAGTTTGGTTCGCGGGTGCAGGTAGAAAAAACTTGTTTAGATGAGAATGGTATTTTGGTCAGTGGTTGGGAATTTTGGCGGGAGCATCAAACAGTCTTGCCTGCACCTCATTTGTTAATTATTGCTACCTTGCCTTTGCCGTCGTTAGAAAATCCTCTGGTGGCTGGTAGAGTCGCTCACTATAAGCGATCGCATCAAGACTGGTTTCGTTTATTTTTGTTACCAGCGGCTTTGAATGAATTGCAGCGGGCGATCGCTCCTGTGCGAGAAAGTCAAGGTATTATTGCTTTGCTCGATAGTCGTGTAATTAACCGTAGCTATGGCGCACAGATTCTTGCTGCTCTCAGTCCTCTAGCACGAATTAACTATCTTGAGCCAAGTTTATTTTCCCATGCCAGTGAAGAAAATTCTGCTTAGTCAAAGAAGAGGAAAAGGGGCAGGGAGCAGGGGAGAAGACTCTATAGTAAATGTAGAAGCTTGAATATTGACTATTTACGTTTTGTCAACGGCAGTGCGATCGTTTCCCACCAAGCGCTATTATCAGTTTATTCATACTAAGCTGTCAAAATTTTATTGACTTTTTGGTGTAATTGAATTGACTGCCAGTGAGATCTGAGAACCTAAGTTGAATTTTTAATTTTGAATTGCTGATTATGGGTGAAGCAAAGCGTCGGAAAACCACACTCCAAGAAAAATACGGGCAAGAAACTAGAATCTTGCCTTGGGTTCCCATCACCAAAAACCAAGCTGAACTATTTGTTGCTTGGACTACTCGTGGTGCTTGGATAGGCATCGGTATTATGGTTGCGGCTTGGGTAACTATCCGTTTTATTGGCCCGGCTTTTGGTTGGTGGCAAGTAGTATAGTAGTATCTTAAAATTTTCAGAGGTTTGTAAAAATTTCTATCTTGAGTATGGACTGTTAGGCTAATAACCCCTAATGTATGCTCCGTACTCAAGTAAAATTCCATGCACTAGACAGGTTCTTTAACCCATCTATCTTTAGTATGTTTTTATTGAGACATAACTTAATTATTAATGATACTCCAAACATTAAATAATGAATGGTTACTCAATTTTTAAAGACTGACTGTAATTGGCAAAATCCCGAAATATCGTAGATTTATCCCGATTTTTGTAGTTTGCTCTATTAAATTTGCTATTTATAACTTTCGTTAGAGTGACAAACTTTAAGTCTCACATACTATTGGTTGAGTGAGTTTTGTAAAAACTAGATTCTCTTGCTTTTTGGAAATTCAAAAACTGGGCAGTTGCACTTGGATACGTTCTACTCAAAATTGACTTTTTGTACCTTACATAACTGTTTGTGAACATACTGCAAGAGATTTTCAGATTTTAGGTAAATTAATTGAGCACAATTTCCAAAAATTGAAAAATATTGCCGAAATGGCAACATGCCTTTTCTGAGTTTAGTTATTCTCTGTGTTGAGCCTATCCTAATAGATGATTGAGATTGTAAATTTGGCACTGTTACCTAAGTAATTACGGAGTATAAAAAACTTAACGCAGACAGTCAATAATCCCGAATCTCAAATCTAAAATTTGCACTATTATCTACCAAACTTCATAGGTATAAAATTGCTTGACTTTGTACACCCAATCCTTAAATTAAGACCAGCTTTTTTAAGAAGGCACATAAGTTCACTACGAAATAAAGGCCCTAAAAAATATTGAAGAGTCATTAAAGCCTTTGACAGTAATGAGTTTTACTGTATACATCAAATAAAAAATAGATCCGTAGCTTTTCTATGGTTGAATGACGTCAAATTTGAGTTACTCTTAAAACGGATTCAGTTTAACTCGCATCTAATCTACTCAGACGGGATCGTATAAATAAAATATTAAATTTCTAAATTCTGTCTGATAAATCAAATTTGCAAACTGAATAGTTTGATACGACAAGCTAAACAGTTATCCACTACCCTAAGCAAGGAAGTCAATTATATTGACTTGATCTGTGTCTGGTAATTGTAATGGATAGTTTACAATACCAGTGGGTGAGAAAATCTAAAGAAAATATAAAAGAAACTAACATGACTGTGGTGTCTGGAGGGCAAACGTGTTTCTAAGGCTAGCGCATCAACACCGACAATTCGTCCAAGACTTGGTAATGAACTTGCAAGCCTTGGCTGTTGTACTAGAACGGCGCGGGTATCCTGCGTCCTGTTATACGTGTGGCGATCAAATGAATAGTGCTTCGTTTATGGTCAGTTTGGGAGATAATCACCTGATTCGGTTCTTGGTATCCGATTATGGAATTACTTGGACAGAGATGCGGGATGATCGTGAACTCATGAAGTTAGAGGGTGCTGAGGCAATAAACCAGCTAGAGGAACTGGCTAATCTTGTCAAGCAGTTTGCACCATCTTCTTCAGGTAATAAAGCCCTAGCTAAGAAGTGATAAGGATTTCTGTATCTGATGGGCTACATCAAAAAAGGTTCCGATAGTCGATCTCGAATTGGAAATCGATTGTTGGTAATTGCTAATAGGTAATTGTGGCTTGGTTTGCGATCGCCCGTTACCTATTTGCCATTACTGTTATAAATAGTTGGACACAATTAAATTCATTGTTGGATTCAAGGAATACAAAACACAAAACATCTGTGTAATTAATTCTGTCTTGATTGGCGTTACAGGTGTTTACCCTGGTGGAATTTGTCGCGCGACATTTCCAAGAATCTCAATAATGGCAATAAGTGAGAACAAGTATGGTTTGAAAGTAAACCAAGTTTTCTTAATTTTTTAGCTGAAGCAGCAGAAGCCTCACACTGTAAGCGAAGCGTCAGTGCCGAGATGAATGCGAGTGAGTTGAGGAATGCTGTTTGACTGATGCCGAATGTAATCAGGCAAGGGAGAACAGCAACGACGAAACGAACAAACTCTTACAAACGAAGCAGTAGTTCTGATATACTTACCACTAAAGCAACATAAACGCTGCAAAGATTGCAAAAACCAAGCAATCAAGATCGTGAAAACCAAGCGGTCGAAGTAGCTAGTCATGATTGTTCTAGAATTTGGGTCTTGGGAACCAGGACTCCTGCCCTTCGAGGGAATGTAAGACCAACGGAATTACGGAGTTCTAGAGGCGATTCCCGATGAATTGGGAAGCCCTACTGTACCGAAGGTCAGTGGGTGGTAGTTCACTACTAAAATTCTTAAATAGCTTGAGCTTGTAGCAATATCTTTATTGAGCCTTACACAGAACTTGCCGCATTTTCCGCATATTCGCAGGCAATTCAAAGTTCATCGCTTGTTGAATGAAAATTGAAGGTATGGGAATATTGGGCGTAGCTTGTACATTATAAGCTAACAAAGTACCATTTCCACAGTCTTTTAGCTCTAAATTGGCTGTAAAATCGAGGAAATTTCCTTTTTCCATCTTAAATTGAATTTTTTGCCCTACCACTTCCACAACGTTAAGATAAATTTCTACTTGAGCCGTGAAAAACAAAAAAGCTTTTTGTGCTACTTGATACAAACGCTTCACTTCGCCTTTGTATAAAACTTCGCTTTTGGTGATGTCAGGAAAATATTGTACCCAACGAGGATAATCGGTTAGTTGCTGCCATACATGGGATCGCACTAACGGCACATACATACAGGCGGTAACAGCACCTCCCCAGGCTGTATGCGATTGCGTTTGCACCAAAATTTCACCCTGTATCAGCAATCTTTGCTTTTCATGACTCGCAGCCATATCTGAACCTGTAATAATTGAGTCTAAAATATGAGACGCAGACATACGATTTCAGTTACTCCTCAAATTATCCACCTTCTCAGGTTAAGACTACAAACGATCAAAATAGGTTCGAGTCCAACCAACTAAATATTAATTCCAGTCCCACATCCAAGTTACCTGGAACCAATCATTTTCAGGTCATTATTTAGGTAACATACTTAAGTAAACTGTATTTAAAATTACATTTAATTAAAAAATATTTAAGTGGCTTTTAATATAGCACCACTTTTAAATGAAAAATCGAGATCATAACAGGTAGAATGGCACAAATACAATCTTAGATGCAACCAGCTTTATCTTGTCAACATATAGATGTAGTGCATTTTGAGTTAAGAGGTGAATTAAGTGAGACAATCTTCATTAAACCGTTTACTGACCCAAGCTTTTGGTGTCCTTCTCGGTATTGGCATAGCAGTCTGGGTACTCAGGGGTTTTGGCATTCTCACGTTTATTCCGGGCGGAGTTATTTGGCTACTTTTACTAGGGGCGATCGCTATAGGGATAATAAATTATGTACAAAGAACTTGGTGGCGTTTCTAAGATTGTACTTACTAATTTTTGTTACATTTAATTAGTATTTTTACTAAAATGTATATTACTAAAATCACGAGATGTATCCTGCAAAAAGCATTTTTTAGGCATATTAGCTAAATTAAACCTTTATACAATAAGCGCTATTGATACATTTAATTGTGTCGATGACTACTCCTTTTTCAAGGCATGTCACGCAATGGCAAGAACTCATTAGGTAAAAAATTATGGAACTTTATGTATGTACAGTCTGCGGCTATGAATATGATCCAGAAGTAGGCGATCCTGATGGTGGTATAGCTCCAGGAACGCCATTTGAAGAAATAGCAGAAGATTGGGTATGTCCAGTTTGCGGCGCAACACAAGATGAATTTGAACCAACAGATGTGTAAACCCGGATTTCTTCTAAGAAACTTCTTGTGGTGTGGGGTTAACGATTAAATCGCAACCGATT
>JAYGHB010000013.1:0-89836 GCA_034931985.1 Halotia wernerae UHCC 0503
ACTTTTTACTTTTTACTTTTTACTTTTTACTTTTCACTTTTTACTTTTTACTTTTCACTTTTTACTTTTTACTTTTTACTTTTTACTTTTTACTTTTCACTTTTTACTTTTTACTTTTTACTTTTTACTTATCCATAGCAATTTTCAGGTGGGTAAATAGCCCACCTACCTCATTCATTCACGGTTTTGGGTAAACTGGGAACCAAAAATCATGGTTCCAATACCAACATCTGTAAAGATTTCTAATAGTAGGGCGTGGGGAATGCGACCATCGATAATGTGTGCTGCACTGACTCCTTGAGCTAGCGATCGCACACAACAATTTACTTTCGGAATCATCCCCCCACTGACTACACCACTTGCAATCAGTTCACGAGCTTCACGAATATCTACTTTCGGAATCAAGGTAGATGGATCTTTATAGTCTTTGAAAATACCTTGTGTATCAGTCAGTAAAATTAACTTTTCTGCCCCTAGTGCAGCAGCGATTTCACCAGCTATGGTATCAGCGTTAATGTTGTAAGCTTGTCCTTGCTCGTCTGCGGCGACGCTAGACACTACCGGAATATAGCCATTGCTAGAAAGGGTTTCCAAAATTTTGATATTTACATTACTGACTTCCCCTACAAAGCCAATGCCTTCTTGATCTTGGGGACGAGCTGTAATCAAGTTACCATCTTTACCGCAAAGTCCCACCGCCAAACCTCCAGCCCGGCTAATCAAAGAAACAATTTCTTTATTGACTCGACCGACTAACACCATTTCTACCACATCCATCGTAGGGGCATCGGTAACTCGCAGACCATTCTTAAATTGTGCTTCGATTCCCAGTTTATTTAACCAACTATTAATTTCTGGGCCACCCCCATGTACGAGGATGGGACGCAATCCGACGCAGGATAAAAATACAATGTCCCGCATAACTTTGTCTTTGAGGGTGCTATCTTTCATCGCCGCACCACCATATTTCACAACAACCGTGCGACCGGCAAATTGTTGAATGTAAGGTAGTGCTTCGCTGAGTACACGCACACGAGTAGCTTCAGCTTGTCTGATGTATTCAGAATCGTTGACCATCACAAGGTGCCGTTAAAACTTAAAATATATCCAGTCAGTGTAGAACGACTTTGGAACCTGTCACAATCTCTCATGCCAGATATTCTGTAAAAACTCTGCTCTGCTCCTCTGCTTTTTCATAATTTGGTGGAAACATTTTATTGTTGAAGTGCTTTCATCGACAAACTAACCCGCTTTAATTTCTCATTGACTTCTAGCACTTTGACTTTGACAACTTGTCCGACTTTGATAACTTTTTGAGGATCGTCTACGAATCTGTTAGATAGTTGGGAGATATGCACCAAACCATCTTGATGCACGCCGATATCTACAAATGCACCGAAGTTGGCGACATTTGTGACAATTCCCTCTAATTCCATTCCCACCTGTAAGTCGGTGATTTCCTTAATTCCCTCTTTAAAGGTGGCATATTTAAATTCAGCACGGGGATCTCTACCTGGTTTTTCCAGTTCGCTAAGAATGTCGCGCAATGTGGGTTCGCCAACGTTATCAGTAACGTATTTCTTCAGGTTTGTCTTTTGGAGTTTTTCGGCAATTTGCGTTACCTGATTTAACGGTACATTCAAATCAGATGCGATCGCTTCTACTACTGAGTAACTTTCTGGATGAACAGCTGTATTATCTAAGGGGTTATTACCACCACGAATCCGAAGAAAACCCGCAGCTTGTTCAAACGCTTTTGGCCCTAACTTTCCTACCTTCAAGAGTTGTCGGCGATTTTTAAAGGCTCCGTGCTGGTTGCGATAGGCGACAATGTTATTGGCAACCGCTGCGGTAATTCCAGAAACAAAGGTCAAAAGTTCCTTGGAGGCGGTATTTAAATCTACCCCAACATAGTTAACGCAACTTTCTACCGTTTCATCCAACTTCTTTTTGAGCAACTTTTGATCGACATCGTGTTGGTATTGTCCTACACCAATTGATTTGGGGTCGATTTTCACAAGTTCCGCTAAGGGATCTTGCAAGCGGCGACCGATACTAATCGCGCCCCGCACGGTAATATCTAAATCGGGAAACTCTTCTAATGCGACTTTACTAGCAGAATATATAGATGCACCCGACTCATTTACCATTACTTTAATTGGTTTACGGTCTATTGCTTGTAATACTTGCAAAACAAATTCATCTGTCTCGCGGGAAGCTGTACCGTTACCTATAGCAATTAATTCAACCTGGTATTTTTCAATGAGATTCTGAATAGTTTGTGCAGCTTTAGTGCGTTGTTCAGCAGCTTGGTGAGGAAACACCGCCTGATATTCCAAAAATTTACCAGTTTGATCTAGGACTGCAACTTTGCAGCCAGTTCTAAATCCGGGATCTATTGCCAACGTAGGTTTCATCCCTGCTGGTGCTGATAGCAACAACTCCCGCATATTAGCCTCAAATGTCTTGATTGATTCAAGATCTGCGTAGGCTTTCTTTTGGGAAATTACTTCTCCTATCAGAGAAGCTTTCATCAGACGATTGAAGGCATCCTTTAGCATCGCCTGATAAAAATCACGAATTATGCGGATTTTTGCTTTAATTTCCTGGGATTCTAAATACGAAAGTAGTATGTCTTCATCGAAGGCAATTTCAAAATTTAATATTTTTTCAGTTTCACCCCGACACAAGGCCAGCATATTATGAGGTGCAATATTCTTCACCTTAATCTGATAGTTACGGTACATTTCAAATTTGGTTGTCCCTTCAGGATAATCATCTTTGATCCGAGAGACGAATACCCCATCTTCTAGGAG
Organism: Halotia wernerae UHCC 0503; assembly: GCA_034931985.1. Lineage (GTDB taxonomy): Bacteria > Cyanobacteriota > Cyanobacteriia > Cyanobacteriales > Nostocaceae > Halotia > Halotia wernerae. The sequence goes on from JAYGHB010000013.1 coordinate 2,817, forward strand.
ATAATCTCGGATATATGCACGTAACTCTGCTTTTTCCGCTACTTCTTCCGCTAGAATATCCGCAGCACCTTTTAAGGCTTCCTGTGGTGTTTTAACTCCCTGAGCCTCAGAAATATATTTAGCAGCTTCCTCCTCTAGGGAAGCCGACACAGCATTTTTGACGTTTAATGACTTGATGAAATCTGCTAGGGGTTCTAGCCCTTTTTCTCTGGCGATGGTGGCGCGGGTACGTCGCTTGGGCCGATAGGGTAAGTATAAATCCTCAAGTTCAGTTTTTTGTAAACAGAATGTGACTTTCGCTTTTAGTTCATCGGTGAGTTTACCTTGTTCTGCGATCGCCTTTAAAATTACCGATTTCCGTTCTTCCAATTCTGTTAAGTAAGTATACCTGTCAGCAAGATCGCGCAGTTGAACTTCATTCATCTCACTGGTGCGCTCTTTGCGGTAACGTGCAATGAAAGGGATTGTTGCACCCTCAGCCAAAAGTTCCAGCGCGTTTTGCACCTGATAGGGTTTAAGGTCTAGTTCAGTTGCCAGTAGTTGAGGAATGCTAAGCATTGGGTGTTTAACTTGAAATACTTCTAAGGGTAATATGCTAGATCGTTCTTACAGCATTAGCGCCAAGTGTTAAGCTAATTTACCGAATGATTGCATCATCTTGAGTTTATAGACTGTTTATTTCCATAGAGTGTTGTGACGTAAACCTTGTTAGATGTAAAATTGTTCACAATTAGAAACACAGTTTCGATATATTTTTGTTGACTTTTGTCAACAATTATGCGTTTAGTTCCGAGATTAGTAGAAATGCCTTTGTTTTTTTTAATTCCACTATTTACTGGTTTAGCAATTGGCTATTTGTCTAAACAATGCAATGACGAAATAGCTTATCTTGTAGGGTTGTTTACAATCATCAGTCTTGTTTTGAGCTTGGTCTTGGCTCCTTGGCAGATCCAATTTGTGCTGTTAGTTTTGGTCATTATCAGCACTAACAGACTATTAAAATAGTAGTGATCATTCTCAACCTCAAAGTAGCGGGAGCGAAATTATATACAAATATTCGGCTTCGTAACTGAAACCGGGAACTCCCAAGTGATATGCAATTAAAATTAGTATCTCCTAGCTGCTGAAATTGACTTTTTAGCCATTACTAACCATACCTAGTACATTCAACCGAGAAAATTTCAAATTATCTAAAGCTTGATTCAGTACTGATGAATCTGTCTTATCCATCCTCACCACCATCAAGAGTCCATCCGTATGGGGTGCTAATAAGCTTGCATCAGCTAGTCCGACTAAATGAGGGACATCATAAATCACTAAGTCAAAGGTGTTATGAAAATCTGCCATCAGTCGCTTCATCTTGTCAGACGAGAGCAACTTTGTGGGATCTGGTGGTGTCGGCCCAGCAGTAATCACAGATAATTGATTCATAGAAGGTATTTTCCGGATCACTTCTTGGGCTGGTAAATTTGTAGAAATTAAATTACTCAATCCCCATAAATTATTTAAACCTGATAGGGTGTGAATAACTGGTTGACGAAGATCGGCATCTACAAGTAGTACTCGTTGTCCCATAGCTGTAGCTATTTGAGCTAGATGGAAGGCAACTGTAGATTTACCATCACCGAGCATAGCTGAACTAATGGTAATAGAGCGAATTTGGTGATCAGCACTGAGTAGTTGAATATTTGTATACAGTACCCGTAAAGCATCTAAAAAGTTTGGTGAATAGTTGCTGTAATCTTGATTTGGTTCAACAGCCGAACCATAAATCCCCTCAGAAACAGGATTTTGTACTGTTACTATAGGAGCTTTTTGAGTAAAAGTGCGATTTTGATTACTTTCAACTTGCCTTTCAAATAGATTATTTCCTAAGATCTGTAACCTGCTCTTGTCCTGCTTGACATGAATATTAGCCCAGTCTTGATGATTTTTAACATGCTTTTCAAATGGGATGATTCCTAACAATGGGAGTTTGACTTTATCTTTTAAGACATTAACACTATGGTAAGTCTTATCAAGTTTTTCCAGTAACAAAGCAGCACCAATTCCTAAGAGGATACTAGCGATTAATCCTACTATCAAGCTACGTTTAAAATCTGAAGAAGAAACAGGTTCTTGCGGTTTATTTGGTGGTTGAATTAATTGCCAACCCAGTTCTGTTTGTGATACCTGAATTTGCAGGGTTTCGCGGGTAGATAAAAAACGATTCAAGCTCTCAGTTGCAACCTGTAATGTGCGCTGTAGTTCGGTATATTGTCGTGCCAAGACTGGCCATTGCTTACGTTTTTGTTCAAGTTTCTGCTCCGTTTTAGCAATTTCTCGGCTCTGCACCTCTAAAGTCTGAATTTGATTTACTATCTCTGCAAGTTTTACATCATAAACACGCTGTGCCTCTTGGCTCACCAAGGGTAACAAGCTTTCACGTTTTTCTTTCAATGTCTGGAGAGCAGGATTATCATCCTGCAAGCGAGTAGACTCTGTAGCAATCTGAACATTTAATTGCTGTACTTGAGCAAGTAACTGCTGATATAAAGGAGCATTAATCAGCGCTGCTAACCTGCCATTTTTTCCCTGTAGGATTGCTAAATTGGCACGAGCTTGAGCCAATTCTTGAGTAACATTTTGCCGTTGATTAGTCAAGGCAGTGACTTGACCAGCAATTAGACCTGACTGCGCCTCTGGATCAACAAAGTCATACTTTTGCCGGAACATTTGTAACTCTTTTTGTAGTCTGTCAACTCGGCTTCGTATATATGGCAGTTGTTTGTCAACAAACCGAATTCCTTGACGCAATTTTGTTTGCCTTTTTTCTTGACTGTAATCTATGTAATCCTCAGCAATTCTATCTAGTACGGTTTTAATCTTATTGGGATCGTTACTGCGATAGCGTACTTCTATAATCTTGGTTTCACCAAACTTAGTAATAGTCAGAGAATTGATCAAGGAATTGTAACTAATATCTGGATAGGAGACTTGCAATGTCCTAATAATGCTTCCCATCAGTGCAGGACTCTTGAGAACCTGAATTTGACTCTCGTAATCTAGACTAGCCGTGCCTGAATTGCCTGAGCTATTATCTTTGACAACATCTACAGCTTTGGCATCATCAGTTACAGGTTCTACTAACAGTTGAAAACTACCTTCATATTCTGGTGGTTGCTGGTTTAATGTCAAATTAATCACCACAGTTGTCATTATAGTAATAGTTACCCCTACAATGACTAGCGATCGTCGCCGTAAAACACCTAGAAAATCTTGAAAACTCCAGTCATCTTCTTGTCCTTCAGCAAACGGAACAGGTTGAGTCTGAGGTAATGAATGTATAGAGTGACTACTGCTATCAGAACTTGAGGAGTTAAAAGAATAGTTTTCCATTATTTGTATTTATTAAAATTTGATCATAAACAGTGTAATATTTGCATCATCTAAATCTTGACTCATTTTTCATCTGAGAAGATTCACTGTATGAGTTTTAACACTCATTCTATGCCATTATGATTATGCACGTTAGTTTAACAGTTTTTTAAAGTTGAGGTGCGGTAGCTTTAAGAATCAGTATCTAAAACAAGCAGCTAATTAGTATCTATATTTTTGCTTTCAGGTGGTAGATAGTTAAAAACTACTGATGTAGGAAGTTTGAAAGATAGATACAAGTATTATAACTAATGAAAGCTACTTAACTCTTACATTACTTTGGTGCATCTCAGGAAGTTTAAGTATCGCTATTAATGAATAAACAAGATCTGTATTATATTTGCTATAAACATACACAAGTAGCTAACTTATTAGTAATAATTATATATAAGAAAATATACAGAGTAAAATATCTATCTTATGAAGATTTAGTTTAAAGTGATTTAAATAACATAAATTTTATATGAAGTATAATAGTCAACTTTTAAACATGGTATTCTAGGAGTTGTAATCACATGTAGTAAAAAAGTTAGGGCATAACACTCTAGTAAAAAAGTTACATGTACTTAAGAGTAATCAAGTAAACATGATCAATAGTGAAAACACAGCTAGTTCAAATTAAGTGACCGTAAATTATAACGTTCTCACCCAACAGTAGTACTAATTTAAAATGGTGGTATTTTATGATACAGGCTATTTGATTAGACATACAGTTAAAACTCCCCAAAATCTTGTAGAGCGACTTCTGTAGAAGATTTGCATACCTAGCAGAAAACTGTCAGTCGCTAACATAGACTTCTCTTTCTCTTCGTTGTGTTCCCCTGTTCAAGATCAAGCGCGTTTGTAAATTGTGTGTTCCCGTGTTTTCAAGAAAAGCGCGTATATTAAGTTTTGTGTCTAAGTGTCCAAGAGCAGCCTATCTGTAAACTTTCTGTCTGCGTATCTAATCAAAGTGCGTCTATTAAAGATAAAGTGAACAAATGATTTAGTGTTAATCGTGTGTATTGTCAGTAAAGTTTGTATGCATTTACTTAAAGCCGACAAAAGTAGGTATAAAGTAAGTATTTACTACATGATCTGGAGCAATTTGAAAATATTTATCAATAACAGAGGATAATTCTCATCCAAAGCACTGGTTTGAGAACTTCGTCTGTGTTTTCAGTAAGTTTTCTAAATTCTAAAGTAATTAAGATACATAGGATATATCTGATGAGACTTAATCAATGGATTAATCAAAAGTTATTGCCATCCATTTCTACTCCTTTAGAAGTCCGGAAAGAGCATTCTATAAAAACTCGGCAATCGGTTAAATTATCCGTAATCACCCAGTTTTTTCCTCCAGACTATGCTGCTACGGGACAATTGATTGAGGAACTCGTGAAACAATTAGGACAGCAAGGGGTAGATATTGAGGTTTTTACAAGTCAGCCTGGATATGCATTTAAATCTTCTTCTGCTCCAGCAGTTGAACGCTTAGATAGAATCCGAGTTCAGCGATCGCGTACTGCTCAACTCTGGCCAGGGAGGATTCGTGGTAAAGCTGTAAATGGTGTTTTATACACGTTGCGTGCTGCGCTCTACATGTTCAAAGCTTGGCGTTGCAGCAATGTAGTATTATTGACCACTGCTCCTCCATTTTTACCAGTTATTGGATATCTGGGTTACCTATTGTTTCGATTGCCTTATGTTTGTATTATTTATGATCTTTATCCAGATATTGCGATCGCCCTAGGAGTAATTTCCAAAGATAACTGGTTAGTGCGGTTGTGGCGTGCAATTAACAGGCAAGTTTGGCTTAACGCTAAGGGAATCATAGTTCTGAGTCCGGCGATGAAAGAGCGAGTGGTAGCCCATTGTCCCCAGGTAGCCGATAAGGTTTCTGTGATTCACAGTTGGGCTAACCCTGACTTGATTAGGCCAATTCCCAAGCAAGAAAACTGGTTTGCCTTGAAATATAATCTAGTTAACACATTTACCGTACTCTATTCTGGCAATATGGGACGCTGTCATGACCTTGACACTATGCTGGAAGCTGCCAAGGAATTACAAGACGAGCCGATTCAGTTTGTGTGCATTGGTGGTGGAGCCAAACGCGATGACTTGATTCAGGAAGTGAAGCAGTTGGGACTAAGAAATTTCACTTTTCTACCATATCAAGATAAGCATGTACTACCCTATTCTTTGACAGCTTGTGATTTATCATTCGTAAGTGTGGATTCAGCAACAGAGAGTTTGGTTGTTCCTAGTAAGCTTTACTCAGCGTTAGCCTCTGGGCGACCATTAGCTGTGATTTGTTCTCCAGATTCGTACCTTAGACAACTAATTTCAGAAGCTAACTGTGGTGGCACATTTGATAATGGAGACAGTCATGGTCTAGCTCAATTTATTCGCTTACTCAGTCGCGATCCCCAACTAGGAGAACGGATGGGTACAGCAGGTCGTCAGTATTTGCGATCGCATTTCACCCCTAAGGTTATCTCCCAACAATACCTTGATGTTCTACAGCAGGCAATATTACCTGATGAAGTAGTAACTATGTCTAAAAGCCATGTGAAATAAGCTTTCAGGAAAGTTAAAATTGGTAAATTCTAACAGCGCAATCGTTTCTTCGACTTAATTTCTGTTACAGACAAAGTTGGAGTCACCATTAAGGAGAATCATAAGTTACTTATACCTTTTAAGGATTGTGCAGGGGGTTACATCCATAAAACGAATCCGGAAGTTTTTCATATCATCAATTCATCAATAGTAGTATTGGCTGCTATTTTGAGTTGAATATTGCTTATTTGCTTTTGGGATCAAAGGCAAATAAGCAAAATAAAAATCCATTGTCTAGAAATATTTACTTTTGAGATATTTGTAGTCCTTCATCAACTATTGCAAATATAGGGTTGCTAATGATGTAAATTTTATTTAAAGAAATATTATCGTCTCCAAACATGTTATAATTACTTACATGTAAAGAGCTAAAAACAACCAATTAACAACCAGTGTGTAACAACTATTTTCTTTTGCATTGAATACTTGCATTACTTAATAAAAAACTTTTTAGTTGTACCCCTAGAAAAATTAACTTCAATTTCCGTATGGAAAACAGAGTTTGAATTGAATACCTAGAATTTAATAATTACTGGCAAATGTTCGGAGTTGGGCTTCGATGGTCATTATTGATCTCAGTCCCTCCAACGTAACCTTCCTCATGTGCTTTTTCTATTTTAGTGATTACGGGAGGTCGAATTGCAGAGAAGGTGTGACCGAAATCGGAAACGTTCAAAGCGACGAGCTATTTACTGTCCAATTCATGGCTGTTATATCGATAGCGTCAGTCAAAAATATCAAATATTTGCCGACCAACCAAGCCAGTTACAGCAACGGGGGATGAATCGGCGAAATGCATTAATGCTGGTAGCAACCAAAACCACAGTTTCTATTGAAGGTGAGTGGTTAGAAGCTTTCTGGTGTGAAGAATGTCAACAAAAGAAATGGTATCACGTTTGTAAATCCGACGAACGCACCTATGAACTTTCGTTAGCACCCCAAGAACTTTGGCAACAGGTAACAGGAGTAATTGATCCTCAAGGCAACCCTTCTGTTGGAGAATTTACTCGCAGGCATTCAAGGCTAGTTGGCTATCACGGTATGAAAGATTTCCAGTTTGTAGTTTAAGTGCTAAAGACATATAGTCTTAAATAGACTTCAATTAATATTATGAGTAGTCAAAATATCGCGTCTAAGCAAGAGTTGGTAATTGAAGCTGGGCGTGCTGAACGCCAGTATTGGCAAGACTTGTGGCGCTACCGCGAGCTATTTTATTTTCTGGCTTGGCGCGACCTTTTAGTGCGTTATAAGCAAACGGTGGTTGGTATAACTTGGGCATTGATCCGACCGTTCTTGACAATGGTAGTGTTTAGTGTAGTCTTTGGAAAGTTGGCAAAATTACCTGCACCAAGTGGAGTACCCTATCCAATTTTGGTATTTGCAGCCATGCTGCCCTGGCAATTTTTCTCTAATGCCTTGGGTGAGTGTAGCAACAGTCTCATTAGTAACGCCAATCTGATATCCAAAGTCTATTTTCCCCGTTTGATTGTACCCATCAGTGCTGTGATTGTCAGCTTTGTAGATTTTATGATTTCTGGCATAATTCTGCTGGGGTTGATGGCTTGGTATAACTTTGTTCCTGATTGGCGAATACTGACACTGCCCTTATTTATTGGTATTGCCTTTGCCGCTTCAATGGGAGTGGGACTATGGCTAGCAGCATTAAATGTAGAATACCGAGACTTTCGTTATATTGTGCCGTTTATTATGCAGTTTGGGTTATATATATCACCAGTAGGATTTAGCAGCAGTATTGTACCAGAACAATGGCGTTTACTCTATTCTTTAAACCCAATGGTGGGCGTAATTGATGGTTTTCGCTGGGCTATTTTAGGCGGAGATTCAAAAATTTACTGGCCGGGATTCACACTATCTTTAGGATTAGTTGCTCTTTTGCTAGTCAGTGGTATTTGGTACTTTCGCAAAATGGAACGAACTTTTGCTGATGTAATTTAGGCTGGATATGGACAGATGTCTAATAATATAATTCGAGTAGAGAATCTCGGTAAAAAATATATCATTGCTCACCAGCAGGAGGATTCTAACGGACGTTATCGCTACAAGGCTTTGCGAGATGTAATTGCTCAGGGGGCTAAGTCTATAGGAAAGAAATTCCTCCGGCCGGCTGGTAAACAAATGCTTAATCCATCTCGTGAGGAATTCTGGGCATTAAATGATGTGTCTTTTGAAATTCAACAAGGTGAAGCCATTGGGATTATTGGACGCAATGGCGCAGGGAAATCGACATTATTAAAAATTTTGAGTCGAATTACTGAACCGACAAAAGGACAAATTGTAATCCAAGGACGGGTGGCAAGCCTATTAGAAGTCGGTACAGGATTTCACCCAGAACTAACTGGGAGGGAGAACATTTACCTCAATGGTTCTATTCTGGGAATGAGTAGAGTTGAGATTAAGAAAAAGTTTGATGAAATTGTTGACTTTGCCGAAGTCGAGAAATTTTTAGATACGCCTGTCAAACGTTACTCTTCTGGGATGTATGTGCGTCTTGCATTTGCCGTAGCAGCCCACTTAGAGCCAGAAATTTTAATTGTAGATGAAGTTTTAGCAGTGGGTGATTCGGCATTTCAAAAGAAATGTTTGGGAAAAATGGGTGATGTAGCTACCAAAGAAGGACGAACAGTCTTATTTGTGAGCCATAGTATGCAAGCGATCGCCCAGCTTACCAAGCGTTGTATACTGCTTTCTAAAGGTAATGTTCAGTTTGATGGTAATACAAGTAAAGCAGTACAGCTATATAGTACAGGGCAGAAAGCCTCTAACGAAGAACCTGCCTATTATCAATCTCCTTTGAGTAAGAATGGTAACTATGTAGCTTGGGTACGAGTCCATACTTCTGAAAAAGAAGGGATTCACTCTTGGGGACAGCCGATTACTTTTGAGTTTGCTCTACACGTAACCAAACCCCATGAAAGTCTTTGGTTCTCTTTCCAGGTGATAAACGCCTTACAGCAACCTATTTCTATTTTTTGGTTTTACGAACCTGAAGCACCGTTTCGTCGAGAAGCGGGGACATTTATTTTACGGTGCGAAATTCCAAAATTTAGGCTGTACATGGGTTCATACACTTTGACAACATGGTTTTCTGAGCGTCGTAGCGAAACTCTGTTAGAAAACCTCAGAGATATTTGTCCCTTTGAAATCATCATGCACAATATTGAGCGTCCAGAGTATCAATGGCAATCTGGTGAGTGTACTTATTTAGAAGATGCAGTTTGGCAATCTGTGGAAAAGTACTAATTTCAATTGTAGTTAAATAGGTAGATAAATAATGGCAATAAATGATGACGTTAAATTGGGCAGCAACGTGAAGATTTTTCATCCCAATCTCGTGAACCTTTACGGTTGCGTTATTGGTGACGACACAAAAATTGGTACTTTTGTGGAGATTCAAAAAGATGTCACGGTAGGAAGCCGATGCAAAATTTCATCACATAGCTTTTTATGTGAAGGGGTAATCCTTGAAGATGAAGTGTTTGTTGGCCATGGAGTTATGTTTACCAATGATCCCTATCCCCGTTCAACCAATGAAGATGGCAGTTTGAAAACTGACGATGACTGGTATACAGTCAAAACTTTAGTCAAGCGCTCTGCATCTATTGGTAGTAACGCTACTATCCTGCCAGGAGTAACTATCGGGGAAAAAGCCATAGTGGGTGCTGGGGCTGTAGTAACTCGTGATGTTCCTGACTATGCAATTGTAGCGGGTGTGCCAGCTAAAAAAGTTGGCGATGTCCGCGATCGCAGTAAAAATTTAGAAATAATTGCTAGCAGTTTTAGCTAATTTGTAGCAAAGCAAAATATCAAAACAAATAATTATTTCAGAATTAAAAAATACTTAATTTCATTAGAAGCAATGGGAAATATCAATATCGGTGTTATCGGCTATGGTTATTGGGGTCCTAACCTAGTCAGAAATTTTGCTGAAATTCCAGATGTCCAAGTGACCAAGGTCAGTGATTTTAAACCAGAACTGTTAGCAAAAGTCCAAGCTCGCTATCCCAGCATCCAAGTAACGACAGATTGTCAAGACATATTTACAGATCCTAAAATTGACGCTGTTGTAATCGCCACACCAGTTTCCACTCATTTCGATTTGGCTTTAGCAGCATTGCAGGCTGGTAAGCACGTACTAGTAGAAAAACCAATGACAGCCTCCTCCAAGCAGGCAAAGCGGCTAATTGAAGAAGCAGAGAAACGTCAACTAGTACTAATGGTGGATCACACCTTTGTCTATACAGGTGCTGTACGCAAAATGCACGATTTGATTGCCACAAATCAATTAGGCGATATTTACTACTACGATTCTGTACGTGTCAACCTGGGGCTTTTTCAGCATGATGTCAATGTCATCTGGGACTTGGCAGTTCATGACCTCTCGATCATGAATTATGTATTACCATCACAGCCTTATGCCGTCTCTGCTACAGGCATCAGCCATGTTCCGGGAGAACCAGAAAACATCGCCTACTTGACGTGCTTTTTTGAAAGCAACTTGATTGCTCACTTCCATGTTAACTGGCTAGCACCAGTAAAAGTTCGTCGCACCTTGATTGGTGGTAGTCAACGTATGATTGTTTATGACGACTTGGAACCCAGTGAAAAAGTCAAGATTTACGACAAGGGAATTACCGTCAATGGCAATTCTGAAAGTATGTACGAGATGCTGATTGGTTATCGCACTGGGGATATGTGGTCTCCCAAGTTAGATATGACAGAAGCACTGCGGACAGAAGGATTGCACTTTATTGATTGCATTAACCAAGGTAAGCGCCCCATTACCGATGGAGAAGCCGGATTACAGACAGTTAAGATTTTGGAAGCTGCTACCCAATCTATCAAGCAGCGTGGTCAATTAGTTGAATTGAATTTAGCAGAGGTAGCAGCATGATTCCATTTCTAGATCTGAAAACTCAGTACCTTAGTATCAAGGATGAAATTGATACGGCGGTGTTAAAAGTACTGGAAAGTACGCAATTTGTTTTGGGGAATGAAGTTACAACCTTAGAACAAGAGTTTGCCAATTATTGTAGTGCTGAACATGGCATTGCTGTCAATACAGGTACAAGTGCCTTACACTTGGCACTGTTAGCAGCTGGCATTGGTACTGGCGACGAAGTGATCACCATACCTTTTACTTTTGTTGCTACCGTGGCAGCGATTTGCTACACCGGAGCTAAAGCCGTTTTTGTAGACATTGACCCTGTTTCCTACACAATAGATGTTACCCAAATTGAAAAAGCCATAACTGAACGTACAAAAGCGATTTTGCCCGTGCATTTGTATGGTCAACCAGCGGACATGGAGCCAATTATGGAGATTGCCCGTAGTCATGGTTTGACTGTTATAGAAGATGCTGCCCAAGCTCACGGGGCTGAATACAAGGGGCAAAGGGTAGGTAGTATCGGTGACATTGGCTGCTTCAGCTTTTACCCCGGAAAGAACTTAGGGGCTTATGGTGAAGGAGGCATGATAGTCACTAATAATCCCGAATATGCCCATACTATGGAGATGCTGCGTGACTGGGGTCAAGAACGTAAGTATCACCATGTCATGAAAGGCTATAACTACCGCATGGATGGTATCCAGGGAGCCATCTTGCGAGTAAAACTGCGCTACTTAGAAAAATGGACTGAGGCACGGAGGGCAAATGCTGCACACTATGATGCTTTACTCAAAGATCTCAGCTTGAGCATACCTACAGTCATGCCCTATAATCGCCACGTTTACCATGTATATGCAGTGCGATCGCCCCAAAGAGATGAACTACAAAAGAAGTTAAATGATCAAGGCATCCAAACAGGTATTCATTACCCCATTCCTGTACATTTGCAGCCAGCTTATTCAGATTTAGGCTATAAGATAGGAGATTTTCCCCACTCAGAACTAGCAGCTAGGGAAGTATTTTCACTACCTATGTATGCTGAACTAACACCAGCACAAATTAATACTGTAGCTGACAGTCTTCAAGGCATTCTTCAGGGAGTCATTGTTTAATGTATGATTCCCGGCCTGGTTTAAATTCCCGCCGTCTCGTTAGTCTAATGCAGCAAGCAATTCAACGGTGCGAACTGCAACTAGATAACTTGATCGTACTTACAGAAGCCGCGACTGGAGCTTATGCAGTCACCCCTGTAGTAGCAGCGATCGCTGGAGCTAAAAAAGTATTTGCGATCGCTCGCACTAGCCGCTATGGCACTCTAGAAGAAGTAAAAGCCCAGACACTGGAACTAGCTGAACTAGCAGGGGTAAGCGATCAGATTCAATTTCTTACCGAGAAAACCAAAGATATTGTCGCTCAAACTGACATTATCACTAACAGCGGACATGTCCGTCCCATTAATGCAGAAATGATTGCTTGGATGAAGCCCACAGCAGTCATTGGCTTAATGTACGAAGCATGGGAGTTTAGACCAGAGGATGTGGATCTCACAAGCTGTAACCAACGGGGTATTAAAGTAGCAGGTGTGAATGAACGCCACCCTAGCGTGGATGTATTTTCCTTTTTGGGAATCATGGCAGTCAAGGTTTTATTAGATGCAGGAGTTGCCGTTTACACAAGTAAAATTTTATTGTTGTGTGATAACCCTTTTAGTTCATTTATTGAACACGGTTTAGTAAATGCTGGTGCTAATGTAGACACTGTAGACAGCATCGCCGCAGCGCCCACTGACAAAACCTATGATGCGATCTTGGTGGCTTTGCAACCACGCCCAGAACCAGTCCTATCTGTTAAAGATGCCGCGATGATTGCCAAATATTGGCCAGGGGCGCTTGTGGCTCAGTACTGGGGAGATATAGAACGGTCTGCTTTTTCGGCTCATCATATACCAGTATGTCCAGAAGTAGAGCCAAAACCAGGACACATGGCGATTTTACCCTCAGCAGTAGGCCCAGAACCAATTATCCGACTGCAAACAGGTGGGCTGAAAGCGGCAGAAGCGATTTGGCGACAATCTTTACAATCCAATAATTCAGCTATGGAATTTGTGCAACTGCTGTGAATGTAGGTGGTAAATGGTTAATGTACTTCTAATCGGCATCGGTACAACTACCTTAAGTGCGTTGAAATCTTTGCTGTCAAAGTGCAACGTGCAAGGAGTAGTAAGAAATGTAGACATTGAATCCGATGATCCCGTTGTCAGTCTTGCCCAACAAGCGGGTATCCCTATATTTTCAGACACTTCTGGGCAACAGATTAAGTCACTACTATTAAAATTTCAGCCAGATTGTGTAGTGGTTTCTTCCTATAACCAAATACTGCCACCAAATCTGATTGAATTGTCTACATTTATCAATGTCCATTATTCTCCTTTGCCCCATTATCGCGGACGTGCCAACGTTAACTGGGCAATTATTAATGATGAGCCTTGTGCGGCAATAACTATTCATAAAATATCCCCCGGACTAGATGAGGGAAACATTCTATTTCAACAGCTAATTTCAATTGGTTTTGATGATACTGTAGCTACCATATACGACAAGTTAAATGAAATTCAGCAGCAACATTTAGGAGACACAGTTGTCAAAACTTTTCATGGTTATGATGGCATAACACAAAATAACGCTGAAGCTACTTATTGTTGTACTCGCCTGCCTGAAGACGGTGAAATTAATTGGTCAACTTCTACTAGAAGTATAGATTGCTTTATTCGGGCATTAGTCTCTCCTTTTCCTGGTTCCTACACTTACTTTCAAGGAAAAAAGTTATTAGTGTGGCGAGCCAAGCCTGTAGATAACCCTCCCACCTATGTAGGACGCATACCTGGCCGGGTGATCGGCAGATCAAAAACAGCAGGTTTTGTTGATGTACTCACAAATGATGGAGTGTTAAGAATTTTTGAAGTTCAGTTTGAAGGTGAAGAAAAAACAGCAGCAGCAAATATTATTAAGTCTGTCAAAAGCACATTGGGTTTACGTATATCTGACTTACTAAATCGTATTCAAATTCTAGAAACACAAATTACAAAACTACAAGAAAATGAAAAATAGTCGAGTATTAATTACAGGCGGTGCAGGTTTAGTTGGTTCTCATATTGCCGATTTATTAGTCAAAGAAGGAGTTTCCGAGATTATTATCCTGGATAACTTCACGCGTGGACAACTCAATAACCTCGCTTGGGCAAAAGAGCATGGGCCTTTGGTAGTTGTAGAAGGTGATATCCGAGATCAAAAACTTCTGGATGAAGTTATGCAAGGTGTAGATTTAGTCTTTCATCAGGCTGCAATCCGCATTACCCAATGTGCTGAAGAACCGCGTTTGGCATTAGAAGTTTTGGCTGATGGCACTTTTAATGTGTTGGAAGCAGCGGTGAAAGCCAAAGTGAAAAAGGTAGTCGCTGCTTCATCAGCTTCAATATATGGCATGGCAGAGGAGTTTCCCACAACTGAATCTCATCATCCTTACAACAATCGCACTATCTACGGCGCAGCTAAGGTCTTTAATGAAGGCTTATTACGCAGTTTCTACGATATGTATAGGCTAGACTATGTAGCATTACGCTACTTCAACGTCTACGGGCCGCGTATGGATATTTATGGCGTCTACACTGAGGTATTGATTCGCTGGATGGAGCGCATTGTTGCCGGACAGCCACCACTAATTTTCGGTGATGGCAAGCAGACAATGGACTTTGTATACATTGAGGACATTGCCAGAGCTAATATCTTGGCTGCTAAAGCCGATGTTACTGACGAAGTGTTTAATATTGCTAGTAGTGTGGAAAGCAGCTTAAATGACCTTGCTTATAGTTTAGCTAAAGTGATGGGATCAGATTTGCAACCAGAATATGGCCCAGAGCGCAAAGTCAACCCCGTAGCACGTAGACTGGCAGATGTCAGCAAAGCTAAAAAATTACTGGGTTTTGAGACACAGGTATCTTTAGAAGAAGGATTAAGTCGGCTGGTGAATTGGTGGCGCGAACAAAAATTGGCAAAGGAAGCAACCAATGTCTGAGAAAATGCAGTATATTCCGATCGCTAAACCCTGGATGGGTGAACCCGAAGCTGAAGCAGCCAAGCGGGCAATTATGTCTGGTTGGGTGACTCAAGGGCCAGAAGTTGCCGCCTTTGAGCAGGAATTTGCAGCTTACGTAGGGGCGAACCATGCTTGTGCTGTTTCCAATTGCACCACAGCATTACATCTAGCATTGTTAGCTGTAGGTGTGCAGCCTGGGGATGAAGTGATTACTGTCAGCCATTCTTATATTGCCACGGCTAACAGCATTCGCTACTGTGGGGCAGTGCCTGTGTTTGTGGATATTGAACCGCAAAGCTATAATATAAACCCCATATTAATTGCAGATGCGATTAGCGAAAGCACCCGTGCTATTCTTGTCGTCCACCAAATGGGGATGCCTTGCGACCTCAAAGCCATCTTAGAAATTGCCCACCAACACAATTTACCAGTAATTGAAGATGCAGCCTGTGCGATCGGTAGTAAAATTCTCTGGGATGGGCAATGGGAAAAAATTGGCAAGCCACATGGAGATATCGCTTGTTTTTCCTTCCATCCCCGCAAAGTAATTAGCACCGGCGACGGTGGGATGTTGACTACAAATAATCCTGAATGGGACAAACAGTTTCACCTCTGGCGACAACACGGGATGAGCGTTCCCGACACTGTGCGCCACGGAGCCAAACAAGTTATTTTTGAGTCATACCCAATGTTAGGCTACAACTATCGTATGACTGACATCCAAGCCGCAGTCGGACGAGAACAACTCAAACGCCTACCAGAAATTGTAGAACGCCGTCGTTACTTAGCTCAAAGATATGACGAACAGTTGGCAGATGTGTCGGAGTTGAAATTACCGACAGAGCCAGCTTGGGCAAGAAGTAATTGGCAGAGTTACTGTGTACGCTTACTTGAAAAGTGCGACCAAGTGCAAGTTATGCAGACAATGCTGGATGCTGGCATCGCTACACGACGCGGTATAATGTGCGCTCATCGGGAAAGTGCCTATCAAATTGAAGCGTGGTCTTGTGGTACTAGTCGGGAAGCTTGTAACTGTGAACCAGGAAAATGCGATCGCTTAACTGAAAGCGAACAAGCACAGGATCGCGCCATTATCTTACCACTGTTCCATCAAATGACTGAAGAGGAACAAGATCGGGCGATCGCGGTTTTGAAAAGTCAGGTTTGAGATTGTCTTTTGACAAATTTAAGTATTGCAGAATTAGAGGGCGATCGCTTTCTTCTCGGTTGTTAAGCTAAAGCTAGTCGGTCAGATTATTCCTGTCATGTATCAAACAGATCCTCCTCGCTCCCCAAAAGAAGTACTGCCCACAATGTACGATCTCAAAAGTGAAGATCCGGAGGAACCAGGTTTGTCTGACGAATTTTACGACCTAACAAGAGCGCCAACGTGCTGAACAATTGGCAACACGACTGCGAGCTTTGGGCATTGATCCCGATTTACCGTAAAGGAGTAATTGTATGTATTGCATTTAATCACGCAAGAGGCGGAAAAACGTAGTGCCCGTTCTGGGGAGTTTTCTATTTATAGAGTTAGCAAAAATTAGCAGGAGTTAGCAACAGTAGAATTGTATGGAGAAAATAGCTAACGATACACTTAGTCTTTGGCGAGAAGAAGGCAACCGCGTTATACCTCAAAATTTTGAGGTATTCCGTAGTTTAGTGGCACAAGCAAAAGAATTTGCAGATCACAGTAAGTATGATGCAGCCGCCGTGTATGGGGAAATGGCAGCCTTTTATGCAGCTTGGAAACATTGTGGTCTTTTTGTTAGTTTAGAACTAGAGCAAGTTCTCTTGAACATTGGCAAAAAAGTTATACCAACATACTCCTCTTTTAGAAATAGCAACTCATTGCTTCAGAAACCCAATAAAATACTGCATATTGCAACCACTGTACAAGCCATCGGCGGACATTCTAAAATGCTATGGCGCTGGATACAGGAGGATAATGATCACTGTCACTCCCTTGTTTTAACACGACAGTCACGGATAGATAATGTACCGAAACCCCTAAGAGAAGCGGTCAACAATAGTGGTGGCAAGATATACAAACTAAACGAAACTATTGGCAGTATCATCTCTTGGGCAAAACGACTACGGGAAATTGCCGCAGAAACAGATCTGGTGGTGCTGCATATACATAACTACGATGTAATTCCCATTATTGCTTTTGCTAATAAAGAGCAATCTCCACCTGTTGTATTGTTGGATCATGCTGACCACGTTTTTTGGGTTGGAGCAGGTATCAGTGACGTAGTTGCTAACCTTCGTGAGTCCGGTATGCATCTTGCACAAAAACGCAGAGGTATTGAAGCAGAGCGTAACGTACTTCTGCCTACCATTTTAGAACCTATTCATCGATTACTTAACCGCACAGAAGCAAAGCAAAAGCTTGGTCTTGCTGAAGATAGTGTCGTCTTGCTCTCAATCGCTAGAGCACTTAAGTACAAAACAATTAGTGGTATTAGTTATGCTGATGCCCATGTTCAATTACTAAAAAAGTATGAAAAAGCTACGTTATTAGTTGTTGGGGCTGGGAATAGAGAGGATTGGGCAGCAGCCATTCAGCAAACCCAAGGAAGAATTATCGTCCAACCAGAACGCGAAGATACTGCTATTTTTTACCAAGCTGCCGATATCTATGTTGATTCATTCCCTTTTATTTCCACTACATCACTTCTAGAAGCAGGAAGCTATGGTGTGCCTTTAGTGAGTCGCTTCCCATATTCCGATGCATCTAGTATTTTTGGTGCTGTTATGCCTGGACTGACTGACAATTTAATTGTTGCGCGGAACTTGGAGGAGTACACATCGGTTCTATCGCGCTTAGTTGAAGATGAAGAATTTAGGCTCTCTCAAGGAGAAGTAACAAGGAAAAAAATTGTCGAGATGCATTGGGGAAGTAACTGGCAGCAATACTTGGAAAATTTATATATGCGTGCTGCTACATTACCTCCAATCAAAGCACCGTTAGTACCAATTGATCAAATGTTTCTTGATGAACCGCATATCTTCGTACCAAGCGTTTATGGTGGAAATGATTTTGACTTGGATTATTTAATCCAATCTAATCTCGCAGTTATGCCACTTGAACAACGCTTGCATCACTGGTTCAAGTTGGTCAAGAAGCATGGTTTTCACAATCATTTTGGTCGTTTTGGTCAGTTCAGATTATTAGTACCTGAGTGGCTCTATTGTCGCTACGTGCGTTTACGTTATGGTTAAATTTGTGGCACTATCCTCTAGATATTATCCATATATATATATAACTAAAATGAATATTGTTCATATTAGTCCATCTGACATACTCGATGGCGCAGCTATTGCAGCTTATCGATTACACCAAGGTTTACTAAATCAAGCAATAAACTCTCACTTATTAGTAGGAAGAGCGACAATTAGCGATGAAAGAATTGCTTCTATCCCTGATAAATATCCTATTGCAACCAAACTCAATCACCTGATTTCCCGTCTTGGTTTAAACTATCTCACCATCCTTAGTACCTTTGATATTCCCAAACATAACTTTTATCAAGAAGCAGATGTCCTGAACTTTCACGACATTCTCGGCGGATATTTTAACTATTTAGCACTGCCACAATTTACGACAGAGAAGCCCGCTATTATGACACTTCATGATATGTGGAATTTTACAGGGCATTGTGGCTTTAGCTATGAATGTGAGCGTTGGAAAACGGGTTGTGGCAACTGCCCTTACCCTAATGAATATCCACCTATAGGTAAAGATAATACCCACATAGAATGGAAACTAAAAGACTGGGTTTATAGCCGTTCCAAGCTGACTATAGTTTCTCCTAGCATTTGGCTGGCTGAACAGGCAAAACAGAGTATGCTTAATCGCTTTCCAGTTCATCATATTCCACATGGTATTGATACAGAAGCCTATCAACCTCTTGATCCTGGGCAATGCCGTTCTGTACTTGGTGTCCCACTAGGTAAAAAAGTTTTGATGTTTGGTGCTGTTGTTCTTGACTATAGCCGTAAGGGTGGCGATTTACTTTTAAAAGCTCTCCAAAGTTTGCCAGAATCACTAAAAGCTGAAACTGTTATTTTGATTATGGGTCGTGGTGGTGAGGCTATATCGAAAGCTGTGGGCATCCCAACTGTCAATCTTGGCTACGTCAGCAGTGATCGCATCAAGTCAATTGCCTATTCTGCTGCTGACTTATTTTTATTCCCAACTCGTGCTGATGCTTTTGGTTTAGTAGCTCAGGAAGCAGCAGCTTGTGGTACTCCAATAGTGTCTTTCAAAGTTGGTGGCGTTCCCGATATGGTGCGTCCAGGAATAACTGGCTACTTAGCTGAACCAGAAAACACCGAAGATTTGTGTAATGGCATTATTCATCTGCTAGAAGACAAAAAGCTACGGGAAAGTATGAGTCAAAACTGTCGGGCGATCGCCCTCGAAGAATACCCCTTAGAATTACAAGCAAAAAGGTACATGGAACTATACCATAAGGTCTTGCAAAACTAGACAATTTAGTCTTAAACCAAGCAAATTAAATATCAAAAAAATCTCTCTCATGAAATCATCTAAAACTATGGAATTAACAGTAATTATTCCTATATATAATCGTGCCAGAATGTTAGCTCAAGCATTAGAGTCTCTAAGATGGCAAACTTACAAAGATTTTGTTGTCATTGTTTGCGATGATGCCTCAAAAGATAATCTTCAGGAGGTAGTAGACAAATTTACAGATGTCAGGATTGAATACCACCGTTATGAAGCGAACGTCGGTCAATTTAAAAACGCTATGCGTGGTTTGGAACTTTGCCAAACTCCATTCTTAAAATATTTAGACAGTGATGATTTGCTTTTTACGGAAGCTTTAGAGAAGCAAGTTAAAGCTCTTCAGGAAATGCCTAATGCAGCCATTTGTCTAGGAGGAATGGTATCTTTTGAGGAACTTCAAGAACAAAATCAAATCAACGTATTGGATTACTCAGAACCTTATACTCCTGAACCAAGATCTGAGAGACAGTGGGCAAAACTTGAAGAATATAGAGGCTCTAATCCCAGTGCTTGTATGTATCGTACAGAGTTATTTCGCAATCTTGGAGGCTTTAACACTAGTCTCGTTGGTATAGCGGATTGGGAGATATGTGTTGCTTTGTCCTCAAAATATCTTGTTACCGCTGTTAATGAGCCTGTTTGTGCTTATCGTCTGCATACCGATCAGATAACACAAAATTATTCCGTGAATTCCGATGCAGTGCTAATCAAAGATGTATTCTGGCTGACTTCAAACGCTAATTCTTATCGAGAACGATTGGGTATTCCATTGGCTCAACAATTTTTCATGCGGCTGGATGTTTGTTGGAGAGAACTGCGAATTGCTTTGGAATCAAATCAAAAAATTTTCTTACTAAAAAAGTGGTGGGAGATTGTTGTTTTAAATAAGATGCTTGTGCCATTTATTTTTAGTTCCCCTTGGTTTGTTATTTTAAAGTTAATGAGAAAGCCCAAATCACAAACAGGAACATCTCATGCTTTCAATTTAGAAAAATACAAAAATTCTATTTTCTCTGTCCTCTTTAATGAGAGAGCAATTAGCAGTTGAGTGAGATACAAAAACTTTGCTGAAATGATTTTAAAATAAGGACTTTGGTGTTCTCATTCAATCGATAACCGCTATATAACTACTAAATAATTATATGAAACTCTGTTGGTTAATTCCTGGCGACAAGAGCGGTGGAATATCTCCTGTTGCTTTGTCTTGTTGTCGGCAAGCTGCTCAAGCTGGATATGAAACAACCATGCTGATGCTTACTCAGCCTAGCTGTATGAGTAGTAATAATGATTTTCGTGTATCGTCTCTAGGCTTAAACGGTTCTGCGCCAGAAACACCAAAAGTTCTCCTGCAATGGCTAAATGAAAATCCTCAGGATGTACTACTTTTTAATGCTTGTGGAGAGTTAGATGCTGCTATTCCGTATCTAGCTCCAAATATTAAATGTGTTTTTGTCGTCCACGACACTATTCCTAGATACTGGCAAAGAGCGCTGGAGGAGGAAGATAATTTAGAGGCGATTGTCGCTGTTTCTGAAACTGTAGCAAGTAAGTTCCGACACCGCTTAAAACAGATAACGAAACTTTCTGTGATTTACAACGGCTCTGGATTTCCTGAGCGACCAAAATTCAATATCACACGCCAAAATGATTTGATATTTCTAGGTGGTGAAAATCCTACGAAGGGGGCATTTGATGTCCTCAAGTTATGGAAACATCTAATTGAACTAGGGTTTACTGGCAAGCTGCACTGGTTTGGTCAGGTGACACCAGAATTTAACTCTAGAATTAACCAATTGCCTCATTCAGAACGTATTCATGTTTACGGTCATGTCCAACGTGACCTCATCTTTTCCACTGCTGCGTCCGCAAAAGTTTTACTAATGCTGAGTCGCGTTGAACCATTTGGCATGGCAACAATTGAAGCGATGAGTATGGGTTGTGTGCCAGTAGCTTGGGATGTTGATACTGGTACAAAAGAAATCGCTACAGCAAACAAGACAGGACTGTTTGCTCCATTAAATAACACTCAAGCCTTAGCTAGACAAGTTTTATATGCTTGTGACAACTATGACCTTTTTAGTATAGCTGTGATTGAGCGTGCCCGTTCTGATTTTGATGAAGCAGTAATGTGGAAAGGCTACGAATCTCTCATCAACCATATTTCTACCCTTGGGCGACTTGAAAGGAGTAAAAAAGGTCAAGAACCAGCAGCTTATCAAGCTCCTGTCTATCGTTTTCAGCTTTTCCCCCCCCGTCTGCGTTCAGCAATTAGAGAAATAATTGGGCGATCGCCTGTTCTTGGCTATTGGCTGCGAGATATGCGTGGGTGGTAGATTTTCATACTAAAGTGAATTTGCAGGAAATAAAAACTCTTATGAATTTAGTGAAATACCTTTTACGAAATCTTTTACCACACGGCTTTGTCGAACGTCATCGGCGCGATTCTAGGCTGAATATGCTTGGGCTGAGGTCAAACCAATACTCTGCGTTAGAACTTGAAGCAGCAGCAAATTTCTGCCGCTTTGAACTCTGGCCGACTGAGCTTAAATATGAGCCACAGAAGTGGACGCTCGTTGATGTTGGCGCTAACAATGGCAATTTTGTTGCAGCGGTTCTCAAATTAGTTAAACCACTAGAAGTCATCGCCATAGAACCGCTACCAGAGTGCCAGGACTCATTACGAAGAATCCTTCTTGGTGTCCAGAACGCTCAACTTATACCTGCGGTAGCTGGTTCAAAACCTGGCACTGTAGAGATTAATTGCACCAAAGATAGCAAAATGAGCAGCGTACTACAACCCTTAGACACAATTGAAACCAGCTATGAGACTGGTGCATTAACAGTATCCTCTAAGTGTTGTGTACCAGTGGTTTTATTAGATGATGTTGTTTCCACTTCATCAACTGTGGGACTGCTGAAAATAGATGTCCAAGGTTACGAGATGGAAGTTCTTCGTGGTGCAGTACGGACTCTCAGCCAAACTTTAGCTGTTCAGATTGAGATTAATTACGCTCCGCACTATGTAGGTGCAGTAACTTTTGAAGAAATCCATGATTTTCTTCATGCAGCAGGATTTCGTTTGTATGGAGTGTCAGCTCCTTATTTTGGCAATCATCAACCATTATGGGCTGATGCACTTTATTTACACAGCAACTAATCGGTAGATCCAAAAAGCAGAAAAATTATGTGATACTTAACCCATATTTTGTATACATAACTACTTTGTACTCAAATTAGATTATTCAAGTCTACCTTTCAGTCTGGAGTTGAGCTAATTGAGTTCCATTTAATTAACATTATCTTGTCATAACATGGGACAACTCAGTTTTCTATTTTTAGGTGCAAATAGTCCTTGGACTTATGGACTAGCGGAGGCCTTAGCTCAGAACCATCCGACACATGCTGTACAATTTTATGATTGGCGCACTTATTATCCTCGCAGACCTACTTGGTCTAAAAGAATCCCGCCATCCTTACTAAATCGGTCAATTCATGTACTACCTAGCGGCTATGCTGGGCGATTAGAAGGACTATTTCGATTTTACTTGCAACAGCTTATCCAGCGATGGTGTCGGCAACTCAAGCAGAAATCAGGTGAACATCCTTGGGTCATAGCCCCCCATCCAGATTTTGCTCCTTGGGTACGCAAAATACCAAATGAGCGATTAATTTACTACAACTTTGATGATTATGTTCTTTACCGACCTAACCGTAAAACTAAGATTTTAGAGCAAGAAAAGGAATTAATTGAACGCGCCACTATTACCCTGTGTGCTTCTTACTCTCAACTGCTCACTCTTCAAAAATGTCACGATCAAAAGTCTTCCAATATTTACCATTATCCACATGGATTTGTAAACACCTACTTAAATCCCCAACCAGAAACTTCTCCAGAACCAATGACTGTGGGTTATGTTGGTAACTTAGGCGATCGCTTAGATTGGCAGTTAATTTACCAAGTTATTAAAGCTTGTCCCGAAATCACATTTATTTTTGTTGGTGGTTTAGATGAGCAAGTCATGCTAGAGCAGGGAAATTGGCAAGCAAGCCGTCAGGCAGTGTTGACATTACCAAATGTTCGCCATATTGGGCAAGTACCGTCCGATAAAGTTGCAGAGTATTACTGGTCTTTTGCAGTCAATTGGATTCCTTACGTAGTAGAGCATCCTTTTAATCAAGCATGCTGCCCTACCAAAATTATGGATGGCATTGCCAGTGGTCGCCCGATTTTGAGTACTGATGTCCCAGAATGTTGTTTATATCCTGAGTGGATTAGCATTTTTCATTCTGCGTCGGATGCGATCGCTTACATTCGTAAGCAATTTACCTTAGCAGAAAAGCTTGACGTTTATGAGAAAAGCCTCAAACAACTAGAGTTTGCCCGTCAGCATACTTGGCAAATACGCGCTCAAACTCTAGAAAACTGGCTATTGCAATTATATTAGTAAATAATAAGTATAATTAGTAATTACTCTAGGTTGGTATGTCACAATCGAAACTAGTTTTAGTGACTGGAGCCACTGGCTTTATTGGTCGCTATATTGTACGCTACTTTTCCAACCAAGGTTGGTCTGTGGTTGGTCTAGCTAAGACTTCTCCTGAGAATGCCCCACTATCTGATTTACAGGCTTACCACTGTCTTGATCTACCTAGTACAGAATTGAATAATTTACTGGATAAATATCATCCTGACCTATTTATTCACTGTGCTGGACGAGCTTCTGTAGGTTTATCAATTACCGCGCCCAAAGAAGATTTTAACGCCAATACCGCGTTGACCTTTGAGGTGTTGAATTCTTTACGAACAAGCGCTCCTAATTGTCGATTTATTTTTCTTTCTAGTGCTGCGGTATATGGTAATCCTAATTCTATACCAATAAAAGAAGATAAAATTCCAAGTCCAATTTCACCTTACGGATTTCATAAATGGCAATCTGAAAACTTAGTTTTAGAGTTTGCCAGAGTTTATGGCTTATTAACTGCCAGTATCAGAATTTTTTCAGCATATGGCCCTGGACTTAGGCGACAAGTAATTTGGGATATCTGCCATAAAAATCTGACAGAAAAAGCTGTAAATCTTCAAGGAACTGGAAAAGAAAGTCGAGACTTTATCCATGCTATTGATATTGCCAAAGCAATTGAGATTGTTGCTGGTTCTGCACAAATGCAAGGCGAAGTTTACAATGTTGGCTCTGGTAGAGAAACAACAATTAAAGAATTAGCAATATTAGTTATCGATACCTTGAAATACGATCTCCAGCCTCAGTTTAATGGTAATATTCGCCCAGGAGACCCACTTAACTGGCAGGCTGATATCAGCAAAATACAAACTTTAGGTTTTGAGCCTTCTGTTCCTCTGGAAAAGGGAGTGAAAAATTTTGTTAACTGGTGTAAAGCAGAATTACATATTATTTAAATAAAGTTTATATATAATTTTTAATATGAAAAAGATTTTAATTAGTGGTATTTTAGCAGGAGAGGGAGGGATTCAAACCCATCTTCATTGGCTTGCAAATGTTCTAGAAGAGGAAAAAATAGATACTGCCTTTATTATAAAAAAGCCTGTTGAAGAACAATCGCGACAATATTCATTCATTAAGTTCTTTCCCTTTGAATTTAGTACTAAACAGCAAAACAAATCAATTTTTTCATTTTTTAAGAACATTAATAAAATCAAGACAATCATTGAAGAATTTGCACCAGATGTTTACATTGCTGTCGGCACGGGCTTTTACTCAGTCATACCTATTTGTTTGGCAAGACATAAATCACGCACGATTTTTCATGAGGTGATGTCAGGTTTAAAGAGTGGTTGGAAAGACCCTCGGTGGGTTGTACGTTGGTACTTTGATGAAGTAGCTGCTCATACACCAACGGTTGCAGTAAATTTTGCTAATTGCTTTGGTTGGAAAAAAGAGATTCCAGTGCTTTCAGCAATACCAGTCCCACTGGAAATCGTGACATCACTACCCCAACCTGTTTATGAAAAAGTTCCTTTAGGACAAGCTAAAGCAGCACTATTTAGTCGTCTAGTGCCTCATAAAAGGGCTTTTTGGCTAGTGCAACAGTGGGAATATCTGAAGGACGTACTCAGTGAACTCCACATTCACGGCGGAGGCCCGGAGGAGCCTTTAATACGTGAGTACATTGAAGCACATGGAATAGGCGATCGCGTCAAATGTTTTGGTCGCTATCCAGAAGGTCAAGCTTATGTAGACCTCATCAGCAGCTACGATCTAACATTATTACCTACCCTTGGTGATGAAGGCGCACCACTTGTGCTACTAGAATCTCTAGCTTGTGGTGTACCCTTTGTTACTTACGGTGTTGGAGGTATTGCCGATTATGGTGTGAATAATCCAAATGTAATTATTGTTCCTCCTGAACCTTGGCAGAATGAGCAAGTAAAAGATGCTGTATCTGCGGCCAACTCTACAGATAACTTATTTATTAGTGCTGTTAGAAAAATGCTATTCCAGTTGGCAGACGGAAAGATTAACCAAGTAGAATTACAAAAATATTATTTGGATAAGTATTCCTACTCCGTTCTTAAGCAAGCATGGCTATCTTATCTGTGTGGTTGACTTTAAAACAAAGAAATATATATGAAAATTCTGTTTTATTTTGGTGGATTTGCTCCAATTGGAGGGATAGAAACTTTCTGCAAGAATCTTCTCTGCTATCTTCAAAGCCACAACTACGATTGTCAGTTAGTCTGTTGGGGGCAAAATTCCCATCTACTACAGTATATTGAACAGGCAAAAGTCAAAATTGTTCGTAATCCTTGGCAATGGGGTTGTAGATGGAATGTACCAGATTGGCTGCTTTTACCTCTGGGAATTGAACAAATTAAACAAAGTAATATAGTTTTGTTTGGTAAACTCTTACCCATCAAAATTTTAAAAATTCTAAAGTTACAAATTGGTAATAGTACAAAATTTGTTTATATTACTCCCTATCGTCCTTTAGTTCCAACTACAACTACACAAAAAAAACAACTTTTAGACGTACTGAACCTATTTGATTTAATCCTAGTGCAAGCATCTGCATTTACAGAAGATTTGCGTAAAATTGGCTATCAAGGGCGAGTCAAAGTGATTTCTTATATTCCCCAGGATACTGGTAATCTCAAACCACTGCCACCAAACGAGGAACTAAAAATAGGCTTTCTCGGTAGACTAGTAGAAGATAAAAATATCCCTTTGTTACTAGAAGCCTTTCGTTACTTTCAAGATAAATACCTACAATCATCTATTGCTGATAATAAACAACAGCAGACTAGCCTGCACCTATTTGGTGATGGTCATTTACGCGAACAACTAGAACAACTGGCTGAAACACTTGGTATTGCATCTTCTGTGGTGTTTCATGGCACTATTCCTAATCAGGAAGTAGAAAATGTGATAGCATCTTGTCACCTATTTGCCTTTACTTCCCGTACAGAAGGACAATGTTTAGCAGCTTTAGAAATTTTGGGTTGTGGTAGACCAATTGTCGCTACAGATGTAGGTGCATTACCAGATATTTTGTCTGACTCTCGTCTCGGTAAAATAGTCAAGTCTACTAATCCCAATGAATTTGCTGATAAATTAATGAAGATAGCAAAGTTAATAGAGCAACAGTCAATATCACCAGAAATGATTCGTTCAGCTTATCTAGAACGATATGCTCCTGAAAATGTAGGCGATCGCTACAAAAAAATATTAAATTCTTTATCATCCCCAACTTTATAATTTTCGATACTTTTCTATTTATACATGACCAATAAACCTAAAGTTTTAGTAGCACAACTTGGTGCTAGAAAGCATTATCAAGAACCTCTGCTATTTCACCAGTGGGGTATTTTAAATAGGCTTTATACTGATTTCTACTCAGGACATAGTTTTCTGGCTAATTTATTACGTCATCCTCGACTCTATAATCGTCTTCCAAATTTTTTAAAAAAAGGTCTAGAACGCAACGAACCAAATCTTAAAAATGCAAAAATTATCCACTTCCCTATATTTGGCTATAGGTATGTCAAGGCTCTAAATAAAGCTTCACCCCAACAAGCATCACAAATATTTGTAGAGGGAGGAAAAGAATTTTGCCAACACATTATTAAATCTGGTTTAGGAGAAGTTGATATTATTTATGGATTTAATAGTGCGTGTCTAGAATTATTTGAATATGCTAAATCCTCTGGAATTCGCTGTATTTTAGATCAAACCCTAGCTGATTACTCAATTGTACATAAACTTTTACTAGAAGAGGAAGAGCGTTGGCAAGGATGGTCATTAACGCCCTTTACAGTTAGTGATGCTGACTTAGAACTGATGCAACGAGAGCATCGCGAGCAAGACTTAGCAAATCATATTATTTGTGGTTCTAATTTTGTGAAAGACTCTCTAATAGCTAGGGGAGTTGATACTCATAAAATATCTGTAGTGCCATTAGGTCGCATCAAAGATGAAAAATCAGCGCAGTATCAACCTCTGACTCAAATTCCACGAGAGCGAGGAGACGAGTTAAGAATCTTATTTGTCGGTTCAGTTGGACTACGGAAGGGAATTCCCTATTTACTAGAAGCTCTACGTCAGATAAAAGGAAAAATACCTTTTACTTGTAAAGTCGTAGGCTCTTTGGAAATCAAGCCTGAGCGTATTACTGAGTATAGTGATGTGTGTGATTTTACGGGAAGAATTCCCCGCTCTCAAGTCAAAGATTTATATACTTGGGCAGATGTATTTGTGCTACCTTCAATATGCGAAGGTTCGGCAATGGTGACTTATGAAGCATTAAGTTTAGGAGTTCCTATTATTACTACTTATAATTCAGGTTCTGTTATTAGAGATGAAATTGATGGCTTTATTGTACCTATGAGAAGTATAGACGCTATTGTTGGAAAGCTGGTAACCTTTTACACAGAAGGTAAGCATTCTTTTCAGAAAATAGCTAACGATCAAGAATATTTAAAAGATGTACTGCAAGAGTCAGAGAATCATTTACGGCAGATTTTAATATACTAGCTAGCCCTTTTGAGGTGACTTACAGTTCCTTGTATATTAGATAAATATATACAAAAAACTACTATATTAAACAATAATATTAATCTAAAGCTTTTTAATTTTAATCTTATGGTCGAAATATATCGAAATCTGTTAATTATCATTTGTATAGGTTTATTAGTTTGGGGAATAGTTCGCATAGAAAGAATTTATCAATATCCATTCTTCATGGGTAGTATGTTTACTTCTTTTGTATTGCCTCAAATATTTTCCTTGATTCAAAAACCTGGAGTAGTCACTCAAGAAGCTTTAGAAAGGGTAATATTAGTTTCATGTTTATCTGCTGCTACTTGTTGGATAGGATATGCAACTAAACCAAATAAAAAATTGTTAGCAAAGTTAAATGTTCCTATAGATGAACGCAAGTTATTTCAAGCTGGTTTAGTGCTGATGGCTCAAGGACATTTGTTTAATTTTTTACTTTCTCGTACAGCTATCCAACATTCAGAAAATGTAGGTGGTAACTGGACAGGGCCAGCTACCATATATCTATTTTTTTCTCAAGTTACCAATATTGCTTTTGGAATTTTTTTATTACAAGCATTGAAGCGACCTAAACCAATTAATATTGCTTGTGCAGTTATATCGGCTTGGCCTCTAATATCCAGCATTATTGTCGGACGTAGACAAGGCACTATGACATTTATAATCATCATAGGCCTTTCATTGTACTTAGTTCGCCGTTATGTACCTCCTAGGGTGTTAGTCGTCACAGCTATATTCATGATGACTTTGATTATTCCTGCACTAGGTGTAATCCGGGGAGAATTTTGGAATTTACTCTTTAGCGGTCAATGGCAACAACTATCATCAGTTATTCAAGGAGCGTTTGAATTTCAGCAGGGTGGTGACATATTAGAAATGAGAAATGCGGCATTATTAATGGATGCAGTAGAACGGACTGGTTTGTATGGATATGGCTCAGGTTGGTGGGATAGTATTGTATTTCAATATGTACCTGGACAAATTGTGGGACAGGGCTTTAAAGAATCTCTAAAATTTAATCTTTTAGACTTGGATTTACTAAATAAGTTATATGGCTATAGAGTTCCTACAGGTTCAACAATTACTGGTATAGGGGATTCTTTTATGGAATTTAGTTTTCTGGGATTCCTTATTTTTGGAATGATCGGATATATATTTAAAACTCTTTGGATATCATCTTTGTATTATCAAAGTACTTATAGTAGACTACTTTACATGGGATTAGTTAGTCCAGCAATGGTAGGATTAACACATGGTATAGGCAGATTTTGGCAAGAGGGAATATTTCAAGTTTTTTTTGTAAGTGTAGCTATTTATTATTCTCGACTTAAATATAAATTTTAATAAATATATTCGTATCTTAAAAAGCAAAAAACACTAGGATATATATAATGAATATTAATATTGGTATTCTATTTTCCAATTATGGCCCTTATCATATTGCAAGGATTGAAGGATTAGTCGATTCTTCTCAAAAACTTCAAAATCAAATATTTGCTATAGAATTGGCACGCTCCGAGGAACAATATCCATGGAATATAAAAATTAATAACCTAAATTTTTCCTTTGTTTCAGTGATTCAAGATCAGTCTCTTGAAAAAACGAATATTTTCCATCTCCTAAAAAAGCTTAATGATGTCCTCAATGCAGTTAATCCGACTGCCATAGCAATTGCTGGTTATTTTCAACCTGCAATGCTGTTTACATTGATTTGGTGCTTATTGCACCGCAAGTCGGCAATTCTCCTTTCAGAAACAACTGAAAATGATGTTTCTCGTTCCTGGTGGCGGGAAGCAATAAAAAGTTGGATTGTCAAGAAATATAAATCTGCCTTGGTAGGAGGACAGCCACACAAACGATACTTAATTAAGTTAGGTATGCCCCCAGAAGCAATATTTTTAGGCTACGACGTAGTAGGAAATGATACTTTTAATCTAGACAACATTAAATATCTTCCTAAGCCTATTGAAAAACCTTTCTTTTTAGCAATTAATCGCTTCATTTCCAAAAAAAATCTTTCATTTCTCATCTCGTCCTATGCAGCTTACTGGCAAATAGTTGGAGACAAGGCTTGGGATTTAGTTCTTTGTGGTGACGGTCAACTACGTCCACAATTAGAACAGCAGATTAGTGAACTTGGCTTAGAAAATTATATTCACCTCCCTGGTTTTCTTCAGCAAGACGAGCTTCTTCCCTTCTTTGCTCATGCAAATTGCTTTATCCATGCGAGTGTTCAGGAGCAATGGGGATTAGTAGTCAATGAAGCAATGGCAGCAGGTTTACCTGTTCTGGTTTCTAATCACTGTGGCTGTTTCGAGGATTTAGTTTTGGAAGGCGTAAATGGATTTGGTTTTGATCCAGAAAATCAAGCAGAATTGACACAACTCATGGTCAAAATTAGCTCAAATGAAGTTAACTTACAAACAATGGGTAAAGCTTCACTGGAACATATTCAAAAGTTTTCTCCAAATTACTTTGGTCAAGGCTTGATGCAGGCAGTTGAATACGCTTTAGCACATTAATAATTAGTGATGAAGATTCTAATCGTTATTCCCGCTCTTGGTCCTGTTTATGGTGGCCCAACTAAGAGTGTAATCGAGCTAGCTCAGGCACTAGGTAGTCAGGGAGTATACATTGATATTGTAGCCACCACAGCTAATGGTTCTACCAGTATGGATGTCCCGACTCTTACCTGGATCAAGGAGAAATATTATCGAATTCAATACTTTCCTTACTGGAATTTTCTGGATTATAAAATCAGTTTGTCTCTGACTAACTGGTTATTTCAAAACGTCACTAATTACGATTTAGTACACACTAACGCTATTTTTTCTTATCCTGTTTTACCTGCTTATTGGGCTTGTCAGATACACAAAGTACCCTACATCATGACTCCTCATGGGATGTTAGAACCATGGGCTTTAGCTTATAAATCTGGCAAGAAGCGTTTTTACTTTGCTTTGCTGGAAAAACCTGCTTTCCAGCGTGCCAGTGCTATTCAAATGTTGGCATCTACTGAAGCTAAAAGAATAGAACCGCTTCAATTGAAAGCGCCTTTAGTAGTTGTTCCTAACGGGATTCACCAGCAAGATTTTGAAACACTAGCCAATCCAGAGCTTTTTTATCAACAGTTTCCTCAGACTCGCAACAAAACATTAATTTTATTTTTGGGGCGAATTGATCCTAAAAAAGGACTCGATTTGCTGGCTAGTGCGTTTACCAAGGTATATATTAAATTTCCTCGGACACGTTTAATTGTTGCAGGGCCAGATAATATTGGCTTTGCTAAAACTGCTCAGAAATACTTTGCTGACTCAGGATGCTTGGATGCAGTTACCTTTACCGGGATGCTCACTGGCTCTCTAAAATATGCTGCACTTGCAGCAGCTAGTCTATACGTTGCTCCTTCTTACTCCGAAGGCTTTAGCGTATCTGTCTTAGAAGGAATGACGGCAAAACTACCCTGCGTTATTACCACAGGCTGTAATTTTCCGGAAGCCGCAGTAGAGCAAGCAGCTCTTGTTGTTGACATTGATGCTGAAAAAATTGCTAAAGCTTTAATATGGTGTCTAGAAAATCCCGAGCAAGCAAAAGCAATGGGCGATCGCGCTCGCACACTAATCTGTGAAAATTACACATGGGAGCAGCTTGCTTTCCAAATGCTACAGATCTATACAAACATAGTCAAAAAATAGCTTACTTCTGCTCTTTACTAAGCATTGTTCTACTAAATAGCTTTTATTTATACAAATCCCTAACAATCAGTATGAATTTTCTTACATAGATGCTGTTTCTAGGTGTCACCATTCTTACTTAATGAAGAATCGAGTTAGTTGTAATAGGAAGTTATATGCATGTTAGATAAAATTACTCCTCTCATCCTTACCTACAACGAAGCCCCCAATATTAATCGCACTCTCCAAAAACTCGCTTGGGCAAAGCAGATTATTATCATTGACAGCTATAGCACCGATGAAACCCTAGAGCTCCTTGCATCCTATTCCCAACTTAAAGTATTTAAACGCAAATTTGACACCCACCCAACCCAGTGGAATTACGGTCTAAAGCAAGTTAGTTCTGAGTGGGTCTTTTCTCTAGACGCGGACTACGTCGTTTCAGATGAACTGATAGCTGAATTAAAAACATTGCCTCAAGATGCAACAGTAGATGGTTATTTTGCCAGATTCAAATACTGCGTTTTTGGTAAACCTCTTCGAGGTACTATATTACCCCCGCGTCAGGTTCTATTTAGAAAAGACAAATCAATTTATATTGATGACGGACATACCCAACTTCTAGAAGTAAAAGGCAAGTCAGCAACACTTTCTGGCTACATCTACCACGACGATCGCAAATCCTTGAGCCGTTGGTTCTGGGCACAGGATCGCTACATAGTAATTGAGGCGAAGAAGATACTAGAAACCCCTGTGAACGAACTAAGTTTGAGCGATCGCATCCGCAAACAAAAAATCCTGGCTCCTTTGAGCATCTTGATTTACTGCTTGATTCTCAAGGGCGGTATTCTCGATGGTTGGCATGGTTGGTACTATGCATTTCAGCGTGTTTTGGTAGAAATTCTGCTGGCAATTCGTCTGATAGAGTCTGAAAAATTGCAATGCACAGATTCTGGTACAAAGCAATAGATTTTTAATGAAAAATGCTTATGTATGACGTGGAAATGTCGCCCTGTAACCCTTGTGCCATAAAGGCTTAAGCGAATTACAGGATCAAAAATTAAGTCAGTAGTTATGAGGGAAAATATATGTATAAATTTTAACATTTGTTAACTCATGGTTAACCTAATTGTGTTTTGGAATTTTAGCAAAATTAATTAAAATTTTATTATGTCCCACACTGTTATTATCCCCTCCGCTAAACGCCCACAAATACTTCACGAAACCATTACTTCCCTGCTTCAACAGCAGACATCTGCTGACCAGATCCTGATTAGTGTTGCCGATACATCCTACGTCCTACCTGAAACCCTTGCTTTTCCTAAAGTTCAAATTGTGCTTGCCCGTCCTGGATTATGTCAGCAAGTCAATGATGCCATTCCTTACATCGACTCTTGTGCCTCCTTTGTCTCGATTCTTGATGATGATGTTGAGCTTGCACCGGACTACTTCACCCATGCCCGTTCTTTTAGTCAAGAACACCCCGATATTGCTGCCTTTAGTGGGTTTTTAGTTCGTAACGGCAATGTAGAACGCTCTGAAGGACGTTCTCTGCTCCTTTCTTTTGCTGACCAGCCCGACTACTCTTTCGAGATCCAATCTACGGTTTACGGCTGTAATATCAACACTCGCCCTGAAATTCTCCGAACAGTCAAATTTGATGAACGCCTTCCCCTTTACGGATGGCTTTGTGATGCTGATTTTGGCTTCCGCTGTAGAAGTTTCGGCATCTGCGTTAGCTATAATGCCTGTCGTCTTGTTCACCTTATGACCTCTTCAGGACGAATCTCCGGCACTCGTATGGGATTTGCCCAAATTATGAATCCTTACTATCTTCATTGCAAAGGCA
This sequence comes from Halotia wernerae UHCC 0503, assembly GCA_034931985.1. GTDB lineage: Bacteria > Cyanobacteriota > Cyanobacteriia > Cyanobacteriales > Nostocaceae > Halotia > Halotia wernerae. Next base: position 36,919 of record JAYGHB010000013.1, read on the forward strand.
TTATCCCCTTTTGGGAAGTGTTTCATAACCACTGGCTACTTGCTACTCGTAACAATCTCATCAAGCTTTTTTTATTTGATCAGAGAATAGATCGTCAGGGTCGCCTTAAAGGAAATTTAATGGCTTTTTCAATGATTTTACGTGGTCAAATAGAACCAGAATTTATGGAAAAACTTTCTTAAGCTGAATCTAAAAATTACGTAAAGTCAAGCCTTTCTGGCTTTTTTATTGGCATTAAGACAATAATATTATCAGCCTAATAGCTTCATAGTGCAAATGCTAGCGTAAAAATTACAAATTGTTACGGTTACCTTTGTATGGTTTATAGTGACATTGTTCCCGCTATTTAGACCAAAAATCGCCTTTTTTGTATTTTTTAGGAGCAACTATGACTCGAAGGCTGCGTTCGGTAGGCCGTTTCGCGATCGCGATTGGCGTACTCTTGCTGATTGTTGTTATGCAAGTAGACATAACACCAGATTTAAGGCAAGGTTCAATCGCGTCTGCGGCGATTGGTTCTCAAGCCCCACCAAGTGATGCGAAATTGAGTTCTGCATACGGTTTATGGACACCTACTAAGTTTGATACATGTCCTAAATGGTTGCACGATCGTTACTGGGTATACGGACCAGATAACAAGGTGTATCCAACCTGGCATCCACCAACCGATAGAGATCCAAATACTGGCAAGACTTGTACCTATGGACACGAGCATGGAAGAGATCCAAACTCATCAAAACTCGTTTCATGGGGATTGCCTTTTGGGTATGTCAATGAGCAGCTTGCTCTAAGCGATCCAGGACACCCTCGTCATGAGGATCATGTTGGTCATAAAATTGAGTGGAAGAATGATGTAAGAGTAGGTTTACCTGGTGGAGGAACAGGCCCATTGTGCCAAATACTCGTCAAACTTCATCAGGGTACTCATTCAGCAGATGCATTTACTAACAATATGCATGAGCTATTTTACTACGTCAATTGTGACGATGGTACAAAGATTAAATGGCAAGGAATGCATTTATTTGGTCCGGCTGGCCAAGTTAGTGGTGTCTGTGGAGACAACAAGATTCTCGGTTCCTTCACTCCCACTACATCACCTACCTTAGATAATGAGAGCGCACGAATCATCCCTGATAAAGAGTGTCTGGACAATCTCGTTGCAAAAGTTAAGCAGGGGCAAAACGCATCTTCTGAGTACTACAAAAATTACTTTGAGGATTGGACAGCAGGATTCATCCATGGACTTTACCGAACAAATGATGGTCAATTGCTAGACCATTGGGGACAAAGCGGATTTAACCGAAATTACTCTAAGCTCTTTAGCATAACTGCGGGTACTTATTTTAGAGTGTCAATACCAAGCCGTTACTTTGACCCGACAAAACCGAATAATTTGGGAAGGCGCATTGACATGTGTTCCATTCCTGAGATAGGCTCCCTGCAGGGCGACTGTATCTACGTTAACGATCAGCGCAAGGCGGGTCAACCAGTAACTTGGGACGATCCACGGTCTCCGTTTAATGGAAGTACTCGCGTCGCACATTTTGACTGGGTTACTGTCCGTAACAGTACAAGTAGGGAGAAGTGGTATAGTAACGCCATGGGAACCGTTATTAGATCTCAACCCGATGCTTCCAAGGGGATTACTATTGAGCAAACTATCTCCAAAACGCCTGATGCAATGTATTACTTTGGTAATCGGGAAGGCAATTTTGATGATGACGGTGTACATGCCCCTAATTAAAATTAGGCTTTGAGTAGTAACAGAACGGAATAGAAACTTAAGTTTCAAATCATATTCCTGTTCATGCCTTAATTTTTCACCATTGATACAGGAGAAAAATAAAAGTAGACTCACCTCCCATTGAGATTTATGCATTCGCACTGCTGACTTCATATCATGTCCGTTCTGCAAGTCTATAAAATTATCAGCCTGTATAGACAAGCTTGCTAGCCTGCGGTATCGATTTTAGGCGTTATTCAATGGTAGCTGCCTAAAAACATCTAAGTTTAGCCGCAGACTATCTGTGGATTCGCTTTTAGGAATTCTTAAATAGTACTCTGTTTACAGTCTAACGAAATTATGAGAATGTAGTCGGACATGACAAGCTAAAGTGCATTAAGAAAGCATAAATATTTGGGTTCTTGCGTTGGTTTTATGGTGGAGCATTAAAATCGCAGTTTTATAGAAAGGCTGAAAAACTTAAAACCCAGTCACAGCCATAAATACAGCCTATCTTTAGGTTTTATTTATTATTCTGTTCCATAAAATGAACTGAAGAGCCAATATTTGTAGTAGTTGTAGACTGTTGACTTTTAGTGAGCAACGGTCTACTTCATTTAATGTACAATTTCCTTAGCTTAACAGCCTATTATAAAAGCGTTAGTTCTGTGAGTTTCAGCCTATAGAGGAATGAATTGATTCTGTGAAGCAATTTTTTCACCTAATCAAAAAATATTGGATTTTCGCTTTTGCAGGTTTTATCATCATCTTAGTGCTGATAATTCCCTTACGTTTGGCAATAGCATACACTCACGCACCTCAACCCCAAGCTTTTTTTACTTTAGGTGGTGAGCCAGCTAGAGAGCAATTTACAGCCGAACTAGCCCAATGGTATCCATCTCTGGAAATTTGGGTGTCTTCTCCCCCAGTTCCTGAAAAAACACGTAAAACTTTTCAAGCCGTAAATATTCCCAATACACAATTACATATTGATACTCGTGCTGTCGATACTGTAACCAACTTCACCTCTCTGGTGTCTGACTTTAAAAAACGACAGTTTCAACATCTTTACCTGATTACTTCCGATTTTCATCTGCCTAGAGCTAAAGCGATCGCTACTCTTGTTCTAGGTAGCCAAGGTATCACCTTCACTCCACTTTCTGTGCCATCAGACCGACCAAAAGAACCCACGCTGCAAATAATTCGTGATATTGCTCGCTCCCTAATTTGGATTTTTACAGGTCGTACAGGTGCGAGTTTTAATCCGAATGTTGATTGACGATAAATATGCGTTTAGATAACTACACTTTAAGTACTTATACCCCAGGCGCACCATACTGGAAGCAACTTCTTTGGTATTTTGTAGGGTCGCCCTTGGTTGAGAGTTACTGGCTTCCTATATCAGCCTTAAAGGTTTGGGTACTCCGGTGCTTTGGAGCGCAAATTGGTCAAGGTGTCCGTATCAAATCAGGAGTAAGAGTAAAGTTTCCTTGGCGGTTAAGTGTTGGTGACTTTGTCTGGCTGGGAGAAGATACATGGATTGATAACCTAGCTTCTGTCACCATAGAAAGTCATGTTTGCCTATCTCAAGGTGTCTATCTATGTACTGGTAATCATGATTGGAATCATCCCGATTTTCAACTGATTCCTGCACCAATTCATATTCAAGAGAGTAGTTGGATTGCAGCCAAGTCAATAATTGGGCCAGGAGTCACTGTTGGTAAGGGTGCAGTACTAACTTTAGGTGGAGTTACTGGGCGCTCTTTAGAGCCGATGATCATTTATGCAGGTAATCCAGCCCAACCCATCAAACAACGAAAACTTTGATTTTGATCAAACATGGTATGGATTTTGCGATCGCATCGGCTGTTGCAGAACAAGGCGTTTAAAGCACACTTTTGATTTGCGCCTTTGCTTGAGAAAATAATCGTGTATACGACAAGCCTTATAATCAAAATATTTTCAAATGACTGAATTTTTCTCTACTTACGGTTCTCTGATTGTCTCAATGGTATTGGGGGCGCTATTAGGACTATCACTTTACTTACCTCTGATGACTGGGCAATTATCCTTAGCAAGTCCTGGTTTTTATGCTTTAGGTGGATATATTGCAGCAATTTTATCTACAAAAATTTTTATATCTAGTCATAGTTTATATCCCATTCCATTATTGTTATTGGAGATGTTAGTTGCTGGTATAATTTCAGGTTTATTGGGCGCAGCAGTGGGAATTCCGGCGTTGCGATTGCGAGGAATTTACTTAGCGATCGCTACTATCGCTTTTGTAGAAATCCTGCGAGTCGTGTCTTTAAATTTAGAAATTACAGGCGGCGCTGTGGGAATTTTTGGCATTCCTCAACCCTTTGCAACTCAAATTGAATATTTGTGGATTGCTTTACCATTACTATTAGTGAGTATGGTGGTGTTTTATCGTTTGGAACGTATTCGCGTAGGTAGAGCATTTATCGCTATCCGCGAAGATGAATTAGCAGCAGGAGCAATGGGCATTAACTCCACTTACTACAAAGTTTTAGCATTTACTCTAGGAGCAATTCTTGCAGGGGTTGTAGGTGCTATTAGCGCCCATTTCCTCAATACCTGGAATGCTCGTCAAGGCACTTTTGATGCTAGTATTATCTACTTAACTTTTGTATTAATTGGTGGTTCAAGAACTTTTTTAGGTTCTGTAGTGGGTGGTATGGTATTTACAGCCTTACCTGAAATTTTGCGAGGACTAGCTGACACAGGTGGTTTACCCGATTGGCTAGCACAAGTTTTACGCGATGGGAGATTAATTATTTTTGGCTTACTTATTGTTGTAGGAACAATCTTTTTTCCTCAAGGTTTGGTGACTCCAGATATTTTTAAAATAGGTAAGTTTAGAAATAAATAAAGCAGTATAATATCCAACTTATCAATAATGTCGTATAGTAATTCAACAAATAGCAGCAATATAGCCTTAGAAGTAAAATCTCTGACTCGCCGCTTCGGGGGTCTGGTAGCGGTGAATAATGTATCTTTTACAGTTAATAAACATGAGATTTTTGGATTGATTGGCCCTAATGGTGCTGGCAAAACAACACTATTTAATTTGATTACAGCCTTAATACCAGCTTCTAGTGGAGAATTGTGTTATGAAGGTACAACAATTTCTCAATTGCGTCCCCATCAAATTGCAAGATTGGGTATTGCTCGGACATTTCAAAATATCCGTTTGTTTGGGGAATTATCAGGATTAGAAAATATCATAATTGCTCGGCATTTACATACTAAAAGTAACATGATTACAGGAGTTTTGGGATTACCACCTGCTCCTAAAGAAGAATATAAAAGCAGACAGAAAGCTTTAGAATTATTAGATTTGGTAGGTTTAAGCGATCGCGCCTCAGAAAAAGCCAAAAACTTCGCTTATGGTGATCAACGTCGCTTAGAAATTGCTCGCGCCCTAGCCCTAGAACCGCAAATCCTCCTTCTCGATGAACCCGCTGCTGGGATGAATCCCAGTGAAAAGCAATATCTGAGTAAATTTATTCGCAATCTCCGCGATCGCTTCAACTTGACAATCATTCTGATTGAACATCATGTTCCTTTAGTCATGGGCTTATGCGATCGCATTGCTGTTTTAGATTTTGGACAATTAATTGCCTTGGGTGAACCATCTGTGGTGAGAAACGATCCGGCTGTGATTGAAGCTTATTTGGGAAATGAGTGAGGTAGTTTAATTTTTGGAGTTCCCTGATATCAAAAATGGGAGTTATTAAAGGTTAGAGTATTCATACTAAAGAGTTAAGGCTAATTCATCCTATTGGCTATAGACTGATTTATGATTTAGCTGCTTAGATTGATATTAGCAAGTATTTAAGGCAAAAAAATATGAATCAAACATTATTAACAATTTTGATTTTTGGGTTATTACTATTGTTTATCGTCTCTCCCTTCGCTGCTTTTGCAGGTTTAATGCTCATGTTGTTAATTGCAGCCTTTTTATTTTTAATAGCAAATGTGTTTCAAGCAATTATTGGTGGTGACATTAATCCGAAAGAGCCATGAAAGCAGTAAAAATTGATACCATCATAAAATTAAGTTGTGATGCAGCGGAAATTACTTTCGACAAGTGACAACATGATTAAACTTGACCAGTTTTTAAAGTTAGTGGGTATAGCCTCAACTGGAGGACAAGCTAAACTGATGATTATTGATGGTAATGTCAAAGTCAATGATACAGTTGAAACCCGACGAGGACGGAAATTAGTATCAGGCGATCAAGTAACAGTAGAAGGGCAAATTTTCGAGGTTGGAGAGGTAATACAGTAAAGCGATCGCGGAAGTACTTAAGTAGTTATACACGCTATATATTAAGTAAGTTGGCGTAACGCATTCCCAAATCAGGTTTGTCATTTTTGGGAACACAACCATTTATTAAGCTGATACCTTTATTTTTGGCTTAGGTAGTTTTATCCTGTCTTTACCTAATCTTCAATTTATCAATTAGTAATTACAGCTAGGATGTATTCAGTAAAGTGGTATTTCATCTTATAAAAATACATGTAAAAATAAAATTTACATAACATTTGTCATCTTATAGCTATTAAGCTAGGGGCTAATATTGCGTTGTTGTATTACTTGAGATTACTAGTGTCCAATTTAAGTAGTTTGAATGATCAGCAAAAATTGGAGATCAAAATAAGATGAAGAGTGCTTGGAAGCGTTGGATAAAAATTAGTAATTTAGCTGTGATAACGGCAATACCAACGTTGCTATCTTTAGCATTTCTTCATAGCGCAAAGGCTGAAGATCCAGGAACATGTTTTATGATTACCTCCGCTGGAAGAATTGTGAGATTGACAAAACTTTGCAGCAAAACAAAAGCACCTTTAGATTCAGCATCTTCAGACAACAGAGTTTTTCGGGTTCCAATCAAACGCCGCCTTGGTGGAACTCCCATAATTGATGTCACTTTCAATGACAAACAAATTTTTGAGATGATTGTGGATACAGGCGCTAGTGGTACTTTGATTACTCTTGGTATGGCGAGTACACTCAAACTCGAAGCCACAGGTATTATGAAGGCTCAAATAGCAGATGGTAGCCAAGTACAGTTTCCCACCAGTAAAGTCAACTCTATTGCTGTAGGTGGAGTTGTAGCTAATAATATTGAAGTGGCGATCGCTCCGAAAGCAGGTATTGGGTTACTAGGTCACGATTTCTTTGGTAACTACAATCTGACAATTTTAGAACAAGAAGTGGAATTTCATCCCCGCTAATATCGTTAAAGTTGATACATTTAGGCAAGCAGGGGGAGCAGGGGAAGTAGGGGAAGTAGGAGAAGCAGGGGAAGCAGGGGAAGCAGGGGAAGCAGGGGAAGCAGGGGAAGCAGGGGAAGTAGGGAGCAGGAAAGAAGAATAATCAATGCCCAATGCCCAATGTCCAATGCCCTATTCCTTTTTATTTTTATTTTTAGCTGTTTTAGTAAAAATTCGGTAGTATAACCAGGTACTTGTTTCCTTCAAGGGAAACAGCAGATATGTGAGAGGATTGATCGTCACAATAATATTGCGGTAATCCCTTCGTGCTAAAAACAGAATGGCACGAGCCACCTGCGGTGCTGACATCACTCCATAGGGGTTTAGTTGGCTTTTAAACGGGCCGAGGATTAACTTGCGAATTATACAATCTCCATCCAACCGCTTCAGAGTCACAATATTCCCTAATGTCCGTTTACTGAGTTCGTAAAGCGGACTGAGAGCTGGGGACACCTCAGCCTCAGAAGTATTTACCCAGATTTCTTTAGTTGCCTTTGCTTGTGGCCCCGTTACAGTAGTCAAAAATATATCTATTAACCGTAATGCCGAAAAAGCATTAACCTCATAAGAAGAATTAATAGCCTGGGGTGTGCGGTTATCGTAAACATTAACTCCGTGGTTAATTATCAAAATATCAACTTTCTCTAAACTATCCTTTAGTTCAGCTTCATTACCCAATTGCCAAGAAACCACTTTCAACTCATTGTGTGTTGCTAATTTTTCTGGGTTAGTGGTTAAGGCAACTACTTTAACATTGTGCTTGAGTAGTTCAGCTGTTAATGCTTGTCCCAGAGCGCCTGACGCTCCAGTTAAAGCTACGGTTTTACCCTTGAGTGAAAGTCCTGTACCAAGTATTTTATCCACGAGGGGAAAGACACCACTGTAATAAGCGTTGACATCATCAAAATGATGTCGCCAATGGTAAGACCGATTCACCCGCCAAACGGATGGAATTGTCTGTAAAGGGCCTGGTAAATGGTTGTAGTCTGTATCAATTTTACCCTGGAAATATCGCACAGACGCACCCAATAAGAAAGTACAAGCATAGACTACTCCCAGCCATAACCCCATTTGGGGGACAACTAAGGCAATGATCGTTAAGACTACTAATAAAAGAACCGACTCTAAAATATCGTGGTAAAGCTGGGAATCTTGGTAAGCTTTGAGGGAAACTACTGATAAATCTCGGCGATATGCTATGTGGTGTTTATTATGCCATTTAGCCAGCCAACTGACTTGGTGACACAAAGCATGGTAACTATCTCTAAATACCTCCGCCAGTAACACAGAGAAGAACGCCCAAATCGTAAACTGCAAGCAGGTATTGACCAGAACCCAATCAATTTGTAACCTAGCCTCAATACCAGTCAAACTTTGAGCTAATGTTTTTATCATATTTTTCTGGATACCACTTTTCTTAACCAATCTTTATATTCCACCAAGAATGGATTAAGGTCGAGCTACAGAGCAAAATATTATTTTAGAGTTGAGTGCGCGTCTACATACATAAGTGTCCTCCCCTAGGATTCAGCAATTCCACAAAAAAAATTAATAAAAATTTCCCTACCATTAATGCTAAAAATATGCTGTTGTTTTCAAAGCGATCGCTCACATCTATAGAGCTTGTAGCTACTGTTAGTTAAAAAGAATTGCAACAAATAAGCTAAATTTTGAAGGCTACAGAGATATATAATCCTTACTGCGTAAGACTTTGATACATTTAATTGATGTAATGGGTTTTACATTAGAAGTCATAGAACTCGCAGTAAGAAATTCTCTATGACTTACGATAATCGCACCGAAGTGCGAAAGGTTTTAATTATCACTCTAATTCTCAACCTGTTTGTTATGGGATTGAAAGCAGCTGTGGGGTATTGGACAGGTTCTTTAAGCTTGCTAGCTGATGCCTTGCATAGTGTGACAGATAGTGCCAACAATATTTTAGGATTAATTGCTAGTAAATTTTCTTCGCCACAACCCGATCGCGAACATCCCTACGGACACCACAAATTTGAAGCTGTAGGAGCTTTAGGTATTGCAGCCTTTCTGGGAATCGCTTGTTTTGAAATTCTCCAAGGTGCGATCGAACGGATTCTTAAAGGTGGGGCAATTGTCAGAATATCACCGCCTGAGTTGTGGTTATTACTAGTTGTGTTGGGTATAAATATTTTTGTGGCGTTTTACGAACGTAGTGTAGGTAAGCGGGTAGGCAGTTCAATTTTAATAGCTGATGCTACCCATACTATGAGCGATGTTTGGGTGACAATCTCAGTCATTGGCGGCTTGATAGGAGTTTGGTTAGGTTATCAATGGATGGATGTAGTTTTAGCTTTTCCGGTTGCTTTATTGGTATTTTGGAGTGGTTGGTCAGTTTTGAAAGAAAATTTACCTTGGCTTGTAGATCAAATGGCGATCGCACCAGAAGCAATACATGCGATCGCTGTTTCTGTACCTGGGGTGATTAACTGTCATGACATCGCCTCTCGTGGTGTTCTTGGTCGCCAAGTGTTCATTGAAATGCATTTAATCGTAGATGCACCAGATGTAGAAACCGCACACCACATCACCGAAGCAGTAGAAAGCCGACTAGAAGAACGCTTCAGCCCTGTGAGAATTGTCATTCACGTCGAGCCACCAGCATACGAGTCTGAGCAAATTAGCTTTGAACCTAAAACGAAGTAGTACCAATTCTCTCAAATCTGGCGACAGATTAAAACTCGTAAACCCGATGAAACCTGAATTTCTTAATTACGAATTACGTTAGCGTAGCGGTAGCGAGTCCGCGAGCGTCATTACGAATTACTTTCATTTCTTCTCACTGCGCCACAAAGCAATACCGCCTAATAAACCAGTAATATTGGGGATGAGTTTCACGTTTAAGGGCAACTGAAGATCTACTCTCACCGCTTCACCACCACCAATATAAAGGTAATCATAATTGAACAAATGGTGCAAAGATGCGATCGCCTTTTCTAAACGCCTGTTCCATCTTTTCTCACCAATTTTTTCTAACTCTGCACGCCCTAGTTGTTCTTCGTAAGTCTCCCCTTTGCGAAATGGATGATGTCCCATTTCCATATTTGGCACAAGTTTACCATCTACAAATAAAGCTGAACCAAACCCAGTGCCTAAGGTAATTACCAATTCCACGCCTTTACCAGCGATCGCGCCAAATCCTTGCATGTCGGCATCATTAATTACCCGTACAGGTTTGTTTAAGCAGTTTGTTAATGCTGTTTCCAAGTCAAACCCAATCCAGTCTGGATGTAAATTCACTGCTGTTTCCGTGACTCCACACCTCACTACTCCCGGAAAACCTACCGAAACGCGATAAAATTCACCTTGAGCAGCTGCCAAAACAATAATTGCATTAATTACAACCTCAGGTGTAGCAGGTTGGGGTGTATCTAAACGCTTCCTTTCCGTTAAAGGAACCCCGGTAATATCTAACACCATAGCTTTGACACCACTACCGCCAATATCAACCGATAAGGTGCGAATCGATCCATTCTCTTCAGTCATTGAGTTTCATCCTTGTTTGATTAGGGCATGGGGCATGGGAAAAAGAGGCAGCACTTCGACTCCTTTCGACTGCGCTACTTCGACTACGCTCAGCACAAGTCAAGGCAAGCCGCTCAGTGACCGGGCAGGGAGCAGGGGGCAGAGGGGATGAAGAAAATTACCTCTTTCTTCCCTATTCCCTGTAGGCTGAGCGAGTCCCTGTAGACTGATACCATTTCACGAAATTCTTGATACAAATCACTTTTCTTACTCCCCCGGCTTCCCCTGCTTGCCATCTGTATCAACCTTAAAGTGAAACGGTATGAGCGAATCCTTGTAGGCTGAGCGAAGTCGAAGCCTACCTCCCCTTAGTCCCAGAATCCCATTAACATAAAAATGACGCGACAGTAGAAAAATGCACAGCTTTATTCCTCCAGAACGCTTTTTCCCCTACCTCACTTGGACTGACATCGAGACAATGCCGAATAAGGAAGATGTAGTCATCATCCAACCAGTCGGGGCAATTGAACAACATGGCCCCCATTTACCGCTAATTGTTGATGCTGCTATTGGTGTGGGGGTACTGGGTAAAGCATTAGAAAAGCTGGATGCGAGGATTCCTGTTTATGCTTTACCAACTCTCTATTATGGCAAATCTAACGAACACTGGCATTTTCCTGGCACGATTACTTTGAGTACCGAAACTCTCACAGCAATCATTATGGAAATGGGAGAAAGTATTTACAGAGCTGGGTTTAGAAAATTGGTGTTGATGAACTCCCACGGTGGACAACCCCAAGTTATGCAAATGGCAGCGCGAGATTTGCACGTTAGGTATGATGATTTGTTAGTGTTTCCGCTATTTACTTGGCGCGTACCTCATATTACTAAAGAATTGCTGACTCCAAAAGAAGCAGAGCTAGGAATGCACGCCGCAGATGCAGAAACTAGTATTATGCTGGCAATTTTGCCGGAACAGGTTAAGATGGAGAAAGCTGTAGCTGAGTATCCACCAGAACATCCAGAAAATAGTCTACTGAGTTGGGAAGGTAAGTTACCTGTAGCTTGGGTGACGCGAGATATCAGTAAAAGTGGAGTCATCGGTGATCCTACAACTGCAACCAAGGAAAAAGGCGATCGCATCCTCGAATCTGTTTCTGATGGTTGGGTAAAGGTTCTTCAGGATATTTACGCTTTTAAGCAACCCCATAAGTAATTCGAGAAAACCGTACCTATATTTTATCTAGATTTGCTAGTGTAAGAATAGTGTAAATATTGCTAGTAATGGTGGCATAGCTACTATACAGCTATCGGGCGACAAATTGTTATAGAAACACTAAGAGATCATAATTATGACGGACTTTGAAACTAAGAGCCTCCGTTCTTATAGCCAAGAAGATGTGCAGAAAATTCTTCAATTTGCGATCGCCCGTCAAGCTGACGACCAAGACAAAGAATTTTCTTATGAGCAGCTGGTAGAGATAGCTACTGAGTTAGAAATATCGCCTGAGTGTTTAAACTTAGCAGAGCGCGACTGGCGATCGCAAGCCAGTGAAATCCAACAGCGCCGAGCTTTTGACACTTATCGCCTCACAAGATTTAAGAAGCGTTTTGGTAATTATGCCATTATCAATGGTTGTTTAATGCTGGTGGATTTTATCGGTGGTGGTGGTCTTAGTTGGTCGCTGTATATTTTGCTATTCTGGGGAATGGCAGTAGGGCTTGATGTTTGGAATACCTTTCAAGCGAAAGGCGAAGAATATGAAATCGCTTTCCAGAAGTGGCATCGTAAGCACCAATTTAAACAAACAATTAACACAGTTTTAAATAAGTGGTTCAAGGCGTGGCAAATGTGATCAAGTCAACGGAATAGCAAGACAGGAATATGACTACTTCGGAGTATTTGTGCTGTCGTGCTACCAATGACTAAATGACGGATACGGCTGTGTCCGTAGGCTCCCATAATTAGTAGATTGATGTTTTGGGCTTCCACATAACTAGCTATTTCCTGTTCTGGATTACCTTGGGTAAGTTTACAGATTGGCGTAAAACCACCTGCTGTTGTTTGGTGTTGAGCAATTTTCAAGTAGGCTTGTGCTACTTCATCCCCAGGTTTTTTCGCCACAGTCAGCAAATGTAATTCCAGCCCTTTAAAAGCGGGTGAGGTAACTAAAAACTCCAGTGCCTTTTGGCAACTCTTACCGCCATCGTCAGCTAAGAGAATGCGGTTAATCGGTTGATAGTTGCGTGATGTCACAAAGCTTGGCTTACTACTAGAACGTAATACCCGTTCTACGTTTGCACCTAGATGTCCTGAAGCAAACTCGGCATTTTCACCACGTTTACCCAATATGACTAAATCAGCTTGTGCTTCAAATTCATGGAAACTATCCACCAAAAAACCAGTATGGTGAGTGAGTTTCACCTCGCTTATCCCTTGCTGTGCAAAAAACTGTTCTGCTGCTTGCAGGATGAGTTGTGCTTTGTGGTGGTTAATTTTGGCTTTTTCGTGTTCTAAATCTACTAACTGATTTAAAAGTTTGCGGGAAGCATCTATACCCAAACTCCCGCTAAAATCTCCAGTGGAAACAGCCTTTTGGGCGCGAATGTCACTGACATAAAGGATTTCGATGGAGGCTCCTAAACGCGGTGCTAACCAAGCAGCGTATTGATAGCTACTGTTAGAAAAGGAGGAACCATCTGTGCAGAGAAGGATTTTTTTCATAATTTTAGTGGTCAGCTAAGTTGTCCAAGCCTGCTGATTTGTTGTGAATAGCCAATTTTTCTAGTAATGTGGCACTGGCTTCATTGAGTCCCACTAGATCTACTTCTACACCATTGCGGCGAAACTTAATCACAACCTTATCGATGACTGTAACTGCTGCTTGATCCCAAATATGGGCATTAGTTAAATCAATCTTCACACGCTCCAAATCTTCATAAAAATCGAATGCTGCTAAAAAATCATCTACTGATAAAAAGAACAATTGTCCAGAAAAACTATAGATGCGATGGGTTTGTTCAGAATTTAAAACTGTGTCAACAAAGACAACTTTGGCAATTTTGCGTGAAAAGAAGACTGTACTCATAACCACGCCAACAACAACTCCAAGTGCCAAGTTATGGCTAAATACGGTGACTAAAACTGTTGTCACCATCACAGCTGTTTCACTTCTAGGCACTAAATGTAAAGTTTTCAGCGAATTCCAGCTAAAAGTGCCGATAGAAACCATAATCATCACTGCTACTAGCGATGCCATTGGAATCTGCTTTACCCAAGTGCCTAATGCCAGAATAAAAAACAGTAAGAACACACCTGCAACCAAGGTAGAAAGACGGGTGCGTCCACCAGACTTGATATTAATCACTGACTGACCAATCATGGCACAACCTGCCATTCCCCCAAAGAAACCAGTAATCATATTGGCAATTCCTTGCCCTTGAGCTTCTGTATTTTTATTACTAGGAGTATCTGTAAGTTCGTCAAGTAGCGATGCTGTCAACAATGACTCCAGCAAACCCACAATTGATAAGGTGACTGCATAGGGAAAGATGATCTGGAGTGTCTCTAAGTTCAGTGGTACTTGGGGAATTTTGAAAAAGGGTAAAGTTGTGGGCAATTCACCCATATCACCCACAGTAGGAACGTCAATCTTGCCGATGAGGGAAATGGCTGTCAGTACGACAATGGCAACCAATGGTGATGGTATGACTTTGGTAAATCGAGGTAATATATAAATGATCGCCAGACCGCCAGCTACCATCGGGTATACTTGCCAAGGAACATTCATTAACTGCGGTAACTGTGCCATGAAGATGAGAATGGCTAAGGCATTCACAAAGCCAATCATCACAGCACGGGGAACGTATTTCAGCTTACTACCTAACTTCAGCCAAGCAAAAATGATCTGGATGATGCCCGTTAAAATCGTGGCTGCAAAAAGATATTCCAGTCCGTGTTGTTTCACCAAAGTAATCATCAGTAGTGCCATTGCACCAGTAGCCGCTGAGATTAAACCTGGTCGTCCACCTATAAAAGCTGTGACTACAGCAATAATAAATGAGGCATATAGCCCAACTTTTGGATCTACACCTGCGATGATAGAAAAGGCGATCGCTTCTGGAATCAGTGCTAAAGCAACTAGTGTTCCTGCTAATATGTCTGTTTTGACATTGGATAACCACTCTTGCTGCAAAACTGTTGTATTCAAATCATCCTCCGCTTTGGTTCAATTTAGGACACAGAAAACTTTCCTATCCCATTGTTTTGTCTTTTGAAAGTTTTACTGGCAGACTAAGCTTTGCATGGTTTGAATTTTAATGACACAGAAAACTTCTAACTCACAAATTAAATTTATGTCTTAATTTATGGCAATAAATAATAAAGGTCAAAAGACTCCAGGGTCATTTTCATTTGAGGTCATTAAAAGCTTACAATCCTTTTAACTGGTTTCTATAGCTTTTAAATAAAAATAGTCTGAATTATCACAATCCAGCTATCTTTCATCACCAGTAATCAGTTAAGTAAGTAAGCGCGCCTAAATAAACATTGCTAATATATTGAAAGCAGATTTAGACCAATCTAATCACTTAAAACACACTAGAAACTTGATGCGTTAAACCCTATATTGAAAGACTTAGCTAAATTTTTAAGGCGGACAGTTTCTTTGTGTAATAGCAACTAAAACTTTCTCTGATCTTAACATCTGACTTGATTTTACCAATTACTAAAAGGCTGATAATACTTGTTAAACACGAATTTGATGATTACCTTTCACAATATCATACAAATCTTAACATTGGCAACAAAAATATAAAAATAAACTCAAAAAAAGCAAAAATATTCCGGATTGCATATTTAGATACTGATAAAATTTAGGATTAATGATATTTATCAACTTGACTTTTAAGAAAGTATGGTTTTTACCCTAGCCCAACTCATCGATAAATTTGGGCTACAAATTGCAGAAGACAAGCAATTCTTTTTAGAGTAGCAGCAGAATTTACCAGATTCGTAATTCGTAATTATTTATAGAACTCCTATTTTGATTTTTGAAACAATTCAGTACACCTCATATCCTTTCTTCTACGTCTCTACCAAGAATTGGCTAAAATAATTTAACTTAGTCACGACTGAGAGGCATAAACCGTACAACCTCATGGTTGTCAAAAGTGTAAAATAACACCATAAATTCACATATTGATCAGCTATGGAAGCAGAATATCGGCAGCGTCGCGAGCAGTTAATGGCAAAAATCGGTAATAGTA
Source organism: Halotia wernerae UHCC 0503 (assembly GCA_034931985.1). Taxonomy (GTDB): domain Bacteria; phylum Cyanobacteriota; class Cyanobacteriia; order Cyanobacteriales; family Nostocaceae; genus Halotia; species Halotia wernerae. The sequence goes on from JAYGHB010000013.1 coordinate 52,714, forward strand.
CTGCCATTTTTCGCAGTGCGCCAATGGCAGTAATGCACAACGATGTCGAATACGCTTATCGCCAAGATAGTGATTTTTTCTATCTGACTGGCTTTAACGAATCTCAAGCAGTGGCAGTATTAGCACCACATCATCCAGAACATCGGTTTGTGCTGTTTGTCCTACCTAAGGAGCGAGAAAAAGAGGTTTGGACTGGTTATCGTTGCGGGGTAGATGCAGCAAAAGAAATTTATGGTGCAGATGAAGCTTACCCTATCGCCGAACTAGATGAAAAATTGCCGCAGTATTTAGAAAAAGCCGATCGCATTTACTATCATTTAGGACGCGATCGCAATTTTAACGACAAAATTCTGCAACATTACCAAATTTTACTGCGGACTTATCCCAAGCGCGGTACAGGCCCCATTGCCATTGCAGATACCGGCCCTGTCCTCCACAGCATGAGACTAATCAAAAGTGAAGCCGAGTTAAAATTAATGCGTCAAGCTGTGGCGATCGCGGTTGAAGCCCATAATTATGCAATGGAAGCTAGTACACCTGGACGTTATGAATACGAAATCCAGGCGGGAATAGAACACATCTTTCGTTTGCGGGGAGGAATTGGCCCTGCTTATCCTTCAATTGTGGCTTCCGGTGCCAATGCTTGTGTACTTCACTACATCGAAAATAATCAGCAGATTCAAGATGGGGAATTGCTTTTAATTGATGCTGGTTGTGCATACGGTTATTACAACTCCGATATTACCAGGACATTTCCTGTAGGAGGTAAATTTACACCAGAACAAAAGACATTATATGAGATTGTATTAGAAGCACAAAAACAGGCGATCGCTCAAGTGCAACCCGGTAATTCCTTTAACTCGATTCACGATACAGCAGTACGCGTCCTGACTGAAGGTTTAGTCGAATTAGGCATTCTTAAAGGTGAAATTGACCAGTTAATTGAGGAAGAGAAATACAAGCCATATTATATGCACCGCACCAGTCATTGGTTAGGTTTGGATGTTCATGATGCAGGTGTTTATCAGCACGGTGAAGATAAACCGCAGATTTTACAAGCAGGCCAAGTACTAACTGTAGAACCAGGACTATATATTGTGCCTGATACGAAATTAGCAGAAGATCAGCCAGCAACTGATCCAAAGTGGGTTGGCATTGGTATTCGTATTGAGGATGATGTATTAGTAACACCTGATGGACATGAAGTTTTAACTGCGGGAGTACCAAAAGCAGTGGATGAAGTTGCACGAATGGGTTAGAGGATGTTTTAAAAGTGGGGGCTATTGTAATAGGATGTTTGTAAAGTACCGAACTGTATCAAGATCCCCCTTAGCCCCCCTTCCAAAGAGGGGAATTAGAATCAAAGTCCCCCTTTAAAAGGGGGATTTAGGGGGATCTAAAAGTATTTGATACATCACTAGAGACTTTTAAAACACCCTCTAAGACTACCTCATTATCTATATATATTCGGGAGCATCCACTTTCGGCAAATAGCCCTGCGCTAAGGCGCACGCTGCGCGAACAGACTTCAGTCTGGGGCTATACAAAGATTAAAATGAATATCAGATAACTGATTTTTTGGTATTTATTGAGAATTTGAAAGCACGAAAAAACAACTCCAATTGTTCAATATTAAATAGCAATCAATGGTTGCAACAATTATTTTTTTTCTAATTATAGGGCTGATTATTATCGTAATTATACTCAGCCCCTTCCTAATTAAACAACGGAGAAGCCGTTTTAAAAAACGTCCTTTTCCACCGCTTTGGAATGCCATCATTGAGAATAACTTTCCTCTTTATCTGCGACTTTCTCCTATAGAACGCAGACGGCTACAGGGACATATTCAAGTTTTCTTAGCAGAAAAACAATTTATTGGCTGTGGAGAATTGCAAGTAACAGAAGAAATGAAGTTAACTGTTGCGGCTATCGCTTGTTTACTTTTATTAAATGAGCGAGGAGAATATTTTCCTAAACTTCGTTCGATTTTGATTTATCCTAGTACTTATTTTGTGAATGAAACCGTAGCCACTGGAAATTATATTATCGAAGAAAGGCGTGTAGCCCGATTAGGGGAATCATGGATTAATGACCAAGTAATATTATCTTGGGAACAGGTACAACAAGACATCGGTAACTGGAGAGATGGACATAACGTAATTCTTCACGAATTTGCTCACCAATTAGATCAAGAGGATGGTAGATCTGAGGGTGTTCCTATTTTGCAACGCAACTCAGACTATACAATTTGGGCTAGGGTAATGACAGAAGAATATCAACAACTCTGCAATGATGTTCAAAAAGGTCTAAAAACCGTAATTAATAGCTATGGTGCAACTAATCCCGCAGAATTTTTTGCCGTAGCGACTGAGACATTTTTTGAAAAACCGCACCAATTGTTAAAGCAGCATCCGGCACTTTATGAGCTACTACAACGCTATTATCAACTAGATCCTAGGCAATGGGTTTAGTTAGTTCCTCTCAACAACTCGCTCTCTAGCTGGAGCAACACGGCTCAAAGCAGAAAACTCCACATGCTAGAAATCCGTTAAAAACGCTACTTTATAATTATTTTATACTACAACTTGCTGATCGTTTAGCAAATAATACTTAGTGTGACAGTTGCAAGTGTGGAATGCGGGCTGTTGTCTGTTTTAAGTATTCATGGGAATCTATCGAAGTAACAAATAAACTATGCAGTGAATCTTGTAGATTCCATACAGAACGCCCTCAGTTCTGTCACATTCTTATAGGAGAATAAAATGAAAATAGTTGCTTTTTCATCTAAATTATTAGATGCAATTTTTGCTGCCACTGTTGCAGTACCATTATCTCTTGCTGGGATATTTACTTTTGCTAGTTCTGCGATCGCAGCCTCCTTTAATGGTGACTTTCAGCTAAGTAGTGGATATACTTTTTCGCCTCCTAAATCAGCAAGTAGCTTAGTAGAATTATCAGCAAAATCTCTAACATTTTCTCCCCAACCCATAACACCAATTGCTCTTGCAGCTCAAACAGGAAGTTTTACGTCATTCAACACAGCCAAAATAAATAATATTATCCAGTTTTCTCCTTTGTCTGTAAATAATCCCTTTATTGATTTTGGTAAAACTCTCATACCTGGTATAGTTCAGTCTTCTGCTGAATCTGCCTCGATCACAGATAAAATCAATACATTTAGTTTGAATTCTGCAAATTATGAACTCAAACAAAGTGGTGAAAACGTAGCTATAGACGTTGCACTTTATGGATTATTTAGCAGTGAAGATGGAGCAAAATCTAAAGGAGCAGGAAACTTATCTTTCCAAGTCAATAATGTAAAAGTTGCTAATGTCGAGTCAATTCTTAGTAGTGGTGGCTCAGTTAAGGATTTGGCTTTTTCTGGTGCTTTATTCACTACTACTTCTGTCCCTGAGCCAGCTACACTACTAGGTTTAGGAATAGTTAGTGCAGCAATGGTTATGTTTCGTCGTCGTCAACCTCAAGATAATTCCATAGATATATCCGAAATATAACTACGAATTTACATCATCAAAATGACCGTAATTAGTTTTATTTAAAACTGCTAAGTTGTGATGTTTCTGTCACTTAAAAGATCTTTAACCACATCAGTATATTGATGTGGTTTTCAGTTAGCATATTTGCACTTCCTGTCTAATAGCATGTCATAACTATTAATTATAATAAAACTCTGAGAAGCACAAATTTATAACACTATAGGGATGGATTTATTCAACAATAGCAACTGTCGCATTCTTTTATGGAATTGGTATTAGGACTTACGCACGCTCTACCAATTCTTCTCTACGAGACGCTGCGCGTTGGCGGAAGCCTCTCGTAGAGAAGGCGTTCTTGGCATCTTGGCGGTTCGATAAATTAAGCTTTTTGTCCATTTTTGCGTAAGTCCTGGGTATAAATATAGTAATCGCCACATCAGTGAGGACAAGGAGCTTAAGCTCTTTGTTGAATACTTACCCTTCTGATGCCCTAAGGTACTTGACAGTTGCTAGAGCAAAAAATTTTACATATATATCTAAAAAATAGTCAAATACAATCAAGCAGATAGCCGTATCTTGGAAAGTAGCTTTCGCAAGCTCACAGTAAATGTTTTTCAAATTTTAGCTTTGCATTAATACATTTTTTTAGGATACCGACATCGATTGGTAACCAAAAGAAATTTATACTTACATAGTTTTCTTGATTCCATCAATAGGAGCAAAACAGTTTTAGCACAAACATCGTTGTGAATATAAAGCTAGCATCCACCTTTACTTTTAAAAAGTTTTGGTCTTATGCAACTATTAGATTGGTTTTTCTCAGACTTTCGTTGGTATCGTCGTCTATCGGGTGGTTTATGGTGGCAAGTTGAGGTTCCTTTGTTCGATGGTTCTCAAATTGCCTGGGTACGTCACATGCCGGAATCTAAATACTACATTTTACAAAAGGAGGAATACTAGTACCGCTGGAAGTCAAAAGGAGCCAGTGCGTTGGAAAGACAGCGCCGTGGACGAGCAATACCCGACTTGAGGCGACTGTCGTCGGGTTCTCAAGGCACTCTGTTGTGCGGCTTTGCCCGACTTAAAAGAAGTACAGCCGACTTGGACTCCTTCCCTACGGTACGCTCTTCGCGAACGGAGAACCCGCAGGGTAGCAACTGGCGTTCAAAAGTCAAAAGACTTCTAATTTTGGCTTTTTAACTGTTTAGAATGCCTAACTTCCCCATAGGGGTACTAGCATTGCTTAACCTCCATTTCTTTGCATCTGTGTATGAAAATTAATTAATTTTAAACACCGACTCTACAGTTGATTTAATCGAATCCCGTGCATCCTTTAAAGTCTGAGCAAAAGGATGTTTTGCTTGCAAAAATACACGGGCACAATTGCGTCCTGGCATTCCGGAAATAGAACCACCTGGATGAGTCCCTGCGCCAGTCAAAAATAAATTTTCAATTGGTGTTTTGTAGTTGGCTAATTCTGGCAAGGGGCGGAAAAATACCATTTGATCTAAAGTCATATCAACGTGGTAATAATTCCCCTTGTAGGCACCTAATCTTTCTCCTAGTTCAGCGGGACTTTCTACGCGACGGGCGATAGTAGCTGTTTTCACATTTGGCGCATAAGTTGCCAATTTGTCAATTACTCTATCTGCAACCTTGTTTTTCAATTCATCTGTCCAACCAGTACCTTTCAAGCCAGTGCCTTCTGCACCTGCGATTTGATAGGGAGCAAAAAACTCAATCCATAAAGTGTGTTTGCCTAGTGGTGCTAAGGTGGGGTCAAGGGCGCTAGGCATTACTACGTACATTGATGGGTCAGAATCGGGTATCTCTCCTAAGGTACATTTACTATGAGCCTGTTCTACATGAGCCACGGAATCTGCAATCAAGATAGATCCGATTAAATATTCATCTTTATGTGCGTGATATGGAAAACGCAAAGGTTCGTCTAAAGCCAAATCTATCTTGAGGATGGTTTCGTTGTTGTTAACAATGCGGCGTTCTAATCTTTCCCACAATTCGGGTTCTGCTGCATCGATATCACTCTTATCAGTCATTTGCAAAAATAACCGCTTGGCATCGATATTAGAAATCACCCCATATTTAGCACGATATTCTTTAGCGCCACTAACCCGCACACCAACGGCTTTGCCATCGTCTATCAAAACTTTTTCAACATGCTGATCTGTAAGAATCACACCGCCTTTACTTCTAACTAAATTCACCAATGCTTGCACAAGAACACCAGTACCACCCCGGGGTCTGGCCATACCGGGGTTATGACGCATCGCCATCATAATTGCACCAATAGCAATGGTTTTTTGTGATGGTGGCGCCCCAAGTTCAGAGGCCAGTCTTGCCAGTGGCGCTTTGAGAAATTCCGAATCAAACCACTCGTTTAGTAAGTCTTCAGCGCTGGTCATCATGTTGCGAACAAAGTCCAGCGTTTTGTTTGGTGAACCGATGACTGAAAATAAATCTTTTATTTTTGTGATGTCGTAGTTGCCGACGATATCAATGATTGATTTGGGCGGAGCATTAAACATAGGAATCATTGCCCCTAGTGCCCGCTGCCAATATTGGGTATATTCTGCGTATTTTTTGGCATCGCGATCGCTATATCGGGCAATTTCTGCACAAGTCTTGTCTAGCGATTTATGACCTAAGAAATATTTTCCATCAGGATGGGGACAAAAAACAACTGGATCGCACTCCAGATATTCCAAACCGTATTTTCCTAGTTCTAATTCTTCAACAACTGGCCCCAAGTGAATAAATTCATGGTCAATAGCACATAAATTAAATTTAAATCCAGGCGCTGCTTGCGGTAAACATTCTTCAGTTGTTGCTGCCCCCCCTGGAACGGAACGCTTTTCGAGCAACAGGACGCTATAGCCAGCTTTAAGCAAATAAGCAGCACAAACTAGTCCATTGTGCCCTGCACCGATAATTACGACATCATACTCTTGCATATTTGTAATTTGGGAATAGATAGAGGTAAATAGAGTAGCTTGTTAATATTACAAAGTGTTAAGAAGATTTGCAACTTTGAAAATTACTAATTCACTTAATCAGAGAATCTATTTCTGATGCAGATAGTTGCCGCATATTAGCTTCTAAAATTATTGTTAAACTTTCCTTTTGTACTTCCATTTGCTTAATACGAAATGCTATGTCTTCCCATGTAAAATAGGGAAGTTTTGCTAGTTCTTTTATCTTCTGCATAAATGCTGCAATCAGTTCTACAGAAATACCTTCTCCTTGAGTACATTTAATACTTTCTAGTCTGATGGATTGTGAATTAGTACGTGGAATAACTATTCCCACAGCACCTAGTAACTGAGTATTGCCACTCTTGTTGATCAACACTGTTCCCCTAAATCCGATCTTACGTTCGCCAGGTAAAAACAACTGGATATTTTGTGGTTCAAAACTGACGCTTTGACCATCTACATCTAACTGAAATTTTTGTGATAAGCTGCGAACAAACTCAGAATTTAAAGCACAGTTAATATCTGCTTCTGTCATGACAACACGAGCGATCGCATTAACTGGCTCATTCAATTCAATTTGTCCAAAAACAGCACTTAAAGGATTAATAGAAATACTATCTGTTTGCAGTTTTATTTCTTGAACCCGGATGTTTTCTTTTAATACCAATCCCTTGGCTGCAACGGAAACACCATCAGAATGTCCCTGAAGTACTTGCAACAAATCGGTTTGCACATCAATGTCGATTTGTTCTGCTTCCTCTAATTGATTAGATAGCCTCCGTTCAGCTTCTTGTGATATTAGCTGCTCTTCCAAGCGTTTCTTGTCTGGCATGAAGATTTTACTCTCTTAACTTCCTATTACTGGTTACTGTAAACGCTAAATATGCCAGAGCGTATCTATAGTGCGATATATACAACTAGAAAGAAGGGAACAGGGAACAGGGAACAGGGAAGAATGGATATGAGGTGTACTGAATTTTTTGAAAAATCAAATATATATTAAGTAAAAAAAGCTTTTACCTTTCAACAAATAAATAAGATAATTACCAACAACTAAAAATCATCATCTTTTTCATGAATCCTGAGAAAGATTTAAGCTCAACTTTTCTAGAAAGCTATTTGCTGGAAGCTGTCAAAATCATCCTTTAGGACTAGATATAGCAGTTTTAATAATCTTAGGGTGGGTACTGCCCGCAACATAAAAATAAGGGTCGCGATCGCCTCAGCATACTGATACTATAAATCTTGCCAGCAGAAGATGTACTAAAGAGCAATACAATCAAAGATAATTTTCCAGAAACACAGGAGTAAATTCATTGGTTCAGCAACCAGAACTTCAGGAAAATTCTTCAATGCAGGCAATCCAGCGTGTTCTAGGAAGTTTGCGTACTTACCGATGGATTTCACTGGGAGCCTTGGTCAGCTTGTTGCTGTTGACAGTTGCCAATGCATTGACTCCCCAGTTGTTTCGGTGGGGCATTGATCAGGGTATTATCAAACAAAATTTACAAATCGTACTTTACAGCGCTGCTTGGCTGGTTGTCGCAGCGATCGCTCGCGGTTTATTTAACTTTGGACAAAGCTATTTAGCAGAAGCCGCATCTCAAGGCGTTGCTTATAAACTGCGTAACCAAATTTTCAGTAAAATTCAAAATCTCAGTTTCAGCTATCATGACCAATCACAAACCTCTCAACTGCTAACCCGCGTCACTAATGACATTGAACAAATTCGTACATTTGTAGGTACTAGTTTAATTCAGGTAATTGGTGGAGTTGTGACATTAGTGGTAATTGCGGTGGTTTTGCTGGTGATGAACTGGCAACTAGCGCTGATTACACTAACGGTTGTACCGATTTCGGCATGGTTAATGGCACAATTCATCACCCGTAATAGTGGACTATTCCGGCAAGTACAAGAGCAACTGGGTGACCTTAACGCCGTCTTGCAAGAGAATTTGGTAGGAATTAGGGTAGTCAAAGCCTTTGTGCGGGAGTCAGCCGAAAAGAGGCGTTACACTACCATGAATGATGCCTTGGTCAAGGCAAATATGAAGACCATTCGTGCCATTCGTAATACCTTTCCATTTATTTTTTTGCTGAGTAATTTGGTGACATTGGCAGTTTTTGCCTACGGGGGGGCGCAGGTAATTGATAATAGATTTTCCATTGGTGAACTAGTAGCGTTTAACTCCTACCTAGTATTAATACTCCAACCGATTTTAGTGATTGGCTTTGCTGCACCAGCGATCGCCCAAGCAGCCGCCTCCGCTGAACGGATTTATGAAGTAGTAGATGCAGAGGTAGAAATTCGCGATCGCCCAGATGCCATTGATTTTGAAACCTGCGGCGGCAGAATTGCCTTTGAGAACGTCTGGTTTCGCTATCCTGGAGCTACAACCGCAGCCCTCAAAAATGTTTCCTTTGAAACAAAGTCCAAGGAATTGATCGCCGTTTTGGGAATGACAGGTTCTGGAAAAAGCACGATTATGAACTTGATTGCCCGATTTTATGATGTCACAAAGGGAGCAATTCGCATTGACGGGCGGGATGTACGAGATTTTACACTCCAGAGTCTTAGAACGCATATTGGAATTGTGTTTCAAGAAACCACGCTATTCTCTGGTACTATCCGCGAGAATATAACTTATGCCAAACCCAACGCTAGCTTAGAACAAGTGATTGAAGTGGCAAAAACTGCCCAAATTCATGATTTCGTTGTTAATCTACCAGATGGCTATGAGACGATTGTGGGTGAACGTGGCGTGGGTTTATCTGGTGGACAAAAACAACGAATTGCGATCGCCCGCACCTTATTAACCGATTACAGTATTCTGATTTTGGATGATAGTACTTCTGCGGTAGATGCCAAAACTGCGGCTCAAATTCAAGCTGAACTCGATGACCTCATGCGCCAAAAAGCCTGTGTAACTTTTGTTGTGGCTCAACGCATTAGTACCGTCAAAAACGCTGATCGCATTTTGCTAATTGATCAAGGACGATTAATTGCCCAAGGTACTCATGAAGAATTGATGCAAACAAGCCCCCTCTATGGTGTAATTTTGGAATCTCAAGTCAAGCAAAAGGATAAAACATAAGTTCCCATAACAGCCTTGTGACCAAAACTTTTAATCCAAAATCTAAAATTTAAAATTGTTATGAGAGGTACAAGCCCAGTTGTTGCACCCGATCAAAATGCGAGTCATCAACTTTCCACTCTGCGGCGCTTTTTACAATACCTGCGACCCTACCGCAAAGAAATTCCTATTGCCCTGACATTAGTAGCAATCGGTGCGTCAACTCAAGCAATTGGGCCGTTCTTACTTGGCTGGTCAATTGATCACCTGATTGCAAAAGGAAATTTGCAGGGTTTGCTACTGTTATTAGGACTACTAGGGCTAATCTACGGACTCGGTATTGTGGCAATCCGGAGTCAAATTCTGCGAGTTGGTTGGATTATGCAGCGGTTGCTGGCTCAATTGCGACAAGATATTTTTCTTAAAATCCAAAGTCTACCACTGAGCTTTTTTGACCGCAGTGAAGCTGGTGATTTAATGAGCCGCCTGCTGAATGATGTTAATACCGTTAATCAGGCCTTTGGACAAACGATCGCCCAAATGTTGGGTAATACTTTGAGTTTGGTTGGCATTGTGATTGCGATGCTGGCAATTAACCTGCAACTTGGGTTGTTGAGTAACCTAGTTGTGCCATTAATGATTTTAACTACAAGCTTATTTGCGCGTTGGGCAAGAGCCAGATTTCGCGTCACCCGCCAAACTATTGGGGAACTTTCCGCCAAGTTAGAAGAAGACATTGGCAGTGTGCGAGAAGCACAGGCATTTAATCGTGTACATCTCAACATCGCAGAGTTCGACGTTCTCAACGCTGCCAACCGTGATGCTAACGTCGAAGCAGTAGCAATTACCGCTGCTTTTTTGCCATCAATCGATTTTCTCAACACCCTAGCAACCGCAGCTGTACTAGCCTATGGTGGCTATCTCGCTGTTACAGGAGCAGCAACAGTTGGTGTGGTGACATCCTTTTTATTATACGTTCAACAGTTCTTCCGCCCCATCCAAATTCTTAGCCAGTTTTACACCCAAGCTCAATCCGCCTTTGCTGGATTAGAACGCATTTTTCTACTATTGGATGAACCGTCAGAACTTCAAGACGCACCCGATGCTACTGAAATGCCTCCTATTCAAGGTGAGGTGAAATTCGATAACGTTACCTTTGGCTATAACCCAAATCAACTAGTTCTTAAAGGAGTGGATTTACACGCCTATCCGGGACAAATGATTGCCTTAGTGGGGCCGACTGGATCGGGAAAAAGTACAATTATTAACTTGATTTTGCGTTTCTACGATGTCTCTGGCGGTGCAGTCATAATTGATGGTGTTGATGTGCGGAGTGTGACTCAAGCTAGTTTGCGCCGTCAGATTGGCATTGTCTTACAAGATAATATTCTATTTAGCGGTACAGTTGCCGAAAATATTGCCTTTGGCTGTCCCCACGCCACCCAAGCCGATATTGAAGCGGCGGCGCAAATGGCAAACGTCCATGAGTTTGTAACCTCACTACCAGAGGGTTACGCAACTCAATTAGGTGAACGGGGTGCGCCCCTGAGTCAAGGACAGCGACAACTGATTAGTATTGCCCGCGCGGTATTGATCAACCCCCAAATTCTGATTCTCGATGAAGCAACTAGTAGCATTGATACTCGTACAGAAGCACTAGTACAAACTGCGATCGCCCGTTTACTCAAAAATCGTACTAGCTTTGTGATTGCCCACCGTCTCAGCACAGTTACCCAAGCCGATCAAGTGTTAGTGATTCAGCAAGGACAAATTATCGAACGAGGTACTCATGATGAACTGATTAATCAACAAGGTATTTACGCAAACCTCTATGCCTTACAGTTAGGCGCAGCATCTGCAACTTCAATAATTTAAATTTTATATATCTAGATATTCAAAAAATGCAAACCCAAACAGGCTTGTTGTAGACATTGCCTCCATGAGTGACTCAATTAACCAGATGAATGCCCACAATTATGCACTAGCACAACTCATGGGTCATCTTTAATTAACAGAAGATTCAGAATTAGGATTTTTTTCGATCGCCAAATCAACTAATGCATCACCTCGGAAGCGAACCACGCTTGAGACTAAACAGCCACGATAATGCTCAGATGTGAACACTGAAAGTGTAATATTGGGCTGCTCAGTACTTGAGATGCTTTTTACTTTGCAAACTTGCATCTTGTTATTACAGTAGGCAACGATGCGATCGCCAGCCTTGACATCTAATGCTTTAATTTTCAATTAACACTCAACCTTATCAAGAAATTAGCTTAAGCAGAGGACAACTTTATTGCTACGTCTCACTTGCTAAATAGTTTACTATGCTTAGTTTAGAGTAACATAGAAATAAGGTATTAAGTTACTGTCCCCAAGAATATCACTCATAGTTAGCATTGTGTTACGTTGGCATTACTTGCCAAGCAAAGTCTTGAAAAATTGAGAGGAAACCGTTATCGTAGTCCAAAAGCAACTGATTAACTCACAAATCAAGTCACCTCAAGTCTTCTTGATTGACCATGAAAATAACAATCGTGGTTTGATAGATACATACGAAGCTCTACAGATAGCACAAAGCGTAGAGCTTGACCTAGTTGTGGTCTCCCAAAGCAAAGACACTCCAGTCGCAAAGATTCTCAACTACGGCAAGCTTCAGTATCAAAAGAAAAAGCGTCAGGGACAGAGTGCTAGACCTGTAGTCAAAGAAGTTCGGCTTCGTCCAAACGTGGGTGCGGCTGATTACAACTTACGTATTGAGCAAGCGATTCAGTGGTTGAGTAAAGGCGACTCAGTGAAGTTTGCTATTCGTTTACGAGGCCGAGAACATCAATATCGCGAAAAAGCTGGAGAACTGCTAGAGCGAGTTGTAACTGATCTTAGTCAGGTAGGTAAAGTCCAGTCGCTTGATAAACGCTCACTAATTGCTCAAGTTATTCCTGCCTAGATGAATTAATTAATTTTCTAGGAATATTTTAGGCTATGTGCTGTAACACCGTATAAGCGACAGACACTAACATTTATTAAGAATAATGGCACTAAGTCAAAGCAAAACCCTTGCCGAGGCAGGATGTAGAAGATGATATTTAGGGGATATCTCTTTTAAAGTAATGTTTAGTGCCATTCCCCTAGAAATATTATGAGGAACCTTAACCTTTCGGAAAAACAAGCCTTAGAGCAAGAGTGCAACGAAATTTTGCAACAGCTTGAAGATTGGCTAGAAATTCCGATGTTAGTGCTGGCATTCACATGGCTAGCACTATTTATTATTGAACTGATTTGGACACTAAATCCTTTGCTCGAAATCGTTAGTATAACGATTTGGATTGTATTTATCATAGATTTTGGAGTTAAATTCGCTCTTACTCCTCGTAAGCTTTCTTATCTCAAAAATAACTGGCTGACTGCTTTTTCGCTGGTGCTTCCTGCTTTGCGGATCTTTCGGGTTGTTCGCTTGGTGCGTTCACTTGCATCAATCAGGGCTATTCGAGGATTAAGACTACTGCGAGTAATGACTCGTACTAACCGTTCTATGCGGGCTTTAGCTGCGAGTGTTAGCCGTCGTGGTTTTGCTTATGTACTGACGCTGACAGCAATTGTGACTTTGGTAGGAGCCGCTGGGATGTATGCGTTTGAAAGTGAGACTCCCGATGGTTCTGGTTTGAATAACTACGGCACAGCTTTGTGGTGGACAGCAATGCTAATGACGACTATGGGTTCTGAATATTCGCCCAAAACGCCTGAAGGTAGAGTACTTTGCTTGATTCTTGCAGTGTATGCGTTTGCTGTATTTGGCTATGTGACAGCGACAATTGCAACATTTTTTATTGGTCGTGATGCAGATGATGAAGAAGCAGAATTAGCAAGTGCAAAATCTATTGCAGCGCTTTATAGTGAGATTGCATCATTAAAATCTGATATTCAGGCTTTATTGCATCAGGGCAAATCAACTTAACTGCTGATTAACTGCTGATTTTGCGGTTTCCATTAATGTAAGTTGAAGAAATAGTCAAGTGTCCTTGGTTTAAGTTCTTTCCCTGTTCCCTGTTCCCCTGTCTCTGCGAGTGATTCAGGAATCAAATCAGATTGCTATATTCAATCCGCACTTGTTTCACATCAGTTTGTTCAGACTCTAAAAGCAGAATATGCTCTACTTGGTATAATCCCAATTTTTCAAACTGTGCTAGTTCAGAGTTTGATAATGGCCATGGGGGACCGGAGGGTTCGGCTTCTGTCTCTCGAATCCGAGTAATCACTAATAGTATGCCACTGGGAGCAACAACAGAGACCACAGAGGAAATAACTGAAGAACGCACACTCAAGGGCAAAGATTGAATATTGCGACATTCAAAAACAAAGTCAAAGGCAAGATGCCATTGTGAGGGAATTGCCAACAAATCTGCAATTACATAGTTCACAGTCGAATCGGGAAATCGCTGTTGACACCAAGCGATCGCTGTGGGAGATATATCAAAGGCAGTCACTTCAAATCCTAGCTTTGCTAAAGCTTCTGCATCATCTCCTAAGCCACAACCAATTATCAGCGCCTTTTGACCTTGAGCAAATGGTTTATGAGTACTCAACCAATCTTGCAGATAAGGGTGAGGAGCTAACTTTGCCCAAGGTATTTGTGCTGTATCACCGTTAGCTGAGGCATATAAAACTTCAAACCATGCCGATGGTTCTGATTTTTGTATAGCTTCTGTAGCTAACTGTTGAACATAAAGCCGTAAATGTTCAGGTTTTTGTTCAAACATAAAATTCAATATTATAGGATTCCTATTAGAAACTGTATAAATTTTTGAACAACAGTGGAAGTAATACTTTTTATTTTACTTTTACTCCTGGAGTTTGCTATTGAATTTGTGATCGCCACCAACTTACCCCCTTTAGTCAACTTCAGCCGTTGTCCCCGCCACTCAATGGTTCCGTCTACAAAGCCATAGCACCAAATGGCAAATTGAATTAAATCACTGATAGGGATGACCCACAAAAATTTTTGGGATACTTGGTCGCGGAGAACTTTGATTGCGACTACCCAACCCATTATCAATCGCATGATCCAAGTAATAATTAACCCACTCCATCCTAATATTGAACCTCCTGTAGACATCAATAGCAGCAAGCTGGTAACTGTACCATAGGTAAAAAGTAGTGCCAAGTAACCCCAAGGGCGAGAAACGCGAATACAACGCGCCCAACGAATTTGACGCTGGATGGCATCAGTCAGGCTGCTGGTAGCTAAAATATGTTTAACTACATAGTCAGATAGCACAACTTTGTAACCTGCTTGGGCTGGTAAGTAGCCGAGCATGAAGTCATCTGCTAAATAATCAGCTATTGCCTCAAATTCACCGATCTTTTCTAGTACTTGTTTGCGAATTACAATCGTGGAACCGAAAGCAAATTTTATCCCTTCTAGATGATTGCTGACTAAAACACCTGCATGAAAGTCAGTCGCAGTCTTGATTGCTTCTAAGGTTGCTACCCATCCTGGGGCTGAAGAACGATACAAACATGTTACAACTCCAACTTTGTCATCTTGCAGAGGTTGGATTACTCTGAGTAGATAATCTTTTTCAACTTGGATATCACTATCAGCTATCACTAAAATTTCATGTTTAGCGATACTTACAGCATTGGATAAATTACTTACTTTTAAGTTGGCTCCAATGATGCGATCGCTCACTACTAAGTTAAGATCTAAATGGGGAAACCCTCGGATAATTTGCTGTACAACTTCTATGCTGGGGTCTTGGCGATCGCGCACAGCAAAAATAACTTGGTACTCTAGATAATCTTGCTGGCAAAATGAGGCGAGGTTTGTATAAGCATCCCTATCTAGTCCGCAAATCGGCTTGAGAATGCTAACAGGCGGATGGAACTTCGGATTGAAAAGACGGGGACGATTCAAGAAAGCGATCGCGGCATAAATCCCGTAGCAGTAAAATAAGACAGCCGCTAGGCAGAGTATGGACAAAAATACATTAATAATTGCCATCTGAGAGTTTTAAGTAAATCTTTTACCCTATATTTTCGATGGACTAATCATTGTTTATCTTGTTCCCATGCTATACCATCAAAAAGTATTGCTAAACTATTTCTTTGGTCAAGTTAAAACTTGTTAAGAATAGCCAGGAAAAAGTATTATTGAATATACACCAAAAAAAAAGTACACTTTTGGAGATTTAAGTATATAGCAACTTAGTTCATTTATCAAAATATACTTTTATTTAAAAATGCCATAAATTGCCAGTTATTCATTATGAGTCTAATTTATTTTCTCCTACGTTCTTCTTGGGCGATGGTGGCGATCGCGATCATCACTGGCTTCTTGAGTGGCGGTAGTAGTGCGGGACTAATCGCTTTAATCAGCAGCGCGGCAACTCGCAGTAACACTTCACCCTTGACATCTATAGCTTGGGCTTTTTTAGGGTTAGTAATTATTGCACTTATTACTAGCATTATTTCACAAGTAATGCTGGTTCACCTATCTCAGAATGCTATTTTGCAATTACGGATGGGCTTGAGTCGCCAAATACTTGCTTCTGAGTTAAGTCATTTAGAACAACTAGGAAATTCCCGACTATTAGCCACACTCACCGAAGATGTACAAGCAGTAGCGAATGCTGTGTATGTGATTCCTTTTCTTTGTATTGATCTGGCAATGGTCTTGGGTTGTTTGGTATATATAACCTGGCTATCTTGGTTAGTCCTGCTGATACTTTGCTGTTTAATAGTGATAGGAATAGGCAGTTGTCAGTGGCTATTGAATAGAGGTGGAAAACTGCTTGCCCTGGCTCGTGATGATCAAGATTTACTGTTTAAACATTTTCGTACTATCACAGAAGGAGTCAAAGAACTCAAGCTCAACTATCAACGCCGTCAAGATTTTTTATCAAAAAACCTGCAATCAACAGCTCTCAGGTTCCGTCGTCACAATGTTGACGGTCTAACTTTATTTGCTACAACTACTAGCTGGGGGAAATTGCTGTTTTTTTTCGCGATTGGTTTTTTATTGTTCGCACTGCCAAAATTACTTACTATCAGTTCTGCAACTCTTTCAGGCTACATCTTGACTTTTACTTACTTAATGTTGCCGATGGATAACATCGTCAGTAATCTGCCTCAAATTAGTAAGGCCAACGTAGCGTTGCAAAAAATAGAATCGCTGGGTTTATCTCTAGCTAGTCGATCTGAATTATCGACTGTGCCACCTGCTTTTAACTCTGCTTGGCACAGCTTACAATTAAAGAGTGTTACCCACACTTACTACACAGACCAAGAAGAAAACAGCTTTATTCTTGGGCCAATTGATTTGACAGTTTATCCTCAAGAACTAGTATTCATCGTTGGTGGTAACGGCAGTGGTAAATCTACCCTAGCTAAACTGATTACTGGTCTCTACATCCCTGAAAATGGCGAAATATTATTAGATGGAAAGTTAATTAATGAACAAAACCGAGAATGGTATCGTCAGCATTTTTCGGTGGTATTTTCCGACTTCTATTTATTTAGGGAACTTGTAAACCCAGAGAATACCAACTTGGATATGCAAGCGCAATATTATTTGCACCAACTCCAGCTAGACCATAAAGTCAAAGTTGAAAATGGTAAACTTTCTACTACTGCTCTTTCTCAAGGACAACGTAAACGCTTGGCGTTGCTCACAGCTTATTTAGAAGACCGACCAATTTATCTATTTGATGAGTGGGCAGCCGACCAAGACCCAGTATTCAAGAAAATATTCTACACTCAACTGTTGCCAGAATTGAAGAATCGGGGCAAAACAGTACTAGCAATCAGCCACGACGATCGCTATTTTCATCTAGCAGACCGGATAGTTAAACTAGACTACGGCAAAATAGACTCTAGCAGCAGTACAGCAGTTCAACCCACCCCAACAACAAGGAATTGAAGATGGCAGATGCTAAAAACGTCCTAGGCACAAATCTGGAAATTTGCTGCACTTCTCCCACAACTGGATATTACCGCGACGGATTTTGTAATACAGGTGGTCAAGATTTTGGGATGCACGTTGTTTGTGCCCAGTTGACAGCAGAATTTCTGGAGTTTACCAAATTGCAGGGAAACGACCTCAGCACACCAGTGCCGCAATTTAATTTTCCAGGATTGCAAGCAGGCGATCGCTGGTGTTTGTGTGCGGCTCGTTGGCAAGAAGCCCTTGATGCTGGCGTGGCTCCACCCGTCGTTTTATCAGCCACCCATGCTAGAGCCTTGGAAGTCTGTAATCTGAAAGATTTGCAGCAACATGCCCTAAGTTCCTCATAGACATTGCTGAATAATAGGAAGATATCTGTAATACCCGTGTTTATAATGATTATCCAGTATTTATGCAACGCCAGAAATCTTATCCTGCTTAAGAAATTGATTGTCTAAAATCTCACCCAAGGATGTAAATGAAAACTCCTGCAACAGTTGCTGTAGCTTTGGTTTTGTCGAACGAAGACTAATGTTATGAGTGAGACGCTCTTTCCATCGAAGTGATATGGGTGGGTGATCTGGATCTAATTCCCAAGGATGAATATAAAATACTACAGGACGACCTTCACGTTCTGCCGTCAGAAAATTATTTCTTGTTAGCATATAGGGGTATAGGCGGAAATAAGCACCTCCACCCATAGGTATATTTTGTCCTAGAACTTGCCGAATTGAAAGGGGAATTTCGTAGATTGATCCAGATGGGGTATTAATCTGTTGTGGTTGAGTATTGAAATCTGCTATACCATAGCGCCAGTTACGGACTGGAAAAATACTAGAGTCATATCGAAATCCGAGTTCGGCAAGAATCTCTAGTGCCCAAAGTGAACTGCGGGTAATCGAGAAATAAGGTGCGCGATAGGCAACTACGGGTTTTCCTGTCAAGTCTGCTAGCAATTCTTGAGTGCGTTGGGTGTCGCTTTTGAATCTTTGAGGAGACATTTTATATACAAACTCATGGAACCAACCATGACAGCCAATTTCATGACCTGCCTTGGCTACTTCCTTGACAAGGTGTGGACTATCTAAAGCTGCCTGACCTAACCAGAAGAAAGTTCCTCTGATTTCATATTCTGCCAGAAACTCTAATAAACTACCTAAACCATAATGTAGTCGGCGTTCAGCAGAGACTTTCATTTCTTCATCGGCTGCACCATGATACCAATCCTCAACATCTACTGTAAAGGCATGTTGTTGACGCTGAGTTTTTTTTGCAACTTGTTGGGAAAATGACATATTGACACCAGAAGTAATAACGAGTTAGTCGCAATTTTTTAGTAGATTTGTATCAGAAAAAAAGTTTTTGCTGAATAATTTAAAGATTTTAAATCAATTTTAGGTTTATGGCTTATTTTACTTTTTAAAAGTCTCAATTGCTGTTTTGTATCCTCAATACTTTTTTCTAAGTGAATTAAGTCTATAAATAACTCTTGCTCCTTCATCTGTAAACTTGGAGAAGTGATGCATACAAATAATGTTATTAATTCAATAATTTGTAGAGCAAAAAAGATTATGAACCTAGGACTATGCCTAAAATTTCTGTGCCATAGCCGCCGAGGTTCCAAACATAGCCGAAAAAGCCATTCTAAACCTAATTTCTGCATCCAACAAGGAACCTGGGGTTTAGCTCCAGCCAGAACATCAAATGCCGCTCCTATCCCCAACATAACTGCGGGGATATGGCTCGTGTGTTTAGCCATCCAACGCTCTTGTTTAGGACATCCCAATCCTACAAAAAGAATTCGGACTCCTGAAGACTTAATATTTTGGATAACTGTGTCGTTCTCTTCTGGAGTAAGAGAACGATAAGGAGGTGAGTAAGCATAGGCGATGTCTAGATCTGGGTAGTACTGTTTCATCTTTATTACCAAAGCTGTTACAACTTGTCTACTACTACCATAGAAACCCACTGAGATTTTGCTTAATGCTGCTGCTTTGCATATATGTAGCGTAATTTCTCTGCCACAAATCTGTTGCTGACTGATAGCTCCCAATGCTTGTAAACCCCAACTCAATGGTTTCCCATCTGGGGTTACTAGATTTGCTGCATTTACAAGTTGACGGAATTCAGAAGAGTCGTAAGCTTCCATTACCATATGTACATTAGCTAAACATACATAGCCCGACTTTCCTGTCTTAGCCCAGTTGATTACTTCGTGTGTAGCATCTTCGTAATTGGTTATGTTTATCTTCATTCCTAAGATGTAGTATTGCCTGCGTACAATAGTTTTCTGTATCATTTACATTTCTTTCCCACAATTTTTGTTTTAATCGTTCACAATACAAGCAAATTCATCTGGTGAAGTTGCAGCGTAAAATATACCCATATCCAACGTTGGAGGATGGAGTCAACGTTGGAGGATGGAGTTAGTGATTTTTTGTCTTTATTTCCAGTAGCTCTAATCTTTAATTAACTTGGGAATTTAACCTGTTATGTTTTACCCAGAAAGCTTTTAACTATATATATTTAGATAAAGAAGGAAAAAACACAATTTCTTGCAAGTATTTTTACTTAAACTTCACAATCTCAAATCTAGTTTTCTAAAGGTCAAATACGCTACGAGCTAATTTATACAGCACTAGGGTAGATAGATTAGCTCCGAAAAATTATAAAGATTTAGTGAATTTTATTTAATAAAATATTAATTTTCTGAGAAAGCTCTTACCAGAAAATAGAGTCTTCTGTAAAACAAGTTTTCAGTATTAACCCTAAGCCAATTCATTGCTCGCTTTTAACTTGGGGTAAGCAATGCGTTTGTGATGGAATTGCTGCCAAACATCTACAAAGATTTGGGCAATTTGTGACATTTCTTCTCGTGTCAGTCCTGAATCGATCATTTGATCATCTTTCCATCTAGCACGGAGAATATTATTAAGCATTGATAAGGCTTGTTCGGGTGTAGCATCTTTGAGCGATCGCAGTGCTGCTTCACAAGAGTCTGCTAACATCACAATTCCGGTCTCCCGTGATTGGGGAATTGGGCCATCGTAGCGAAACTCAGCTTCATCTACTACGAGGCTGGCATCCGCTTCAGCCATTTGCTGTGCCTGGTGATAAAAATAAGCAATCAGCATTGTTCCCTGATGTTCGGGAATAAAAGCTTGGATCGCTGTAGGTAAAAGTTGTTTCCGTGCCATCACTAACCCTTCAGTGACGTGCTTTTTGATAATTGCTGCACTCTTCCAAGGGTCGTTAATCTCTGTTTCGTGTTTATTCAGCCCCCCCATTTGATTTTCAATAAAACCAAGGGGGTCGTGCATTTTACCAATATCGTGATAAAGGGTTCCAGCCCTGACTAATTCCACATTACACCCTAATTTTTTAGCAGCAGCTTCGGCAAGTGTAGACACAAACAAGGTATGTTGAAAGGTTCCAGGGGTTTCAGTCGCAAGTCTTTTTAATAAAGGGCGATTAGGATTCGCTAGTTCGGCTAACCGAATAGGCGTTACTAAATCAAACAGTTTTTCTAGATAAGGACTCAAGCCCAGTGCTACAATACTCCAGACTAAGCCAGATAAAGCAAAGAACCCTGTTTCTTGAAGGACGACATACCAGCCTGCGCTAAATACTGCACCGATTAAAAACTTAGCAATCAGGTAAATAATGCCCTGAGTTAAAGCTATGGCCAGACCTAACAATGCCAACTCTTCACGCGATCGCAGTTTTTGAGCAATGCAACTGCCTAATATTCCCCCAGTCGCACCAGCCAAAAGCGCAATCATACTGATTTCCGAGTTCATGCATAGCATTAGTAACAGCAGTCCTACAACTGTCACACCTAAAGTAGGCCCGTAGAAACTCCCTAACAACAAACCAACAGCGCTCCAAGTTGTATAAGGAATTCCTAGTGCTAATACCCCAGGCGTACTCAGGGTAAGTAACAATACCAGCAGGCGATCGCGTTGCCGCAATTGATACTTAATCCGCCTTTCTACCCAGACATAAATGCCAATCGCGACCGTAACTACTCCTGCTAACTTTCCTAACCCCAGCCAGTTATTCTCCCGACGAATCAGTTGATAATGCTCTAATACCTCAAAGTGCCATGCAGTAATATTCTTTCCTTTAGCAACAATCACTTGACCTTGGCGCACTTCTATCATTACGGGTGTCACCCCAGCAGCAGCCTGTTGTGCTTGTTGTTTGGTTTGTTCTTCATCTTTTTTCAGATTCGGTTGTAATACAGCTAATAACAGTTTTGTTGCCAAAGGTTCGGCATTTTTTGGTACAAATGTTTGTACTTGTAGGCTGACTGCGTTCTGTAAAATACTTGGCAGTAATCCGGATGGAATGCCTTGGGCAAGAATCCGTTCTGCACTTTGGCGAATTCCTTTTTGTGTTTTTGCCCATTCGTCATCTGACAAGTCCAAGATAACAGTGCCGTTATATACTGTATCTGAGTCGTTAGTCTCTAGTTGTAGAAGTTGGACACTTGCTTGGGCGTATGCTCCGCGCGATTGGGAAATTTGAGCAATGAGTGAGGACAAGTTTTGCTCTGAGGTCTTAACACGGTAAGCTTCTAGTTCTGCTACTGCTTGAGTAAAGTCAATTTTTTGAGTGGGTAATGGAGAGTAGGGAGTGGTGAGGCTTGATTGAGGAGAATTTGCCTGTGAGCCTCTACTGTTGTACGTTGAGAGTAACGATTTTGACTTTTGTTTGCTAGTATTTTCTATAGCTAACAGCAGTGCTTGCCATTCGGAAACCGAACAAGAGCGTAGATAATGCTGGGTAGGTATAGACAAAACTGAAGTGTCAAAAAAAGGAAAAGACCCAGCAGCAGCCCGAATTTCATTACCCTCCTCCAGAAGTTGTTGCAAATTTTGGTCAATTTTTTCAGTTATTTGGATATCGAAGGTCAACACTGGGATAGAACTTCTACTGACGACTTTGCGCTGGGCTTCAGTTTCTCGCTGATCTTCGATGGTAGCAGTGTAAGGCGCTCTAATCGTCTGTGGTGCTAGAGTATCTACTTGCAGTTGTGGCTGATTATATAGCTTATGTCCGATAACACCTGTTAAAGATAATACTGCGATCGCCAAGACAACAGAGAAACGCTTTTGATGAACCCAATCTAAAATTACTGTATTAATTCCACGCCGTTGTTTGACCGATTTTGCCATTGAACCGAGTACTATTTTTCGTTTTCGGTGTTCGTTGTTGGCAGTTATTTTGATTAAATACAGGAGTATATCGCTAATGACACTTTTAAAAAATCTCTGGCGGCGACTTTTACTACTTTGACTTCTCACCTTGACAAGCAACTGACTTTTTCGGCGTAGTGCTTTATACCATCGCCGCCAGTGAGACAATTGCTGGGTCAAAGACTGTAGAAATCGCTGCGTTTTCATTACCTCTGGCTGCTTACTTTGATGGCTCAAAACAAGACAATCCTAAGAAAAGCCCAAGCGGTGGTGGACATGATTAGGAACCTCAGGGATGGGAAGTGGTTAAGGGGTGATGTGAAATTAAATTGTAGTGTAAAAAATTATGATGTTTGATGGTGGCTGGCTGGATTCGTGATAGAAAGTGTTTCACACCTGCACTGTTGAATGATAAAAATACCATTAACGCGACCGGATGACGCGAGGAGCCGCATAGACACAAAGGGTAGCCTGTTCATCAGACATGATACTTTCTTCCTCCTGAATTTTATTGGCATTTGGGTCTAGACCATACACTCCTGACCACACAGCCACAAGTGCATCAGCCAATTCTAACATTTGGGAAAAGCTGGTCATTTCTCCCCCTGGTGAGAGCCAAACTTGCCACTTAACAGGAATACCCACAATACTGTTATAAGCTCCTGATAAAGCTCCAGTCATTGCAGCTATAGTTTGTGAGCGTAAAGACCAAGAATCTTGTTTTTGGATATCGCTATTACCAATAGCTCGTAAAACTGTCAGCCGAAAGTCTTCTGAGGTACTGAGAAAGCAGTAAAAGGCCATACCAATACCATGACTCCATTCTGCTTCTCTATTCAATTCGGCTTGCACCTTTCCTAACCCAGCTCCTTGCTTTAACAAATCATGAACTTTTAATAATTGTTGTGGTACTGAAGTCTCTGTTTCTCCAATAAAAGCAATTGTTTGGGGGATGAGGGTTCGGGGTTCGAGTTGTTCGACAAGGAATTGAGCGATCGCATACCCTAATGCTAGAGTTACATCCCGAACAATGGGGTCATCTTCCCAGATTTTTAACAGATGTAACAAATTTTGTCGTAGTTTAATTTTATTTTCGTGAAAAAAAAGTGCCACTGGGATTGCGGCAAGTATAACTTGTGATGAAACAAGATCAGGTGCATCTAAATGAGGAGATTTTTTTAACTGACGTTCTAGCCAATCATCTAAATCTAATTTACCCAGTGCAATCAAACTTTCAGCGCCGAGTACAGCAATTTTGCCCACATCGGTACAAACTTGAGGCTGTTGTTGATCACGCTGTGCTAAAGTTTGCCCCAGTGATATTCCCAGTAAAGTACCTCTAAACCGACTTACAAGTGAGTGGCGCATACATCAAGGATCAAATGTGTTCGCGTAGCGTCTTCCATCAAATAAGAATGAAATCTGACTAGAGTCAGATTTTCATCAGCCTTTAGCCTTTATACTTCATCCTTGCTTAAATGATGTACCAATGCTTGTAAACCCAAGAGATAACTTTGGGAACCAAAGCCACTAATTTGCCCAATTGCTACTGGAGCTATGTAAGAATGATGGCGAAATTCCTCTCGGCGGTAAATGTTGCTGAGATGAACTTCTACTGTGGGCAGATTAACAGCGGCGATCGCATCCCGCAATGCCACACTAGTATGAGTGTAAGCCCCAGGGTTGATCAAAATTCCCTGATATTTTCCTACTGCTCCATGAATGGTATCTACTAAAACCCCTTCATGATTTGACTGCAAAGGAAAAATTTTCGCCTGTAACTTTAGTGCTGCTGCTTCTAACAGGCGATTAATTTCAGCTAGAGTTAGAGAACCATAAATTCCTGGTTCTCGCTGTCCTAGCAAATTCAAGTTTGGCCCATGCAGCACCAAAATGCTTAAAGGTTGCAACGTCAAGCTCAGTACCTTTAGGCTATTAGCGACGACGTGAACGCTCATTCACAGGAATCGGAATTAGTTCCGGTTCCGGCTCAGCCTCTGGCCCTAACAGGGACTCAATCAGCTTACGTGCCAATTCCTTCAGCTTTTCCAGTACCTTTTCTATATAATCCATTGAACTGAGCGCTCCTGAGATACTAACTCAAATCTTGATTAACAGTTACGCAACAACTGGCGCGCTTTTGCACCTCTAGCTTGCAATTGGGATAATACACACTACCCTTATTTTAGGCATGAGCTACTTCTAAAATTTGGTGTTGTGATCTCCCTTACTTTTTAGAGTATCACATGAGCAGCCTATAAGACCGCATCTTCAAAAGGAAGGGTATTTTGAATCAAGAGTCAAGAGTCAAAATACTCTTCCTCTTGCCTCTTGACTAAAAGAAGTAGGGGAGCAGGGGAAGCAGGATTATGACATAAACCCGAAGCTTTGTTGCCTGTTGCCTTCCATTCTTGCTAACCTTGTGTACTCTTTTTTCTAGAAGTAGATGTTGATGACTTAGTAGTTGACTTGGATCTAGAACTTGTGGATTTACTCGTTTTGCGAGTGGATTTTGTTGTCGATGTTTTAGTCGCCAACAATTGTAAGGCCGTAGATAGCGTTACCTCTTCTACCGACTGACCTTCTGGAATACTGACATTTGTTTTTTCATGCTTGATGTAAGGGCCATAGGGGCCATCGTAGATGTTTATTGGTGTACCGTCTTCAGGATGTGCGCCTAACTCTCGTAAAGCAGCTTTTGACTTGCTATTAGTAGAGTTACGTCCTTTTTTGGGTTCGGATAATAATTCCAATGCCCGTTCTAGAGAAACTGTCAGGACATTATCACTAGCTTTCAAGGAACGATAATCTTTTCCTTCCTTACCTTGGTCATGAACAACATAAGGGCCAAAGCGCCCTAAACTTGTTTGGATTTTGTTGCCAGTAGCTGGATGAACTCCTAATGTCCGGGGTAGTGCCAACAAACCAACAGCCATATCCAAGGTGACGTTTTCTGGTGTGACACCTTTAGGCAGGGAAGCTTGTTTAGGTTTGGGGTTTTCGTCGGATTTATCACCCAACTGCACATAAGGCCCATAAGCGCCAATTTTCACATAAATTGGTTCGCCTGTTTCTGGATGGCGACCTACCTGGTCAGGCCCTGTGGTTTTTTGCTTTAGCAGTACTTCTACTTGTTTGGGGTCAAGGTCTGCTGGCGTGAGGTCTTTGGGAATAGAAGCGGTGATTACACCGTCACCATTTGTAACTTCGATATAAGGGCCATATTTACCAATTCTGACTTTAGCTTCTAAATTTTCCAGTTCTACGGTTCTAGCTTTAGTGGCATCAATTTGACTTTCTTGTTCTCTGACTAGGGTTTCTAAACCTTTGTCTCCCAGATAAAATTTACGTAAGTATGGTAACCACTCAACTTCACCGTCGGCAATATCATCTAGGGTTTGCTCCATTTTGGAGGTGAAACTGGGATCTACAACATCAGGGAAATGTTTTTCTAGCAAATCGGTAACAGCAAAGGCGGTGAAAGTGGGAATGAGGGCATTACTCACCAATTGGGCATAACCCTTATCGATAATTGTGCCGATGATGCTGGCGTAGGTGCTAGGACGACCGATACCTTCGCTTTCTAAAGTTTTTACTAAAGTAGCTTCGGTGTACCGAGCTGGTGGTTGAGTTTCGTGACCAACGGCTTCTATGTCTTTACAATTAGGGCGATCGCCTACTTTCATGCTAGGCAATATGACTTCTTGGTCTTCTAATGCCGCTTCTGGGTCATCTGAACCTTCAACGTAAGCGCGTAAGTATCCCGGAAAGTCAATACGCTTACCCGAAGAACGAAAACCTGCATCTTCAACTTGCAACTGCACGCTAATTTGGGTTTGGCGAGAGTCAGCCATTTGACAGGCGACGGTACGCTTCCAAATCAAGTCATAGACGGCAAATTCTCGACCGCCCAAACCAGTTTCTTGGGGGGTACGGAAGCTGCTACCTGCTGGACGAATGGCTTCGTGTGCTTCTTGTGCGCCTTTTGATTTGGTAGTGTACTGTCTCGGTTGGGGGCTAAGATAATTTTTGCCATACAGTTGTTCTACACAGCTACGAGCAGCTGCGATCGCCTGATCTGATAAATGTACAGAATCTGTACGCATATAGGTAATATACCCTTGCTCGTACAAATTTTGGGCGATCCGCATTGTGTCTCTAGCTGAGAGGCGCAGTTTTCGGTTAGATTCTTGTTGCAGCGTCGAGGTAGTAAATGGTGGCGCGGGTTTGCGCGTCACTGGACGTTCTTCTACATCTTTGACACTCCAGGGTTTACCAGTTAGGCGTTCCTTGAGGGCCACTGCATCTTCCTCTGAAAGCAACACGACATTGCGACCAGCCACTATTTGACCAGTTGCGGCATCGAAATCGCTACCAGTTGCGACTTTTGTGCCTGCTAGGGTCACTAACTGTGAGGTAAAGGGACTTTTTTCTTGCTCTAAATAAGCTTTCAAATCCCAGTATGTTCCTTCATGGAAGGCGCGGCGCTGACGTTCTTTGTTAACTAAAAGTCGTACAGCTACAGATTGCACTCGTCCAGCAGATAATCCCCAGGCGATTTTTTTCCACAATAAGGGAGACAAAGTATAGCCAACTAATCGATCCAAAATCCGTCGTGTTTCTTGGGCGCGAACTAGCTGCTCATCGATATTACGGCAGTTTTTCAAAGCTTTTTTGATGGCATCTTGGGTAATTTCATGAAACACCATCCGCTTTGTTGGGACTTTCGGTTTCAGCAACTGGTATAAATGCCAACTAATGCTTTCACCTTCCCGATCTTCGTCCGTTGCTAGGATCAATTCATCTACATCTTTGAGCGCATCTTTGAGCTGGGTGACAATCTTCTTTTTGTCTTTGGGGACAACATACACCGGTTCAAAGTCGGCATCCACATTTACCCCCAGCTGCGCCCATTTTTCTGCTTTGACAGCAGCGGGAATTTCACTAGCCGACTGGGGTAGGTCACGCACATGACCCATAGACGCCTCTACCCGATAGCCTTTTGGCAGGTAGTTGCGAATGGTACGAGCTTTAGTCGGAGATTCGACGATGACGAGAGTTGACATGGAAATTTCAATAAAAGGAGTAGCTGCTCAGCTAAACAGTCAAATTGAGGTAATTTCGGCGAAATGTCAAGATAAAACGTCAACTAAAGGGTGAAGTCAGAAGTACGAAGATGCCCTTTGGGGGGCTGGCCGCAGGCTGGGATCAATTAGGAAATTGTTCACCCTGTCTTGGGGCTTGGCTCTGTTTTTTCATCCTTCATCCTTTTTAGTCACGCTTAGGTTGTGATTTAATCCTCACACAAACTACCTGTTAGGGGGAAAATCCGCCCTGACTTTGGGCGCAGTCCTTCCTAGAGGATAGAACAGAGGAATACTGGATTGTGAATTTCCAGCTATTTCAATCTTTAACTTATCTCAGGCAAATTGGCGACTACAGTTTTCAAAATACTCCTGAAGTGTAATGGAGGGATACGGTCTATGCTTGAAAAGTCAAGGAAATGAACAATTCTAAATTCCTCTGTTCCGCATCTTTCCATTTCCCCATCTCCCCAAGAGATTGTGCCAAAATTAAATCAGACTTGAGAACAAAAGCGAAGTGAGGTTTATACCTATTTTTGGGAGGCTAAACTATGCCAGTAATTCGTCAAGGTGATGTGATATTACTACCTGTGCAAGAAGTTACAGGACAAAAGATACATCATTTAATTTTGGCAGAAGGCGAAGTTACGGGGCATAAACATCGTATTTCTGAGGGGGAAGCAGAATTATCTGAGCAAAATGGCACTTTCTACCTACGTATATTTTCATCAAGTGCGTTGCTTGTTCATGAAGAACATCAAGATATTGCTATTCCCCAAGGTCATTGGATAGTGAAAATTCAGCGGGAATATCAGCCTGAAGGTTGGCGATATGTCGCTGATTGAGAAGCTTACGCCTGAGCAGGAGGCTTTGATTCCAGTTTATCGGGAAAAATGGCGAGCGATCGCGCTTTCGACTGAGCGAATTGATAGGGAAAAAGCAGCAGAGGTAGTAAAGGCTGCTTATGTCGCAATTGACTATGAGCAGCCTGAAATTATTTTTTGTGATAGTCCTTATGCAGCTTGCAACTGGATGTTAAAACGACTATCCCCTGAATTTATAGATAGTTATCTCAATGAACCAAATGGTTTAGGGAGTTTATTCTCGGCTCATTTTTTTCAAGAACTTTCAAGTAAACTAAGTCAACAGTTTGGCAGGGGAGTAAAGACGCAATTAAATAACTGTTTTTATTATGTAACAGATGATCCATTTAATCGTGAAATATTCAATAATTTATCTGAAAAATTTAGTACCCAAGTAAACAATCAACTAGAGAGTTATTCCTGGTGGATTGAACTTCAGCTTGATGAGTGCTTTAAACCTGAAACTCACGGTAATTGGATGACGGGGTTTGATTTTTGTATTTCTGTTCTTAAGCTTATTCATCCTGAACAGGAATGGAAAGTATTTCAATCTCTAATTCAAGAATGCGGCTGGTTATTTGCCTATGATGATATTTGTATTGTCTGCGATCGCCCGCTTCATTTACGCTTTGATCACCAAAATCGCCTCCATGCAGAAGGCAAACCTGCTATTGAATTTACTGATGGGTACAGCCTGTACTCTTATCACGGTGTAACCTTACCTGAAAAGTACGGTAAAATACAACCACAACAATGGCCAGCTAGTACCGCAAGGCGGAATTAAAAATTAAAAATTAAAAATTAAAAATGAATACAGCGTAAGCTTTTCATTGATTTAGAATGGGTGGTTTATTTATGCCATCCTGTACTAGTTGGTTACTTACAGAAAAAATGCTGAACTGCGTCGAATATTAATTCAGGGTATTGGTTATGCTCGAATTTGCCAAGAATTAAAAGCAATTGAATTAAATAATTGGCATGAATACACATTATTAAAAATAGATGCAGAGGTTGATGAGGAGTCAATTTATTTATTCAAAATGACTTGTCCCAGCACAAAATTTATTCATGTCCTGCGAGTTCCGCCTGAAATGAAGTCAGCGCGTGAAGCAATTCGCTGGGTAAATTGGGGAATTGATCCAGAAGATTTTGCTGTGCAAACCTGATTTGTTGGGTTTTAAGCAACTTCACTGAAGAGGTGACATTTTAATTTCTACTTTTTGATTTAAAGCTGCTGCAATCCGAGCCAACATAGACAAAGAATGTCCCTCATAGTCAGCATCTTCCAATCGAGCAATGACTGACTGGGTAGTACCGACTTTTGCGGCTAGTTGTTGCTGGGTTAGTCCCTCTTGTTTGCGTGCATCGTAGATGATTTGAGATACTTGAGCATTTATTGATGATTCTCTAACCATCTCTTGTAATTCTGGATCTGACTTCATCATTCTTTTAATGATTTTCAGTGCATCATTAGTTTTCTTCATCTATTTCTTCCTCTGGTTCGATATAAGTATGAACTTCTGAGTTGAGTATGAATAAATTTTTGTATGTTAATGCTAAATCAATTTCTCGATCTGGAACTTGGTTATCCTCTTTAATGATGGCATGAGCTAAAATCACTACGTTTTGACTATGAAAAAAATATATAATTCTATACTGTACTTTGACGTGCTTGGCTCTTAGTTCATAAATACCATCGCGCAGAAAATCTACGGCGGGTCGTCTTAATTCAAAACCATACTCAGCTAATTGCTCAATTCTGGCGATGCAGTTCGCATATCCCTTACGATCTTGTTTGAGTAATTTGTTTAGCCACTTTAAGACCGGAACTTCTCCTCTATCATCCTGAAAGAAAATAATCCGTGTTTCTGGCATTGTCTGGGTAATGGTTACGCATACTAGAAATTTTATCGCAAAAATGCGATTTTAGGGAGTGGGCAGCACAGCCAAGCCTGTTAATGGCTCAATAATTTTAGTGAACGGATTCCAAACTGCTGTTACAGTCCGTTTCGCTTTCTTCCTTTGCAATGGCCAGCTACTTGGTTACTCACAGAAAAAAATGCTGAAATACTGAACTGTGGCGAGTATTAATTCAGGATTAGTTATACTCGAATTTGCCAATAATTAAAAGCAATTGAATTAAATAATTGGCATGAATACACATGATTAAAACGTGAAGCGATTCGCTGGGTAATTGGGGAATTGATCCAGAATAATTTGCTATGCAAACCTGATTTATTGATTGAATAATAAACTAACAAAATAGTAACCATAATGAACCACAATGCATCTAATCACACATTTAGATCAAGGTAGATATTCAGATTTTGCTAGATAGAAATTGTGCTAGCATAATTTTGGAGAAGTGACTTCGGCGGTACGAATCTTGTTGTTAGT
Source organism: Halotia wernerae UHCC 0503 (assembly GCA_034931985.1). Taxonomy (GTDB): domain Bacteria; phylum Cyanobacteriota; class Cyanobacteriia; order Cyanobacteriales; family Nostocaceae; genus Halotia; species Halotia wernerae. The sequence goes on from JAYGHB010000013.1 coordinate 83,765, forward strand.
AATAATTGCAAACGGCTCGACCGATGAACATCTCTGCATCAATGGATTCTGGAGAGTTTCATGTCAATCTACGTAGGGAACCTATCCTACAGCGTCACACAAGACGACCTCACTAAAGTATTTTCTGATTACGGCACTGTAAAGCGCGTTCAACTACCCACAGATAGGGAAACGGGACGCGCACGAGGCTTTGGTTTCGTAGAAATGGAATCATCAGCCGCAGAAGATGCTGCCATTGAGGCTCTAGATGGTGCCGAATGGATGGGGCGTGTAATGAAAGTTAATAAAGCTAGACCACGGGAGGAGAAAAGCAGTCGCTCTGGCGGTGGCAACTGGGGGAAAAATAGTGGTGGATACTCACGAGACTATTAAGCCTTAAGATCATTTACCAATTAAAATTAATCCCAAAAGCTAGCAGTTCAGGAGATAACTGGGCTGCTTATTTGTTAAAATCCTGTCTCTGTGTCTTTGTGGTTCAAAGATATTCTTCCAACACAAAAGCCTAAGAAAAGCCCATTTTTGACAAAATTAACGAATTACCAAAATATCAACGCAACACTTCAACATAATTTAATCTGATGGTTTGGATAGAACCCGATGTGAAGAAAAGCTACTCCGCTTCCTAGAAAAAGCTTTCAGCAATGGGCGAGTCGTACCATAAGATAAAAAGGTCAATGCAACTTTGGCTGATAACAATAGATAGAATAAACTCAGCTAGCCTTAATGTCTAATCGCCAAAACCTATATATCTCATGGATTTTGCTAATCTTGCATCCCAGTTAAATGCTGGAACGATTCTGCCAGAGGGGATTGTAATTATCACCTTCTTAGGGGTTTTGATTGTTGATTTGATTTTAGGGCGCACATCTTCACGCTGGATTGCATATCTAGCGATCGCAGGTTTACTTGCTGCGATTGTCGCCCTATATTTTCAGTGGGATGCAACTAATCCCATTTCCTTTACCGGTAGTTTTAATGGTGATGACCTCAGTATCGTTTTTCGCGGTATTATAGCTTTGTCTGCCATTGTCACTATATTGATGTCAATTCGCTACATTGAGCAGAGTGGTACTGCTTTAGCCGAATTCATCGCTATTTTGCTGACTGCTACCTTAGGAGGGATGTTTTTGTCCGGGGCTAGTGAGTTAGTGATGATTTTCATCTCCCTAGAAACCCTGAGTATTTCCTCTTATTTGCTGACAGGTTATACCAAGCGTGACCCCCGTTCCAATGAAGCGGCGCTGAAATACCTGCTAATTGGAGCTTCCAGTACAGCAATATTTTTGTACGGTGTATCACTACTGTATGGTCTATCAGGTGGAGAGACCGAACTAGGAGCGATCGCCAATGGCATCGCCAATGCTAATGTTGGTCAATCGCTAGGTTTAGTAATTGCTCTGGTGTTTGTAATTGCAGGTATTGGCTTTAAAATTTCTGCTGCACCTTTCCACCAATGGACACCAGACGTTTACGAAGGCGCTCCTACCCCAGTGATTGCCTTTTTATCTGTCGGTTCCAAAGCCGCTGGGTTTGCCTTAGCTATCCGCTTACTGACAACAGCCTTCCCTCTGGTGGCTGAGGAGTGGAGATTTGTTTTCACAGCCCTTGCTGTTCTCAGTATGATTTTGGGGAACGTGGTCGCTCTCGCCCAAACCAGCATGAAACGGATGTTAGCTTATTCATCCATTGCTCAAGCTGGGTTTGTGATGATTGGGATGATTGCTGGTACTCAGGCGGGTTATGCCAGTATGATATTTTACTTGCTGGTCTACCTGTTCATGAACCTATGCGGCTTTACCTGCATAATTCTGTTCTCTCTGCGGACAGGAACCGACCAGATAGCTGAATACTCTGGTTTATACCAAAAAGACCCACTATTGACATTGGGTTTGAGTATCTCTTTACTGTCCTTAGGTGGTATTCCGCCACTAGCTGGATTTTTCGGCAAGATTTACTTGTTCTGGGCTGGTTGGCAAGCTGGTCTTTACTGGTTAGTTTTGCTGGGCTTAGTTACCAGTGTCGTCTCTATCTACTACTACATCCGCGTAGTCAAGATGATGGTAGTAAAAGAACCCCAAGAAATGTCCGATGTGGTGAAAAATTATCCCGAAGTACGTTGGGATTTACCTGGGATGAGACCTCTGCAAATGGGGCTGGTAACGACTTTAATTGCCACTACCATAGCAGGGGTTTTGTCAAATCCGCTGTTTACACTGGCAAATAACTCTATTTCCCGTACTCCAATGTTACAAGCAACATTGCTTAAGACTACTCAAGTCAGCGCGATCGCTACTGAGCAATCAGAGGGATTATAGACTAGACTTTTACTAATGGCTAATAGCTATGTCGAATAGCTATTAGTCATTCTATCAAGATGCCCGCACTACAATAATTTTACGTTTTCATGTTATTGCTTGTCTAATTAATCCACTTTTTGTAACTGCGCTACTCTGGGGTCAATGATTTTTTGCCCCAAGCTGGAGAATTTAATAGCCACAGAAACTTTATTACCTTCTCCAAAAACATGAGTTATTTCACCGATGCCAAATGTTTTATGTAAGACACGATCGCCTACTTGCCAATTTTGTTTTGTCTGTTTTTGACCACGATTTGCTGAAGCACTTTTTGTATAAGTTTGATAACTCTTGCGTTGCGTAGCTAATAATTCTTCGGGCAATTCATCTAGAAATTGCGATCGTATAGCGGGTTCACGAGAACCATACAAACGGCGTTCACGAGCAAAGGACAAGTATAACCGTTCTTGAGCGCGAGTTATCCCTACGTAACACAGGCGGCGTTCTTCTTCTAAAGATGCGGGATCACTCAGCGAACGATAGCCGGGAAATAACCCCTGTTCTAAACCCACCAAAAAGATCACGGGAAATTCCAAACCTTTGGAAGAGTGCAAAGTCATTAAAGATACTGCGGTTTGTCCTTCCTTCAAGTTATCTAAATCAGAACTGAGGGCGGCACTACTGAGAAAATCTCGTAAGGAAATCTCTTCGTTTTCTTCTTGAAATTGCAGGGCGGCGTTATAAAGTTCCTGAACGTTTTGTACCCGATCTGTAGCTTCATCTGTGCCTTGATTCATCAAGTCTTGGACGTAACCAGAATCTTCTAGTATTCCTTGCAAAACCTCAGTTACTGGAACCGTAGTGATTTGTTCTTGCCAACGACTAATCATTTGAGCAAAGCTATTTACAGCTTTTGTTGCCCGTCCAGCAAGTGTATTAACTGATGTTTCGTCACTAAGTATTTCCCACAAAGTTGTCCCTAATTGCTGAGAAGCATTTACTAAAGCATCAATAGTGGTTCTGCCAATTCCTCGCCGGGGAGTGTTGATTACTCGTAATAAACTAACAGTATCAGATGGATTTGCGATCGCTCTTAAATAAGCGATGACATCTTTAATTTCTTTGCGATCGTAAAACTTCATTCCTCCTACGACTGTATAAGGAATTTGATTTCTTACCAATAATTCTTCAAAAGGCCGAGATTGGGCGTTGGTACGATAAAGTATGGCAAAATTGCCCCAATCCAACTCAGGATTTTGGTGTTCTAAAGTCTGAATTTGATTAATCACAAAATCAGCTTCTTCTAGTTCATTATCAGCTTTGTGACAATAAATTTGCTCACCGACTCCCCGTGTAGGTTTGAGGACTTTATCAATTCGTTGGGTGTTATTTTCAATTAGTTCGTTGGCTGCTTGGAGAATGTTTTCACAAGAACGATAATTTTCTTCTAACTTCACCATCGAACGAGTGTCTTCATCAGGCAAAGCATCACCAAAATCATTTTGAAATTCCAGCAAGATGGTAAAGTCTGCCATCCGAAAACTGTAGATAGACTGATCTGCATCACCAACGACGAAAACTGAGCGATTTTGCCATTCCCACTCACTTTTTTTGTCTTCACCATTTGTAACTAACAAACGAATCAAATCATACTGAGTACGGTTAGTATCTTGGTATTCATCAACGAGAATATGACAAAATTTGCGATGCCAGTAAGACAATACTTTTTTGTTTTGCTGAAATAATTTGGTAGGAATGAGAATGAGATCATCAAAATCGAGAGCATTGTTTTCTGCTAGCCTATCTTGATAGCAACTGTAGACTTGGGAAATAACCCGTCCGCGATAATTAGGTTGTTCGCGCTCAAATTCTTGGGGTGAAAAGCCTTGGTTTTTAGCGTTGCTGATGGCGTAGCGCACAGAACGGGCATCAAATTTTTTATCGTCTAAATTTAATTGTTTGTTGACGATATCTTTCATTACAGTTAGAACATCTGACTCGTCAAAGATCGAAAAATTACGATTCCATTGTCGCCCTTTTTCGTCTGTGTATTTTTCGATATCAAAACGAAGGATGCGGGAAAAAAGACTGTGGAAAGTGCCACACCACAAATTTTTGATGGTAGTTTTGTAAACTTGCGATCGCAGTTGCATTTGTTGGTATTCTGTCAACAAATCGAAACGTTGACCATGTTCTTTCATAGCCAACTGTTCGGCAAACAACTTCTGAATCCGTTCTTTCATTTCCCGTGCGGCTTTGTTAGTAAACGTAACCGCTAGGATATTTTCTGGATCAACACGGTGTTTGAGAATCAAATTAGCAATGCGATAAGTCAAAGCTCGTGTTTTACCAGAACCTGCGCCAGCAACAACTAGCAACGGGCCACAGTAATGTTCGACGGCTTGACGTTGGCTGGGGTTAAGATGACTGAGAAAGTCAGTAGTTGTGGTCATGGGTGTGAAGAATGCGGATGACGAAGACACAAGCCGCAGCGATCGCTGCTAGTCAATTGGTATTTTAACAGTGAGCGTAGACGCGTAGCGGGTTGTCGTTGTTAGACATTAGGCAGCAACGGCAGAGACGACGAATACGAATTCGGCTTGGCTCAACTGTCACTGCTGCACCTTCTTGTAGCTCTTGTTCACACTCACCGATCACTCTCAGCAACAAATCAGTAAATGCTTGAGCGCCTAACCTTTCAATCCGAATCCGAATTACTGACGGCGCGATCGCTGATATTTACTTACTGCTTCACTCTGGTAATGTCGGCATTATCCAGTTCACAGGCTAACACTATCTAACTGACAGCTTTACTCAAATTGATAAAGTTCTTCTCGATGGGGATATGTGGCTAGTAACTCAATTACCCGACAAACAGTAAGGCGAAGATTACGAATGCAGGGCTGTCCATTCATTCGCTGAGGATTACTAGTGCAAGAAGGCAAAAGTCAAAAGTCAAAAGGCAAAAGAAAGAAGTCTTAGACCGTAGGCTTTTTGTCTGCTTTAGATGGTAGGTTTATTTCCGCCGTGTTGTACTAGTAATACGGTTTAATTTCATTAGAGTAGCTCTAACTCGTTAGGAAAATCACCAAACCTCTGTTAAGTCTAAAACAAATCCTGGTAGTACATCTTCTCCTGATAAAGTAGTGGGATTTTTTAATATTTCTACATCTTGACCTAGCCTGTATACCTCAACCTTTCGGCTTTTCCGGTCAATTAACCATCCCAAATGAGCGCCATTTTCCATATATTCCCGCATTTTTGCCCGTAGCGTCTCGATATTGTCTGAGGGTGATCTCAGTTCTACAACCAAGTCAGGACAAATAGGAGCAAAGCCTTCTCGCTCTTGGGGTGTAAGAATTTGCCATCGTTCTAATTTCACCCAAGCAGCATCAGGTGAGCGATTGGCTCCATTGGGTAAATGAAACCCTGTAGATGAGTTAAATGCCTTACCTAGCTTGGTTTGACGATTCCAGAGCCAGAGTTGCCCTTCAATATCCAAGTTGCGATTGCCTGTATCGCTACCAGTAGGAGGCATAACAATTAACTCTCCTGAAGCAGTTTTTTCTAGCCTTAAATCACGGTTAACTTGGGCAAGTTCTTGAAACTGCTCTTGACTAACTTTGAAGCTTTGGGGAATAGTAAGGGTGAGATTGGCCATAATGTACAGCCTAGTACCGCAAGGCGGAATTAAAAATTAAAAATTAAAAATTAAAAATTAATACAGCATAAGCTTTTCATTGATTTGGAATGGGTGGTTTATTTACGCCATCGTGTA